>JBARZG010000149.1:0-2897 GCA_049649785.1 Ornithinimicrobium sp. | reverse complement strand
GATCGGGGCGTGGGGGTGCAGTGCATTCGCCCGCATACGCAGCGGCTGGCCTATAGGGGAGATGTCGGGCTTGACACAGACGAGCGACGTTGGTGGAACCCTGGTGGTCTCTTTTCGGTCTCTTTCTGCGAAGGCCACGAGGTCCACTTGACAGCACCCCGCCGCAGTGGGAACTTCAGATCACGTCCCTCATCAGGGTCGGAAAGCACCTGGAGGGCTGCTTCATCGGGGCCCCCTGAGCCGCAAGGGGTCTCAAATGAATACAGCATCATCACGCCGTCGCCGACTGTTGAGCATCACGCTCGGCAGCGCTTTGATCGCGGGTGCGGCGGTTGCGCCGGGAAGTGCAGCGCTTGCCTCCTCCGATACCCGGGCAAGCGCTTCGACGACGGGCGTTGCTCTGGCACCTACTGATCCGTGCCCCGCCGCCTACCCGGTCAATCAGCTCACCCGTGGTCAGGTCGTCGACGGGTTGACCGTCGATGAAGGCACTACACCCGCCCCGTTCAGCGGGGAAGTGATCGGCACGCTTCGCGACGGCATCGCACCGGGCATCGACATGATCATGGTGGAGTTGTCGAGCCCAGCGATCGATGAGGCAGGTGGTGTGTGGTCCGGGATGAGCGGCTCGCCGGTGTATGCCGAAGACGGTCGGCTGATAGGTGCCGTCGCCTATGGCCTGGCATGGGGGGGCTCCCCCGTGGCCGGCGTGACTCCGGCGAGCGCGATGTACGACATCGGAGCGACCACGGCCGCGGCGCCGGACAGCATTCCGGTGACGAAGGAGGCCCAGAAGCGCCTCGTGGCCGATGCCCAAGTCAGCACCGAGCAGGCTGCCGACGGCTTCCAGCGACTCCCCGTTCCGCTGGGTCTATCCGGTGTGAATCCCCGGCAAGCCCGCGCCTTCGGAGAGTTGATCGACAGCCGTCTAGACCTGGGGCAGGCCTTCGCCAGCGGAGCCGTGGCTCCCGCCGACGAAGCCACGGCGATCGTGCCGGGTGGAAACGTGGCCGCCGCCTTGTCATACGGCGACTTCACGCTGGCGGGTGTTGGCACCACCACCGCGGTATGCGGCTCGGATGTCTTGAACTTCGGTCACCCCTTCTTCTTCGAGGGCAACACCTCGCAGAGCATGCATAGCGCAGACGCGCTGTACATCCAGCAGGATTCGAACGCTCCATTCAAGGTCGCCAACCCAGGCGGGGTCGCCGGCACCATCACCGAAGACCGCTTGGCTGGCCTGAAGGGCACCTTGGATTCCGGCCCGGTCACGACCCCCGTTGTCAGCACTCTCAGCAACCTCGACAGCGGTAGGGAGCGCACCGGCGTCACCGAGGCCGTCACCCCTGATTGGACGGCTGACATCGCTGCCTTCCACGCACTGGTCAACATGGAACGAGTCTTGGACAGCGCGGGGGGTGGCGTGGCCCGAACCGACCTGACTATCAAAGGCACCACGAACAACGGCCCCTGGTCGGTGACGATTGACGGGGTCACCGCAGAGCGTTACGACCTCGCCTTCCTGACTGGCTTCGAACTCTATGAGCCCCTTTACCAAATCATGGAATACCCGCGCAAGGAGGCTGAGATCACCTCGGTCACCCTGAATGGCACGGTCACCGAGGAGTACCAGGCCATCAATATGGTCTCTGCCGACATTCGGGTCAAAGGGAAGTGGCAACGACTGAACGAGTCAAATCTTCCGACAGTGAGGTCTGATCGGTACATCAAGATGCGGATCAATGGATACCCCTACAAGTCGAGCACGAAGGTTCGTCAGGAGTTCACCCTTCCGCCGCAACCACGCGGTTTCACCAGCGTCGAGCTGACCGGAGGCGCAGAAGGCTTTTACGAGTTCGACTTCGAAGGTGAGGAGCGCACGCCCCGGACCTTCAACCGTTTGCTCCGGGCGCTGCGAGATGCTCCGAGCGGTGCACAGGTCGGCGTCTCGTTGTACGGGCGCAAAGGTGTCAACCGCGCCACAGTGGACATGCCAGAGGCGACCACGGGATATACCTACGGCGAGATCATCGTCCGCTAACTCGCCCGCTCACGTTGTGAGGCCCGCTGAGCCAGCCACGGCGCGCTGATGACCGTGCACCGTAGTGCTCTGAGTTGCAGCGGGTCCGCTCGTTGTTCTGTGCACTGAGGTTGGGTACGCGGTCGGCTTGCGGGTCGATGACCTCGCCGAATTCAGCTGAGTCACAGCAGGGCCGTCGGGCCATGGATTTAGTGCGCGTTTGTCCATCTGGTGCTGCTTTACAGCAGCGCTCCAGATACACAAACGCGCACCAAAGCGGCTGACGCTCACCGCTCGTGCCACTGAGCCAACGGAGAGAGCCCATCGATTTCGAAGCGTCCCATGTCGAGCAGGCATGACGCGTGCAACGAGAACTTGCCGCCATGCCCCGCGCGGCCGGAATATCCCCGATCTGCTCATAGCGGCCGTTGCGCAGGCACGATCTTTGGTAGTGCTTCACTACGACGCAGATTTCGACCACATCGCAGCGGTAACCCACCAGCCCACCGAATGGATAGTGCCTCGAGGCTCACTCGACTAGCAGCGCAAACTCGGGCCTATTGAATGAAGCGGAACATGGGGCTGTCTGGTGGGATCTGCTCAACTGTGATCGACGAGCCACGCATTCGCTCCATCAGCGGGCCAAGGTCGCTCGGCGAGCCCAACTCGATGCCGACCAGTGCCGGACCAATCTCGCGGTTGCTGCGCTTCACGTATTCGAACAAGGCAATATCATCATCGGGCCCGAGAATCTCGTCCAAGAACCGCCGCAAGGCGCCCGGCTCTTGCGGGAAGTTCACCAGGAAGTAATGCTTGCGGCCCTCGTGCACCAGCGCGCGCTCCATCACCTCGGCATACCGCAGCACGTCGTTGTTAC
>JBARZG010000148.1:0-20421 GCA_049649785.1 Ornithinimicrobium sp. | reverse complement strand
CGGTGAAGTACTCGACCTGGGCGTCGACGAAGAACTCGCGCAGGATCACGTGCCCCATCGCCATCGCCAGCGCTGCATCGGTGCCAGGAGCAGCGGCCAGCCATTCGTCGGCGAATTTCACGTTGTCGGCGTAGTCCGGACTGACCACGACGACCTTCTGACCTCGATAGCGGGCCTCGGTCATCCAGTGCGCGTCGGGGGTGCGGGTCAGCGGGACGTTGGAGCCCCACATCATCAGGTATCCGGCGTCCCACCAGTCGCCGGACTCAGGCACGTCGGTCTGGTCGCCGAACACCTGCGGCGAGGCCACCGGCAAGTCGGCATACCAGTCGTAGAAGCTGAGCATCTGGGCGCCGATGAGCGAGGTGAAGCGC
The DNA here is from genome assembly GCA_049649785.1 of Ornithinimicrobium sp. GTDB lineage: Bacteria > Actinomycetota > Actinomycetes > Actinomycetales > Dermatophilaceae > Ornithinicoccus. Next base: position 20,047 of record JBARZG010000148.1, on the reverse strand, counting down.
GAGCCCGATGCGTGGCTGACCATCGACATCGCCGGAATCGGCGAGAAGCCGGCTATCCGGTCCGGCCCCCAACGCTTGATCGTGTAGACGTAGCCGGCGGCGACCAACTCGGTGGCCTCGGCCCAGGTGGCCCGCAGCAGCCCGCCTTTGCCGCGGGCCGACTTGTAGCGCTTGGCCTTCTCAGGGTCCTGCACGATCGAAGCCCAGGCCAGCACTGGGTCCCCCAGCTCGGCTTTGGCTTCGCGATACATCTCCAGCAGTACGCCTCGAATGTAGGGGTAACGCACCCGGGTGGGGGAGTAGGTGTACCAGGAGAACGCGGCACCTCGCGGGCAGCCGCGCGGTTCGTACTCCGGCCGGTCAGCGCCGGTCGAGGGGTAGTCGGTTTGTTGGCTCTCCCAGGTGATGATCCCGTCTTTGACGTAGACCTTCCACGAGCAGGAGCCGGTGCAGTTCACGCCGTGGGTGGATCGCACCACCTTGTCGTGGCTCCACCGGTCTCGGTAGAACGCGTCCCCTGCCCGGCCTCCCTTGAGGTGCATTGAGCGTTGGTCACTCGACACCTCCCCGCGGGTGAAGAAGCGGCGGGTGCCCACCAGGCCCTCGCTGATCTTGCTATCCATACCGGTCGCCCGGGGTGTAGCGATGTCAGACATGGCTCTCTCCTGTGGGGGTAAATGGAGTGCGGCTACTCAGGGTTGCTAGGCAGGTTCGCTCGCTGACGAAGGGGCGCAGACTGATCTCCGCCTCGGTCTCGCCGACATGCGTGAGCGCGCCACGAAGAAGCCCACGGTGCACCCCGCAGACAACCTCGGGGTGGGTGCGGGCCAGATCTAGGAACGGACAGTCATGCAGCGTGACATCCACCACGCGACCACCCTGGTCAGTGCTGAGTTGAGGCGTATATCCCCACTCGTTCAATAGGTCGATGACTTCGCCGACTCTGCCGAGCCAGGCGCCCGGGGTCCGAGCTGCCGGCGGGGCCGGCGGGGGCTGTCCTCCCGTAGATGGCGAGGATGCCTGCGCCGGGCTGCCGGTGCGCCGCTCGACCCAGCGAATCCCGGCCTCTTCAGGGGACAGCCGCGCTTGTTCGCTGGGGTCCAGGGCGGCTGTCAGCAGCTCCGCGAGCACCGCGTAGGGCCCGGCGGGTGGGTCCGGATCCAGACGACCCTCGACCGCGAAATAGGTCTTGCGCGGTCGGCCTGCGCCGTCCTGAGGCACGAACCTGCTTTCAACCAACCCGGCAGTGACCAGTTGGTCGAGATGAAAGCGCACAGTGGTCGTATGCAGGCCGAGCAGTTCGCCGAGCTCGGCGGCGCTCAGCCCTGTCCGCCTGGTCGATGAACCATCCTCATCAGGCACCCAAGACAGCCCGAAGAGATGGTCCATGATCCGTCGGCGCACCGTGGACGTGAGCAGCGCCGCACCCTCACTGGGGGTTTGAGCCGGCATGCTTCACCTCCATTTAAAGGAATACGGTGATTGCAGTAAACCCTAAGGAACTGTGCTGCGCAAGGGCATACTACGAACGGCGTAGAGGGTGTACGGTGCGCGTAGTAAATAGTTTAGATGAGATCTATCACCCAAATAAGGGAGAGCGATGACGGCCCCCACTCAGGCGCGCGGAGCAACCCGGGTGCTGACCCTGTCAACCATTGGCTTCACCGCCATGTTCGCGGTGTGGCTGATGTTCGGCATCCTGGGCAAACCGATCTCCGAGGAGTTCGGGCTCAGCGAGGTGCAACTGTCGTGGCTGATCGCGGTAGCCGTGCTGAACGGCTCCATCTGGCGCCTGCCGGCTGGCATGCTGGCTGATCGCTACGGCGGCCGGATCGTGATGACCATCATGCTGGTGGCCGTCGCGATCCCGACCTACCTGGTCTCCTTGGTCGACTCCTACGGTCCGTTGCTGGCGTTGGCCTTCTTGGTCGGGTTCGCCGGGAACTCCTTCACGGCAGGCGTGGCCTGGAATTCGGCGTGGGCACCCCGGGAGCGCCAAGGCTTGGCGCTCGGGATCTTCGGCGCAGGCAACGTCGGCGCCTCGGTCACCAAGTTCATCGGCCCCCCGCTGATCCTTGGAACGGCCGGTATGACGTTCGCCTTCGGCATCCAGGGCGGCTGGCGACTGGTGCCGGTGCTGTACGCGGTGATGCTGATCGTGCTGGCGATCCTGACCTGGACGTTGACCCCCCGCAATGACATCGTGCCGGGGGCAGGCCGCAGCCTCCCCGAGCGGCTTGCCCCATTGAAGCAGGTGCGGGTCTGGCGATTCAGCCTCTACTACTGCGCGGTGTTCGGTGCCTACGTGGCGTTGGCCGCGTGGCTCCCGACGTACTACATCGACAACTTCGACGTCTCGTTGACGACGGCGGGCTTGCTCACCGCGCTCTTCATCTTCCCGGCTTCGCTGTTACGCCCGGTGGGCGGATGGTTCTCCGATAAGTGGGGCGCCCGCAGCTCGATGTACGGCACGTTCATCATCATGTTGATCTGCAACGGCATTCTGATGATGCCGAACGGGCGCATCCTGATCGACCAAGCCGACGGCACCCAGACTGAGCACCTGCCGTACGCGATCGGGCTCATCCCGTTCACCATCCTCGTCTTCGTGATGGGGTGCGCGATGGGCGTAGGCAAGGCCGCCGTCTACAAGCACATTCCGGAGTACTTCCCCAGAGACGTCGGAGCAGTCGGCGGTCTCGTGGGCATGCTCGGCGGACTCGGCGGGTTCTTCTTGCCGCCACTGTTCGCCTACACCAAGGCGTGGTCCGGTTTCCCAACCAGCACGTTCTTCGTGCTGTTCGTCCTGACGGCCATCTGTCTGGCCTGGATGCACTGGACGGTGGTGCACATGCTGCACGGTCAGTCTCCCGAACTGGCGACCCACCTCGAGCGCCCCGACGATCCCGGCGACGCCGATGCCACCAAGAACATCGAGAACACCGACTCCGCAACCGAGCAGCCCCAGGAGGCACGCGCATGAGCACGTCATCGTCGAAAGAGTGGTTGACCTCGTGGGATCCCGAAGACGAGGAGGTGTGGGACAAGAAATTGGCGTGGACCACGCTGTGGATCAGCACGTTCACCCTCACTTTGTGCTTCGTCGCCTGGTTCTTGCCCAGCGCGATCATCCCCAAGCTCAATGCTCTGGGCTATGACTTCACCCAGGCCCAGCTCTACTGGTTGGCCTCGATGCCGGGATTGGCAGCGGGTTTGCTGCGGATCGTCTGGATGGTGCTGCCACCGATCCTCGGAACCCGCAAAATGGTGGCTCTGACCACCGCGTTGTTGATTTTTCCGGTCCTCGGCTGGGGTGTGCGCGTGCAGAGCCCCACCGCTCCCTACTGGGAGCTACTGGTGTTGGCCTTCCTGGCCGGCATCGGCGGAGGAGCCTTCTCCGGGTTCATGCCGAGCACCTCCTACTTCTTCCCCAAACGGATGCAAGGCACGGCACTGGGCTTGCAAGCTGGGATCGGCAACTTCGGGGTGTCGCTGGTGCAACTGCTGACCCCGTGGCTGATCGGGTTCGGGATGATCGGCTTCATGGGCAGCAGTCAACAGATGGCTGTGACCGGTGACGCCGATCGCGAGGTCTGGTATCAGAACGCTGCGTTCGTCTGGATCCCGTTGATGCTGCTCGGGTCGATCGCCGCGTGGATGTTCTTGAAGTCGGTGCCGATCAAGGCCAATATCAAGCAGCAATTCGACATCTTCAGCAACCCCGACACCTGGCTGATGACCATTCTCTACATCATGACTTTTGGCACGTTCTCCGGTCTTGCCGCGCAGTTCGGCCTGCTAGGGAGCAACCTCTACGGCGCCGGCAACGCCGACATCGTCTCCGGCGCAGGGTCCACCGCCGAGCTATTAGTGACCGGGTACGACGTGCCCGACCCGGTGACCTACGTCTTTTGGGGGGCCTTGATCGGGGCCGGCGCTCGCGTGTTCTTCTCGCCGCTGACCGACCGAATGGGTGGGGCGATCTGGACGTTGATTTCTGGCGTCGGCATCCTTGCCTCCATCCTGTGGACGATTCCGGCGCTGACACCGGACCTGACCTCAGCAGACAGCCTTGCCAGCGACTTCACCCGCTTTTTCTGGGGCATGATGGCGATCTTCTTGTTCTCCGGGATCGGCAACGCGTCGACGTTCAAGCAGATGCCGATGATCTTCGAGCGTCGACAAGCCGGTGGTGTGATCGGTTGGACGGCCGCCATCGCCGCGTTCGGCCCGTTCATCTTCGGTGTGGGCTTGACCCTGATGACACCGACGACCTTCTACTTCATCGGCGCGGGATACGCGGTGCTGTGCATCCTGATCACATGGATTCGGTACGCCAGACCGGGGGCACCCAAACCCGGCTAACTCCAGACCAGGGATCTGCAGGGTGCGCCCACCGGGAAAGAACGGGGCGTAGACCTAGTCCGAGGTGTCGTAATTGGCCTCCATATGGGCGACGCCCTTAGTCACAATCTCCTCCAACACGTTCAGGTCAACGTCGGCAAGTTTGTTGATGTAGAGGCAGCTGCGACCCAACTTGTGTTTACCGAGCCGGCTCAACTCTTCGCTCAGATCCTCATATCCAGGCAACACATACACCGTGGTGTTGGCCTTGCGCGGTGAAAAGCCGGTCATGAGGAACTCGCCCTCGCGTCCCGATTCGTATCTATATCGGTACCTGCCAAAGCCTACGATCGAGGGGCCCCACATCTTCGCGCGATAGCCGGTGATCCGGGTCATCAGGCCCAGCAGCGTCTGAGCGTCCGCCCGGCGGGTCGGATGCTCGACGGCGGCGATGAAGTCCGCGGGGTCTACCTGGGTGGGCTGCGTTTTGTTCTCGGCCATGAGCCTCTCCTTGCGGGGTGGTGCAGTCGTGCTGCACACCGACGCCTTCAGGCTAGACCCGACCCCTGACGCTGCAGCAGTGTGCGCAGATCCGTAAGGTTGGACCATATGAGTGACAACCCTTCCGCCATGCCCCGCGTCGTCATCGTCGGCTCCGGATTTGGCGGGCTCTTCGCCGCCCAAACCTTGGCCGACGCGCCGGTGCGGGTGACTGTCATCGGGCGCACCAGCCACCACCTGTTCCAGCCTCTCCTCTATCAGGTAGCCACCGGCATTCTGTCCTCGGGAGAGATCGCTCCGGCGACCCGCGAGGTGTTGCACAAGCAGACCAACGTCGAGGTCCTGTTGGGCACCGTCACCGATATCGACCTGCAGGCCCACCACCTGACGACGGTGACCCTCGGTGTTGAAGATCGCTACGAGTACGACTATCTGATCGTGGCGGCCGGCTCAAAGACCTCCTACTTCGGTAACGATCACTTCGCCCGGCATGCGCCGGGAATGAAAAGTGTCGATGACGCTCTGGAGTTGCGCGGCCGGATCTACGGCGCCTACGAACTGGCAGAGTTGGCCGCATCCCGAGGCGAGGACGCCGACGTCGCGCGGCTGATGACATTTGTGGTTGTCGGAGCCGGTCCCACCGGTGTCGAGATGGCCGGACAGCTGATCGAGTTGTCCCAACGCACCATTCATGACGAGTTCCGGCACATCGAACCCAAGAACTCTCGCATCGTCCTGCTCGACGGCGGCGATGCGGTGTTGAGCTCGTTCGATCGCTCGCTACAGGACAAGGTGCGCGCGGAATTGGAGGGTATGGGGGTTGACGTCCGACTCGGAGCAATGGTCACAGACGTCGACGAATCTGGCCTGGTGTACCAAGATGGCGAGGGTCAGTCACATCGCATCGACGCCGTGACAAAGGTGTGGGCGGCAGGCGTCTCGGCCAGCCCCTTGGCACGCATTCTGGCTGACCAAGTCGGCCTCGACGTCGACCGGGGTGGCCGCATCCCGGTCAATGCCGACCTGACCCTGCCCGGTCACCCGGAGGTGTTTGTGCTCGGTGACATGATCGACCTGAACGGCCTGCCAGGCGTGGCCCAAACTGCCATCCAAACCGCCCGGCATGCGTCGGCTCAGATCGTGCGCGAGCTGAAGGGCGAGCCGGTGAGTAAGGACTTCGAGTACTTCGACAAGGGCAACATGGCCACGATCGCGCGCTTCAGGGCCATCGCGGAGGTAGGGCCGGTTAAGGTCACCGGCTTCTTGGCATGGTCCATGTGGTTGGTGATCCACCTCTTCTACATCATCGGGTTCAAGTCGCAGGTCACCATGCTGTTGCATTGGGCGGTGACATTTCTTGGCCGAGACCGGGCGCAGCGGACCATTACCGAGCAGCAGGTCTTCGGCCGCCTGGCCATGGAAGATGACCAGCGGCGGTTGGTGGAACAGCTGGGTCGAACGATGCGTCCACGCTCGGCCGAGCAGGACGATGATGGCCAGCAGAATTTCCCGCACGGAGACCAGCCCGACGAACCTGCCGGGTAAGACAGCCTTGACGCCTAGGGTGTCGCCATGTCATTCGACTATCCCGTCAGCTGCGCCACGCTGGAGAACGGGACCAGGGTCCTGATCAGCGAGGACCATCTGGTCCCAGAGGTGAGCATCAACATCTCCGTCAATGTCGGCTCACGGCACGAGGTGCCTGGACAAACCGGGCTGGCCCACCTCTTCGAGCACCTGATGTTCGAAGGGTCGGCGAACGTGGCCGAAGGTGAGCACTTCGCACTGCTGATGGGCCACGGGGGCAGGTGCAACGCGACGACGTCCTTCGACCTCACGACCTACTTCCAGACGGTGCCTAGTGGAGCGGCCGAGTTGGCGCTGTGGCTGGAGGCTGATCGGCATACCCGCTTGTTGCCCGCGCTGACCCAACAGAATCTTGACAATCAGCGCGATGTCGTCGTGGAGGAGAAGCGACAGCGCTGCGATAACCAGCCCTACGGCGACGCCCTCGAGGCGATGTGCGCGATCACGTTCACCCACGACCATCCCTATCGGCATACCCCGATTGGCTCGATGGAAGACCTCGGCGCCGCCTCACTGGAGACCGTGCGCGACTTCTATGCCACCCACTACCAGCCCCCGCGTCGCATTGTGACCATGGTTGGTGATGTGACCCCGGAGGAGGGCAACGCCTGGGCTCGGCGCTACTTCGGTGAGCCCGGCACGACCGAGGTGGCCACCGCGGCCGAGCCTGCCACGGTCCCGAAGGCCGAGACTGCGGCATTGCCCCCGCACGCCGAGCACCAACGTCTGCCGATGAGCAGCGCCGTGCCAAGCGACCGCCTGTATGCGTGTTTTCGGCTTCCCGAGGTGAACTCACCCGACTTCTTGGCCTGCGTTCTGGCGCTCGACCTGGTCGCCGGAGTGACGTCCTCCATGGTGCAGCGGCGCCTGGTCCGGAGCGACGAAAGCGCGATCGACTGCGCCGCCGGGGCGCTCGGCCTGATCGATGGAACCTCACTGGGGTACGTGGTAATCGACGTGGCTGCGACCTCCACGATCGATGAGGTCGAGGCAAGCCTATGTGAGGAGCTTGGCACGTTCTCCACCGACGGCCCCCGTGACGAGCGCCTCGCAGCGGTGTACGCCGACAACGCGCGTGCTTGGCTAGGAGCTCTGGGGTCCATCGAAGACCGTGCGGATGTCATCGGGCGCGCCATGTCGACTCACGGGGACCCGAACTACATCAACACCTATGTGGATCGGATGCGTGCGATCAGCGCCGAGGACATCCGCCGAGCCGCCCAACATTACTTGGCACCCGAAGCGCGGGGCGTCGTGACCTACCAGCGGACGGCAGCAGGAGCATGAGCGCCCACCCACGACCGGACGTGGCGCCAGCGCCGTCGTGGTCCTTCCCTTTCCCGACCGCGGACCGACTTGACAACGGGCTGAGCGTGCTCACGGTGAACCTGCCCGGCCAACACGTCATCTCCCTGCGTCTGGGTCTGCCGGTGTCTTTGAGTGTGGAGCCTCGGGCGATCGAGGGGGTTGCCTCGCTGATGGCGCACGCCTTGGACGAGGGTACCCATCGGCACACGTCCCAGGAGTTCGCAGACCTGATCGAGCGCTATGGGATTGCGTTCGGGGCCGGGGTATCGAGTCGCGGGATCGTGCTGGAGATGGAGGTCATCGCCGAGCACTTCGAGGCGGGCCTGGACATTCTGTCGCAATGCCTGCAAGAAGCCGCCCACCCAGACGTCGAGGTGCAGCGACTGAAGCGAGCCCGGATCAGCGACATCGAGCACAACTATGCCGATGCCGGCGCCCGCGCCGCGATCGAGTTTGCGGCAACGTACTACGACGACCAGGACCGGGCGAGCCGGCCCACCGGCGGCGGGCAGGCCTCGGTCGCGGCGATCGATCCCCTCGATGTTCGTCACTATTACCGTCGGTATGTCAGGCCCGATGGCGCGACGCTGGTGGTGTCCGGAGACACCTCGACATTGGCCCATCCCGCAGCCCAGTTCGTGGCGAAGCACTTGTCCGACTGGTCGGCGGAAGCTGGCGATGACGGTGGGCCGGTCTCACGTGCCGTCGAGCCGGGCATACTTCGGCGCGCCGACGCGGCTCGGCTCGTTTTTGTTGATCGCCCCCTATCTACGCAAAGTCACCTCACACTCGGGCGGCCTGGCCCGGCACGACGAACGCCGCACGGTTGGGGCGTCTATGAGGTGCTGGGCTTCCTGCTGGGCGGGTCTCCGCAGTCCCGGATCGACGCCGTGATGCGGGAGCAACGCGGCTATACCTACGGGATGCACGCAGCTTTTCGTCCGCGCGGCGAAACAGGGGTATGCAGTGTCGGCGGCTCGGTACGTGCAGAGGTCACTGCCGAGGCGCTCGGGACCTTGATCGGGCTCCTTTCGTTCACGGGCGATGACCTTACCGAGGACGAGGTGCGCCATGCCGCCGATTTCGTCGCGAAGACCGCGCCGGGGAGATACAGCACCGCCGACGCCATCGCCGATGAGCTCATCCGGCTCAGCCTCGATGGCCTGGACGCGGATTTTGTCACTGCCAACTTGGCCACGGCCCGGGGAGTCGAGGTGTCCGCAGTTGCTGCCGCGTGGGAGGACGTTCGGGCAGGTCCCGACTGGACCATTGTCATCGTCGGTGATGCCACTGCACACACTGAGCCACTTCGAGCGCTGGGCCTGGGCGACCTCAGCGTGGTCCCCGCGGTGGGAAGTGGCTCGTAGTTGACGACACGACGCTAGCCGTTGCCGGCAAGCGCAGCCAGCGCCGCGTCGTGCAGGAGTCCGTTGCTGGACAGGGCGCTGCCCCCGAAGGGTCCGCGTTCTCCGTCGAGGCTGGTGAAGGTCCCGCCGGCTTCCGTGACGATCGGCGCCAACGCTGCCATGTCGTGCACGGCCAAGGTCGGGTCGACTCCGATGTCGACTGCCCCCTCGGCGACGAGGCAGTGCGTCCAGAAATCTCCGTAGCCCCGGGTTCGCCAGCAACACCTGGCCAGATCGAGGAATCCGGTGCGCATCGGGTGCCGCCACCATTTGTCCAACGCCGCATGAGACAGCGAAGCGTGCTCGATCATTGACGTATCGGAGACCGCTATGGAGCGGGCCCGGCTCAGACTTCGGCCAGTCCACGCGCCGGATCCGGTGGCTGCCCACCAGCGGCGCTGCAACGCAGGCGCCGCAACCAACCCCAACACCGGCTCCCCGTCCACGGCCAAGGCGATCAAGGTGGCCCAGACCGGGACCCCGCGGATGAAGTTCGTGGTGCCATCGATCGGATCGAGGATCCAGCGGCGCTCACCTGTGCCGGTCGTGGGTAGCTCTTCGCCTTGCACGACGTCGCGGGGTCGGGTGCGGAGCAGTTGGGAGCGCAGTAGTTCCTCGGTATGCCGGTCGGCTTGCGTCACCATCGAGCCGTCGTCCTTGAGGCTGATCTCGAGCTCGGGAGAGTGGAAGAGGGAGGTGGTGTACCGCTCGACGGTGTCGGCAAGCACGTGAGCAAGGCCTAGATCGTCAGCGAAGTTTGGCACGCTGGTCACGCTAGCGCCTCAGAGTGGACACCGGGCGAAGGCGCCGATCGACGACGCCGGCGCGGCGTCTCAGGCATGGTCGCTGCGGCTGCGCAGGAGGCGGCGCAGCGATTCCAGTCGTGCTGGGCCGCCGGGTCCTGCCGCTCCCGAGCCGACGTAGGTGTCCAAGGCGCAGTCCGGCTCGTCGTGGCTGCATCCGCGCGGGCAATCCGCGGCGCCCGGTGCAAGGTCATCGAAGTGCTGCACGAAGGTCGCCGGGTCGACGTGCCCGAGGCCGAAGGATCGCACCCCGGGGGTGTCGACCACCCAACCGCCGCCAGTCAGCGGCAGCGCAACAGCACTGGTGGAGGTATGCCGGCCCCGCCCGGTCACGTCGTTGACGACTCCAGTGGCACGCTCGGCGTTAGGCACCAGAGCATTGACCAGCGTCGACTTGCCCACGCCGGAGTGCCCGACCAGGACCGTCAGGTTGCCGAAGAGCCGCTCGCGCAGGTCCTGCAACCCCGGCTGTTGGCTGGTGCCGGGGTTCGCCAGCCCGTGCTCGGGCATCGCCAGCGCTACCGAGGGCACTGACAGCGCGGCATACTGCTCGCTCAGTTCCGCGGGGTCGGCGAGGTCGGACTTGGTCAGCACCAAGATCGGCTGCAGGCCTGCGTCGTAGGCCGCGACCAGACACCGGTCGATCATCCGGGGACGGGGCTGCGGATCGGCCAGGGCAGTGACGATCGCCAGGTGGGTGGCGTTGGCGACGATCACCCGCTCCACCCGGTCACTGTCGTCGGCCGACCGTCGCAGCACGCTGCCTCGGTCCAAGACGCGCACAATCCGAGCCAACGCATCGACGTCACCGGAGGTGTTCCCGACCATCGCGACGCGGTCACCCACCACGATGCGGTGCCGGCCGACTTCGCGAGCCCTCATCGCCACAACCGTGTGCTCGTCGAGGCGGGTGGTGTACCTGCCCCGGTCCACCGCGATCACGGTGCCAATTTTGGCGTCGGCGTGGGCGGGCCGGTCTTTGCTCCGTGGACGAGAGCCCCTTCGCCCAGGGCGCGTCCTGATCGAATCCTCGTCGTAGTGGTCGAAGCGGCCCATCGGCTAATGCACCAACGCCGACCAGGTCTGCGCGAAGCCCGGGTAGGTCTTGCTGGTCGTGCCCACGTCGATCACCTGAACGCCCTCGACCGCAGCACCCAACACCGCAGCAGCCATGGCCATCCGGTGATCACCGTAGGTCCGTAGCGTCGCCGGCGACAGGGTGGAGGGCTTGATGGCCAACCCATCGTGGTGCTCGCTCACCTCGCTGCCCATCGCCGTCAACTCTCGATGCAGAGCCTCCAGCCGGTCGGTCTCATGCCCGCGCAGATGCTCGATGCCGCGCAACCGACTGGGAGTGCGTGCCAACGCAGCGACAGCGGCGATGACCGGGGTCAACTCCCCGAAGTCACGCAGATCGAGGTCGATGCCCCGCAACGTCCCGGGTGTGGGACCGGTGAGCGTCAAGGCACCCTGAACCCATTCCACCCCCGCACCCATCGCGGACAACACCTTCGGCATCGAATTGCCGGCCTGAGTGGTCCGGGTCGGCCATCCGGCAACCGTGACCGAGCCGCCAGTCACGGCCGCGGCTGCCAGGAACGGCGCGGCAGACGACAGGTCCGGCTCGACCTGCACATCAACCGCCCGGATCGGGCCGGGTTCGACCCGCCACCGCCCTGGCTCCGGTTCACTGGCCACCACGCCGGCCTCCGCCAGCGTCTGCAGCGTCATCTCGATGTGTGGCCGGCTCGGCGTACTCGCCCCGGTATGCCGCAGGGTGAGCCCGGCCTCGAACCGAGAGCCGACGAGCAGCAGCGCGGAAAGGAACTGCGAGCTCTGCGATGCGTCGATGTCCACGTCACCTCCGCGCACCCGTGAGGTGCCGTGCACGGTGAACGGTAGGTGCGGGTCGCCGCCGTCGTCGATCTCGACGCCAAGATCGCGCAGTGCCCCGATCAGCGGGGCGATCGGTCTGCTGCGCGCGTGCTCATCGCCATCGAACGTCGTGCTGCCGTCGGCAAAGGCGGCGATGGCAGGGACGAAGCGCATCACCGTCCCGGCGAGCCCGGCGTCGATGCTCGTACCGGGCGCAAGAGTCTTCGGGGGGGTCACAGTCCAGGTGTGGGCCTCCTGGTCGACGTCGATCTGTGCGCCCAGGTTGCTCAACGCCGACCGCATCAACGTGGTGTCTCGCGAGCTCAACGGGTGCCTAATCAGGCTCGGCCCGTCGGCCAGGGCGGCCAGGGCCAGATAGCGGTTCGTCAACGACTTGCTCCCCGGCACTCGCACCGAGCCGGACACCGGCACGGTGGCGTAGGGAGCGGTCCACAGGTTGGGGGCCTTCACCGTGTCGTTTGCCTGCATGGAACCTTTCGGTGGGTTGATGTTCGTGGCTGCTGAGACCTCTCGCAGCCTGCTTCTAGGCTAGTGCGTCCAAGAAGCCGGACACATCTTGCATCAGCGCGACCAGGTCTCGGGGAACAGCGTGGTCTCCGCGATAGCTCACCACCTGGGCCTGCTGCGCCCCTGACTGCGAGATGACGGCCGCAATGTCGCCAGGCCCGCCGAATCGGTCACGGTCACCCTGCACGACCAACGTCGGTATGCCGCGCAACAACGGGATCATCAACTCCGGACTGCGACGAGGCCCGCTGCTGCCGTCGCGGCGCCGGGGCACCAGCGGGAAGGCGATGAGCAAGCACGCCTGCGCATACTCACTGAGCCGACAGGCGACGCGCGCCCCGGCGCTACGCCCACCGAGGACCCACGGTCGCGGCAGGCAGGGCTGCGAGCCCAGAGCGGTGAGGATCTGGGCGGTGGCCTCGTCCAGTTTCGGCGGGGCGACGGCGATCCGGCGCCCAGCGACTCTCCAGGGTTGCTCGATCAGCACCGTATGCCAACCGTGACCGGCCAATCCGGCCAGTGCCTGCAGATCGGCTGACTCGACGCCACCTCCAGCTCCGTGGCCGAGCACCAGCGTGCCCCTGGCCGGGGAGCCGGGGGCAGTTTCGGCTTCACGGTGGTGGACCCGCGCCATACCCACCGTGGTGTTGAAGGTACGGGCACGTGCGCTCACATGGCGCCGATGATCTCGCCGGTCTGCGGGTCAACGACGCCGACCAACTCTGAATCGGCGAGCGGCTCCATCAATGCAGGACTGTTGTTAGCCACGGTGTTGACGGCCGGGCTGACCGGCCAGGCGGTAAACCGCCCAGCTGGCGGTGCCGCGAGCAATGACTCGACCTCGGCGGGGTCGGTGCGGGACGGGTCGAGCCAGGCATCCCAGTGGGGCGCGTCCAGCACCACAGGCTGGCGAGGGTGAATGCGGTCCAGGCCTGGCTCGGCTGCAGTGGTGATGATGGTGAACGTCACCAACCACGGCGTGGCAGCATCGGCTGGTGGGGCGGGGTCCTTCCACAACTCATACAACCCGGCGAAGGCGAGTGGCTCGCTATCGGAACGCGTTGCAAAGAAGGCCTGCTTGCGCGGCTTGCCGGCCGCGGTGCGGGCCGTCGGGGAGACCTGCCACTCATACCATCCGGTTGCCGGAACCAGGCATCGGCGACGCCGCGCCGCTCGGGCGAACGCGCCCTTGCTGAGCACCGTCTCGGCCCGGGCGTTGATCATCCGGACCCCGCCGCGCGAGTCCTTGCTCCACGACGGCACCAAACCCCAGGTCAGCAACCTCAACTGACGCTGCACCGCTTGGCCGTGAACCGGGGGGCCTGTGGAGTCCGCCTGCTCGACGTTTCTCTCCAGCACAACCGCAGCCGCCTTGTTGGGGGCCACGTTGTAGTCGGCCTGGCCGGGCGGCGGGTGCTGCGGTGCGACCAACAACGAACGTGTCGGGTCACCGCTGGCGTCGCGGTCGATCACGAAGGCCTCGATCAAGTCGTCGGGGTCGGCGCTGGCGGCATATCGTCCACACATCGGCGACTCAGCCCGCCCGCCCGCGGACAGCAGCGCAGTGCCGGCGGGCAGCCGATCGGTGAAAGGGTGCCCCGTTCATTGGCGGTAGTGAGCCAAGAAGTTGCCGAGGCGCTCAAGGCCAGCCTCTAACTCGCCGGCCCACGGCAGGGTCACGATGCGCAGATGGTCCGGCGAAGGCCAGTTGAAGCCAGTTCCGTGAACGAGCAAGAGGTGTTCTTGCTCCAACAGATCCAGGCAGAGCTGGACATCGTCGCGAATCTCGTGCACGTCGGGGTCGAGGCGTGGAAACACATAGAGCGCACCTCGCGGTGTGACGCAACTGACCCCAGGCATCGAGTCCAACATCGCTGTCGCGAGGTCGCGTTGCTGCGCCAACCGTCCGCCGGGACAGATGAGCTCATTGATGCTCTGGTGTCCACTCACCGCTGCCTGGATGGCGTGCTGGCCTGGCACGTTGGGACACAACCGGGTCGAGGCCAACAGTTCGATGCCCTCCAGGAACCCAGTCGCGTGCGCGGTGGGACCGGTAATGATCAGCCAGCCGGCCCGGTATCCGGCGACGCGATAGGTCTTCGACAGGCCGTTCAGCGTCAGCACCATGAGGTCGGGCGCAACCTCAGCCATGCTGATGTGCTTGGCGTCTTCGTACAGGATCCGGTCGTAAATCTCGTCGGCCAGGATCAGCAGCGAGTGTTCCTGCGCCAGCTGCGCCACCTCTTCCAGCACCTCTCGGGAGTAGACGGCCCCGGTGGGATTGTTGGGATTGATGATGACGATGGCCTTGGTCGCCGCCGTGATCTTGGCCCGGATGTCCTCGATGCTGGGATTCCAAGAGTCTGATTCGTCGGCTAGATAGTGCACCGGGGTGCCGCCAGCCAGGCTGGTTGCGGCCGTCCAGAGCGGGTAGTCCGGTGCGGGGATCAACACTTCGTCACGGTCGTCCAACAGCGCTGAGAGCACCATCATGATCAACTCAGAAACGCCGTTGCCCAGATACACCGCATCGATATCGAAGGACGGGAAGCCGGGCACCTCTTGATATCGCGACACGATCGCTCGGCGGGCAGATGGAATGCCACGAGACTCTGAATAGCCCTGCGCACTGGGCAACGCAGCGAGCATGTCCTGCAGAATGGCGTCGGGGGCGTCGAAGCCGAACGGGGCCGGGTTGCCGATGTTCAACTTGAGGATGCGGTGCCCGGCCGCCTCCAGCGCAGCAGCTCGCGCGGCGACCGGCCCCCGGATTTCGTACAACACGTTCTGCAACTTGCTCGACTGCTTCAGCGGTCGCGCCGCACTGCTACTCACCTGCCCATTCACGCCGCTATGGTGTCACGCTGCCCCGACACCTGGCGAAGTTCGGGGAATGGGAAGTGTGGGCTGGTGGTTGACAAGCCTGCACAGTAGTCGGGATATCCACAGGTCGGAGGGTGAGAATGCTCGCCACGATGGAGGCTGCGCCAGCGCCCGAGCGGCGGCCCGTTGAGCAACAGGTAAATTGGGCGTCGATGAGCGATCACATGCAGGGCAATATGCCCACCCAGGCCGAGCTGGACGCCACAGTCGACATTGCGCAAGAGTCGGAGTCGGACCGAGCCCGCAGATTCGAGCGTGAAGCTATGCCGCTGCTGGACCAGATGTACAGCGCGGCGTTGCGGACTGCGCGAAATCCCACGGACGCCGAAGACCTCGTGCAGGAAACCTACGCGAAGGCGTTCGCGGCGTTCCACCAGTATCGGCCGGGCACCAACCTCAAAGCATGGATGTATCGGATCCTGACGAACACCTACATCAACACCTACCGAAAGAAGCAGCGCCAGCCCAAGGAGTCCGATGCCGCGGAGGTCGAGGACTACCAGTTGGCCCGGGCCGAGCGGCACACCTCGCGAGGCCTCCGCTCGGCCGAGGTTGAGGCGCTCG
This sequence comes from Ornithinimicrobium sp., assembly GCA_049649785.1. GTDB lineage: Bacteria > Actinomycetota > Actinomycetes > Actinomycetales > Dermatophilaceae > Ornithinicoccus. The sequence goes on along the minus strand of JBARZG010000148.1, from coordinate 4,248 downwards.
ACCATCTCCCCGATTCGGATGTCAAGCGCGCGCTCGCCTCCATTGGTGAGGACTTTAGGATGGCGGTGTATCTCGCTGATGTCGAAGGATTCGCTTACAAGGAGATCGCCGAGATCATGGAGACTCCGATTGGGACGGTGATGTCTCGCCTGCACCGCGGCCGAAGACAATTGCGAGACTTGCTAACTGACTATGCAGTGGAGCGCGGATTCATCAATGACGAGGCGGTTCAGCGATGACGGATGAATTGCGGCGACATTCCGACGACGCACATCAAAGCGATTGCGCCGAAGTCATCTTGCGGCTCTTTGAATACCTAGACAATGAAGCCGACCCCGAAGATCGTGAGCGCATCAAGGAGCATCTCGATCAATGCGGGGCCTGTCTGCGCGAGTACGAGCGTGACTTGCTGCTGAAATCGATCGTGCGACGGGCATGTTGCGCCGAGCCGGCACCCAGCGCCTTGCGCATGCAGGTCGTGTCACGGATCACGTCGATCGCGGTCAGTCGCGGTCAGTCGCGTTAGGCACCCGCAAACTCCCCGACCAGTTTTGCTCAATGTTGTTCGGGGAGTAGGGGTCCGTTCGTGGGTGTCCTCCCGGGCTAGGCGTTCGGCTTCTTGCCGTGGTTTGCGCCCTTCTTCTTGCCGGCCCGTCTCTTGCGCGCGCGCTTGCTCATTTACTGGTCTTCCTGTTGGGCGAGGCGACCAGTTCGGTCGCGTCGACATGGACGTTCGTTGCGACACAGCCTACCTGTGTCATCTACGGTACCCTGGCACGCGAGCCCACCGCCCATACACTGAGCCAAGGGAGGGCAAAATCTTGAACAACTCTTGGATGAAAGCGTTTACATCACTCGGAGTACCGGAACATGTGTGGAATCCTGTAAGTGCGCCCGGATGAATGCCTCAAGAAGAAGGCTGACCGTCGACCCACCGGACCGCAGGAGATTATCATGTTCGCAAAGCTCGCTAGTTATCTTTCCAAAGGCCGTCGCTTCGCCGACATCGGTCACTGGAACCCGAAGTAACCAACGTCACGGGGTAACTCAATGAAGGACCCCAGCGAGGGACGAGTCCGGAAGGGCTCGTCCCTCGCCTTTTCGCCTACGGGGATCTACATCGCCGTCGTCAACCTCGTGGTTCTGGCCCTGGCCGTGGTGGGCCTGCAGACCCAGGACGACTTCTCCCCGACCACCTTCCTCACGCTGTGGCTGCTGGGAGTTCTGGGGGTGAATCTGCGTGAGCGAGAGATGGGTAGGCAGTTGGACGTCTCGTTCACGATCGTGGTCCTGGCCGTGGCGATGGTGTTGACCGGGCTGGGCTCGGCGGTGTTGATCGGCTACCTGAGCTGCATGGCTGACTTCCGTGATAGACGAATCACTCCGCGGCTCTTTAATGCAGCCATGGCCGGGTGCGTGGCCGCCGGCGGTAGTTGGACGTACCAGTGGGCTCACGGGCAACGACCTATCCTCACGGATATCACTCCTGGCGAGATCTTGTTGCTCGTAGCATTGCCACTCCTGGCCGCATGCCTGGTGAGCATCGCGATCAACGCCATCCTGCTGGCGGGGATGACGCGGCTCACCCAGGGCAAGGCGCTCTTGCGGGGCGTTCTGGGAGTGATGGGCAGCCTCGGGCCCTTCTATGTGATGAACGTGCTGATCGCGTTGCTGTTCGTGGTGCTGTGGGAACCGGTCGGTTTGGGGCCGTTTAGTGCCGTGCTGATCATCGTGCCGGTGCTGTTGACCCACTGGTCGCTGATCCGCAATGCGCGTGAGCGGCGCAGTCACTCTCGCACGGTGAGCACGTTGATGGCCGCGCTTGAAGTGGCTACTCCGTACTCCAGTGGTCATAGTTCTCGTGTCGCCGAACTGGCCGATCGCATGGCTCCCCACCTCGGCATCGCTGGCGATTCGGCGGGCTCTTTGCATTTTGCGGCCCTGCTGCACGACCTGGGCATGGTCTCGATTGCCCCCAGGGTGCCCAGACACACCACCGTCGATGACGTGAGCTACCTTGCGGCCGTCCAAGAGCATCCCGAGGAGGGCGTCCAGATGCTCACCAACATCGATTTCTTGGCGCCCGCTATTCCCGGCATCTTGCATCACCACGAGCGCTTCGACGGCTTGGGATATCCGGCGGGGTTGGCCGGGGAAGACATCCCGTTGTTCGCCAGGATCATTGCCGTGGCAGATGCTTTCGACTCGCTGACGACAAGCCGCTCCTACCGTGTCGAACTCGGTGCCGAAGAAGCCCTGCGACAACTGTGGGACCGAGCCGGGACCCACCTGGACCCCTCGATTGTGCTCGCGCTGGTGCACGCGTTGGCCGAGGAGCCCTGGGAGTCAACGAGAATCAGTGGGGTGGTGATGGCTACGGCCGAGGACGTCAACGATCACGATGACCCAGTGGTCAGCGACGCCTATGCCACCTGGCAACCCGAGTCCGAGGAGGCGCTGTTGTGAGCATTCGGACCAAACCCGCGTGGGTCAGTAGCGCGCTGCTGGGGCTAACCGGTGTTTTCGTTGTGCTGCTGTTCATCCGCGAGCCCGCCTGGCCGACGCAGATGTCCGCCCAGATCTGGGGGTGGCTGGCCGTCTCTGTCGTGGTCATTGTGATCGCGGACTCCCGACCTATCACAGTGTTCAACGGACGCCAGCTGTTGCCGGTGGGGTTGACGGTGAGCATCGCCATGGCGATGACGATTGCGCTGCCCGGGGGAGAGGTCATCGATATCGGCGCTGGCTACCTCGCCCTGCTGGCCGGGTTGGGGGCCACCGCGGCCACCGGCCGACGGTTCATGCGGTATGCGGAGGTTCCGGTGGCCTCCGAACTGGCACTTCGGGTGTTGGTCACCGGGCTGGTGGCCCTCATGGTCGACCTGCAGTGGCCGGGAGGGTGGTCTCTGCGGGAGGCGCTGATCGATTGGCTGACGGGGCATCGCGCGCTGATTGCGCTGGCGCTGGGCGCGGTGGCAGCCACGGCACTCGGCCTGCAGCTTGTCTTGTGGAGTTATCAACGGTCCACGCGTGAGCACACGGTGCTGCGGCATGCGATGGCCGATGAAGTCAAGGCATTTGGTGCCACCGGGTTGGGTGTGGTCAGCGCCGCGGTGTCGACGGCGCTCGCCACACGTGTCGTCGGGCCGGCGGCAGTGCTGATGTTTGTTTTGCCCTTGGTGCTGTTGATGGTGGCCGTGCGTGGGGAGTCGACGGTCCTGACCGGACAGCGGCAAACGGTGTGGGCGTTGTCGAAACTCACGGACCAGGCCGGGTTCACCGACCCCGGACACGCAGCACGAGTGGCTCGACTGGCGGTGCCGATAGGTCGAGCGCTGGGCCTACCGGAGCCTGCCTTGCGCGAGTTGGAGTATGCGGCGCTGCTGCACGATCTAGGTCAACTGTCACTGCAGCGACCTATCCCGGGGGGAGCAACAACGCATATTTCAACTCTTGATCAACGCCGTATTGCGGTCGCCGGAGCCTCGGTTTTGGCGCGGACCGCAGAATTGTCCAAGGTGTCCACGGTCGTCGCCCTCCAGGCCACGCCCTTCTGGCGGCTGGAGCACCTGGGGGAGATCCCGATCGCAAGCCGCATCTTGCGAGTCGCAAATGCCTACGACGATCTGGTCGGAGTTTCCCTTGACCGGGAAACCCGAGTGCAAGCACTCCAGCGACTTCGATGTGGTGTGGGGTATGACTACGACCCACAAGTCATGCGAGAGTTGTGCCGGGTGCTCTTGCGTGATCGGCAGATCTCCAAGGACGATGCGATCTCCCTCGACCTGCGGCCCCCGCGGGCCCAAGCCCAAGCCCAAGCTCAAGCCTGAGGATCACTCAGGCCTGGGGCCCACAGAGTCAGGCCAGCGCGTCAGGCCTTCTTGGTCTCGGCAAAGATCTCGGCGATCTCGTCGATCTTGGCCAAGAGATCGTCAGCCACCGAGACGTCCCATGAGCCCTTGGTGCCGGTTGCGCCAGCAAGTTTGGTGGCCTCGTTGACCAGCACGTGCAACTGGGGGTACTGCTCGAAGTGCGGCGGCTTGAAGTAGTCGGTCCACAGCACCCAGATGTGGTGCTTGACGAGCTCCGAGCGCTGCTCTTTGATCAGCAAGCCGCGGCCTTTGAGGTCGGCGTCATCGCTGGCATTGACCTTCTCGATGATCTTCTTGACCGATTCGGCTTCGATCCGGGCCTGGGCGGGGTCATATACCCCGCACGGTAGGTCGCAGTGTGCGCTGACGTCGAGGG
>JBARZG010000147.1:0-1978 GCA_049649785.1 Ornithinimicrobium sp. | reverse complement strand
CTGGCTGGTGATGGCTCTGCTCGTGATCGGTGCGTCTACGACGTTTGGAAGTGAGCTTGAGGATTCCCTCGAAGTGCCGGGGCTTGACTCCGCGCAGGCCGCCGATCTGCTCGAAGCCGCTGGGTCGGAGACGGCGGGGCTGAGCGCGCTGGTGGTGATGACACCGTCTGAGGAAGGTGTGACCTTCTTCAACTCCGCCGTAGCGCGGGCCGAGGTGTCCACAATCCAGACCGGGATCGCCGAGTTGTCCAACGTAACGGGGACCAGCGATCCAGTAGGCGACTTGGCCCAAGGTGCCGACGTGGCTACCACCAGCGGATCGGTGTCGCCAGACGGTCGGGTCGCCCTCATCCAGGTCCAATATCCGGTCGTCGACGAGGTGTCCGTGAGCGATCTGGACGACCTTAAAGACTTCCGCGTCGCTGCCCAGGAAGGTTCACCCCTGCACATCGAGATGGGCGGCGAACTGTTCTTTACGTTCCAGGAGGCGGAGACCGGCACCGGCGAGATGGTCGGTCTCGTTGCGGCAGTCATGATCTTGCTCCTCGCGTTCGGCTCGATCATCGCCATGGGTCTGCCCATCGCGATGGCGATCTTCGGCCTCACCGTCGGCATCAGTTCGATGGCGCTGATCAACTATCTGGTCGACATACCCAGTTGGGCACCGCAGATCGCCACCATGATTGGCCTCGGCGTCGGGATCGACTACGCCCTGTTCCTGCTCACCCGGCACCGGGAGTTTCTGTCCACAGGGATGACCGTCGAGGAATCGGCCGGTCGGGCGGTCGCCACCGCCGGTCAAGCCGTGATCTTCGCCGGTGGCACCGTGGTCATCGCGATCCTCGGTCTCGCAGTCGCCGGCGTCCCGGCGTTGACCGCGGCAGGCATCGCCACGTCGGTCATCGTGGCGATCATGGTGGCCGCGTCGATCACGTTGCTTCCCGCCTTGCTGGGGCTTGCCGGGCACCGGATCAATCGAGCCGCATTCGGGCGGGCCAGGACCGCTGATGGCCCCAAGGTCAGCCTGCGATGGATGCGTTGGGGTAAGCACGTGTCCAGCCACGCGTGGCTGTATGTCGTCGCCGTGTCTGTGCTGCTGCTCGCCGTAGCCGCGCCAGCGCTTGCCCTTCGGATGGGCTCCCCGGATGCCGGCACGCTGCCGGAGACCCGTACGGAACGACAGGCCTACGATCTCGTGGCCGAAGGATTTGGCCCCGGCATCAATGGGCCACTGGTCATCGCCGTTGACATCTCGCAGGACCCAAGCGTCATCCAACCGCTGTTTGACGCCATCACCTCAGACGCGGGAATCGCCGACGTAGCCGCCCCGCAGGTCAAGACCGACGCCGGGGTAGCCACCCTGCTCGCCTACCCGACCACCACTCCCCAGGACGGCGCCACGCTCGACACGATCAACCGTTTGCGAGACGACGTCTTCCCGGCCGTCCTTGATAAGAGCCCGGCGCAGGCGCATGTCGGTGGCTCGACGGCGACGTTCGCCGACATCGGCGACCAATTGAAGAATCGGCTCCCGCTCTTCATCGCCGCCGTGATCTTGCTGTCGCTCATTCTCCTGACCATCGTGTTCCGATCGATTGTGGTGCCGATGAAAGCTGCTTTGCTGAACCTGCTGAGCATCGGTGCCACGTATGGCGTGTTGGTCATGGTGTTCCAGTGGGGCTGGGGCATTGGCCTGATCGGTCTGGAGTCGACCCTGCCGATCGAGCCTTTCCTGCCCATGTTCATGTTCGCGGTCCTGTTCGGCCTCTCGATGGACTATGAGGTGTTCCTCCTGTCACGGGTGCGTGAGGAGTACCTGCTCACCCATGACAACAACGGTTCGGTGATATACGGCATCGCAAGCACCGCCCGGGTGATCACCTCAGCTGCCCTGATCATGATCGCGGTCTTCCTCGGGTTCGCTTTCGGCGAGAACCCTGTCATCAAGGTGATGGGGCTCGGGTTGGCCACGGCCATC
>JBARZG010000146.1:0-1627 GCA_049649785.1 Ornithinimicrobium sp. | reverse complement strand
GAACTCAGCCGGCATCATCATCGACGCGATCCGCGCCGCCAAGATTGCTCTGGACCGGGGTGTCGGCGGGCCGGTGCTGTCGGCGTCGGCCTACCTCATGAAGTCTCCGCCGCAGCAGATGCCGGACTCACTGGGCCGCGAGCAGGTCGAGGCGTTCATTCGAGACGACGTCACGGTCTGACTCCGCGCCCCTGGGCGGCGCAGACCCGTACGGCGCGAACGCTGGCCGCCGCGCATCCCTTCACGATCTGAGGCGACGATGCACGTTCCGGTAAAGGTCTGCGCCGGCCGACGCCATGGGGTCCCCGCTCACCCGCGGAATGCTTTGTAGCGCAGACAATTTCCCGGTTCCATACCTGACGAAATCACTCTCTGAGGCTTTTCGGCGACGCGGGCCCGTTTGTTTGTAGGCTGATGATAGATTTTCCCGCCGGTCGCTAAAGCCCGCATATATGCGGTCATGCGGGCCTATCCTCTACGTAAACTGTGCAAGTTCTGTCAGCCGAATATTTGCTGCCGAAAGTTCGAAAAAGCGCAGGTCAGAGGCCATTATTGCTCCCTTTCGGAAACTCTTCATGGTTACTGTCGGCGCGTGATAGCCATTACCTTAGTGCAGCACCGAATACCCGTGACTGCCCCCAGGCGCACGTCCGTGAAGTCTCCCATCGCTGGGTTGCATTTTCTCCGCCGATTCGGTGCGGGAAGGCAATCGCTATCATGCGCCTCTTTTTCATGTCTGATGCTGCCCCACGCCGCTATCTGGCGGCTGGTCTCATCGCTTCTCTCGCCCTAGGCGCGCCGGCAGCGGCGAGCGCCGATCCGGTCGATCCGGAGCCAGCCGAGACCCACGCCGAGGACCACCCAGAGGATGACACGCCGTACGTCCTCGACAGCGACGCCGAGCGAAGCGGGAAGGTCCCCGTGGAGCCGGGCGCGCTGGAGGGCCTCCCGCCGGATCCGGGCGACCTGCCCGAGAGCTGGCAGACGGTGACCCCCGCCGAAGAGACTCCCGCGACGACCTCGAAGCCGTCAAACCCCAAGGATGCCCCCGGGGCTCAGGCCAATCCGGGTGTCGATGCCGTGCCTTCGCCGCCGAGCAAGTCACTGCCTTCCACCTTGGACGCCGCACCTGGTTGGCAGTACTCGTACTCCTGCGATCCCAACGACAAACGCGGGATGGTGGCCTTCGCCGAGTTGGTCAGCAATCACTATGGTCGCGCCCGGTACACCACGTCGCGGTCGTGCACAGCGGGCAGTGCCAGTCAGCACGGGGAGGGCCGGGCGGTCGACTGGTCAATGAACGCCTACAACTCAGCCGACAAAGCCATCGGCGATGCAGTCGCCGCGTGGCTGACTGCCAACAACGGTGAGATGGCGCGCCGCTTCGGGGTGCAGTCCGTGATCTGGAACCGGCGCTCTTGGTACCTCTACAGCCCCGGCTCCTGGCGCAACTACACCGGCCCCAGTCCGCATACCGACCACCTGCACATCTCCTTCACCTGGGACGGTGCGATGAAGCGCACCTCCTGGTGGGACGGCACTCCGGTCACCACCGTTGACCACGGCACGTGCAGGGTCTATGCCGGAGAGTACGCCCCGCGATACCAGGGACGAAACACCCGGTCCT
>JBARZG010000145.1:0-3542 GCA_049649785.1 Ornithinimicrobium sp. | reverse complement strand
GTGCGCAAAGCGGGACGAGGGAGTTAGGAGGAGGCGAAGAAGACGGTCTTGGTCTCGGTGAACGAATCGAGGGCGTCCGGGCCAAGTTCGCGTCCCAACCCGGACTGTTTGAAGCCGCCGAACGGGGTGTTGTAGCGCACCGAGGAGTGCGAGTTGACCGCGATATTGCCGGCCTGCAAACCCCGGCTGACCCGCATCGCTCGGCCGATATCACCGGTCCAGATTGACCCAGCCAAGCCGTATGCCGTGTCGTTGGCGATGGCCAACGCCTCGGATTCGTCTTCGAACGGCAACACCGAGATCACCGGTCCGAAGATCTCCTCGGTGAAGGCACGATCATCGCGGCTGCCGGCTCGAAGCAGGGTCGGCGGCACCCAGAAGCCGCTGCCGCTCGGGCAGGAGCCGGTCGCGAGTACCTCGGCTCCGTGCAGATATGACGTCACCTGATCGCGGTGGGCAGCCGAGATCAGCGGTCCCATCTCGGTGTCGTCCCGGCTTGGATCGGCAACGGCGAACCGTTCGACCGCGGGCACGAGTTCTTGGATGAATTCGTCCACAACGCTGCGTTGGACGAGCAGCCGGGAGCGGGCGCAACAGTCTTGACCGGCATTATCGAAGGCGCCGCCCGGAGCAGCCTGCGCGGCGGCCGACAGATCGGCATCGGCAAAGACGATGTTTGCGTTCTTACCGCCCAACTCCAAGGTCACCCGCTTCACCTGCTGGGCACACCCCGCCATGATCTGCCGGCCCACCTCGGTCGACCCGGTGAAGACGACCTTGCCGACCCCCGGGTGTGACACGAACCGGGCACCTACCACCGAGCCCTTGCCGGGCAACACCTGCAGGACGCCCTCGGGGATGCCTGCCTGCAGGGCCAACTCGCCGAGTCGGATGGCGGTCAGCGGCGTCAGCTCAGCCGGTTTGAGCACCACAGCGTTACCGGCAGCTAGGGCCGGGCCGATGGCCCACCCGGCGATCGGCATCGGGAAGTTCCACGGCACGATGACCCCCACCACGCCGATCGGCTCATGGAAGGTCGCAACCACTCCGCCATCGACCGGGATTTGCTGGCCTAGGTGTCGCTCGGGTGCCCCGGCGTAGTAGTGCAGGACGTTGGCGACGTTGCCTGCTTCCCACCGGGCATTGCCGATGGTGTGTCCAGCGTTACGGACCTCCAACTGCGCCAGTTCTTCGCCGTGCTCGGCGACGGTCTCGGCCAATCGGCGCAGCAGTCGAGACCGATCGGCCGCACTGACTGATCGCCACCGGTGTGCGGCGTCGGCGGCGACCTCGATAGCCCGATCCGTGGCGGCTTCATCCAGCGACTCGACGGTCGCGATGACCTCCTCGGTGGACGGGTTCAGCACATCGGTCACAGGCGTTCGAACCCCCTCCGCAGCTCCCAGTCGGTGACAGCCGCGTCGAATGCCTGCAACTCGACATCCGCGTAGTTCACGTAGTGGTCGACAACCTCTTGGCCGAAGATCTCGAGGGCGATCTCTGAGTTGGCGAACAGGTCACGAGCCTCCCGCAGCGTGCGAGGCACCTGCTGAGCGTCGGAGGTGTAGGCGTTGCCCTCAGTGGCCGGGGGGAGCTTCAACTTCTTCTCGATGCCGTAGAGGCCACCGGCCATCATCGCGGCCAGAGCAAGGTAGGGGTTGGCATCGCCGCCGGGTAGCCGGTTCTCCAACCGGGCGCTCGGACCCTCACCGACCAGACGCACCGAGCAGCTGCGGTTGTCCATACCCCAGGCCACAGCCGTCGGGGCAAACGAGCCGAGCGCAAACCGCTTGTAGGAGTTGATGTTGGGCGCGTAGAACAACGTGAACTCTCGCATCGTCGCCAGCAGCCCGGCGATGAAGTGGTCATACAGTTTCGACCGGCCACCCTCGCCGCCATCTTCGTCGTCCCAGAAAACGACTTCGTCGTTCAGGCCGCGCAGAGAGAGGTGGATATGGCAGGAGCTGCCGTCCCGGGCGTTGGGCTTGGCCATGAAGGTCAGCGAATGGTCCATCGACGACGCGATCATCTTGGCGCCGGTCTTGTAGACCGAGTGGTTGTCGGCGGTGGTCAACACGTCGTCGAACAGGAAGCCGATCTCGTGCTGGCCGAAGTTGCACTCACCCTTGGCCGACTCGACCACCATGCCCGCCGCATACATGTCGCTGCGGATCCGCTGCAGAAGCGGCTCGACCCGGCCGCTACCCATGATCGAGTAGTCAACGTTGTACTGGTTGGCTGGCGTGAGGTCCTGGTAGTTGCGCTTAGCTGCTTCCTCAAAGCTGTTTCGGAAGACCACGAACTCCAGCTCGGTGCCGGCCACGGCTTTCCACCCCTGTTCTGCGGCCTTGTCGATCTGGGCGGCCAGCATCGAGCGCGGTGACATCGGCACCGGCGAGCCATCGGTTTGAGTCAGGTCGCACTGCACCATCGCGGTCTTGTCCAGCCACGGGACCCGGCGGAGAGTGTCGAGATCGAGGTCGAACTCCATGTCGCCGTAGCCAGCCTCCCAGGAGGTCAACGCATAACCGTCCACCGTATTCATCTCAGTGTCCACGGCCAGCAGATAGTTGCATCCCTCGATGCCGTCGGCCAGGGCATGCTCGACGAAGTAGGCGCCGTGCAGGTATTTGCCCTGCAACCTGCCCTGCATGTCGGTGAACGCGACGATGACTGTGTCGATCTCGCCGTTCGCGACTTCCTCACGCAGTTGCTCCACGGACAGCATGCGCGGATTGCGGGGGTGGGTGCCTGGTTCGGACATCGGTGCTCCTTGGGTATGTGCCAGATGGGCGGATCTCACGGCGGACGCGGCGGTGGCCTCACCGACGACGCGGTAGCGCCACTACTCGGTCAGCGTAGGTCGGACTCGGCTTCGTCGATGCTGGAAAACTCTTCCTCGGGAGCGTTGGCCACGACGTGGTGACGGCTGTAGAACTGGAAGTAGGCCAGAAAGGCAACAAAGACTGCCGCGGTGATGCCTGCCGCGAAGGGGTCGACGAAGAAGGTAGCGATCACGGCCGTGATGCTGAGCACGAAGGCGACACCGGTAGTGACCACGCCGCCGGGGGTGCGGTAGCCGCGCTCAAGGTCCGGCTCATTGCGGCGCAACATGATGTGCGACAGATTCAGCAGGACGTAGGAGACCGCTGCTCCGAACACCGCGATGTTGATCAACAGGCCACCGTCCTGCAGGATCGATGCCAGCAAAAATCCGATCGTGCCGGGGACGATCAACGCGATGTATGGCGTCTTCCGGCTGCCGGTCTTGGACAACACGCGAGGCAGGTAACCGGCGCGGGAGAGCGCAAACAGCTGCCGTGAGTAGCCGTAGATGATCGAGAAGAAGCTGGCGATCAGCCCGGCGAGCCCGGCGTAGTTGACGAAGTCGGCCAGCGCCGAGTTATCACCGTAGGCCGTGCGCAGCGCCTCCGGGAGCGGGTTGTCCGAAGCCCCGATCGCCTCCGCTCCACCGGCGCCCGGAACGAGCACCAACATCAGCGCCGCAGTGACCAGCAGGATCATCATTGCCACGATGATGC
>JBARZG010000144.1:0-40308 GCA_049649785.1 Ornithinimicrobium sp. | reverse complement strand
AACGTTGTACTTCGAGACTCCGACCGAGGACCGATTGCGCAAGGTCGGGATGAGCAAGGAACGCCGCGTGGACCCGCAGATCACGGTGGGGCTGCTCACCGACGCGACCGGCTTCCCGCTGGACGTGCACGTGTTCGAGGGCAACAAGGCAGAGACCAAGACCCTGATCCCGGTGCTGACCGCGTTCGCGGGCCGTCACCAGGTGCAGGACATGGGCAGGTCAACGCCGCAGCACGAGTTCCGCCCGAGGCTCAGGACATCCTGGACGCCCTCAGCGCCGAGCAGGGTGGTCACTAAACCGATACAACTCAGGTTGGGGAACCGTCCTGGCCGGTGGTGACGTGGGTGAGTGCCAGGCCTTGCCGGTCGAAGTGTGTCTATTTTCCCCGACCATCTCCGACGTGATCGGGACCAAGTGCGTCCGATTCCGACGACCAAAAGCGTTCAACTCTGACGACCAAAGCCAGAGGGTCTTGATCGGCGAATTAGCCCCATCCCAGGGCGTGGAGCCGATCGTCATCAATACCGAAGTGATGGGCAATTTCGTGGATGACGGTGACTGAGATCTCGTGGACGAGTTCGTCATGAGTTGAGCACATGCGGGTCAGTGGTCCGCGGAAGATGGTGATCCGGTCAGGCAGCTGCCCATCGTGGTCACCCCGTTCCGTCAGGGGAGTGCCGTCGTAGACCCCGAGCAGGTCCGGTTCATCTACGGAGGGCTCCTCTTCGATGAAGAAGACAACGTTATTCATCCGGTCCAGCAGCGCCTCCGGGACGCTGTCCAAGGCATCGCCGACGGCTGCCTCGAAGTCGGCTTCGGTGATTCCGGGCTCCTTACCCATGATCGTGCCGAGCGGGCAACCCATCGCGCGACCGGTGAGGACCTAGCAGTAGGCAGTGCCGACCGGTGCCCCCAGGCCCAACGTTGACCGGTAGAAGCACTGCGCTCGTGCTCCTACCGGCCATCGACGTGGTCTCCCGCAGGTCAGCGGCGCGAACTCTCCTCGATCGCTGCCGGCTCACCTGGTGCGCTGGTAACCGGCTCGCTCAACTGGGGGATAGCTGTCGGCATCGCATCATGCTCGCCGTGCGAGTGCGCGGCCGCCAACTCCGCCGGAGTGACCGGCTGCACCTGATCGCGGAAGTAGAAGTCTGACAAAGCTCGACGGAGCCGGTTGCCGACGGGCATCGGCTTGGCCACGCCGTGCTCGTCCACCTCCACACCCTGTTCCAGAGCCAACGGGTACTTCGCCTCGTGCTGGACCAGCGTCCACCGGGTATACGGGTCCAGCGGCTCGTGCACCTCGTAGAACTCGCCCTCCGGAGTACGCACGATGCGTCCGCTCTCACTGCCATGCAAAACCGCCTCGCGGTCCGCGCGCTGCAAGGAAATACACAAACGCTTGACCACCACAAAGGTAATGATCGGCAAGACGAAGAACATCGCTCGGAACAGCATCGTCAGGTCATTGATCGATAGCCCCAGTTTGATCGCGAGGATATCGTTGACCGATCCCATCGCCAGGACCAGGTAGATGGAGATAGCAGATGCACCGACGGCCGTACGCACCGGAGCGTTGCGGGGTCGGTCCAACAGGTGGTGCTCACGCTTGTCGCCAGTGACCCATGACTCCACAAACGGGTAGACGCCACACACGATCCACACCACCGGCAGTAGAACCAACGATCCCAGGAAGATGTTGAAGCTATAGGTGTTTCCGAAGGCGACGAACTCCAACCACCCCGGCAGGAGCCTCAGCGCGCCATCGGAGAACCACATATAGAAGTCTGGCTGCGAGCCCGCAGTAACTTGCGTCGGATCGTAAGGCCCGAAGACCCACACCGGATTGATCTGCACGAGTGCCGAAATCAGCGCGGTGATGCCGAAGACGATGAAGAAGAAGCCACCGGCCTTGGCCATGTAGACCGGCATCAGCGGGAAGCCGACGACGTTGTTGTCGGTGCGGCCCGGCCCGGGGTACTGGGTGTGCTTGTGCACAAGGACCAAGATGATGTGAACGGTAAACAGGCCAACCAAAAGAGCCGGGATCAACAGCATGTGCGCGACATAAAGCCGCGGGATGATGTCCTCTCCAGGGAAAGGGCCACCGAAGATGGCAAACGTCATGTAGCTGCCGACCACCGGTGCAGACTGCATGAACCCCTGCATCGCTCGAATCCCCGTGCCCGACAGCAGATCATCTGGCAGCGAGTAGCCTGCAAAACCCTCGATGATGGCGAGCAGGGACAGCACGGTGCCGATGACCCAGTTGATCTCACGCGGCTTGCGGAAGGCGCCTGTGAAGAATACCCGGGCCATGTGCAGCGCAATACCGACGACGAACAGCAAAGCGGCCCAGTGGTGGAGCTGGCGAATCAGTAACCCGCCCTTGATGTCAAAGGAAATGTCCAACGTGGTGGCGTAGGCCTCACTCATGGGGATGCCCTTGAGGGGCACGTAGGACCCGTCATACACCACGGTTCCCATGCTCGGGTTGTACCAGAACGACAGGAACGTCCCGGTCACCAGGCAGATAACCATGGAATACATGGCTACTTCGCCCAACAGGAATGACCAGTGGTCCGGGAAAACCTTGCGCAGCAGGAACTTCATTCCCTTGGCGCTGCCGACCCGTTCATCGGTCCAGATCACGGCGCCCGGTAACGACGGTTTGTTTTGCTCCTCAGCGCGGCTGGGCGCCGTGCTGGTCCCGGCGTCCGCCCGAACATTATCTGCGCCTTGCGGCACTCGGGATGTTGTTGACATCAGCCACGCTCCCAGAAACTTGGTCCAACAGGTTCGGCAAACCCGTCCTCGGCGACCAAGTAGCCTTCGTCGTCGATGGAGATGGGTAGTTGCGGTAGGGCCCGTTTGGCGGGTCCGAAGATAACTTTGCAGTCCTGCGTCATATCGAAGGTGGATTGGTGGCATGGGCACAGCAAGTGGTGCGTCTGCTGCTCGTAGAGAGCGACCGGACAGCCCACGTGGGTACATACTTTGGAGTAGGCCAGGATGCCCTCAAAGCCCCAGTCCAAAGACTTCTCAGACTCCACCACTGAAGGATCGAGCCGCACCAGAATGATCTGATCTTCTGCCTTGGCTTCGAGAATCTCGTGCTCGGAGAGGGTTTCTTCAGCCTCTTCACCGACGAAGCCCTCGGGCATGACGTGGAAGACAGAGCCGTTGGTGACGTCAGCGGCGCGGATCGGTGCTCCCGAGGGGTCAATCAATAGGCGCATACCTTTGCGCCAGTTGGTGGTAGAGAGAGAATCGCCAGGAGTGGGGCCCAAACTGCCTGCCACCTGCAACGCCATCGGTATCGCGAAGAGGCCTAGTGAAGCGCCTGCGGTGTACAAGATTGCCGGGCGCCGCCCGAGCTGAGACTCTTGCCACCCCGCCCGAAGGTGACTCGCGGCTCCCTCCCGGACTTCCTCCGACGATGCCTGCTCGTGGCGCTCCTCGACGACCTCCTCATCGGGCATCAAGGTCTTGGCCCAGTGCACCGCACCGAAGCCGATACCGCACAGTGACACGGCCATCGTCATTCCAAGGGCAAGGTGGTATAGGTCCATTTCGCCAATGCCGATCACAGACCCTCGTGCGTCCATCGGGATGAAGAAATACGCGGCGACGAACCCCAACGTCCCCAAAGCGGAGAGCATGAACATCGCGATGACCTGGCGCTCGGCTCGTTTAGCTGCCTTCTCATCCACGTCGCTGCGGCGGGGGACGTGTGGGGCCAAGCCTGGATTCTCGAATCGCTCCGGCAGGCTCATGGAACGCTGCGCTGGCGTCTGATCGACGCTGTGCGCGGGATCGTGGGCTGGGGTTCGGTCACTCATGTCAGGCGGCCTTTCGTCCGAGCCATACTGCGGCAGCGATCAACAGTCCGATCCCGAAGGTCCAGATGAACATGGCGTCTCCAGCCGGGCCCAATGAGCCCAGCGCCTGACCCCCATATGCGCTGCCACCCTCTTCAATGTCCTTCAGGAAGGCGATCACATCGCGCTTGTCCTCGGGTGGGATGTTTGCGTCGTTGAATACCGGCATGGACTGTGGCCCGGTCAGCATTGCCTCGTAAATGTGCTGAGGCTCGACGTTCATCAAACTGGGTGCGTATTTGCCGCGCGTGAGCGCACCTCCGGCACCACTGGAGTTGTGGCACATCGCGCAGTTGGTCCGGAAGACTTTGCCTCCGTTGGCGAGGTCGGCACCCTCAGGGTCGAGATACCGAGCTTCCGGGACGTCTGGGCCAGGTCCGAGCGAGCCCACATATTGGGCCATCGCCGTGATCTCTTCGGCGCTGAAGTTGACGGCATCCCGGTTAGCTGGCGCCTGAACCCCCGGCGCTGCCAGCGGCATCCGCCCCGTGGACACCTGGAAGTCGACTGCGGCCGCCCCGACGCCGGGAAGTGATGGACCGGCATCCCCGTTGCCTTGGGCGTTTTTACCATGGCAGCTTGCGCAGTTGGCCAAGAACAACTTGCGACCCTTCTCGATCTCTTGGGTCGAGGCGGTCGCTGCAGATGTGCCGGGCGCCGCCTTCGGCTGAAGTGCTGCGTAGGCGGTGCCAGTGAAGCTCAAACCGAGGATGAGCACAATCAGAACGGCTAGCGGGCTGCGGCGCCGAGCGGCCAGTCTTTTCACCGGTGTGTCCTCACGTCGTCAGGGTTCAGGGTCAGGCAGACCACTGAAGGGCACGGTGTAGCGAGTTGGGTCATATCACTTCACCACGTAGATCGTGATGAAAAGCGCCACCCAGACCACGTCGACAAAGTGCCAGTAGTAGGAGGCCACGACGGCCGTAGTCGCCTGGCTATGGGTGTATCGCTTGGCAGTAAAACTTCGGCCGATGACCAGCAGAAACATGATCAGCCCGCCGGTGACGTGCAGTCCGTGGAAGCCGGTCGTCATGTAGAAGACCGAGCCATAGGGGTCAGAGGCGAGAGTGACGCCTTCTTGTATCAAGTGGGCGTACTCGAAGATCTGACCAGCAACGAAAGTCGCGCCAAAGATGTAGGTGAGCACGTACCACTCACGCATGCCCCACTTGCCGAACTCCATCAGTCCACCGGTGCGGCTGGGCTGGCCCCGCTCGGCAGCGAAGACTCCTAGCTGGCACCACACCGAGGAGATCACCAAGACGGTCGTGTTGGCCAGCGCGAAGGGCACGTCCAACAACTCGGTGTTCTGCTCCCACAGCTCCGGGGCGACCGAGCGGATTGTGAAGTACATGGCGAACAGGCCAGCGAAGAACATGATCTCGCTGGACAGCCACACGATGGTGCCGACTGCGACCATGTCCGGCCTGGTAGCCGGACCGTTGGCAGCGGGCCTACCTGCTTGTTGGGATTGCGCAGTCACCGATGTCGTCGCCACGCTTTCCAGTATGACCTATGCCGCGTAGTTGCGGGAGGCCGCCCCGCAGTTCGAGCTGTGTCGCGTGGCTCAGTGGCTTGCCACGGGTAGCATCACAGCATGACGGTCTCGACTTCCACCGAGCACAGCGCTCCGGCACGCCAGATCTCTATCCTGCTGTTCAGCGACGACCGGTCCACCCGGGACACCGTTCGTCTCGGTGTCGGCAACCGCCCGTCCCCGGATGTGCAGGTGAATCACTGGCACGAATGCGCGACCGCGCCGGGCGTGGAGTTAGCTCTTGCCGAGGATGCCTACGATCTGCTCATCCTGGACGGTGAAGCTCAGCCGTTTGGGGGCTTGGGCCTATGTCGACAGCTCAAGAACGAGGTCTTCGATTGCCCGTCAATCATTGTGCTGACCGGGCGTCCCAACGACGGTTGGCTAGCAGCTTGGAGCCAGGCAGATGGAGCGGTTCCGCACCCGCTGGACCCGGCAACGCTCGCCAGCACCGTCAGCCGACTCGCTCCCGCGTGAACGCTGGAATCGACACCGCGGCCCGCGGGGCCGCAGGCGGCACCGCTCCGACGTGGCAGGAAGTGATCGCACATCTGCTCTTGGGGCGCGATCTATCGATGGAGCAGGGCGCTTGGGCGATGAACGAAACGATGCAGGGTAGGGCCACGCCGGTGCTCCTGACCGGATTCCTGGTTGCGCTTCGCGCCAAGGGGGTGAGCGTCCAGGAGATGCGGGCACTGTCAGAGACCATGCTGACCCACGCCGTGCCCTTCCCGGCGGCTCCAGAGGTGCGGGCGCTCGATATTGTCGGCACGGGCGGAGATCGGTTTCACACGGTCAACGTCTCGACGATGGCGGCGATTGTGGCAGCCGGCGCTGGAACGACCGTCGTCAAGCACGGCAACCGCGCCGCCTCCTCGTTGGCCGGCTCGGCCGACGTGTTGGAGGCGGTCGGGGTGCGCCTCGACCTAGCCCCCCGAGAGGTGAGTGACGTCGCCTTGCGGTGTGGCATCACGTTCTGTTTCGCTGCTGCCTTTCATCCCTCGATGCGACACGCGGGTCCGACCCGCCGCGAGTTGGGCCTGCCTACCGCGTTCAACTTCCTGGGTCCACTGACGAATCCCGCCCAGCCCACCTACTCGGCCGTCGGGGTCAGCGCAGAAGCGATGGCGCCCGTGCTCGCAGGGGTCTTCGCCGAGCGAGCAAAGTCGGCCGTGATCTTCCGCGGCGACGACGGGCTCGATGAGGTGACGCCGGCGACCACGACATCACTCTGGTGGGTCGAGGACGGAGCGATCACGACGCTGACCGCCGATCCTCGGCGGGTCGGCTTCGAATTCTCTGCCGTTGAGCACTTGCGTGGGCAGGACGCGGCCTACAATGCCGATGTGCTTCGCAGCGTCTGCGGCGGACAAGGCGGCCCGATCCGGGATGCCGTGTTGCTGAATGCGGGCCTGGCCTTGGCGCTCGTCAACGCGGGCGAGGGCCGGGGGCCTAGCGTCCATGACGAGTCGGACTTACACCAACGCTGGGCCGACGGCATCGATGCGGCTAGAAACTCCATCGACACCGGGCGGGCTGATGAGATGCTTAAGGCTTGGGTAACGGCCACTGCGGAAGTTGCCGGCTGAGGCAGCCCCTCGCACAGGGCACGTCCACTGACCACCAGAGTCCACCAACCGCACTCCCTCTGTTTCGAGCCACCCGGCGATGAGTTCAGTCTCCTGAGCGTATGCCGCCAAACCGACGGCGGGCTGTGGGACCACCTCCGCGCTTGATTGCAACGAGTCGATGGCGGGCATGGGGTCCCGGCCGGACGGCACCACACATACGCCAGCAAGACGGCCGTATCTAATGCAGACAACCTCCCAACCCCCGAGCTCTCGGCGACGCGCCGCGATCAGTTCGGGGTTGTGATGCAACGGCAGCACTCGCTGTGCCCGGGCGGCAGCAGCCATCAGGTGGACCATGCGATCTCGCAGCACGGCCGCCTCCTCATAGCGTTGCCGCTCGGTCAGGGTGGCGAGCCGATGAAGCAGAAGATCAACGACCTGCACCGAGTCTCCGGCCATCACCGACTGGGCGGCGTTGACCACGGCCGCGTAGTCGCCGACGGATTGTCTGCCGTCGCAAGGTGCCCCGCACCTGCCCATGTCGGCGAGGATGCAGGCTGTGCCCGCTTGCTTGCGAGTGATCCGCACAGTGCACTGCCTGACCGGCACGACGTCATGTATGGCCGTCATCGCGTCGGTCGCGCTGCGGCGGCTGCTGAACGGGCCTATGTAGCTGGCTCCGTCCGCGCGGATGGACGAAACGATCGACAGCCGCGGGAAAGTTTCGATCGTCAACTTCACCCAACAGTCCTTTTCGGGCGCGCGAGAGCGCCGGTTGAACGATGGCTTGTGGGCAGCGATCAGTCGCAGTTCGCGCACTTGGGCCTCCAGCCGACTCTCGCAAACAATCGCCGTGAGCGAGGTCGCGAGGGCGACCATGTCGCGCATCCGGCGTCGCTTTTCCGAAACGGTGAAGTAGGAACGGGTACGCCGCCGAATATCGACCGACGTCCCGACATACAGCACCGAGTCGAACTCGTCCCTGAAGAGGTAGACACCCGGGGCCGACGGCATGCTGTCCGCCAGGGAGCGCTTTTGCCGCACCGCCGTCGGGATATTGCGGGAGTAGCTGACCAGGTCCTCCACAGTGTGCACGCCCTGGTTGCCCACTCGGGCAATCAACCCGTGCAGCACGTCCACCGTCGCGCGAGCGTCATGCAAGGCTCGATGGTCCGGAGTCGTCGCGGCAGCAAACACTCGGGCCAGGCTGGACAGCTTGTGGTTCGGGGACTCCTCTCGGGTGACCAGTTGCCGCGACAGTTGCACAGTGTCCAACACCGTGAAGTCCGGCCAGGGCTGGCCGATCCCAGAACAGGCGGCTCGTAGGAAGGAGATGTCGAACGATGCGTTGTGGGCCACCAGCACGCTGCCTCGCGCATATTCCAGGAAGGCCGGCAGCGCAGCCGCGATGCGTGGAGCAGTAGCAACCATGGCGTTCGAGATCCCGGTCAAGACGGTGATAAACCCTGGTATGGCCGCAGTAGGTCGAACCAGGGTCTGGAATTCACCGAGAACCTCGCCGGCGCGCACCTTCACGGCGCCGATTTCGGTGATCTCGCAATCCTGTGCCGAACCCCCGGTGGTCTCGAGGTCGACCACGACGAATGTGACATCGGATAGCGAGGTCCCTAGGTCATCGAAGGTGGGCTGGAGCATGCGAATGACCTTAGGTCGCTGCCCGGACACACCCGGTCAGGTCGGGGTGTGTCGGTGGCTCGGTCTAGTTTCACGAACACCAGAAGTTGGAGGTGAACAGCGATGACGATCATCGACTGCAACACATGCCCCGCCCGGGGACATCACTGCAACCAGTGCTTCGTGCCCGTGGTGGCAGGAGCGTGGCTGAGCCAGGGACACGACCCAGGCCGATCGATCAACGAGACCAACGAGACTCCCGTGGCCACCCATCGGGGTGCCGATCCAGGTCCGCGCTCGGCCTCGTCGGCAGGGTTGGCGCTGACCGATGCCGAGTGGGAAGCGGTGGACACCTTCATCGGGGCAGGGCTAGTCAATCCCCTCGATGTGCTCGACCTCCTCGCCAGTTCGGACTCTGCTGTCAGGGGTTCCTGGCTACAGGTGGGCTGAGTTCGCTCAACACGCTCGTAGTCTGAGGAGGTGAGGAAGCGAAGGGTGACTGCCGGCAGCGGGCCGGTTGCCGACGCCACGGGTGACCAGAGCCTCGCGGAAGACGTAGGTCACCGGGTCGTTGGCCGACGGGTGTTCTTGACCGGCGCGACACTCCTGTTGCCCCTTCATCTGGCCGGGACCAGCGGCTGCGCCGCGGATCGCAGTGTGCTGGTCACCGGAGGGGTCAGTGCTGAGCGCGCTACGGCATACCGGAGCTTGGCGCAGCACGGCATTGCAGCTGTCGAGGATCTGTGGGGAACGGGCTCGGTCCCGGCCCCGATCCAGCTCGATCTGCCTGCCAACGCCGCCGCCTGGGCTGCTGCTACGGGCCGCCAGCAGGGGAGTGGGGGCGAGTATGTAGCCAGCACGGTGTGGCAAGACTCGATCGGACGAATCGTGGTCAACCCAGCCACGTGGGGTGCCCTCACTCCGGAGGGACGCGTGGCCGTGATGACCCACGAAGTCACGCATCTGGCGATGGGTCGAGCACCGGATGTGCCGTGGTGGATCACCGAGGGGATGGCCGAATACACCGCTCACCGGGCCAGCGCACTATCGCTGCGTGAGGTCGCAGGCTCGGCTCTCGTGTCCTTGGCAGCTGAGCCTCCCGGCGACTGGCCGACGCCGTCCGGCGCGGCAGACCCCTGGCAGGACTACGCGCCCGCGTGGCTGGCCTGTGTCTATCTGGCCCGCACCTACGACGAGTCGTCGCTGCTCGACCTGCATTCCGACCTGGTCAACGCGGTGGGTGTGGATAAGGCGATGCAGCGCCGGAGCGGGTCAAATTCAGCCCAAGTACACCAGGATTGGCTCCGGTGGCTCGCTGAACAGTGAGGTGACGTGCCCCACCGCTCATCGCCCCCGGAGGCACGAGCCCCCGCGTCCTGCCCTCACGAAGGAACCGAGGGGCGACGTTATCGGGGAACCGCGGTGCTACCGATCATCGACGTAGAGCCCTTCGACCTCGGCGGACATGTCCGAGAGCACCCGCCCACGGCGCAACTTGATCGACGGAGTGAGATAGCCGTTCTCCTCGGTGAAGTCGCCGGCCAAGATGTGGAACTTGCGGATCGACTCGGCGCGGCTGACCGACTCGTTGGCCCGATCCACCGCACTTTGAATTTCGGCGACGACCACCTCGTGAGTGCGTGCCTCCTCCAGGCTCAAGCCCTCGAGGTCGTGGTTCTGGGCCCAGATCGGCAACATCTCTTCGTCCAGCGTGATCAGAACAGCAATGAACGGCCGCGAATCACCCACCACGATGCATTGAGAGATCAAGGGATTGGCCCGCAGCCGATCCTCCAAACCGGCAGGGGAGACGTTCTTACCCGCGGCCGTCACCAGGATCTCTTTCTTGCGCCCGGTCACCTTCAAGAATCCGTCGTCGTCCAATTCGCCGAGGTCGCCGCTGTGAAACCACCCGTCGCGCATGACTTCCTCGTACGCCTGAGCATTGTTGTGGTAGGCCCCGAAGACGTTGTTGCCCTTGATCAGAATCTCTCCGTCATCGGCGATCTTGATCGCCACACCCGGCAGAGGACGACCGACGGTGCCGATTTTGATGAGGTCCGGTGTGTTGACGTTGCTCGGGGCGGTCGTCTCGGTCAGGCCATAGCCCTCAAGCACGACGAGGCCGACCCCCCGATAGAAGTGACCAAGCCGAGCACCGAGGGCGGCTCCTCCGGACACCGCATACTTGCACCGGCCGCCGAGCGCCTGACGCAGTTTTGAGTAGACGAGGCGATCGGCCACCTTGTGTTGCAGGTTGAGGATGGGACCGGCTCCGCCAGAATCCTGAGCCACACTCCACCGGTGGGCGACCGAGGCTGCCCAGGCGAAGATCTTGCCCTTGCCCCCGGCCTCCGCCTTTTGCTGCGAAGAGTTGTAGATCTTCTCGAACACTCGGGGCACGGACAACAGGTACGTCGGCTGGAAGGTAGCGAGATCGGCCAACAACGTCTTGGGGTCGGCGGTGTGGCCCATCATCGACCCGGATTGCAGCGCGAGAACCTCGATGAAGCGCGCAAAGACGTGTGCCAGCGGCAGGAAGACTAGGGTGCTGGACCCCGGCTCGGAGACCACATCCTTGAGTCGCTCAACTGTGTTTTCGGTCAGCGCCATGAAGTTGTCGTGGCTCAACTCGCACCCCTTGGGGCGTCCAGTAGTGCCGGAAGTGTAGATGATGGTGGCCAGGTCTGCTCGCTGCGTTGCCGCGCGGCGGGCCTGCACGTCCTCATCGCTGACCTCACTGCCAGCCGCGATCAATTCATCGACGGCGCCGGCGTCGATCTGCCAGATGTCCTTAAGGTGCTGCACTGAGCCGCGGATCGTGGCCACAGTGCTCGCGTGATCGGCAGACTCGACCAAGATCGCCACTGCGTGGGAGTCCGAACAGATCCACTCGACCTGCTCCGCCGAAGACGTCTCGTAGACCGGCACCGGTACGGCGCCTGCAGTCCACAAGGCGCAATCGGCCAACGTCCACTCATACCGCGTGCGGCTCATGATCGCGACGCGGGCGCCGTGCTCAATGCCTGCTGCGATGAATCCTTTGGCCAGTGCTTGCACCTGGTGCCAGAACTGTTCAGCGGTGACGTCGCGCCACTGCTCGCCCTCGTTAACCCGGATCAGAACCTTAGTTGGCTCGCTCAGGGCCCATCGAGCTGCGACGTCGGACAGGTTGCCCTCGGTGGTCGGCGGAATCAACGGGGGGACGGCGATGTCCTTCACGATTGGCCTCCTGGGCTTGGTCCTGGTCGTCACGTGTGGCGTCATGCTAACGCGGCAACCTCCCATAATCGCGCCATCGCAAACGCCCGTGGGTCGCTAGGCTAAGAGGGCGGGCAACTGAGACGCCGTCGAGGGCGACACAAAGGAGCGCAGGGATGAGCGTAAACATCGGCGTTGACGTCGGCGGCACCAAGATCGCGGCCTGCGCGGTCGACGAGGACGGGCTGGTCGTGGCCCGGGCCAAGAAGGCGACGCCGGCCCAGGATGTGGACGCCATCGTGAGTGTCATCGTCGACGTCGTCCAGGAGTTGCGCTCGACGCTGACTGCCAGCCCTGCTACTGACAGCCAACCCGCTGACAGTCCTCGTGGGCTGGACGCTGTCGGGGTAGGAGTGGCGTGCGCGGGCTTTGTTGACGCAGCTGGCGAGAAGGTTGTCTTCGCACCCAACCTGGCCTGGCGCGATGAACCGCTTGCGGCACGAGTGGGCGAGCGAATCGACCTACCGGTCGTGCTGGAGAACGACGCCAACGCGGCGGCCTGGGGTGAGTACCGCTTCGGCGCCGCACGCCATGCCGAGCACATGATCATGGTCACCTTGGGCACCGGGGTGGGCGGCGGGATCATCGACCGAGACCAGTTGTTGCGTGGCGCTGAGGGGATGGCCGCTGAGATCGGGCACTTGCGAGTGGTCCCCGACGGGCACCGATGTGGCTGCGGCAACCGCGGATGCTGGGAGCAGTATGCGAGTGGCTCGGCTTTGGTGCGTGAAGCCCGCGAGTTGGTGGCGGCCGACTCTACGCATGCGGCCGATCTCATCGAGCGATGCGGGGGAGAGGCACAGGCACTCACCGGGTCGATGGTGACCCAATCGGCACTCGAAGGTGAGCAGGCTGCCATCGAGTTGATGGAGGACCTCGGCCGGTGGGTGGGGGAGGGCATTGCCAGTCTGGTGGCGGTGCTCGACACTGGGGTCATCGTGATGGGGGGTGGGGTAAGTGCGGCCGGCGACCTCGTCCTCGAGCCCGCTCGTGCAGCGTTTGCGCGACAACTCACCGCTCGGGGTCACCGACCGGTGCCCCCGATTATCATCGCCCAGTTGGGCAATGATGCGGGGATGATTGGCGCGGCCGACCTCGCCGCGCAACGTCTGGTGTTCAGCTGACGTCACGGGCGCGCGGGCCCGCTATCGGGGTGGATGTCGGCGGCACCAAGATCGCGGCGGCGCTGGTCTCCCCGGATGGCACAACGCGTCACGTGTTGACTGCCGACACGCCCGACCGGCGGGCGCCTTCAGACCAGGTCGAACAGATCGTTGTCGACCTGGTCGGCAGACTGTCCGGCGGCAGGCGCGTGCCGGTCGGCATCGGCGCCGCCGGCTTCGTCGACTCAGCCGGCACCACCGTGCGGTTCTCCCCGCACGTCAACTGGTGTGAAGAGCCGGTGGCGGAGCGGCTGACCGATCGGCTCGGCATGCCGGTCACCCTGGACAACGACGCGAATGCCGCCGGATGGGCCGAGTACATGTACGGAGCCGGGCACGGGGAGGCCAGGTTGATCTTCGTCGGACTAGGCACCGGGATCGGGGGCGCCTTGATTTACGACGGTCTGATCGAACGGGGGGCGCACGGCATGGCGGGGGAGTTCGGGCACATGAACGTGGTGCCAGGAGGCCGTGAGTGCCCGTGCGGGCAACGCGGCTGTTGGGAGCGCTATTGCAGTGGCACCGCGCTGATCGCTGAAGCGGTGGATCTGCTGGCGACGTCGGGCCCGGCCGGTGACCGTCTTCGAACCAAGCACGCCAAGGACGCGTCCTGGTTGACCGGGCGCAACATCGCACAGTTGGCCCGCCACGGCGATCCGGGAGCAGCCCAGATCCTGCACGCCGCCGGTATCTGGTTGGGCCGCGGCCTGAGCGCGCTTGCGGCTGCTCTGGACCCGGGGCGAATCGTGATCGGCGGGGGCCTCAGCGGCCTCGGAGATGTCCTTCTCGAACCTGCACGCCTCGAGCTGGCCCGCACCCTGGCTGGCGGCACCCATCGACCCCTGTTACCGGTCATGGCTGGCGCATTGGGACCACACGCGGGGGTTATCGGAGCCGCCGATCTGGCCCGACGCGCTGCCGAGGCGATCCCCGGCCGCTGACTTGGTGCGAGGGTTGGTCAGACCCGCGCTCCGCTGCCTTCATCGCCGGAGCGGCGCCGCGGGGAGCGCAGCACGAGCAGAACAAAGCCGACAACGGTGAGGATGACACCCAACGCGCCAAACGGCATACCTGGGATGACTGAGAGCGCAGCGCTGAGGAAGACCAGTATCGGGCCAACAGTCAGCCCGACGACGATTGCCCAGAAGTGCAGATCGCCGGCTGGCAACGGATCGGGAGGTGCCGGCACGAAGTGCTCTTCTTCCTCATCGTTCACAGCCCCAACAGTCGTCTCTTCGTGGGCCGCCGTACTCTGCCCGCGCCATGGTGCCGCCGCTGGGGCAGGGGCAACGGGCGGCGAAGCCTGGTCTTCCACCGGCGGTGTCGGGCCGTAGTCCGCGACGATCTCGCTGAACCTCCGGTCGATGTCGCTCCGTGCGTCGCCCGCGTCATCGCCCGATGTCGGCATGGTCATCGGCGGTGACCTCGCGGCTGGCAAGGCATCGGATCATCGTTCACACCTCGATCTTGCCATGTTTGCCGCCCAAGACCTCCGGCATACCGTAGGCTGCGGCACGCAGCAGGCTAGGAGGCCGCCATGATCTATTGGGTTTTGAAGGTGATCGTCGTCGGGCCGATCCTTCGGCTGCTGTTTCGCCCGTGGATCACCGGCAGTGACAACGTTCCCGCCCGCGGCGGCGCGATCCTGGCCAGCAACCACCTGTCCTTTTCGGACTCGATCTTCTTGCCGCTGATGGTCAAGCGCCGGATCACCTTCCCGGCCAAGAAGGAGTATTTCACCGGGACCGGCCTCAAGGGCTGGGCGACGAAGATGTTCTTCACCAGCACCGGTCAGATCCCGATTGATCGGGCCGGCGGCGAGGCCAGCATGGTCGCTGTCCGACAGGGGATGAAAGTGTTACGGCGCGGCGAACTCTTCGGGATCTATCCCGAGGGCACCCGATCGCCGGACGGTCGGCTCTACCGCGGTAAGACCGGGATGGCTCGAATGGCTCTCGAAGCAGGGGTTCCGATTCTCCCGGTGGCAATGATCGACACGGACAAAGCGCAACCCACCGGTCAGAAGATCCCCAACCTGCACCAGGTCGGGGTCAGGATCGGGGCGCCGATGGACTTCTCCGAGCATGAGGGTCGCGAGGACGACCGCGTGCTGTTGCGCGAGATCACCGATCAGGTCATGCATGCACTCGCCGAGTTGTCGACTCAAGAGTATGTGGATGAGTACGCCGCCGACGTCAAGGAACGGATCGCAGCCGAGCGCAAGGCGCGGGTCAGTGCCGCCACCAGGGCTAAGGTCAGTGAGGCTAAGTCGGGGGTCGAGCAAGCCCGTGATCAGGTGCGCGAAGCCACCGCCTCAGTCACGGCGGACCTGTCTCATCGCTTCGGCAAGGACTCCGAGACCAAGCCACAGGTGGACGAGGCACCGGGCGATGAGGCGCAGGACTCACGAGCGTAGTGACTCAAGCACTAACGCAACGCTCCTACGATGGGGGCGTGAACTCCGATGTCACCGCTGTCCCAGTCGGCCACGTTGTGGACTGGCAGGACAAGCCGGCGCTGCAGCAACCCACCTGGGGCGACCCGGCGGCACTAGCCGAGGTCCTCAGCACGCTGTCGAACTACCCGCCGCTGGTCTTTGCCGGGGAGTGCGATGCGCTGCGCTCCCGACTTGCCGCCGCCTCACGCGGGCAGGCCTTCGTGTTGCAGGGCGGCGATTGCGCCGAGACGTTGTCCGGAGTGACCGGCCCCAACATCCGCGATCGGATCAAGACGATCCTGCAGATGGCGGTGGTGCTGACCTACGGCGCGGGTATGCCGATCGTCAAGGTCGGCCGGATCGCCGGGCAGTTCGCCAAGCCGCGCTCCGCCAACGACGAGACGCGCGACGGCGTGACTTTGCCCGCCTACCGCGGCGACATGGTCAACGGATTCGAGTTCACCCACGAAGCGCGGCAGCACGACCCCGAACGGCTGCTGCGGGCATACCATGCGAGCTCGGCGACGCTGAACCTGGTGCGGGCCTTCACCGAAGGTGGATTTGCCGATCTGCGCAGCGTGCATATGTGGAACAAGGGATTCTTGTCCGGCCCCGCCCAAGCTAAGTACGAAGCGATGGCGGCCGAGATCGACCGTGCGGTGCGCTTCCTGGAAGCCTCCGGAGTGGCCGACGCCGAGCAGATGCGCCGAGTGGAGTTCTACTCCAGCCATGAGGCGCTCGTGTTGGACTACGAACGGGCGATGGTCCGACGCGACTCGCGCACGGGCACGCCGTACACCACCTCGGGTCACTTTGTCTGGGTCGGTGAGCGCACCCGCGATCTTGACCAGGCGCACATCGACTTCGTGTCACGGGTCAACAACCCGATCGGGATCAAGTTGGGACCGAGCGCCACGCGCGATGACGTTCTGCGTCTGATCGAGGCGCTCGATCCAGAGCACACGCCCGGACGGCTGAGTTTCATCACTCGGATGGGGGCCATGCGGATCAGCGAGGTGCTGCCATCTTTGTTGGAGTCGGTGCGCGACCAGGCCAGTCACGTCACCTGGATCTGCGACCCGATGCACGGCAACACCTTCACCTCGCCGAGCGGCTACAAGACGCGACGCTTCGAAGACGTGGTAGCCGAAGTGCGCGGCTTCTTCGCCGCACACCGCCAGGTCGGCACGTGGCCAGGCGGTATCCACGTGGAGTTGACCGGCAATGACGTCACCGAGTGTGTCGGTGGGTCACACCCCGTGGACCTGGACGACCTCGGGTTGCGGTACGAGACGCTCTGCGACCCACGGCTAAATCACCAGCAATCGTTGGAGTTGGCCTTCCAGGTGGCTGAGATGTTGGAGCAAGGCGCGCGCTGATGCCGCTGGCAGATCTGCGCTCGGACACCCTGACGCGGCCGACGCCGGCCATGCGCTCGGCGATGCTGGAGGCGGCAGTCGGCGACGATGTCTATGGCGAAGACCCGACCGTTGCCGAGTTGGAGCAGAGCGTCGCGGCGATGCTCGGCCACCAGGCGGCGCTGTTCACCCCATCGGGCACGATGGCTGGCCAGTTGGCCATTCGGGAGCACGTCGGCCCGGGCCAGGAGTTGATCGCCGATGAGATGGCCCATGTTTTGCGCGCCGAGATGGGCGGCGCAGCGGCGTTGTCCGGGATCACGACGCGCAGTTGGCGGGCCACAGCAGGATTATTGGACCCGGCTGAGGTGAGCCGGTTGATGGCCCCGGCCCGCAGTCCCTACCTGGTGGCGACCTCATGCGTGGTGATTGAAAACACGCACAATTTTGGGGGCGGCACCGTGCAACCGTTGGCCGCGATGCAGCAGGTATCAGCCCGAGCGCGCGATCATGACGTGGCGGTGCACATTGACGGTGCCCGGCTGTGGAATGCCCATGTCGCCAGCGGCGTGCCGCTGCGCGACTACGGCGCGTGTGCAGACACCGTGGCGGTATGTCTGAGCAAGGGTTTGGGCGCTCCGGTCGGGTCGTTGTTGGTGGGCTCGGCCGAACACATCGCCTCGGCGCGAGTATGGCGCAAGCGGTGGGGCGGCGGGATGCGCCAGGTCGGCATCCTGGCGGCCGCCGGGCTGTATGCCGTGCGCCACCACATACCCCGTCTGGTGCAAGATCATCGGCGCGCGGCTGCCTTGGCTGCTGAGGTGGCCGAGTTCGCTCCGGCAGTGGTCGATCCGGCCGGGGTGCACACCAACATCGTGAACCTCAATGTTGCTGCGGCGGGTTGGGTGAGTGCAGAGTTCGTGGCCGCAGCCGCCGAGCACGGTGTGCTCGGCTTTGCCCCGGATGCCGACCACGTCCGGTTGGTTTGGCACATGGACGTCGGCGATGAAGCCTCCGAGCACTGCATCCACGTACTGAGCGGGCTGCTGAAAGCGCGAAGCTAGAGCACGCTGAGCACGATCTCGGTGCCCTCAGGCACCTGCTCGCCTTCATCCACGCTCTGGAAGCGGACGGTGCCGAACAGGGCCTGTGCGATCTCTTCTCGCTGCACCTCCAAACCGAGGTCCTCCAGCAGTGGTTTGGCCTCGTTAAATTGCATTCCGATGACCTGCGGCACGGTCACCAGGACCGGGCCGTTGGATACCGTCAGCGTGATGGTGTCGCCGCGCTGGCCCTGACCGCTGCTGGGATCTTGGGAAAGCACCGAGCCCTCCGGCACGTCGGCGTCGTCGACCCGCTGATCGGCTGTCTCCGGCTCGAACCCGGCTTCACGCAGCGTTTCGGTTGCCTCATCGATCGGGGCGTCGGTGACGTCCGGGATGTCGATCGGCTCTGGGCCGGCGCTGATGACGACGTCCACGATCGTCTCCGGCGGCACCGGTTCGTCGGTCGCGGGGTCTGAACGCAGCACTAAGCCTTGCTCGACATCCTCATCGAAGTCCTCGGTGGGCACTCCCAACACCAGTTGGGTGTCCTCGAGCGCCTCGCCAGCCTCCTCGACGCTCATCCCTTCAAGGTCCGGCACGTCATACCGCTCGGGGCCTTGGGAGACCTCGAGCTCGACGTTGGTGCCATGTCGCACAGACTCACCGGCCTCCTGCGAAGCGCTGATCACGGTGCCCTGCGGCACCGTCTCGGAGAAGCCGGGCACGACATCGGCATCTAGATCGACGGCAGCGAGCCGCGTCACCGCATCTGCTTCGGCCTCCCCGACCACCTCGGGCATCGGTGAATAGATGCCGGGTCCGGCGGTGAAATACCAGGCCCCTGCGGCCCCGGCCGTCCCGATCAGCAACAACAACACGGTGAGCCACGTGCCTACTCGTCGCCGCTTGCGGGACGAGGCAGGCGAGGCTGGCACCAGCGATGACGTGTCCTGCCCGGACGTGGTTGATGAGCTGGGGGCACGCGCCGAACGAGGCACCCGGTTGCCGGTGGTCCGAGCGAAAGCGCCGGCCTGAGCCATCGGCTGCACCGGAGCGACGGTGGTGACCTGGTGAACTGGCCTGGTGAGGTCAGCGTCGCTGTCTGACTCCTCATCAGAACGCCCGGCCGATAAGGCGATGATCGGCCGCGGAGCCTGGTCCAACTCGGTATCCGACATCTGCCCGAGCGTTTCGGTCAGGCGTTCGCGCAGTTCGACCGCGTTGTCCGGGCGCTGGTCCGGGTCATGTGCTGTCGCCTCGGCGATCAGCGCGTCCATCTGCGCGTGGGCATCCGGCAACGTGGTTGACACCGAGGGCACCGTGTCATGGACATGCTGGAAAGCGACGTGAATGGGGCTGTCTCCACCGAAGGCCTTCTGTGCGGTGAGCAGTTCGTACAGCAACAGACCGACTGCATAGACATCGGTGCGTTCGTCGGCTCGGCCGTGCTGCACCTGCTCCGGCGACAGGTAGGCCGCAGTGCCCCACATGACATCCGTGGTCCGGCTCATCGTGCCGGCCGTAATCGCGCGGGCGAGGCCGAAGTCGGCCACCTTCACCGCGCCGCCGGCGTCGGTGAGAACGTTCTCCGGCTTGATGTCACGGTGGATCAACCCTGCGCTGTGGGCCGCGCCGAGCGCCGCGAGCACCTGGTCGACCACGCCGGCCGCTGCTCGAACGGTGAACGGGGCATCGTCGTGGATGATCTCACGCAGATTGCGCCCGGTGACCAACTCCATGACGAGGTAGACCAAACCCTCGTCTTCGCCTTGGTCATAGACCGAGACCACATGGGGGTGGGAGAGTTTGGCGGCGCTGCGGGCCTCGCGCTGAAATCGCGCCACAAAGTCGATGTCACGGGCCAGATCCGGGCGCATGATCTTTAGTGCCACAGGACGATCCAGGCGCAGATCGTGCCCGCGGTAGACCGAGGCCATACCACCTTCGGCCATATGCGCATCGATCCGATATCGCCCGTGCAGCACACGCTGCGTCAGGGGTGGCGGGGTCGAACTCACGCCCCCGATTCTACGGAGCCGGGTGGGTAAAGCCTGGGACGCCCGCTGCGCCGGTTGGCCGGATATGCTGCGGCGCGCAGCTGAGGTGGACGATGCCCGCGTTCAGGTATGGCGACAGACCGCTGAGCCCGCTGCGGCTGTTCTTGCTCGCGCTCGGACTCGACGACGTGGCTTCTCCGCCCACCCGCACGTTTCTGCGGGCATGATCCACTCGTTCCTCGGACAGCTGATTGGCGCCCCCG
The DNA here is from genome assembly GCA_049649785.1 of Ornithinimicrobium sp. GTDB lineage: Bacteria > Actinomycetota > Actinomycetes > Actinomycetales > Dermatophilaceae > Ornithinicoccus. Next base: position 20,158 of record JBARZG010000144.1, on the reverse strand, counting down.
ATCGCTGCGGCCGACAATGGCACCGGCGGCATCGCCGCTGGAACTGGGCTGAAGAGAAAGGCGTGCACCTGTGCCAAGCGACATCAATGTCATTCTCGAGGGGGAATGGCTATCCGTGCCAGACATCATGGAACGGGCCGGGACCCCGCAAGCCACGGTGCGGACCTGGCTGGCCGATCGTGATCTGATCGGTATGCGGCGTGGCCCGAACCATGCGCTGATGGTGCCGGCCGCCTTCGTGCTGCCGGCCGGACCGCTGAAGTCGCTGCGCGGGACCGTGTCGGTGTTGGGAGACAGCGGTCTCAGCGACCCCGAGATCTTGACCTGGTTGGGTCGCAGCGATGACACCCTGCCTGGCGGCAGCGCTATCGGTGGGTTGCTGGCCGGGCACAAGACCGAGGTGCGCCGCCGTGCCATGGAGCTGGCCTTCTGAGACGACGTTCAGGTTGACCGACTCGTGCTGACCTCGACCAAGGCCTCCAGTGCTTGCCGTCCCTGCGCAGTAATTCCGGACACGTCGCTCAGCGCGTTCAGCGCTTGCTTGCAGTCCTGCTCGATCATGTCTTCGACGGCTTGCACCGCGCCGCACTGGGCCAGTGTCTCCCGTAACGCGGTGACCTGATCGATGTCGAGATCGGGATCGCCGAGGAGTTGGCGGATCTGCCTGACCTGGTGATCATTGCCGTGCCTCAGGGCCATCGCGATCAAGACGGTGCGCTTTCCTTCGCGCAGGTCATCTCCGGCTGGTTTGCCGGTCTGTGAAGGGTCCCCAAAGACGCCGAGCACGTCATCTCGCAACTGAAATGCCTCACCGAGGGCTAGTCCGTAGCTAGACAAGGAGGCACGATCACCCGGGGGCGCGTTGATAGCGGTTGCGCCGATGAGCAGTGGGTGTTCGATCGAATATTTTGCGCTCTTATATCTGATGACTCGTCGGCATTGTGCGAGCCGCTGATCGTGATCCAGGTCTTCCCATTCTTTGGCTGAGGTCAGGACGTCGAGATACTGCCCACCCATGAGTTGGGTCCGCATGATGTCGAAGACGGGTCGAGCGCGCCGCACGTGCGCCGGAGGCAGGGCTGCAGTGGCGAACATCTCGTCGCACCAATTCAGGCACATGTCTCCGGCCAGCGTCGCTGCGGCGAGACCGAAGTCATGGGAAGAGCCAGACCAGGAGGCCTGGGCGTGATGGGCCGCGAAGGCGCGGTGGGCAGTCGGGCGGCCACGGCGCAGATCGCTGTTGTCCATGACGTCGTCGTGTAGGAGGGCGGCTGCCTGAAATACCTCCATGGCGCTGGCGGCGCGGATCAAGGCGGCCGAGTCGGGGCCATCAAAAGCTCGGTATCCCCAGTACAGGAAAGCTGCCCGCAACCGTTTGCCACTGGAGAGGAGGCCGCTGATGGCTTCTAGGAGCGCAAGGACGGGTTCTCCTACTTCGGCCACGACGTGCCGCTGGGAATCCAGGTGAGCGCTCAGCGCGTGGTCCACTCGGCGGCGTAGATCGACACTGTCGAGGGGGTGGGGCACCTGCGTCGGGTCCGGCGCGGCTGAGGCAGCGGCGGACGGTGATGGGCTCACGGATTGTCCTTTTTCAGGTGGTGCGTGCGTCGGGGTACAGGCGGAAAGGTGCGCGTGGTGTGCACGGCGAGCCTACGCATGCCGAGGTCCGGGTGTCTCGGGGTGGTTCCCGGTAGGGGTTGACAGGCCACCCGAGGGATGTCGTACATTTGTTCGATACGTACATGTGTACGACATACGAGTTGCGAGGGATGAGATGAGCCGCCAATACCACGAGCAGATCGAAGTGCAGTGCGACGACGTGCTGCTCGGCCGATTGCAGGCGAGCGCTGCTGAGCACGTTGACCATGGAGCCCCCGTGCCTACTGCGTTCATGTGGCGGGGCCGCGTGCACGTGGTGCGTGCGGTAGTGGCGGCCTGGACGGTGCGGGTGCCTTGGTGGCGGTTGGCTGAGGTGGACACCGCGAGCTCATCCGGACTGGAGCAGCAGGTGTGGCGAGTCGAGGCAAGCATCGGCCCCTGCCTCACCACAGGTGTCTACGACCTCACCCATGACACGTGCTGGAGGTTGCTCAGTGTCGCCGACTGATGTGCCCAGTCCGCGAATACCCCTACGACGGGTCGACCGCTCGCCTCGCGGTCCAGCCGAGATGCATACCCACGACATACCGACACACAAGGAGAGCCAATGAGTAATGCAGGCACGGTGCTCGATCTGCTGGAGCGGGCTCGCGAGGGATTGGTGCAGGCGTGTCACGCCGAGAGCTTTGCCGAGCGCTACACCCAATCCCATCTATCAGCTCTGCGAGCAGCGGCGGCAGTAATTGCTGCCCACAACAACATCCCGGGCCAAAGCCGCAAACAATCCGGTCCGCGCAGCGTGTGGGAAGTGCTCCCCGCGATCGCCCCAGAGCTCACCGAATGGGCAGTGTTCTATGCCGCCTCGGCGCGACGTCGGGGCGCGTTGATGCGCGGCGAAGCCAGTGTGAGTCCTCGTGAAGCCGATGACCTCACTCGCCAGAGCGAAGCCTTCCTGGAGGCGGTGCGGGGCATGCTGCACCTTCCCATCGCGCCGCCTGTGTCCAGTGATCTCGCCGTGGTCAGCCGCGCGTTGACCGCTCGTGCCGTGCCCGCACATGGCTAAACCTTCCGACTTCGCTCACCTGCACGTCGCGTCGAGTTTTTCGATGCGCTACGGGGCCAGCACCCCGACCGAACTCGTGCAGCGAGCCGCTGATCTTGGCCAGTCGAGTGTGGCGCTGACCGACCGAGACGGCGCCTATGGGGCGGTGCGCTTCGTGAACGCGGCGCTCGCAGCGGGGATTCACCCGATCCTGGGAGTCGACCTGGCGCTGCATGGACAAGGCTTCGGGGTTGACGCGGGGGCTGGGGCTGGGACCGAAGCAGCTCATCGCGAGCGCAGCGACACGGCTCCTGTTCGCGGGCACCCCGTCAAAGGCGGCCCCGTCAAAGACGATCGCCGACCACGCGTCACTGTGCTGGCACGCGGTCAAGACGCTGGCCTGAGCCCCGGTGCAGGGTGGTCACGGCTGTGCCGATTGATCACCCAAACTCATCTTGCCGGTCGGCGCGGCAACCCGCTGGTCGAGCTGAGCGCACTGGCACGAGCGGCTATCCCGGCAGGCGGGGTCTCGCCGATCGTGGTGATGCTCGGCCCGGACTCCGACGTAGGTCGAGCGGTGTTATCGGGTCAGCGCAGCCACGCGGTCGATTTGCTGAGCCGATGGCAGCACGCTCTGCCGCCAGGGGCGCTCCGGATCGAGATCGTGGTGCATGGCGGTCCGGCGCGCACCAGTGGCAGCGTGGTGCATGCCGCGCGAATGTGGGCACTGGCGTTGGAGTGCGGTGTGCCGAGCGTGCTGAGCGCGGCGGTCCGACACGCTCAGGTCCATCAGGCCCGTGTTGTCGACGTGTTGGACGCTGCGCGTCGGATGGTTCCGTTGGACGAACGACATCTGGACCGCGTCAGCACTGCTGGCCACCTGGCAGACACGCCCTCGATGGTGGCCCGGGCCGAGCAGGTCGCCGCCGCGGTGGGCCCCTACCGCGTGCGGGGCCACGATCTGCTGATAGCAACGATGGAGTTGGCGCAGCAGTGTCGCCAGCAGTCCCGATCAGATCTCGGGATAGGTGAGGTGCATCTGCCTGAGCCAGAGGTGCTCGGAGTCAGTGGGGTGGGACAGGCCCAACAAGTGTTGGCTGAGCGGTGCCGGGCTGCGATCCGTGACCGGTATCCGCACCAATCAGCCGCCTATCGCCAGCGGGTGTATGACCGCCTGGACGACGAGCTCGGGGTGATCTCCGGGCTGGGCTACCCCACCTACTTCTTGACCGTGGCTCAGGTATGCGATCTGATTCGTGATCACGGAGTGCGGGTGGCAGCACGAGGTTCGGGCGCTGGCTCCTTGGTGACCTATCTGCTGGGCATCAGTGGGGTGGACCCGGTGCGACACGACTTGTTGATGGAACGGTTCTGCTCACCCTTGCGAGCCCAACTGCCCGACATTGATATCGATGTCGAGTCTGCTCGGCGGACCGAGATCTACGAACGGATTTTGCAGCGGTTCTCCTCGCAGCGGGTGACCTGCGTGTCCATGATGGAGACCTATCGGGTGCGTCACGCCATTCGCGATGTCGCTGCCACCTTGGGTATGCCGCCGGGTGAGGTCGACATCATCGCCAAGGCTTTTCCGCACATCAGGGCCCGTGACGCACGGGCCGCGATCAACGATCTGCCCGAGTTGCAACGACTGGGCTTCGATGCTCCGGCGATGACCTTGCTGTTCGAGTTGGTGGAGAGTTTGGACTCTCTGCCACGGCATGTGGCGATGCACCCGTGCGGAGTGATCCTGTCGAACACCGGGCTGTTGGACCGCACGCCAGTGGAGGCGAGTTGGCTGGGATTCCCGATGAGTCAGTTCGACAAGGACGATGTCGAAGAGCTTGGTTTGCTGAAGTTGGACGTGCTCGGGATCAGGATGCAGTCATCGATGGCGCATGCTCTTGATGAGATCGAACGGGTCGACGACGTCGTCATCGACCTCGATGACGAGCAAGATGTCCCACGCGATGACCCCTCGACCTTTGCCCTGATCCAATCGACTCGAACCCTGGGGTGCTTTCAGATCGAGTCCCCGGGTCAGCGAGAGTTGGTCGGCAAATTTGCTCCGGAGACCTTCGAGGACATCATCATCGACATCTCGCTGTTCCGCCCCGGCCCGGTCAAGTCGGACATGATCCGCCCCTTTCTCCACGCGCGTCAGGGATGGAACGAGCCGGAATACCTCCACGCCGCGTTGATACCAGCACTGAAGAGCACCTATGGGGTGGTGGTTTTTCACGAGCAGGTGCTCAAGATCGTCGCGCAGACCACGGGGGTCTCCTTGGCCCAGGCCGACGAGGTGCGCCGTGCCATGGGCTCGCCGGTGGGTCAACAACAGGTCGAGCAATGGTGGCGTCCGGCCGCGCTGGACCGCGGTTATACCGGCGCTGAGGTCGAGCGCATCTGGGGTGTGCTGGCCGCGTTCGCCTCGTTTGGCTTCTGCAAGGCACATGCTGCGGCGTTCGCCCTACCGACCTATCAATCGGCATGGTTGAAGACTCACCACACCGCGGCGTTCCTGGCCGGTGTGCTGACCCACGACCCAGGGATGTATCCCAAGCGGTTGATCTTGGATGAAGCGCGCAATATGGGCGTGCGAGTCCTCGGCATCGACGTCAATGCCTGCGGCGCGACATACCGCGTGGAGCGTCTCGCCGGTGTTGTTCCCACCGCGCCAGAGACACCGAAGCAAGGCCCGTCCACCATCACGTCGGATCGTGTGGTGGCAACAGACCATCTCAGTGAAACAGGCTCTGCCGGTGCAGCGGACTCAGCCGTTGCAACAGGCTCTGCCGGTGGAACAGACCGCGTCGATGAGGAAATGGCCACGATCGAGCAGCGAGCTGGCCGATACGGCATCCGATTGTCGCTCAGTGAGATCAAGGGCATCACCGATGCCGAAGTCGAGCGGGTTGTGGCTGGCCAACCCTATATCTCGTTGGCCGACTTCTGGAGGCGCGCAGCGGTCTCTCGTCCCGTGGTGGAGCGGTTGGTCACCATCGGTGGGTTCGACGAGATGCATGCCCACGATCAGGCGTTGACCCGTCGCGACCTGCTGTTGACCGTCCGTGAACTTGATCGGTGGTCACGCACTCACCGCTCCGTTGCACCGCGCAGCACCAAGGCGCGGCGCGTGATCGAGGTGGACGCTGTCGGCGGCGAGGTCGCAGCACGCGCCGGTGCACAAGCTCAGGGTGGGCGGTCATGGCATCCGCGTTCTGGCCTGAACACCCAATTGGCTCTGGATCTGGTGGATGAGCCGCAGGTGCTGGCCGGCAGCGGTCTGCCGGCGATGAGCGCCCAGGAGCAGACCATGGCCGAGCTCGATGCGCTCGGGATGGACGTCAGCGGTCACGTCACGAGCACGTACCAGCCGTTGCTCGACGCGCTGGGAGTCACCCCGGCGCGGCAACTGTTGACCCGCCGCAATGCCTCGGAGGTGCTGATCGCCGGGGCCAAGGTCGCCACCCAGACTCCTCCTATCCGCTCAGGTCGAAGGGTGGTCTTCTTGACCTTGGACGACGGCACCGGGCCCAGCGATGCGACGTTCTTCGAAGACGTGCAAGGCCCCTACGCTGCGACAGTTTTCCACTCGTGGCTCCTGGTGGTCCGTGGCGTGTTGCGCCGGACCGGACCACGCGGGCGATCGGTGCGAGCCACCGCAGCGTGGGAGATGACCGAGCTCGATCAGGTGTATCGCACCCAGGGAATCGACGCGGTATGGGCACTGATGGAGCGCACTGAGGCCGCTGCGGCAAGCGCGGCGCTGAAAGCTGACTCGGGCGCCGGGAACTCACCGCACGGGAGGCCACGTCGGGTGTTGCTGCATGCTTCGGGCTTCGCCCAATCGCCCTATGCCGATGTCGGCCCGCCTGGCAGCGATCGCAAGTTGTGGCACTCCAGCCCCGGGAGTTCGGGGCGGTGAACGATCACCGCCGAGGCGATCGCGGCTGCACGGTGCTCCACGTAGACATGGATGCCTTCTATGCCTCGGTGTCTCTGATCGACAAACCGGAGTTGCACGATCAATGCGTAATCATCGGTGGTGGCTGGCGTGGTGTAGTGCTGTGCGCCAGCTACCCGGCACGAGCTTTCGGCGTGCGATCGGGTATGCCGATGTCGACGGCGCGTCGGCTGTGTCCAGCTGCCGTGGTGTTGCGACCTGACTACGACTCGTACAGCAGAGTCTCTGAGGCGGTGATGTCGGTCTTCGCGGAAGTCACTCCAGTGCTGGAGACGTTGTCCATGGAAGAGGCTTTTCTGGACGTCTCACAGTGTCGGCGCCGACTGGGAACACCTGCTCAGATCGCCTGTTGGATCAAGGACACCATCGCCGATGAACAGCACATCACCTGTTCGGTGGGAGGGGCAACCAACAAGGCAGTCGCCAAAATGGCTTCTCGAGCAGCCAAACCCGACGGGGTGGTGATGGTCCCAGCCGATGAGGTGGTCTCTTTCCTGCATCCGCTGCCGGTCGGTGCATTGTGGGGGGTGGGGGAGGCTACCGAAGCAGAGTTACACACCTTCGGTCTGCGGACAGTTGCCGACATCGCCTACTTGCCTGCCCGCACGTTGGAACGCGCGGTCGGAAAGAACGCAGCCGAGCATCTCTTCGCGTTGGCATGGGGCACATCACCTGCCACCGAGCGGGTGACACCGTCCCGGACCGAGCGCAGCGTGGGGTCATCGCAGACCTTCAGCCACGATATTGACGATCCTCAGGTGTTGCATCGCCAGCTCCTTCATCTCAGCGATCGCACGACGTCGCGATTGCGCCATGCCCAGATGATGGCGCGCACAGTCGTGCTCACTGTTCGGTTTTCGGACTTTACGACAATTACTCGGTCGCGCACGATGGCCCGGCCTACCGACGTGACCCAGGACGTCTACGCGACGGCGGTGATGCTCTATCAGGCGTTGGGTCTGCAGCGGGTCCGTATTCGCCTTCTCGGGGTCAGGGTCGAGGGACTCACCGCCAGTGAGGCAACTCCGGTCCAGGCTCGCCTCGACGAGCCCCTGTACGGTTGGCGCGAGGCGGAACGAGCGGTTGATCGGGCCGTCGATCGCTTCGGAGCCCACGCGGTGCGCCCGGCCAGTTTGATCCAGCATGGCGCGTAAACATGACCTGGACGACGCCAGCCCAGCGGTAGGCGTAAACTAAATCCAGAGATCGGGAACCCGGGGTAGTGCTTCCAGCGTTCACGATTTACCCTGTAAGAAGGATGCTGGCACCAAGCAAGTGCTCGCACGTCATACCTCCGGGAGGTTCCCAGTGCCGCTCTCCGAGCACGAGCAACGTGTACTCGAGCAGATGGAGCACGCGCTCTACGCCGAGGATCCGCGGTTTGCCTCTAACTTGAAGAAGTCCACCCCGCAGGGCCCATCACGTCGGCGTGCCCTGATCGGGGTGATCTTGGCTGTGCTCGGGCTCGGCTTGGTCCTCCTCGGAGTGTTCCTGGCGACGATCTGGATTGGCGGTGTCGGTTTCGGTGCCATGGTTCTGGGCGGTGTATTGGCCTTCAGCCCCACCAAAGGCAGCGCTGGCAAGCCCACACTGTCTGTCGTCGGTGGCGACGGGCCGAAAGCACCTAACGGCGCCAAGAAGAAGCCGAAGACGCGTGGTGGTGGCTCGTTTATGCAGCGGATGGAACAGCGATGGGACAAGCGGCGCGAGAGCGACTAGCTCCACCACACCACTGCGCAGATCCACAGGGCGACGATGATCAAGGCTGTGCTGAGTTCGATGAGGATGTTCAAGCCAATTGCCTTGATGGCCAACACGGTCGATTGCCGTGCTTCGACATGACCGCCACGACGCATGCGTTGCACCACGTAGATCCCCAACGGAAAACCGATGAAAAAGCCCACGACCGGCAACGCGATCCCGGCCACGATGCCGGCCGCTACGGCGACCACCAACGTGCTGGTGGCGACGCCGGCGTTCCGCATCCGCTGCCCGGGCACGAGGAACTGCAGGGCCGCACCCGCCAGCGCGATCACGGTCACTGCCGTAAGGACAGTCCAGGCTAGCCCCGATCCCTGCGAGATCGCCCAGATCAACACCCCGGACCACACGAACAACAGTCCTGGAAGGACTGGAATGACAATTCCGAAGAGTCCTACCACCATCACAATGGTGGATGCAGCGACGATCATGGGCCCACCGCCAGGAGGTCTGTAGTCATCCTGTGGGCGGTGGGCGCCGCTTGCGTGCGGTCACCGGCAAGGATCACCGCGCGGTGTTTGACTCTTCGTCATGTAGGCGATGTGACTCATCTGTGATGGACACGCCGTCCAGGTCGCGCAATTTGTCCAGATGCGTCCGGCCGTGGTGAGCACAGAAGTGCAGCTCCAGGCCCTCTGGCAGGCGAGCGCGGACGTAGGCTTGGGCACCGCAGCGATCGCAGCGGTGGGCAACGGTCAAGTCGGAGGTCAAAGTAGCGTTCACGTCTGTGCTCCTTTCGAGGCGTTTCGGGCCGCAATCTCATCGGTTCCCGAAGTGGAACCAGTCAAACATGGACCCACACTCCTGCAACGCGACAACCTCTCCGCGTGTGTCCTGTTCTGCCCAGGGCGTAACCGTGGTCCATGATGGGTCGGTGTCTAGCCTTGAGGACCCCACTCCTGAGGAGTTGTTGCGGCGCAGCGCCGCTGGGGATCAGCAAGCCTTCGCTGCTTTATACGACCAGGTCTCGGGGCGCATCCACGGACTGGTCGTCCGGGTCCTTCGAGATCATGCACAGTCCGAGGAAGTCACCCAAGAGGTCTTTCTCCAGATTTGGAACAACTGCTCATCCTTCGATTCCGCACGTGGAAATGCTCTGTCATGGATGATGACCCTGGCCCATCGACGAGCCGTGGATCGGGTTCGCTCGGCGCAGGCCCAATCCGTTCGGGATGAGGATTACGAATCACGTCAAGATAGGCCTCCACCGGACCCTACGGGGCAGGAGGTCGAGGACCGACTGCAGGCCAGCGCTGTGCGCACGGCTGTGGTGGATCTTGGCCCTCCGCACCAAGAGGCACTGGAGTTGGCTTATTTCCAAGGAATGACACATCGGGAAGTGTCCATCGCTATGGGCGTGCCTCTCGGCACTGCGAAGACTCGGATCCGTGACGGGCTACGCAAACTACGAGAGACGACGGGAGGCACGCTGTGACTACACCTACGCCACACGTCGACTCGTTGGTCGCTGCCTACGCGCTGGATGCCGTCGATGCCGACGAGCGTCGCCTCGTCGAGGAACACCTACGTGGCTGTGCTGCGTGCCGTGAAGAGCTCGCGGTCTTTGTCGAGGCCGCCGTGCATCTTACTGACGGCCGCGAGATCCCTCCCCCTGCTAGTCTGCGCGACCGGGTCCTCGACGCGGTCGCGGATCAAGCTGTAGATCGTGTTGACGATGTCGGTGGGATGGCTGCCGAGGATGAGCGTGCAGAAGTCATGCCGGCCAGCACGCAGGGACGCAAACGACTGACCGCCCTCTGGGGCCTTGCCGCAGCGGGAGTGATCGCGGTCGGAGGCGTCGCCATACTGCAAGATGGCGACGATGACCTCAGCCCGGTCCAACAGGTTGTGCAGGCCGATGATGCGCAACGCTTCGAGGTCGACTTCGAGGGCGAGGTTCTTGCTGTCGTGTCCTCTGAGTCGGTCAATCGTTCCGTATTGCTGACTGACGACCTACCCGCGCTTTCGCCAGGAGAGGTCTACCAGGCATGGTGGGTCGACGACGCGGGCGTGATCACCTCGGCGGGGGTTGTCGATGGCGAGGACGACCCCGATCAGGTGGAGATGAGGTTGCGGAGCACTCCCACTGAGCCGGTGGCTGTGGCGCTGAGCGTGGAGCCGGCCGGGGGCTCTGAGCAACCGACCACCGAGCCGCTTTTGTCCATCGAACTTGCTGACTAACACTCAGCCAACCTACGCAGATGAGAACCACAGGCCCCCTTGGGGAGCCTGCGGTCTCCTCGTCGCCTCAACGTAACCCGCGAGCGTTACCGAGGGCCGGAGCCCGCACAGCGTGCGTCGACCAAACGCGCTGCAAGTACGCTCAGGACTACGGGACGAAGGGTTCGACCCGTCGTGTCCTCGCTCAGCGGAAGCCTATGTTGCGGGCCTCCGGCGAGAGCCCGATCAAGTTGGAACACACGGGAACTCGGACGCGATCAGGTAGCTATCAGCGATTCGAGACCCGACCCGATTCGGATTGGGTCGGCTTGTCTGCGCCGCGGGTCGACCGCAGGGGTTAGCCTTCGAAGCAACGTCGATGGTTGGACACCGAGCGGCGTCCAACCAGCTATAGAAGGGAATCGCCATCGCCACCGACTACTCGGCCCGGCATCTCCAAGTGCTAGAGGGCTTGGAGGCGGTCCGCAAGAGACCGGGGATGTATGTCGGGTCCACCGACTCCCGCGGGCTCATGCATTGCCTGTGGGAGATCATCGACAACGCGGTGGACGAAGCACTGGGCGCTCACGCCACCCAGATCGGTATCGAGTTGCTGGGCGACGGCTCCGTTCGAGTCAGTGACGACGGACGTGGAATTCCGGTCGACGTCGAGCCCTCGACCGGTTTGTCCGGGGTAGAGGTGGTCTTCACCAAGCTGCACGCTGGCGGCAAGTTCGGCGGGGGATCGTATGCGGCTTCTGGCGGTTTGCACGGAGTCGGGTCCTCGGTTGTCAATGCGTTGTCGGCGCGGTTGGATGTCGAGGTTGATCGAGCCGGCAAGACGTACGCGATGAGTTTTCGCCGGGGCGAGCCGGGGACCTTCGATGACAGCGCCGGGTGCTCTCCGATGTCCCCGTTCACGCCGTTTGAGAAGACGTCGACGCTGAGGGTCGCTGGCAAAGCCAAGCGCGGCGTCACTGGCACCCGGGTCCGCTACTGGGCCGACCCGCAAATCTTCATCAAGGGAGCAACGTTCGCTGAGCAGGAGCTGGTCGACCGGGTGCGGCAGACGGCCTTCTTGGTGCCAGGGCTGCAACTCACCATCACTGACCGGCGCAACGCCGAGCCCGCGGAGCAGACCTTCGTGCATAGCGGCGGTATTGCCGAATTCGTCGACTTCCTCGCGGCCGACCCGGCGGTGACCGATGTTTGGCGTCTTCAGGGATCGGCCGCGTTCACCGAGACGGTGCCGGTGCTCGATGGGGCGGGGCGGATGAACTCCACTGAGGTTGAGCGCGCCTGCGATGTCGATATTGCCCTGCGTTGGGGGACCGCGTATGACGCGCAGACGCGCAGCTTCGTCAACATCATTGCAACACCCAAGGGCGGCACGCACCTAGCGGGCTTCGAGCAAGCCCTGCTCAAGGTGTTGCGCAAACAGGTAGAGAACAACGCGCGGCGGCTCAAGATTGGAAACGACCGGATCGAGAAGGACGATGCGCTGGCTGGGATGACAGCCGTCGTCACGGTGCGCTTGGCAGAGCCACAATTCGAGGGTCAGACCAAGGAAGTGCTGGGCACCCCAGCGGTGCGAGGGATCGTGGCCAAGGTGGTCGATACCGAGTTGACGAAGCGGTTGACCTCGACGGCGAAAGCGGACAAGGCGCAGGCGAGTGTGCTCCTCGACAAAGTCGTCGCCGAGATGAAATCGCGAGTGTCAGCTCGGCTGCACAAGGAAACGCAGCGTCGCAAGAACGCTCTGGAATCCTCGACTTTGCCGGCCAAGCTCGCCGATTGCCGCACCGGTGATCAGGAGCGCTCAGAGCTGTTCATCGTTGAGGGCGACAGTGCCCTCGGGACGGCCAAGTTGGCGAGGTCGAGTGACTACCAAGCGCTACTGCCGATCCGGGGCAAGATCTTGAATGTGCAGAAGGCTACGGTCTCGGACATGCTGCACAACTCGGAGTGCGCCGCGATCATTCAGGTCATCGGCGCCGGCTCTGGGCGCTCCTTCGACCTCGACCTGGTCCGCTACGGCAAGGTCATCATCATGACCGATGCGGATGTCGACGGTGCACACATCCGCACGCTCCTGCTGACGTTGTTCTTCCGCTATATGCGTCCGTTGGTCCAGGCCGGACGGGTGTATGCCGCGATGCCGCCGCTACACCGACTAGACGTCAGCGCGTCTCAGCGGTCCAAGCGCGAGCTGATTTACACCTACACCGAGACCGAGATGCGCAGCACCCTGCGGCAGTTACAACGACGTGGCCGCACGGTGAAACAGCCCATGCAGCGCTACAAGGGGCTCGGCGAGATGGACGCCGACCAGCTCGCCGAAACCACCATGGATCCGCGAAAGCGGACGTTGCGGCGGGTCACACTGCCCGACGCCGAGCGCGCCGAGCATGTCTTCGAGTTGTTGATGGGTGCTTCGGTTGCACCGCGCAAGGATTTCATCGTCGAGTCTGCTGATGCTTTGGACCGTGAGCGGATCGACGCCTGAGTGGGAGTCGAACCCTGCTAACATTTACCTTGTCCGGGCTGTTGCGCCGGGCACCCACGCCACAGGGTTACAACACCTGCTGGCACGCAGGTTCGCGATAGCGACCACTGGGGGTAGGTCCGGTCACGCCCATGAGGCGTTGAGGCGCGCCGACCTCAACGACACGAAGGCAGATGGCCACGATGGCAGCACAATCCCGGCGCTCCAGCGCGCCCGAAGGCAAGAAGAAGGCACGGCACTCAAGCGCGCAGAAGAAGGCGGCGCGCATCGCTCGCGAGCAGTCACAACGATCCGCCCGGCGCGCCGCACAGGGTAAAACCGACGACAATACGCCGCGCTCGACGGGGCGTCAGCCGTCGCAGGCCCCCGCTTCCGGGTCCTCGGCCGGCAGGGACCGACCCTCCAGTACATTCCGCGGTCGTGGGGCCAGTGGCTCGGGACAGGGACGCCCGGCGCGCACCGACCCCCGTGGGCGACCCGCTCGCACAGAAGGCGGGAACCGCGACCGTCGGGACACCGGCGATGAGCGGGAACGCGCGGACCGAGGCCACAACAGCCGTTCTTCGTCTCGTGATGATCGGGATCGTGGTGGGCGTAGTGATCGCGGGAGTGGCTATTCCTCTCCTGATGATCGGGATCGCGCGGACCGAGGCCACAACAGCCGTTCTTCGTCTCGTGATGATCGAGATCGTCGTGGGCGTAGTGATCGGGGGAGTGGCTATTCCTCTCGTGATGACCGGGAGCGGAGTAAGCGAAGTGACCGGACTCGTCCTCCGAGCAACTCCGAGCATCGCGAGCACACATTCCGCAACCATCGCGAGGATGTGCAGGGCCGACCGGACACTGAGGAGTTGCGTTCGACGCAGCGTCGTCCCAGTGGTCGGGACCGGGCCGCAGCCGAACTCACCAGGCCAGAGCGGTCCACACCCTCACCTCCCCGCGTCCAAGCAGTGCCGGTGGATGCGGATAATGCCTTTGCCGGCCTGGGTTTGCACCCCGACCTCGTGGCGGCTCTGGCCTGGGCGGGGATCGTGAGCCCGTTCCCGATTCAGCAAGCTACCATCCCCGACGCGCTCGCTGGGCGGGACCTGCTCGGCCGGGGACAAACAGGGTCGGGCAAGACGATGGCTTTTGGGCTCCCGATGCTGGATCGCCTGGCCAAGGTGGGCCGCGCCAAGCCGCACCGCCCGCACGCAGTGATCCTGACGCCCACTCGTGAGTTGGCGATGCAGATCGTCGACGCCTTGAGCCCGCTGATGTCGGCGGTCTCAGTGCGACACCAGCTCATCGCTGGCGGGATGTCCTATACACCTCAGTTGCGGTCATTGGACGACGGCGTCGAAGTCTTGGTGGCCACTCCGGGCCGCCTTTTCGACCTGATCGAGCGTGGCGCTGCTGACCTGTCTGATGTCAAGATCACCGTGCTCGACGAGGCAGATCATATGGCTGAGATGGGCTTCGTCGAGGCGATCACTGAGATCTTGGACCTGACGCCTACCGGCGGTCAGCGCATGTTGTTCTCGGCAACGCTCGACCACGGCGTCGACAAGGTGGCCAAGAAGTACTTGAGCGACCCTGTGACGCACTCGACAGACGACGCTCAGGCCAGCGTGGCCACGATGGAACACCACCTCTTCTTGGTGCATCCGCATGAGAAGAAGGACATCACCGCGGCAATCGCGAACCGACAGGGACGCACCGTGGTCTTTGTACGCACGAAACTGGGAGCGGATCGGATAGCGACTCAACTGCGTGAGTCGGGTGTCTTTGCCGCTGCGTTGCACGGTGGGCTGAACCAAGCTCAACGCACCCGAGTGCTCGAAGGGTTCAAGTCCGGTCAATTGCCTGTCTTGGTTGCCACCGACGTGGCAGCCCGGGGTATTCACGTCGATGACATCTCGCTGGTGTTGCAGGCCGACCCCCCTGCGGACCACAAGGACTATTTGCACCGCTCCGGCCGCACGGCCCGCGCTGGGCGCGATGGCGTGGTGGTCACTCTCGCGCTGCCGCATCAGCGACGCCAGGTGCTGCGACTGCTGGACGCTGCGGGTGCTCAGACCAAGGCAGTTTCGGTCTCAGCCGGAGACGATTCTGTCGTTGCCACCGCGGGTGGCCGTACGCCGTCCGGCGAGTCGATCCCGCAGTCGCAGTTGGACGCCCTGCTTCGGCCTCGGCGACGCGGCTCATCAGGTGGGCGCGGTCGGGGCTATGCGGGTGGGCGTGGCGGTCAGCGCGACGGCGGGCGTAGAAGTCAGGGTGATGCGGGACGCGGTGGCCACCGCGATGGTGGACGTAGCCATCGCGGTGCTGGCGGACGTAGCGGTCAGGCTGATCGTCGGCAGGACCGAAGCCGCTAGACAGCCTGATCGTCGGCAAGACCGAAGCCGCTAGACAGCGACAGCACTCATATGCCGACGACACGCCCACCGAAAACGGCTCAGGGGTGCACGTGCACCCCTGAGCCGCTCCAACTCGGGCGCGTCGCGGGACGGAACCCCTCGGGTATGCCGTGGGCCGGATAATCCGTTGTTGAGAGCCTTCGGTCCCATCCGCGAGTCCGACGCGGCTCACGGTCGGCAACCTGACGTGGCTCACGGTCCGCAACCTGACGTGGCTCACGGTCCGAACTCCTTGGGCCGACCGGTACGAACCCGCGGTCTTGGTGTAGGGAAGGGTGTTACGCCCCAGGGATTGAACTACACCCGCTGACACTTCTGGCGTTCATAAGATCGTTGAGCACGTCAGGTCAGGCGTGAGTTGGATCAGGGTTGTTCAGCACGCGGGAAGTCAACGGGCGAAGTTGAGGTGCGGCCTAGATGTCAGGCCGTAATGCCAGTAGCGAGGGCACGTGATCGACCGATCGGCGCAGCGGGCTAGTTGTCCGGCGAACGACAAGCTTAGTGGCGACGGTCAGAACGTCGTCCACCATGTCCGCTGGTTTCGGCGGGGCTGGTTCCTCAGTCGGCGAGAGAAGGGTGTGCAGCAACGTGTCGGCAGCGGCCCGACCTTGGGCGTCGATGTCTTGGCGCACCGTGCTCAATTTGAGGACACTGGAGAGTTCGAAGTCGTCGATACCGATGATGGAGATGTCCTGGGGTATACGGCGCTCGGACTCTGTTGCGACTGCCATCACGCCAATCGCGATTTCGTCGCTCGCCGCGACGACAGCCGTGGGAATCCGCTCGCCGAGGAAGAGGGCTCGTGCCTGTTTGGCGGCGTCTTTGGCCGACCAGTCGCACGAGACTATCCACTCATTGTGGAGCATGATCCCGTGCTCGCGCATCCCAGCTCGGAATCCCATCAGACGTCCCCACGGGACGAGGCGGTGCTCGGCCCCCGGAGGCACCGACCCGACGTAACCGATCTGGGTATGTCCGAGGTTGACCAGATGGTCCAGCGCCGTCCGCGCGGCGAGCTCGTCGTCGATATGGATCAAGGGGTGACCGGGCACCGGGTTGCCAATGCCGACCACGGGCAGCCCCAGTTTGTTGATGAGGGCTAGCTCCTCATCGCGTAAGGGCACGTTCAGCGTGATCAGGCCGTCGACCCGTTTGTTGAGCATCTGGGTGGTCAAAGCCCGGCGTTCGAAGGCCGAGTCTGCCTCTAGGTCGATCAGCAGGGCGTGATAGCCGTGCTCTCGCAGGGTCTTCTCGATCGCACTCAGCGCGTTGACGAAAAACCACCGAGTCAGAAACGGCATAACGATGCCGATCACGCGGGTGCGACCCGAGGCCAGCGAAGCAGCGGTGGGAGAGGCCACGTAGTCAAGACTACGGGCAGCCGCAAGCACCCTGTCGCGCGTTGCTGTGTTGACGGTGCTGACGCCCCGAAGGGCGCGAGAGACGGTAGCCACTGAGACCCCGGCCACTCGCGCCACATCGGAGATTGTCGTCATGGTGCGATCCAATAACCGGTCAGCCCTTAACGCCACCGGCCAGCAGGCCGCGGACGAAGAAGCGCTGCAAAGACAGGAACACCACTAGTGGCACAACCATGGCGACAAAGGCACCTGCTGAGAGCAGCTGCCACTCGGCGCCACGACTACCCGCCAGGTTCTGAATCTTCAGCGTCAGCGGCTGAAGCTCAGTGCTGGAAAAGACCAACGCGACGAGCAGGTCATTCCACACCCACAGGAACTGGAAGATCGAGAACGACGCGATCGCGGGCACTAGCAGAGGCAGCAAGACCTGGAAGAAGATCTTGACGTGCCCTGCTCCATCGACCCGCGCAGCCTCAATGAGAGACCGAGGGATGTCCATCATGAAGTTGTGCAACAGGAAGATCGCCAACGGTAGGGCGAAGATCGAGTGGGACAACCACAAGACCCACAGTGAACCGTCGATACCGAAGCTGACGTACTGCGTCAGTAGCGGGATCAGGGCGATCTGGATCGGTACGACTTGCAAGGAGAACACCGCAACGAACAAAATGCCGCGACCCTTGAAGTCAATCCACGCGAAGGCGTATGCGGCCAACAGCGCAAGAGAGATCGGGATGAACACCGCCGGCAGTGTGATGACCACTGTGTTCAGGAAGGCGCTCGCGAAGTCCGTTGATGAACCAAAGAGAACCGCGTCATAGTTCTCAAGGGTGACCTCAGGGTTGGCGAAGAAGGTCCACCAGCCTGTGGTCTTGATCTCATTCTCTGGCCGGAAAGAACTGATGAGCAGCCCGAACGTCGGCACCGACCACAGGATGGCCAGCACGATTGCGAAGCCGGAGGCCCATGGCGAGGTCAGCCGCGTCTTTGCATCGACTGCCCGTTGCTCCTTGCGGGTGAGCTTGCGTGGCTCTTTGCGTTCGGTGACATCCGGGCCGCCGGGAGTGGCCTTGGCAGCCGGAGAACCACCGTGGTGCTCTCCACCCGGGGTGTCTGGGGTTGTGGGTGCTTGGCTCATCGCTGCTCCTCCGAGAGTCGCATCTGACGGACGTTGTACAAGATGATCGGAACAACCAGGATGAACAGCAGCACAGCAAGGGCCGCTCCGATGTCGGATCGACCAAAGATGAAGCTCTGGCTGTAGAACTCATTGGCCACGATCGATGTGTCGAACTGTCCACCGGTCATTGTTCGGACGATGTCGAACACCTTCAGTGTCGCCATGGCGATGGTGGTGATGACTACGACCACCGCGGGGCGCACTGTGGGGAGCGTGACGTACCTAAACATCGGGAAGCCCTGAACGCCATCCATTTTGGCAGCTTCGATGATCTCGTCCGGGATCGCCTTGATGGCCGCCGACAGCACGGTCATGGCGAATCCGGTCTGGATCCAAATCATGACCGCAATCAAGAACAGGTTGTTGATGGGGGGATCGAGCAGGAACTGCTGAGGTGGTAGCCCGACGAGGACGAGCAACTGGTTCAGCAATCCGATCTGCTCAACACCGGCCTGGTCCGGGCGGAACTCGTAGACGAACTTCCAGATAATGGAAGCGCCCACCATGGAGATGGCCATCGGCAAGAAGACCAGTGTCTTGGCAAACTTTTCACCAAACGCGCGGTCGACCAACGTGGCATACATCAAGCCGAAGGCGGTCGAGAGCAACGGGACGAGGACCACCCATAGTGCCGTGTTGAAGAGCACTGTTCGGAAGTTCGGAGTGCCAAAGATGGTGGCGTAGTTGTCGAAGCCCACCATGTCACCCGAAGTGTTCTGGAAGGAGTCGATGATGGTCAGGATTGCGGGATAGATCAAGCCGACGCTGATCAACAGTACGGCTGGGCCAAGGAACCCCGTCACAAGGACCCAGCGTGGGACCCGGGGCCTGTCGGCCACATACAACACGATTGCCATGACCGCAGCAAAGGCGAGGATGGCGATGACCATGACGATGATCTTTGAACCGGACGTCTCGGTGTCAAGCAGAAAATCCATATGTGCCTCCTAAGTGGAAGTAGGGGTAGCAACCAGTGGAGCGACACGACGGGTGGTGGTGCTTCACAGCACAGCCACCACCCGTCGCACAATCGATCCGTCTGGTGACTACTCGCTAGGCCAACTGCTCTCGACCGAGGTCAGGACATCTTCTGAGCTTGTCCCGAGGGCGATCCAGTCGGTCATGGCGGTCCAGAACGTTCCAGACCCCACGGCGGCGGGCATCAGGTCTGAACCATCGAAACGAAGGGTGGCCTCCTCATCGGTCAGCAACTCGACAGACAGCTGGTCGATGGGGCTCACCAAGTTGTCCGGGTTCAGCTCCGTATTGGCCGAAATCCAGCCGGGACCGCTGAGCTGCGCCTTGACGTTCGACCACTCGGGGCTGGTCAGGTAGCCCTGGAAGGCAGCAACCTCGGGACGATCGGCGAAGGCGAGCGTGAACTCACCACCCAACAGCAACGGCTTGTCCGTCTCGGTCTCACCGGGCAGATAGAACGCAAAGACGTCACCGTCTTCGGCCACCGTCAACTCCTCATCCCAGTTGGCCTGGTAGAAGGAAGCCTGACGCATCATGTAGCAGTTGCCAGCCGGGATCGGGATGCCCGCATCGCTGAAGGCGGTGGTCGCGATCGACTCGACGCCACCCAAACCGCCGTTGACGTAATCCGCGTTGCGCAGAATCCCGCCCACCTCGTCCAGCGCGTCAACAACCTGGGGGTCGTTGAACGGAATTTCGTGGGCGACCCACTGATCGTAGACATCCGGTCCAGCGGTGCGCAGCATGTAGTCCTCGAGCCAGTCGGTGGCGGTCCACCCGGTGGCGGTGCCCGACTCGATGCCAGCACACCACGGCTTGGCCTCGGGGTTGTCGGCCACGATCTGGTCCGTCAGCGCCAGCAACTCCTCCTGAGTGGTGGGGATCTCATACCCACCCTCCTCGAAGGCGGTCGGCGAATACCAGACGAACGACTTCACGTTCGCGCCCAATGGCGCTGCGACGTAGTTGCCGTCGACGGTGCCGAGCTCCTTCCACAGCGGGTCATAGTATTCGTCGACGTTAGACACTGCCACGTCCGAAACCGGGGCGACCTTGTCCGGGAAAGTGGTCGCGATGGTGTTGAGCAGACCCGGCTGGGGGACGAAGGCGATGTCCGGAGGGTTGCCCGCCTGGAGGCGGACCTGCAACTGCGCTTCGAAGTCACGAGAGCCTTCATAGCTGACCTCGGCGCCGGTGCACTCCTCGAA
>JBARZG010000143.1:0-10230 GCA_049649785.1 Ornithinimicrobium sp. | reverse complement strand
CGAACAGCTTGCACAGATCGGCCAGTCCGGGGATCTTCAACGTGATGTACCCACTCTGGCCGATCGCGTCCAACGCGACCTGCGGGGCGCTGCTCACCTGAGCATCGATGAAGTCGCACACTGGCTCCAGTGCGTCGACAGCGAACTGTTCGGTCAGATCGGCCAGGTCATTGATCATGTTCGTAAAGGCGTTCTGTGGTTGTTCGATGTCTTGGCTCAGGCCCTCGATGAGGTCGGTGGCGACCTCGGTCGACAGGTCGGCCACACCTTCAACCATGGCCTCACCCAGGTCCACCAGGTCGGAGGAGAACGAAGTGAACGCCGCGCTGCTGCCCATGTTGAAGGACAGCGGCGAGCTGGGCTGAGTCGCATTGAGAAACTTGCTCACCTCAGACATGACCTTGCCGAGGATCTTCTTGCTTAACGGGCTGGCCTGCACCAGGTCCAAGATGCCCTGCTCGATGCTGTTCGGCACCGAGGAGGCGTCAACCGACCCGAGGTCAGACTCCGTCTGGCTCCCGGACCCCAGGTATGTCGTGGCCAAGTCGTAGGTGGACCACCCGGAAAGATCGGGAATGGCATACCCGTTGGTGCCCTGCAAGATGTCGATGAACCGGGTATGCAGGTCGTTGCTCAGCTTGAGGATGTCCTCGAAGTACTGGAACAGCGAGATCAGCGCGATGATCAGCTCGATCAGCTCATAGATGAAGCTGTCCTCCACGATCGTGACCAACACATTGACCACGATGTTGGCGTACTCCTCGATGGTGGATACCACCTGGGTGAGCGCCTTGTCTATGCCATTGACCTGCTTCATGATGTCCGCTGAGACTGTCGCCTCGATCTGCTCGGTTTTGATCGCCACCGCCACGGCCCCGTTAGCCAGGTCCTTATACGCCTGACCCTCCACATGCTGCAACCAGTGCAACGCGTCATGCAGGGCGTGACTGATACCGGAGAAGATCCCCCCCAACCCAGCAGGGGATGAGGAGGATGTCGAGGTGCTGTGGCTCACGGTGCCGTTGCTGTAGCCAAAGGTGGTCGTGCCCACCGTCAGCGCCGACCCCGAACCCACCGGTGTCAGTGAGCTCAACGGGTTCACCGGGGTGCCGTCGGCATACGTGCCGGTAGTCTGCGCGGCGACCGAGATCATGTTCTGCCCAGAGGTGTTCATGTAGGAGGCCAAGTCGCCCAGATTGCTAGAGGATGGGTTGTACCCGCCCTTGAAGTCCCACGGGGTGGCGCTGTTACTGGCCTTAAGAGTGTCACTCGAGACATACGTGGTCGTATCCACGATAGGTGTGCCGTCACCCTCACCCGAGGCCGACCCATCGTTGCCCATCCGCTGCTGCGCCTCAGCAGAGATGTTCACCAACATCCAAGGGAACGTGGTCTCCGCGATCGACTTCAACAGCGACGCATCGCTGCCCGATGGTTGCAAGCCGTTGGTAAACACCGGCCGCAGATACAACGCTTGCGCGAAGGTCTCCGCCTTCACCAGCAGCACCAACTGCCCCGACATCGGGTCCGGTGCCGCGGTGAACGAGGAATACTGGTTCACGTCGTAATACAGATTGTGGGTGTCATCGATCACCTCGGTCGGCACGTCGGCCCGCACCTCGATCGCATAATCCGTGTTGCTGCCAGTGTTCACGGGGACCGGGTGACCGTAGGCGTTCACCGGGGTCACCGTCGCCTGGAAATGGTCCCCGCTCTCATTCAGCCCCGGCGGCTGAGGCAACACCTGCTGCGCGATCAACCGTTGATGCCACACCTTCGTCAACGGATTACAGAACATCGTGTACGCCGCGAAATCACCCGCCGTCCCACTCTGTGCCGCCTTGACGACCACGTGCTCCGAGTCGCACCCGAACCGTGACAACGCATACGCCGCCTTGAACGTGCTCCCCAACCATGTCCCCTGAGTGATGTTCGAGTCGTCGGTCCCGAACCCCACCAACATGCTCAGCAGCATGTTGTAGGCGGCATACTGCGGCAAGGTCGCGCCGGAGTCGTAAATCGCAAACTTGTCGACCCACGCCGCCAGATCGCGAAGTGGTGAGGCCGCGGACGTCGTGGCGGGTAGCGGGTTGTACTCAAGACTGTTCCACTCGGTGCGCGGTGTCCCGGCCCTGGTGAATGGTCCATAGACTGCGGGCGGGTATGGAGTGTCGCTGCCTGCCAGCCGCTGCTGCCGCAGCAAGAATACGTTCCCGTCTTCGTCCGAGGCCACGAACCGGAACCCGCCGAACTTGCTCACTCCCCCGGCGAGGTTACTGATGGTGCCGGCGCTCGCTGCGTCTGGCAGACCCAAGGGGAACAGGCCGTCCACTCGGAAGACTGGCTTACTCCCGCTGGTGCAGCCCAAGACAAAGAGCGCCAGCGTCGCGCTCCCAAACTTAGCCAGAACCAGACGGTAGGGACGATCACCCCAGCCGAACCCCCCGCCAGCCACAAGTGCTTTGGTCGAGAACAGGGTATGCACGCAAGCGACGGTCGAGAAGTCGAACTGGCCGATGTCGGCGGCTGTGTCTCCGGTGACCGTGTGGTTGTCCACGTGGTTGGGGCCAGCGTACGTCACCACCCAGGACGTCACGTTGGGGCTGTCAGCGAAGGTCTGCACCTTCCCCACCGTCGCGGTTGCTGGCAGCCAGCTCGCGGTGGAGATAACGGGATCCCCCTGGCTGCTCTGTGAGCTGGTGGCCAACGTGATGCTGCTGAAGACGTACGCGCCGTCGCTCCCGGGTTCGGTGGGGTTCCAGTCGATGTCGACCACTCGATAGTTGACGTCCTCACTGATGTTGGGCAATGCCGATAACTGAACAGAGACCTTTCCGGGTTGTCCGGTATCGACCAAGGAGGCCACCAAGGTCGAGACGTTCCCCGCTTCCGGCTTGTAGTAGAAGGTCAGATGCTGGGTGGCCTGGACGGCGTCGTAGACCGCTGGGGACGCTGAGTACGCTGGCCGCGTGTACACGTCACAACCGAGGAACTCGCCAATGCCCTCGTTGTTGGTGATGGGAAGCAGGAAGTCGGATAGAGGGTAGTGCTGCCATTCGACTGGATATGTTTGTGATGGGTTGTACGGCGGCGTCGAGTTCAGCGTGCCGATGCCGATGCACAGGAAACCACCCGAGAAGTCACCACCCTGCGTGCCCGGATCCTCGACGAAGGCGGCGTAGGCGATTTGGGAGCTCTGCGCACCAGAGCCGGCGACAAACCGGTTGGTGTACGTCCCGGTGATCGTCAGCACCTTCTTGGGATTGATCAAGACACCGGCCGCAATGACCACGGCCCGCTCCAGTCCATCCGTCTTCGCCCCGTCGCTGCGGGCCCCCCAGGGGTGGTAGTAGTGCACCAGTTCCCAGCCTCCACTCACCTGCTCCAGCTGAATAAGCTCGGGTTGGCCGTAGTGGTAGTCGGTGTCCAGAAAAGCCGACTCCTGCGGGTCCTCGGATTCCAGATCGGACTGCAGCCGTAACTGACCCCGCGCACCCTCCACTACCGCGTGCGTATTCACCGCCTCGGCCGAGACGACCTGCTCGGCATAGACGGTGTCCTGGAACGTCTCGGACCCCACCGACAACGCCACCGCGGCGGTGACCGAGACCTGCTCGGCCTGGGTCAGTCCCACAGTAGCGGGGTCGACCGCGAGCGCGGAGTCCTGCCGGCCCCACATCGTCGGTGGCGTCCCGGCCGCCACCAAGGCGGTCACCGCAGCGATCCCGGAGCCGTGCATGACCTGACGACGGGACACGACAAGGTCGAACGCCGCGAGCTCCTTGCGCTCGATCACCGGGTTGCCGATGACCCTTCCCAAGCGGCTCCCCAGGCGCTCTCGAAGTCCGGCGAACATGTGGCTGTCTGTCATAGCCTGCCCTTACCTGCGACGGTCAGTCCTGCGGGTGATCCCCTACCCCACCCGCACCATACCTGTCTGTACGGTGCCTGCACCGCAGAACGTTGTCAGGGGTGGGCCTGGTGACCATGGTGAACAACGAGCGCTCCCAGGAACTGGACCCAGCGGTCGCGGTCGACGAAGCCGTAGTGGCCGGCCCCTGGCCAGACATGCGCATCGGCGTCGGGGAGTCGTTCGGCTACGTGTAGGGGCATGGCCGGGTCGATGATGTCGTCGGCGTCGCCATAAAACACGTCAAAGTGCTGGGTGACGTCGTCGAACTCGAAGCCCCAGCCCCACAGCGCCATCGTCATCTCGTACAGACCCTCTTCGTCCTGCGCCATGCCGGCGGTGAAACTGGCCTCGAACATGGCACGCTGGTCCGGATCGGCGAGGAACGTGTCGGCATCCGAGGCATCGTCCTCAGCCATTGCCTCAAGGTAGCCGCCCAGGTCCCTTTTCGCCTTCTTGACGTCGGACTTGAAGGCCCACCGAATGACGCGGTGGAACCGTCTCAGCCGGGCCACGACCTTGAGGTCCTTCATGACCAGCATCTTGTCGAAGCCGTCCTGGTCGAACGGGCCGACCGGGGACGCCAGCAAACCATGGGTCACCCGGTCCGGCAGTCGGTGGGCGATGGAGAGGGCATGCGGACCACCGCCGGAGTGCCCAGCCACGGCGAAGCGGCCCAAACCCAACTCGTCGGCGAGCTGCTCCATGTCGGCTCCCCAGTCCACCATCGTTCTGCCCGGCTGGGGCGTGGAGCCGCCGACTCCGGGCTGGTCCGCGGCGATCATGAACACCCCGAGCGAGGAGGTCAAACTCTCGTCCGGGTTTCGGATCAGTCGAGAGTCGGCCAACCCGTGGTTGAAGATGACCGGCAGTCCGTCGGGCTCACCGTAGGTGTCGTAGGCAAGGGTCCGCCCATCACTGAGCCTAAGCGTCTTCATCGCGTCGTCCTTTCGTATCGCCGAACGCGGCAGCTACGGCAACCACAGAATCACCAGTGCCCTGCAGCTAGTGGCACACGTGTCTCAGATCTGCTGGCGCAGCAGAGCTCATCAACGTGGGCCCGCGTCCCACCCCGTACTTTCGGTAGTGTCTATCTGGTGACGAGGGGTTCCGATCACATTCCGAAGCTCGTGTTCGACGCGCCGCGGCTGCGCGGGCAGTGCCAGTTCGAGCTCTTCCACGACGCTACGTCACCACTGTTCGACACCAAGCCACGCCGCCCGCTGAAGGAGTTCCGCGCAGCTGCCACCGACTTCATGGTCGACAATCTGGTCCTGAGCTCCACGGCGTTCGCCGCCCAGACGCTGCACCGCACCCGGCGGCATGCAAGCCGAGGTGACACCGACTGGCTGGCAGTCATCGTCGCCCGCTCCGGGAGCCTCCACGGTGAAGTGGGCCGAAGCACGGTCACCATTTCGCCCCGGACTGTGACACTGGTCGATCTGTCAGAGCCCTTCATGTTGCGCACCGATGGCGCAGACCTGCGGTGGGCGTGCTTGCCGCGGACCCGTCGGCTGGATTCGCGGTGGACCCGTGAAGCGAGCCCGGTTGTGGCGTGGGCCACACAGACGCCGCAGGGTCGTTCTATTGCGGCGACGATCGAGCACGTGTGGTCGCGGGTTCACCAGGATCCGGAGTCTCAGGCGGCGCCGTTGGCCGGCCAGATCGTCGACACCGTGACGGCTGCGCTGGAAACAGGAGTGTTCAGCGCCCCCGACGCGGCGCTGTCGGGGGCGATGAAGCAGTATGTCGCTGACAACCTGGACCATCCCGACCTGGGAGTCCGAGATCTCCAATCGGTCTTCCACTGTTCGCGTGCTTCCATCTACCGCCTGTTCGAGACTGAAGGTGGAGTGCGTACCTATATTCGAGAGCTACGGCTGCAGCGGTGCTACGAGGAGCTGGCCCGACCAGGACTGAGACGAGGCGCGGTCTCCCACGTGGCGATTCGTTGGGGCTTCGAGAACCCGAGCCACTTTCACCGCCTCTTCACCAGCACGTTCGGGCGGGCACCCTCCACGGTCGCCCGACACGCTGGCGCTGGACGGATAGCAAGGCGCGAGCCCGACGGGGAAATGGCGCAGCGACTCAACCGCATCCACGAGTGGCTGCGGGTCGGCTGACGGGGACATGAACTCGGCGTCGAGAACGGGTTCGGACGTTCCGGCGGGTCGCGGACCAGTCGCGGTCGCCGGAGCCGACGCCGGAAGCTGAAGCGCCCCAGGTTTGTTGCCGCATCCTTGTGAGTTGGAAGGATGCAGTTCATGCCGAAGAAGATCGATCCGAAAGTCAAGGAGCGGTGCGTGCGCCTGGTGCAGGAGCATCAGGGCGAGTACTCCTCGCTGACCGCAGCCGCGCAGGCCGTCGTCCGCCGAGAAGGACTGGGCAAAGAGACCGTGCGCCGCTGGGTGATCCAAGCCCAGATCGATAGTGGTGGGCGCCAGGGTGCCACCAGCGATGAGCTGGCCGAGATCCGTAAGCTGAAAGCGGAGAACCGGCTGCTGCGCGAGGACGTCGCGATCCTGAAAGCCGCAACCAGTTTCTTCGTGGGGGAACTCGACCCCCGGAACCGATGATCCTCGCGTTCATCGACACCCAGCGCGCCCAGGGGCGCACGGTCGGGTCGATCTGCCGAGTCCTGCGTCAGCAGGGCCTTCAGGTCGCCGAGCGCACCTACCGCACCTGGCGCGAGGCCGGCCGCCAGGTCGCCGATCGCACCATCAGCGACGCTGCCGTGATGGACACGGTCCGGGACCTCGCCTGGGCCACGGACCATCAGGGCCGGCGCCGGCTGAGCCCGGAGGGCCTGTACGGACGCAGGAAGATGACCGCCCTGGTCGCCCGCAGGATGCCCTTGGTCTCGCCAGGCAGCGTGGACCGGGCCATGCGATCCCTTGGCCTGTCGGGGATCCGCCGCAGCAAGGGCATCCGGACCACGATCCCGGCCAAGGACGGCATCCGCGCCGGTGACCTGCTGAACCGCGACTTCACCGCCGCGGCCCCGAACCGCACGTGGGTCATGGACTTCACCTATGTCCGGGCGTGGTCGGGGTGGGTGTACGTCGCGTTCGTCGTCGACGTGTACGCCCAGCGGGTCATGGCCTGGCAGGCCGCTACCAGCAAGGACGTGGACCTGGTCATGACCCCGATCCGGATGGCGACCTGGCAGCGCGCCCGCGAGGGCCACTCGGTGCTGCCCGGGCAGCTGATCGGCCACGCCGACGCCGGCAGCCAGTACACCTCGCTACGGCTCGCCGAGCACCTCACGCTGGAGGGCATCCGGCCCTCAATCGGGTCGGTCGGCGATGCGTACGATAACGCGCTCATGGAATGCGTAATCGGGCTATACAAGACCGAGTGCGTGCGCACCACCGTCTTCCATGACGGGCCATACCGAGGCCTCCACGACGTCGAGTACGCGACCGCCGGCTGGGTTGACTGGTACAACCAGCGCCGCCTGCACAGTAGCCTCGGCTACCAAAGCCCCGCAGAGTTCGAGCACGCCCACTACACCGCCCTCAACCGAGAGCCGGAACCCGTATAGGAGCGGCCGCAAAGCTGGGGCGCTTCAACGCCGCCTCGGTCACCACGCCCACCTTCATTGTGTTGGGCGGATAGAGCGATGCCGGTGAAAGATAAAGGAGTCGCGCAGGGATTGGTTCGTGCTGTGCGTACGGTTACGCGGCCTCCTACCTGGCGGCCCCAGTCGCTTCGGTTCAGTTATGTGTTCACTCGCGAGGAGACCGACGCGACGCAGACCTTCGCGCTGTATCGCTGGGCGATCCCTGACCGAGCGCCTCGGGACTGTCGCTACCAGAGCGACGCGCGACGAATGTAGCGTGGAGCAGGATCGCAGTGACACGTTGTGCCCTCCCGGGGTCAGGACGGCAGGCGCGGTGTTTCGGAAGCGAGTTCGTGTGCGGACCGGTTAGTTTTGGCGGCATGACAGACGACGAAGATCGCGGGCACTACGCCGATGTGAACGGCGTGCACATGTACTACGAACGCCATGGGCAGGGCAGCCCAGTGGTGCTCATTCACGGTGGCGTGATGACGATCCCGCTCAGCTGGAGTGGTCTGATCCCGCTCCTTTCCGAAAGCCACGAAGTTATTGCTCTGGAACTGCAGGGGCACGGGCGCACCACCGATATCGAGCGAGACTTCACCCCGGCCAACAACGCAGCCGACGTGACCGCCCTGCTGGACCAGCTGGGCATCGAGAAGGCGGTCATCATCGGCCACAGCACAGGCGCGGCGGTCGCCCTCGAGATGACGATCAACCACGGCAGCAAAGTGTCGAAATGTGTCGCGCTGTCGGGAAGTGTCAAAGCAGATGCAGCCATTCCAGAGTTCGCGGACATGGACGCACTGCTAGCCAGCGGGCGGGTTCCGACCGCTGAAGAAATGTCGGCGATGGAGCAGGACTATCAGCGGCTCTCGCCAACACCCGAGAATTGGGAAGCGTTTCACCACAAGATCGCGACCTCTGACGATGGCTCGGGCTGGACCGATGAGCAACTCGCCGGGATCCAGTGCTTAGTCCTTGTGGTCTTGGGAGACCTAGATTTTGTGCAACTCGGCCACCTAACCCAGGTGCAGCAGCTCATACCTGGAAGTCAGGTCGCGGTCCTACCTGGCACCACGCACACTCAGGTGCCAACACGAACAGACCTACTAGGACCAATCCTGCAAGCCTTCCTATAGTCCCAGCCGGGGTCACCTGATCGGTCGGCGCAGTGACCGCGTCAATGACGTTTTTGCGCTGACCGATCACCATATGAGGATCCGTCTAAGCGACACTCCTCGAGCCGTGAAGGCGGCCGATCACGTCCGCACCACAGCAGGAGCAACCAAACCTAAGCGTTGACTTATTTAAGTGACACCTACATCATGGTCGAGTGCACGCATTCGACGTCCTGGCTGACCCCGTGCGCCGCCGCGTGGTCGAGCTGATTGCCGACGGCGAGTTGGCATCGGGGGACATCGCCACCCGGATCAGGGAGGAGTTCGGCATCACCGGCCCAGCGGTCTCCCAGCACCTGAAGGTGCTGCGGGAGGCAGGCTTTGCCACCGTACGAGCGGTCGGCGCCCGGCGCCTGTACGCCCTCGATCCCGCGCCGTTAGCCGAGGTCGATACCTGGCTCGACCCTTACCGCTGGCTCTGGGCGCACCGCCTGGACGCCTTGGACACCGAGATCCGGCGAGGACGCCGGGAGGAGAAGACACCATGACCGCCACGACCCCCTTGGGTGAGGTGCTGCGCGACGCAGACGGAGTGAGCCTGCGCTTCCAGCGGAGCTATGCCACTCACGTCGACGACCTGTGGTCAGCAATTACCGACCCCGGCCGCTGCACCCGCTGGCTCGGTACCTGGAGCGCGGACCCCGCCTCAGGCACGGTGGATTTCACTATGACCGCGGAAGACGGCGCCGGACCCGAACCAGTGACCATCGAAACCTGCGAGCCACCTCGCCACCTCGCGCTGACCTTTACCACCGCAGACGGGCCATGGCCCTTGGAAGTGACGCTGACCGAGCGCGACGGGAGCACCGAGCTCGTCTTCATCCACCACCTCGTCGAGCCCTACGACGCCTCCAGCGTTGGCCCGGGCTGGCAGTACTACCTCGACCGCCTCGACGCCACCCTCACCGGCGATCCCCTGACGCAGGACTTCGCGGACTACACCCCGCCCTCGCCGACTCCTACCCCGTGCCGCCCGCACAGGCCGAAGGTGCCCAGTAGCCCCATGACCGGGCT
Source organism: Ornithinimicrobium sp. (assembly GCA_049649785.1). Lineage (GTDB taxonomy): Bacteria > Actinomycetota > Actinomycetes > Actinomycetales > Dermatophilaceae > Ornithinicoccus. The sequence goes on along the minus strand of JBARZG010000143.1, from coordinate 563 downwards.
CCTGGCATTCGACCCTGACCGCCTGATTGAACGGCCACCGTGAACACCTACCGCCTCCAGCACACCGGCGCCATCGACCCAGGCGTCACCTTCAGAGGCGGCCGCACCAAATGTCAAAAATCGTGTTCATCGGTCCCACATGGCGATCGGCTACTCGCCCCGTGACATCCGTGACGTCGATCGCTCGGACATTCCGCCGGAGTGGCCGATAAGGATGCGCCGGGCTTCCTGAACCTCGTCGATGTCAGGCCGCGCCCCTTGACGAGTCAATCCACCGGGACGATACTTCACACTATGGTGAAGTGTCTTGTGCAAGACGGGTCGGTGGACCTCGCGGCCGCGGCAATCGCCTCGGCCCCTCGACGCCGGCTCGTGGAGCGATTGGCCCACGGACCGGCGTCCATGTCTGAGCTGGCCGACGAGCTCCAGGTCACCCTGCCCGCGGTTGACCGGCACCTACGGGTATTGCTCAAGGCAGGGATCGTGCACAAGACCAAGGAGGGCCGCTCGACTGTGCTCTCCCTCAATGCGGGCAGCCTGCAGGCGTTGGCGACCTGGGCCAT
>JBARZG010000142.1:0-20422 GCA_049649785.1 Ornithinimicrobium sp. | reverse complement strand
TGATCTTGATGGCCACCCGCCGGCTCGGTGAGGGTGAGCGCGTGATCCGGTCGCAGACCCCGTGGACCTGGGGCATGCACTACATGCTCGGGTCGGGGCTGCAGGGCAAGACTCTCGGTGTCGTCGGCCTCGGTGGCATCGGGGCGGCCACGGCCCGCCGCGCCAGGGCGTTTGGGATGAAGATCGTCTACTCCTCGCGCCGGGAGTGTGACCCGGCTGTCGCCGCCGAGCTGGACGTGCAGCGGTTGGACATGGACGAGATGTTGGCGAGCGCTGACATCATCTCGATCCACTGCCCGTACAGCCCGGCCACGCATCACCTCATCGGGGCCGAGCAGTTGGCGCTGATGAAGGACACGGCATACCTGATCAATACCGCGCGGGGGCCGATCGTGGATGAGGCTGCGTTAGCGAAGGCCCTGAGCGAGGGGCAGATTGCTGGTGCCGGCTTGGATGTCTTCGAGCACGAACCGACAGTCGATCCGGGCCTGCTGGAGTTGGAGAACGTGGCGCTGGTCCCCCACCTGGGGTCGGCCACCATCGAGACGCGCACTGCGATGGCGCAGCTGGCCGCCGACAACGCGCTGGCGATCCTTGCCGGTCAACCACCGCTCACCGTGGTGCGTCCCTGACGTCGCCGATGCGCCAGACCTTGTCGGACAGTTGACCCGAGTGTGGGTACACTCCTACCCGCCTCGGGTGTACTCCTCCGGCCGTAGGGACAGCGGGAACTGTCGCGCGAAGTCGATAGCCGACGATGTGGTGGTCCCACTAACCTGTGGGAAGCCTGTATCCCTGAAGGAGACCACGTGACCCAAAGTTCTGCCGACGTGTCCTCTGCGCGACCTTCCCGAGCCGTCCCGGTGCCCCGGCTGTCGGCGCAGCAGGCGCAGCGCCTCGGCGCTCGGGTGCTTGACCGCCCGACTCGGCCGGGGACAGACAGTGCTGCCGGGTCGCAAGCCACCGCATACCTGGGTCGTTGTCTGTTGGTCACCGGCCTGCCCACCGGCCGGCGCCAGGACGTGGTGACACGCCTGCAGTCGACTGCCGCGGTGCAGGGCTTGACCGTCACGGTCGATGAGCGCCTCGACGGTGTGGCCCAGCAGTTGGCCGACCTCGGCCCTGTTGCTCGTGACATCGTCGACCGGTTTTGGGTCAGCACGGTCCACCTGGACCCGCCGTCCACCGACGACCCAGGGCGTCGCCGGCCCATCGACGCCTGGCCGGTCTTGCAGGACCTGCGCGGGGAGGGCCTGAGCGCGGCCGATGTGCGCTTGGATCACCCGGCGTTCGCGTGTCACGGTTTCGGCGGCTCAGCCACCATTCCGACCGGGGGTGGAAGGCGACCGGTCTCGATGATCATTCCCGACCCCGCGGACGGGTTACGCAGGAGCAAGCGCCGTCGTCCGATCGTGGTCGTTCCGGACACCGGCATTGGGAAGCACCCCTGGTTTCGCGACGAGGATGAGGTCACCCGCACGGTCGAGGTGGGCGGGGTTCAATTGGGGATTGGCGGTGACATGAATGTCTCCCGACCTGAGCCACGCAACCCGCTGGACGGGTCGCTGCCTCGCTACATTGGTCACGGCACGTTCATCGCCGGGATCATCCGGCAGCAATGCCCCCGGGCCCGGATCGAAGGCATCCCGATCATGGATGACTACGGCGGGGTCAACGAGCGACTGCTGATCAACACGTTGGTCGCCTTGCTGGTGCGACAGGCGGTTGCCATCACGCAGGGGCGCGCGCAGGACATATTCGACGTGTTGTCTCTGTCGGTGGGCTACTACCACGAAGAGCCAGGCGACGAGGCGACCGATCCGGTGCTGGCCGGGGTGCTGCGAGCGCTCGGCTCGTGGGGAGTATGTGTGGTCGCGGCAGCTGGCAACGACGGCACCACCGCCCCCTTCCACCCGGCGACCTTCGCGGGCCAGATGACTGGGCTCGCTGCTGACACGGTGCCCCTGGTCAGCGTCGGCGCGCTGAACCCGAACAAGTCCGTCGCCCACTTCAGCAACTCCGGACCGTGGGTGTCCTGCGAACGGGTCGGCGTCGAGGTCGTCAGCACTGTGCCGATTGATGCGCAAGGGACAGCCCAACCGGGCACCGGCTCGACTCACGGCGACCGAAAGCGTGCTGCGGTCGACCCCGACGACTTCTCCGGCGGGTTCGGCACGTGGAGTGGCACGTCGTTCGCGGCGCCGTTGCTTGCCGGCCAGATCGCCGCGCACCTCACCCGGAGCCGTTCGATCGACAGTGCCGATCGGGCCGCAACTGTCCAACGCGGCTGGCGCGCCGTGCGCCGCGAAATTCCGGCGTGGCGGCCCCCACGTATCAAGAGCACAGCTCGCGGCTCTTGACGATGATGTAAGGCAACACGTCCACTAGTCTTGTCGTGACCTGGAAGGCATACCGATGACCCAACAGCCTGAGAATGGCGCAGGCGACCGTCCCGAGTGGACTCCGATTCCGGCTTTGCCACCGGCAGTGGTGGAGCGTTACGGGGTTCGGGTGCTCGACCCCATCACCGCCGTCCCGCTACCGTCCGGAGCCGCCCCGCGGCCCACGGCATACGTCGGAGATCGGTTGTTGGTGCGCGGGCTTCCCGGGGGTTCACGCGACGAGATCACCGACAAGATCGGTGGAATCATCGCTGAAAGCGGCTACGAGCTGCGGATCGATCCGCGCGACGACGAGGTTGTCGGTGCTCTCGGTGGGGAAGAAGGCGTGGCGCAGGAGATCCTTGAAGAGTTCTGGGTGACCGCAGTGCAGGTGGTTCGCACCGGTAGCGACGACGCGACCGCTGAGCAGGCACCGGTGGATGTCTGGCCGGTGCTTCAGCAGTTGCGCGCTGAAGGTTTAGGCGCCGACCAGGTCGGCTTGGAGCACCTCGTTGTCGCCTGCGCTGACATCGGTGGTGCGCCGTATTGGTCCGGGGCCCCTTACTGGTCGGGCGCCCCCTACTGGTCTGGGGCTCCCTATTGGTCCGGCGCGCCTTATTGGTCCGGGGCCCCTTACGTCGTGGAGTACGCCATGCCCGGCAGCGGAGGCCGCACCCCCGTGGCATTGGCGCTCAACGATCCGGCCCTATCCGCCGGGCGAGTCGAGCGTAGGCCGGTCGTGGTCAGTCCCGACACCGGCATCGGTCCACATCCCTGGTTTGCTGACCCTGCTACCTCGACTGACCACGTTGAAGTCAACGGTGTGCTCTTGGGCCTGGACGGGCCTATGAACACTTTGCCGCCGCAGGTGCACAACCCACTAGACGGCAGCATCGCACCGTATGCCGGGCACGGAACCTTCATTGCGGGCATGGTCCGGCAGCAGAGTCCACACTCAAGAATCCTTGGTGTACCGATCATGGGGGGTGATGGCGCGGTCCAAGAGAGCTTGCTCATCCGCACACTGGTGGCCCTGCTGATCAGGCAGGCCGTCGCTCTCACGACGAATCGTCCCGACGATGTACTTGACGTGCTGTGCCTCTCGCTCGGTTACTACCACGAGGACCCAGAAGACGCAGCGATCGACCCCCTGCTGCGCTTCTTGCTCGACGCCTTCGGATCATGGGGTGTCACCGTGGTCGCCGCGGCAGGCAATAACTCGACCGTGGCACCTTTCCACCCGGCAGCTTTTGCCGGTCAGGTGAGCGGTTTCCACGAGGACAGGATTCCGCTCATCAGCGTCGGTGCGCACAATCCGGATGGCACGTCCGTTGCCTACTTCAGCAACGCGGGACCGTGGGTTTCCTGTCATCGCCTCGGAGCCAACGTCGTCAGTGCGTTGCCCACCAACCTGAACGGTGATCGCCAGCCATCCGCGCGCATGACGTACGTGAAGCATGAACGGGCGACGATCGACCCCGACGACTACACGGGTGGTTTTGCGATCTGGAGTGGAACCTCTTTTGCAGCGCCTACTCTCGCCGGGCAGGTTGCGGAGCATCTGTCCCACGATGCTTCGCGGGACCAGAACAGTCGCGCGAAGGCTGTAAAGCGCGGTTGGGTTGCCGTGCAAAGCCAACTCCCGGACTGGAAGCCCTAGTGACCCCTGGCCCGGTGAGTGAGGCATCGTGCCCCATCCCCGTCCTGCCCTCTGGGCCTGCGGTGTGGAAGTGTGTCCAAGGTGGACGTCGAGACTTCAAACTCCGGCCTCGCTGACCAAACGAGGGAACCGGCGGCAAAAGATGTCGCGCGGCGAGATGAGACCGAACGTGCCCTTTCGCGGACAGAGGACCTTTTAAGTACCGCTCGATGGGAGATCAACGAGCAACACATCGATCTGGCGCGGGACCTTCTGGACCGATGCGATGTCGCAATGCCCGACCAGCGGGATGTTCCTCATCTTTCGACCCTCATGCACCTACGCATCCGTCTTGACTTGGCTCGAGCATGGATCATCTTCGAGGAAGACGGGCCGGACGGCGCTGTCGAGGCCGTCACAGAGTTGCGACGCATGGCCGTTACGGAGCGGTTCTTCGACCTAAGCGCAGCTTGCGATCTACAACTTGGCACCGTCTTGGGGCGCAGCGGTAATTTCGGCGAAGCGCTGGACGCCCTCGATCGCGCCGAGCAAGGCCGCACCTCGATGTCGACGGTGGACCAGGCTCGGCTGTTTCTCAACCGAGGTTCATTGCTCAGTCATTTGCGACAGCCGTCGAAGGCGGTTGGTGACTTCGCTGAGGCGACTATTTTGGCGCGGAGCGCCGGTCACGAGGCGTTGGCCTTCATGTCGGCGCACAACGAGGGTTACGCTCATTTCCTCTTGGGCGACGTCCCAAAGGCACTGAGCCTCATGGAGCAGGCCGATGCTATGGATGCCGAGGTGGAACGCGGTATTGCCCAACTTGATCGAGCGAGAGTCCTGCTCGAAGCTGGCCTGATCGACGAGGCCCACGAGTTGCTGCTGAGCGTCGCAGCTTCCACGCGGGCGTCCGGTAGCACCCACGATCTCGGCGAGATCGAACTGGACCTAGCGCGGTGTGAAATATTGCGGGGCCATCGCCCGGAGGCCGCACGGCTAGCCAAGGCCGCGCGGCATCGGTTCCGTGGCCGAGGGGAGATGGGTTGGCGTCGCATCGCGCACGTCATCGAGTTGGAGGCCACCCCGAGCAATCCCGACACAGCCCGGGCACGCGAGCGCCTCGGCGCGGCATTGCAACACTCTGCGCAGGCCGATGATGACCGGGTGCTACAGCAGCGCGCAGCTCTGCTCCGGGCGGAGGCTTTGATCGACCAGGGAAAGGCAGAAGAGGCCCGGGCCTATCTGGACCAGTCGCGCAGGCTGACGCGTTCGCCGCACCTGGCGACGAGACTGCATACCTCCTATGTCGCGGCTCGCATCCATGACGTGGCGGGGCGCCGTGCAGCGGCGGTTCGCGCTCTTCGCCAGGCCGCCGACGACTTGGGCTCGGCCCGGCGCGCCGCTGCGGGGTTGGACCTGAGAACGGCTCTGACCGTGCACGCGGCTGCCCTGATCAGTCTCGATCTGGAGTTGGCCATGCGTGGCGGGTCGCCGACGAGGACACTGTCCCGGACCGAATTGTGGCGTGACGTGGTGGGCACGCAGCCGCCCCTGCGGATCTCTGAGGACCCTCGCCGGGCCGAGGCCATCGCCCGGTTACGGCAGTTGCGTGAAGATCAACGACAGGCACCCCCAGGGGAGCCGAACGAGCGGGCAATGCGTGAGGTCAGCAAGGCCGAACGCGCAGTGCGAGAGCTGGATTGGGCCACAGCTTCGACCTCCGGAGCGAGCGCCGAAAAGCGCGGGCCGATGTCTGCGGCGGGGATCAAGCGCGCCGTGTGCGAGGCGGGGGTCACGCTGCTGTCAACGCTCAGACTCGAAGGCCTGCTGTTTGCCGTCATGGTGGCGCCCGATGGTCGCCTTTCGCTGCACGAGTTGGGAGATCTGGGCCGTATTCGCGACGATGTTCGCTCAGTGCGGGCGGACCTGTCCGCGGCCGCACGGCTGCCACAAGGGCATCCGTTCCACTCGATCGTGCGAGCCTCGCTGTTGCGCGCTATCGGCGAGTTGGAGACCCAGCTGCTCGGTCCTGTCCATGCAGCCGGGCTCGATGACACTCCGCTGGTCATCATTCCCACGCCCACCCTCACCACGCTCCCCTGGGGCATGTTTCCCAGTCGGCGCGGCCGCGCGACGACGTTGGCGAGGTCGGCCAGTGGCTGGGCACGGGGGCATACCCGATTGGTTCACAAGCCCCAGGTGTACGCGGTGGCCGGGCCCGATGTGCCGCTTGCCAACGGTGAGGTCGATTCGGTCACCCTGGCCTGGGGGTCTGGGCCAGCGGTGTCGGCGCAAGAGTCGACGGTGAAGGGACTCCTGGAGGCACTAGAGCGCAGCGACCTGGTCCATGTGGCGGCTCACGGAGACCACAACAACCAGAACCCGCTGTTCTCAAGTCTTCGATTGTGCGATGGCCCGGCTTTTGCCCACGAGATCGAGGGCCATCGCTTGCGTGCCAGCCACGTCGTCCTCTCGGCCTGCGACGGCGGAAGGGTCAGCGTGCGCCGGGGCGATGAGCCGCTGGGCATGACCGCCAGCCTGCTCGCGCTAGGGGTGGCCTCGGTCGTCGCTGCGGTCAGTCCGGTGCCTGACGTTGTCGCCCATGAAGTGATGACGCGCTACCACGCGAACCTCGCTGCCGGTCTCGACGCCTCGTCATCGCTTGCGGGTGCCATCGCGGAGTCGGATGACGTCTTGGCTGGCGCGTTCACGGCATACGGCTCTGGGTGGCGTCACGCCGCTGACCGCGCTGGGCGCTCAGGCACGCCAGGTGAGGAGGTCGCCTTCTCCACGCAGGAGTAGTGAGCCGGGGAAGACCCGCAGCCACGTGGGCGTGAGCTCAAGCACCCCGAACGCGTCAGCTTGAGCTGAAGTCCACTTCGGGATGATCGACGGGTCGTAACCCACCGGTTCTGGAGCGCCCGAGAACCGGTCCCAGGCCGCCTGACGCTCGGCATCCTCGACCAACCAAGTGCTGTCACAGTCGGCAGTGACCGTGTCCTGCTCAGGGCTCCAATACGTGAGCGAGAGGCGCGATTCATGGGCCAGGTCAGCTGCCTTTGGAGACGCCGGATCGGTGGCCACCCAGCCAGTAAGACGGTGGCCGTCCCACTGCCAGAGCGGATGCAGCACGCGGGTGCGCGGTTGGCCGCTGGCGTGAACCGTCGCGACCGTGGCCCAGACGATGCGGTGGGCCACCTGCACGAAGGCCGGGGCAACATGCGCGAGGTCATTCATGGGCATTCCTATCGCCGAGTACTGCCCGCATTGGCGGGGGTCTTCAAAATATCGAGACGCCCGCCTGAGGTCGAGGCAATATCCGCGCCGGCTATTCGACGCGACGCATCAGAACGGCCGTGAACTGTTGAATCTTGCCCCACGGCGTCTCGTGGTCCTCCCCTGCCGTAGAGACCAACTCGAAGCCCGGAAATTCGGCCGCAAGGTCTTCGTGGGTATACCGCACGATCGGCAGACCACTGCAGGTCAGCGGCCCATCGGGGCCAAACGTCGCGACGACGAACCACCCTTTGGGCGCAAGGTTGTAGCGCAGGGATTTAGCATAGTCCTCGCGCTCATCCGGCTCAGTGAGGAAGTGGTAGACGGCGCGGTCGTGCCACAGCGCATACCGGCGGGTGCGGCGCATTTCCAGCACATCGGCGATGTCCAACACCACGTCTTCCCCTGCGGGACCGAGCCTTTCGCGCACCTCCTGCAATGCGCTCTTGGACAGGTCCACGGCGGTCAGGTCGGTGTAACCCCGTTCAAGCAGGTGATCGACCAACGTCGACCACCCGGCGCCAACGTCGATGATGGAGCGATCTTTCGGTACCTCTGTCTCATCGACGAGTCCCAACGACAAGCCGGGGACCGACTGCCACCAGGAGACGCCATCAACGTCGTGGCCGGAGTGCACCTGCTCCCAGAACTCCAGGCGGGCGGCTGCGTCCTCGGGACGCTCAATCGCGGCATTCGTCATCGGGGCTCCTGGTCAAAGTGTCACAAATTCTTAAGGTGCGAACATACCCACTATTGACTATTGCAGACATACACTCCTTAAATGAGGGAAACTTCGCCGCCACCTCCCGCAGAGCTGGGCGACTTGTCACGGATCGTTGACGGCGGTGACATGGACTGCGGCAGCGGTTTGCTGCTATTGATCACTCGGGCGATGCGGCGCTTGGACACCGATGAGTTGCTCGGCATCCGCAGCGCGGAGCCCAGCGTGAAGGTCGACCTGCCGGTATGGGCGGAGTTGGTCGGGCATGACCTCGCCGCCGAGACCGAAGAGTCCACCGAAGGGCCCTGGTGGTTCGCGGTCCGCAAGAGTGTCAAGGTCTCCAGCGTCTTCAGCCTCGGCGAGCGCACCCCGGTCGGCCATCGGCTCTGGGCCTACACCAACTTCCACTGCAACCTCGCCTGCACCTACTGCTGCGCCGAATCCTCACCGAAGGCCGCCGCCCGCCTCCTCGACCCGGCCATCGCGCGGGAGGCGTTCGCCGAGTTCGCCGACTACGGCGGCAAGGAACTCTTGCTCACCGGCGGCGAGCCGTTCATGCACCCCCAACTGGACGAGGTGGTCCGCGCCGGAGAGGGCCTGGACCGCACGATCTTGACCAACGCGATGGTCTTCGGCAAGGGTCGGCGCCGCCGAATGTTGGAAGAGATGGACCGCTCGGTGCTGCTGCAGGTCAGCCTGGACTCTGCGACCGCGGAGTTGCATGACAAGCAGCGCGGCGCCGGTTCCTGGGCCAAAGCAATGGTCGGCATCGGCGAGGCGCATGAGCTCGGCTTCCGCGTCCGGATCGCCGCGACGATGTACGACGAAGACCCCACCCGGGTGCAGGAACTGCACTCACGGCTTGACGAGATCGGCATCGATCACGAGGACCGCGTCATCCGTCCAGTCGCCGCAGAAGGCTTCGCCGACACCGGGATCCACGTCTCGATCGACAACCTCGAGCCGGAGCCCACCATTACCGCCGACGGCGCCTGGTGGCACCCGGTCGCGGTCACTAACCCGCACATGCGCATTCACGATGCGCCGCTGCCCATTTCGGAGATCTTCGGTGTCGTCCGGGACGCCATGGAGGTCCAAGACGCGGCCACCCGAACCGGTCGAGAGGTGTTCCGCTGTGCCTAACGTCAAGGCAGCCCTGGGGTGGCTCTTTGCCCCCGCGACCGAAAACGTCCCGAAGCATCAAGCGATGGGCGTCACGTTCTTGCGGATCTTGATCGGCCTGCTGTGGCTCTACAACGTGTCCTGGAAACGGGCCCCAAATTTCGGTGAGGAAGCCAACAACGGGTTATGGAAGTTCACGAACTTCGCCGTTGAGCACCCCGTCTTCCCGCCATACACCTGGGTCGTCGAGACCTTCGTGCTTCCAGCCTTTCAGCCGTTCGGTTGGGGTGTCTTGCTGTCCGAGACGGCGCTGGCCGTATTGCTGTTGACCGGCACCTACATCCGCGTCGCGGCCTTGCTCGGCATTGCTCAGTCAGTGGCGATCGCGCTCTCGGTGGCCTTTGCCCCCGAGGAATGGCCGTGGGCGTACTGGATGATGATCGGCGCTCACGTGGTGTTGCTGTTGTCCTCCTCCGGTCGCTACCTCGCAGTCGACGGTGTGCGGGCCCGAGTGGTGAGAACCGCCACGCTGGGACAGGTATGGGGAGGCTTGGCCGTCCTGCTCGGCCTCTACAGCACGCTGATGTCGTTTGGCGATCCGTTTGCGGCTCGCGGTCCCGGTTTGCGCTCTAGCGACTTGTCGATCAGTTTCGGCAACTACAACCTGCTCGGAGGTTTGCTCTTGATCATCCTCGGAGCCATGTTGATCATGGCCGCGCGTTGGGATGCTGAGGTGATCGCCAAGGCCGCCGCGGGCCTGGCCGTCGTTGCCGGCCTCTCGCTGCACGCCCAACTCGGCTTCACCGACCCGGTCCTCGGTGGCAACCCCACCTCGGCGGCGTTCCTGTTCTGCATCGGGGTGGTTGCTGGTGCGATCGCTGTGGTGCCAGCACGCCGGCGCAGCAAAGAAACTGTGGCCGCCTAGGTCCTGGAAGCACCACCATCCATCCCGCCCGCATAAGGAGTACTGATGAAGAGCACCCGCCCCAACACGGCCGTCGGTCGCCGCACCATCCTGATGGCGTCATCTGGCGTTCTCATTCTCGCCGCGTGCGGCAGCGATGACAGTGAGAGCGCCGACGAGTCGACGGATGAGGAGGCTGAAGAGGACGGCGGCGGCGAGTCGGCCGGCCCGCTCACCATCTCTGCAATCCCCGATCAGGACCCTGAGTTGCTCAATCGCCTGTACCCCGACGTTGCGGCACGGTTCGCCGAAGCCACCGGACTTGAGGTGGAGTACAAGCCGGTGACCGACTACACGGCTGTCGTCCGGGCCTTTGAGGTGGGCGACGTCTACATCGCCTGGATGGGCGGACTGACTGGTGTTCAGGCCGCCTCACGTGTTGACGGCGCTCAGGCCTTCGCCCAGCGCGATATCGACCCCGAGTTCCACAGCCTGTTCATCGCCAACACGTCGGCGGGGATCGAGCCCTTCGACGATGTCGAGGGTTTGCAGGCGCTGGCCGACAAGACGCTGACGTTCGGCAGCGAGACCTCCACTTCCGGGCGGCTGATGCCGCAGTACTTCATGGAGGAGGGCGGGTTCGACCAGGCCGACCTCAACGGGAGCCCGGGCTTCTCCGGCTCACACGACGCCACCATCGAGGCGGTGGCCTCGGGCAGTTTCGAGGTCGGTGCACTCAATGAGCAGGTGTGGAAGGCCACCGTGGAGGCCGGCGAGGTCGATGTGAGTGACGTGGTTGTGCTGTTTAGAACCCCGGCTTACTACGACTACCACTGGCTGGCTCGCCCCGATGTGGACGAGGTGTTCGGTGAAGGCACAACCCAGGAGATCAGCGACATGCTGCTCAGTCTCGATCCGGCCAACGAGGACGACGCCGCGATCTTGGAGTTGTTCGGCGCTGAGTCATTCATCGAGACCGAGAACTCCAACTACGACCAGATCAAGCAGGTTGCGCAGGAGCAGGGCTTGTTGGCGTGAGCCCGCTGAGTTGTGAGTCCGGCTCGTCGTGGTTCCGGGTCATGGCGATGTCGGGGTGGTCGTGACCCAGTTTGTTGTGATCTCAGGTCATCGTGATGTCAGGGAGTCGTGAACACAGGTCGTCGTGACTGCTGAGCCTGCCGTCGTCTCACTGAGGGACGTGGGGCGGCGGTTCGGTGGTCATGAAGCGTTAACCGGCGTTGACCTCGTTGTCCACAGGGGTGAGCGCGTCGCCGTGCTAGGCCCGAGTGGCGCCGGGAAATCCACCCTGTTAGCGCTCCTCAACGGCTCCCTACCGGCGACCGACGGTTCTGTCACCGTGCTCGGCATCGATGTCGCGGGGGTGACTCCGTCTCGACTGCGCGATTTGCAGCGCCGGATCGGCCTGGTCTCTCAACGCCTCGACCTGATCGACCAGGTGAGGGTGCTGCACAACGTGAATGCTGGCCGGTTAGGGCGCTGGCCGACCTGGAAAGCGCTGGCTTCGCTGACGCTGGCGCGTCCTGATCAAGAAGTGCGCGACGCGCTGCAGGCCGTTGGGCTGGAGTGGGCTGCCTCCGAGCGCACGGAACGGCTATCTGGCGGGGAGCGCCAACGGGTAGCAATCGCCCGGTTGCTCGTGCAACAGCCCGAACTGGTTGTGGCCGACGAGCCCGTGTCCAGCCTGGATCCTGGCCGCGCTGCCGAAATCCTGGGATTGCTGAACATCGCCGCCGAGGGGTCGGCCATGGTGGTCAGTCTGCATCAGCCGGAGCTGGCCCGTACCCACTGCACCCGGGCCATCGGCCTGTCCGACGGGCAGTTGATCTTCGACCTGCCGGTCAGCGACCTCGGCGATGACCGCCTGGCCACGCTCTACGCGCTGAACTGAAGCTCGCGCGATGACCCAGCAACTGGACCAAGGCAGAGAACTCGGCGGTCGGCATACCGGCTCGGGAGGTCCCGATCGCGTCAGCGTCGCCACGGTGCGGACCCGCCGGTTGGTGGCTGTGCTGCTGATCGTTGTGCCGCTGGTATGGGCGGCGTGGCGGGCTATTTCCACCGGGACCGGGCTCGTCAACTGGAATGGCGTCCGGCTGCTCGATGATCTGTTGGCGACCGCGCTGTCCCCCGACCTGAGCCCAGAGTTTCTGCGGATCGTGCTCGATGGGGCGGTGATTACGATCGCGTTCGCGGCGCTGGGCACGCTCGGCGCGCTGATCATCGGAGCGTTCGGCGGGCTGATCCTCAGCGACATCGCCTGGTCACACCAGCCCCCGGCTTGGCTGCGGGTGATCCGTCTGGTGCTGCGCGGCATACTCGTCGCTGCCCGTTCCATCCACGAACTCGTATGGGCATTGCTGCTGGTCAGTGTCCTGGGACTGGACCCTCTGGTCGGCGTGCTCGCGATTGCTATCCCGTTCGGCGCACAAACCGCCAAAGTGTTCGGCGAGACATTGGACAACGTGCCGGCGGCTCCGTTACATGCCTTGCGCAACGCTGGCGCGCGGCCGCTGCCGGCGATGGCCTACGCGCTGTTGCCCGGCGCCGCGCCTTTGTTGCTGTCGTATTCGTTCTATCGCTTTGAGTGCGCTATCCGCTCGGCCGTGCTGCTGGGGGTGGTGGGTCTTGGCGGGATCGGCCAGGAGCTCGTCGTCAGTCTGCAGTCGCGCAACTGGGACGAGGTATGGACGCTGGTCGCGGCAGTCGTGGTGCTCTCGGCCGTAGTCGATTGGTGGAGCACTCAACTGCGGGCCGATATGGCCGTGGTCAGCTGTGCCGACTGGTCACCCGGGGAAGCCGGTCTGCCGTCTGCGCGGACCAGTGAAGGGTCCCGGTGGATGCGTTGGTCGGCCATCCTGGGGGTCGTTGGCGTGGGCCTGGCGTGGTGGGCCTCCGATGTTTCGCTGGCTGGGCTGGCCTCGGAGCGCACCCGGACCCTGACCGTGCGGTTGCTGGAGGACCTGTGGCCGCCGCAGCTGCCGCTGGGCGGGTGGAGCGTGCTGGCCGGCTCGGTGGCCGACACCGTGGCGATGGCCATCTTGGCGATGGCGGTCGCCGTGTTCATCACGATTATCCTAGGGCCGTCGGCGACCAGGTCTCGTGCGGTGCGCGGTCAGAGCCTCTCGCCCATGCGGCGGATTGTTGGCACATCGGGGTGGGTGGCCTCGCGGTTCGTCTTGCTGGTGTTGCGGTCGGTGCCGCCAACGGTGTGGGCCATCGTGGCTCTGTTGGCGCTCTTCCCGGGGATCCTGCCCGGCGCCTTGGCACTGGGCCTGTATACGGGGGGCATCTTGGGCCGGCTGGTGGCCGAGGCGTGGGAGAGCATCGACACTCGGGCCCGTGACGCCCTGCGACACCAAGGCGTTCGTGGGTCGGTGGCGGCGATAGCGGCCGTCGTGCCGCCGTCGGGACATCACCTGCTGACCTACACGCTGTATCGGTTTGAGATCTGTGTGCGAGACACCGCTGTGGTGGGGGTGGTGGGAGCCGCCGGGTTGGGGCGCTTGTTGGCGGAGAACCTGGCGGTGTTCCGTTTCCCGGTGGTGACGACGGTGTTGCTCGCCTCGTTTGCGGTCAGCGTCGGAGCCGAGCTGTTTGGCCGCTGGCTTCGTCGCGCCACCCGTATCTGACTATGGTCATTGACCATAGTCTGATTAACCTATGAAACCGGAGTCGATCAAGGCCAGCGACTTCAAGGCCGGTTGCCTCGCGCTCCTTGACGAAGTCGCCGAGAGCCACGCGGGCCCCACAGCCCAGTGGAGTCGTGATGTCCTGACCGAGGGCGACCTGGAACTGACCTCTCTTGGCGAGCGGATCGCGGTGCTGGCAGCAGAGATCTCACCGTTTCATGGCGATCCGGTGGATCGGATTCTGGTGGCCCATCGCTCTGCGCGCCCGGACATCTTCGACTTCTCACCCGTCCGATGTGTCGTCCTTCATGGCATTTGCCTTCTCGCTGCACAGCACCAAAAACCTTGGACAATCCAGCGTCACATCCTGGACTATGGACGTCGACAGTTCGCATCGCGTCATTCTGCTGCCACCGGCACGCATGACGAGCTGGAGGAAGGCATGGGCGATGACCGAGTCAACAGAGCACTCGACGGCGCTACCGCGACCCTGGCTACCCAGCGATTGGGAGCACCCCCTGCATGTGCCGTTGTCGACCGGGCATCACTTGCGTCCGATCCGAGCCGACGACACAGAGTTGGACATGCGCGCGGTGATGGGTTCCCAGGCGCGGTTGTGGTCGCTCTTTGGTGAGGCGTGGGGATGGCCACCCACGACGATGACCGCAGAGGAAGATCGTGAGGACTTGCAGCGTCATGCCGACGAGATGCACACGCACGAGTCGTTCAACTACGCGTTGTTCGACGCTGGCGAGACTGAACTGATCGGCTGTGTCTACATCGACCCAGCCGAGAAGCCCGGGGCCGATGCGGATATTTGTTGGTGGGTGGGCGATGAGTATGTCGGCTCGGCGGTCGAAGCCGCTTTAGACGCCCTGGTGCCAGTCTGGATCGATCGTGATTGGCCTCTACGGGAACCGCGCTACATCGGCCGAGACCTCACCTGGGCTCAGTGGCGTGATCTCCCCTCCAGCGACTAGGACCTCGGTCGTATTGACTCGGCCGGCAGCCGTGGGAGTTCTTTCGCCACCTCCGTGACCCGCCTGCGAGCTCTGAGGTCAACGTGGATGTTGTGCGCATCACGCGCTCAGGGACCTTGCCCACAGGCGAGCGGCCGCGGCGCGCGCTGGCCTAAACGGTTCGTCCGGGCGCCGCCCGTGGATGTCACGTCAGCTCGCGCACCATCCAGTCGACGTAGCCGTCGGCGCTGGCTGAAGTCACCAGGTGGATGGAGTCGTCGTAGAGCCACCCGGGGTTGTCGTTGGCGAGTTGATGCCAGTCCAGCAAAGTTATCCCTTGATGGTCGTTAGCGATCTGGGCCAGCAGGTCGTTGTTGTAGTCCTGCCAGGAGCGTGGGACGTGCAAGGTGAGCAGGACGAGGTCGTGGCCCTCGGTGACTTCAACGAGCCGATCGAGGTCGGCCTCGACGATCGGTCCGTTGTTACCCGCGTGCACGATGACGGTGTCCCCCAATAGCCCGGCGTCCCGGTCCGCGGCCACCTGCTCCACCACGTTCTCGAAAAAGCGTGACTTCTCGGCGTCGACTCGGACCCCGGCATCCTCCAGTGCCGTCGCCGCGCCCAGCATGACCGAGTCGCCATAGGCGACCGTTCCTTGCATACGAGGGGACACCTCCTTGCCGCCCGACGTCGGGGAACTCGCCGAGGACGTTGGCGTGGGCTTTCCAGGGGAGGGCTTTGACGTCTGTGCAGCGGCGTCCGGCTGAGCGGAGACCACCGGCACCTCGACCTCTAACTCGTCCGCTTGAGCCGGGACCGGGACCCGGTACAACGCGACGGTCAGGACGGCCGCCGCTGCCACCGTCACGAGGACGCCAGCCATCGAGCGGCCGAACGCCGGCCATCCGGCTGAGCGCAAGCCATCCAGCCAGCGCCCGATGGCCCCTCGCCGGATTGGAATCTCGACCCAGCGGTAGGACGCCTCCGCCAAGAGCAACACGATGAGCACTCGCAGCGCCACGGAAGCAGGGCCGCCGAAGCCGAGCTCGAAGCCGGGTCGGTAGAGCATAAGCACCGGCCAGTGCCACAAGTAGGTGCCGTAGGACCGCTCGCCGAGGTAACGCAGCGGCTGACGAGCCAACGCGCGGCCCAAGAGACCGAGCGGATGGGTCAGTGATGCCACCAAACCGGCGGTCGTCACGGCGATCACCAGGAACCCGCCGCGATACAGACCGGTCGAAAACTCCCCGACCGTCCAGAACGCCCAGAGCACCCCGGCCAAACAGGCCACGCCCACGAGGTCAACTGCGATCACGCGGAAGCGGGAAGGGCCCCACCCGCGGCTCAGCCAGGAATGACCGGTCGGCCACTGACGCCATGGGGTCCAGACGGTGGCGACGGCGGCACCCACGAAGAAACCCATGGCGTGCGTATCGGTGCCGTAGTAGGCGCGGCTCGGGTCGTTCGGGACCGGCATACCAGAGCTCACCGCGACCCATGCCATCCACGCGGTCGAGACCACCGCGCCGACGACGGCGATCGCACGGACTCGCGTGCGCCCACCGCGCATCGCGAACAGCGCTACGACCGGCCAGAGCAGGTAGAACTGCTCCTCAATAGCCAGGGACCACAGATGTTGCAGCAGGGCGGGACGTCCGACGAACTCGAAGTATGAAGCGTCCGCGACCACATACCACCAATTCGAGAGGTAGAAGAAGGCAGCAGGGACGTCGCCACGCAGCTCGGCCAGCTCTTCTGGCACGAACAGGACAGCCACGATGGTGACCGAGGCCAGGACCAGCCAGAGCGCCGGGAGCAGTCGACGTGCGCGCCGGATGTAGAACGCCTTGAAGTCCAACCTCCCCGAGGCCTCGATCTCCTGCAGGACCAGGGTGGTGATCAGAAAGCCGGACAGGACAAAGAAGACGTCGACGCCGAGGAACCCGCCGGGGAGCCAGGCCGGGTCAAGGTGGTACACCACCACACCCAGCACAGCAATGGCGCGCAAACCGTCCAGGCCGGTCAGGTGAGGGATTGACGCACTGGGCCGCTCGCTCCAACGGATATGGGACCCCACGGCGCCCCCTCCTCCAGCGTTCTGGCGCAGACCCTTGGGTAGCTCCAGGGCACCCCTTTGACTGTAAGCAAGCAGCAGCCAAAAAAGGGGCGACACGCTGAAGGTCTGGTCAACACATGTGATGCGGAGCGGGTGTCTTGGGGGCCAACAGGTCGTGCACGGGGGCGTTCCGGAGCGAACAACCCCACGCCGCGATCAGGATGGTGCAATCGACTGGCCAAGAACGTGCAGATCCGAATCGGGACTAGCGAGCGCCGCGAAGCTGTCCGTTTGCCGTTAGTCCTACCAGCAGGGTGGCCTTGGTCTGAGCTCACGGTCCCGATCATCTGAGGGCCACCGTCGGATTGCTGTCGCTGTATGCCTGGTAGCAGTACTGTCGCACTACCGCAGCACTGAGTGAATACCACCGCTCCGTGACAGGTTGTCACAGCAAGAAACCCCTTGAGGAAGGAATCCGCAATGCTCACGAAGATTGAAGGTCTGCCAAACAACGTCGTGGCGTATGAGGCTGCTGGAGAACTCGATGCGGATGACTACGACTCCACGCTGGACCCGGCAATCGATGCGGCGCTTGAAGCGAACGACAAGATTCGGATCTTGTACGTGCTCGGCAGCAACTTCGACGGGTTCACCGGGGGCGCCATGTGGGAGGACACCAAGGTCGGCGTCGGCCACTGGACCCGATGGGAGCGGATCGCCCTGGTCACCGACGACCGCGTCTACCACCATGGGGTCAAGGCCTTCTCCTGGCTTGTTCCCGGCGAAGTGTGGCTGTTCTCGCTGGCGGAACTCGACGCCGCCAAAGAATGGATCGCGAGCTGAGCAAGCCCCTTCCGTTCGCGTCCGCAGCCTGCCTGGTACGGCCAGCAAATCCTTGACATCGGTGACGTACATGGGTTGCGTACGCATCTCTTCACAGTGCGCGCCCGGAGAGATTCGAACTCCCAACCTTCTGATCCGTAGTCTTCTTTGGGCGTATCGCGTCCTCCTTGAGAGTCGGCCTGCGAGCACGGCAAGACGAGCGGACGAGCCGTCGAAGGGGGCCTATGCCGGAGCGCGTTGCTGTCACTACTGCTGTCACCTTGCTAGCCTCCAAATGGTGGCGACAACTGGTAACGCGCGTGGCGCAAACTCTGTCCTCCTCTTTCTCAGTGGTTCGTTCGCGGCGACCTCTGGCCTACGTTTTCTCCTCGGCGATGACCGGGTGAGTCTTGGATTGGGGGCTGTTTTCTTGGTCATCTTCGTGGTCCTTCTGTTCCAGCGCCGCCACTTCAGGTCCAAGAACGAGGCGACGGACGCATGACGTTGGCAGAGAGAGGCGCCGAACCCATAGCGGAGCAGAGTCGGGTGCAACGAGTGCGGGTCAAGCGGTCGATGGTCGAGACGGTGATGCGTGCAGGCGCGGAGCGCGTCCCTGGTGCTGCAGCTGGTGACCGCTTGATGCGTGATCGTGGAGGCCGGATGGTGTAGCGGCAGGTCGTCGGCTCGGAGGTGAGGGCATCTGGTTCTGGTGACCGGGTGCTCCTTCATGTGTCGCTGGCCGGTGGTGGGGGTGGCGCGTAGGGCGGAGCGGAGCGGGAGCCCGAAGCGCCGGGGGTCCCCGCCGTAGGCAAGGCGACGCGCGCCGAAGGCGCGTCTTGAACCAGTACAGAAAGTCCTCACGCCCCATGCGGCTGTTTCGATTTAACCGACTTCGCCCGAGGTCTGTGTATCGCGGGCACACATGGCCTAGGGTCAGATTGCGCATCTGACGGTATCCCTTCGACGCTTGGCGGGCAGTATGCACTACAAGAGTTTTGCCCTCGTGAACTTCAAGGGCGCTCAGGACGTGACCCTAGACTTAACCAGCGACGGGACTCCCGCCAGAGTGACCACATTGGTAGGCCTGAACGAGAGCGGGAAGACGACGCTCCTTGAGGGCATGGAACGGTTCATTCCTGGCCGGGAATCAAGCGAGGTTGCTCCGACGGATATCAGCGATTGGAGCCGGTCCAGTCCCGAAGAACTAACCTCGAGATTTCGCCGGGTGGCGGCCTGAGGGGTGTGCTGTTGACCTGAAAAGTGCTCCTGACCTGGGAGAATGGTGGATGTCTAGGCCACATTCACGACAGATCGAGGAGCACCTTCCAGGTGAAGAAGTCTACCCGCCCTTACCCTCTCGTTCAGGTCGACATCACGAGCGTCGGCGCGGTCGCGCACGCCGGTGGGGTGCTGCTGACCCGGACCGCGTACGCCACCGGGCTGTCCGGGGCACTGTCTTGGGAACTGGCCCGTTGGCGCAAGCCTCTTGCCGTGCACGACCCGGCCAAGGTACTCACCGACCTGGCCCTGTCGCTGGTGCTGGGTGGGGACGCGTTGAGCGACGCCGCGCTGTTGCGCGCCGAACCCGGCGTGTACGGGTTGGTCGGTTCCGAGGCGACGATCTCTCGGACGATCGCCACCCTGGCCGGGGACGCGGACAAGGCCCTGAAAGCGATCTCCACCGCACGGGCTGCCGCGCGCCAGGCGGCGTGGGAGATGGCCGGGGACCGTTCGCCAGGACACCAGGCCTGCGCGGGCGACCCGATCGTGGTGGACCTGGACGCCACGCTGGTCACCGCGCACTCGGACAAGGAGTCCGCAGAACCGACGTTCAAGAAGGGGTACGGTCACCACCCGTTGTGCGCCTTCGTCGATCACGGACCCGAAGGCACCGGGGAACCGTTGGCGCTGCAATTGCGCCCGGGCAATGCCGGGTCCAACACCGCGGCCGACCACATCGGCGTGGCTAGGGACGCGTTCAAGCAGTTGCCCGGGATCAACCCGTCCCGGCCGGGCAAGAAGGTCCTGATCCGCGCCGACGGGGCCGGCGCCACCAAGGACTTCACCACCTGGCTGGCCCGCCGCGGTGTGCAATACAGCGTCGGGTTCACGTTGCCGTTCCACACTCCTGACCTGCTGGCTCGTATCCCAGACCACGTGTGGGCCCCGGCGTACGACGCGGACGGGCAGGTCCGTGACGGCGCGTCCGTGGCCGAGTTGACTGACCTGCTGGACCTGTCCTCTTGGCCACCAGGGATGCGGGTCATCGCCCGCAAAGAAACCCCTCACCCAGGCGCCCAGCTGAGGTTCACCGACACCGACGGCAAACGGGTCACCGCGTTCGCGACCAACACTCCCCGCGGGCAGCTGGCCGACCTGGAACTGCGCCACCGCCGCCGGGCTAGATGTGAAGACCGAATCAGGATCGCCAAGGACACCGGCCTGGCCAACCTGCCCCTTCAGTCCTTCGACTCCAACCGCATCTGGTGCGCCATCGTCATGCTCGCCGGAGACCTCCTCGCGTGGATGCAGACGCTGGCCCTGGCAGGCCACCCCGCCAGGCGGTGGGAACCCAAACGGCTACGCCACCGCCTGCTCACTATCCCGGCCGCCCTGGCCCGCACCGGCCGACGCGTCCAGCTCCACCTCAAAGACGCCGCGCCATTTGCCGACCTCGCCTGCGCCGGGTGGACCCGGCTGGCAGCCCTCGCGCCACCCTGACCGACGTGCCCCTGCCCCGACCACTGAACTGACCCTCGCGACGTGGAACGCGATGCCTACCGGGAGCGACATCCCGGCCATTTGTCGTACCCACCTGCCAGAATCAGCCCCCGACAGCGACCATGACGCCGCCACCACGCTCCGCGACCACCCGATGAAAGATCGAGGCTA
>JBARZG010000141.1:0-1602 GCA_049649785.1 Ornithinimicrobium sp. | reverse complement strand
AAGAACTCGGCGGCGTAGCCAATCTCCCCCTTGGCCTCGGCTACCGGCTTGCCCATCTCGAGGGTCATCAGCAGAGCCAGGTCGTCTTGACGCTTCAGCAAGAGTTCGAAAGCGCGCATGAGTATGTTGTGTCGCTCCAACGCGGTGGTCGCCGCGTAATCGGCTTGGGCTGCGACAGCCGCGTCCAGGGCCCGCCGACCGTCTGCCGGACTGGCGTCGGCGACTGCGCAGAGCGCCTGTCCGGTGGCCGGGTTGAGCACGTCGAACGTGGCTCCCGAGTCAGCGTCGAGGAACTGGCCGTCGACGAACAGTTGGGTGGATACACCCCTCAACAACGCGTGATGGCTGGCCGCGGGAGCGTCCGTGGTCGGCATGGCTTTCATCTCCCTGTGGAGTGTATTCGGCTAGTGGGTCAGAGCACCGGCTACGCTACGCTTCGAATAGATTGTCGACAATCTGACAACGGTGGTCTGCGGTGAATCGCATCCCGCCCGACAGCAGGAGGTATGTCATGGCACAGCTCTCGAGCGCCCTCAAACAAGCCACACCGGTGGTTGCAGCCCGCGGCGAAGGGGCCTGGGTCATCGACGAGGAGGGCCGCCGCTACCTGGATTTCACGGCCGGCATCGGCGTGACCAGCACCGGCCACTGCCACCCCCGGGTGGTGCAAGCGGCCCAGGAGCAGGTCGGGAAGATGATCCACGCGCAGTACACCACGGTGATGCATCGGCCGCTGCTGGACTTGGTGGACCGGCTGGGCGAGGTGTTGCCCGCCGGTCTGGACCGGGTGTTCTTCGCCAATTCCGGATCCGAAGCCGTCGAGGCGTCGCTGCGCTTGGCCCGTCAGGCCACCGGTCGTCCGAACGTCATCGTCTTCCACGGAGGCTTCCATGGCCGGACCGTGGCTGCCGCCTCGTTGACGTCCTCAGGCACCAAGTTCCGAGCAGGATTCTCCCCGCTGATGGCGGGGGTGCAGATCAGCCCCTTCCCGGACCCACACCACTACGGCTGGAGTCAGGAGCGCGCCACCGAGTTCGCCCTTGATCAGCTCGACTACCTCCTGCAAACTGTCAGCGCTCCAGACGACACGGCCGCGTTTATGGTCGAGCCGGTGCTAGGAGAGGGTGGCTACGTCCCGGCCAGCACCGAGTTCTTCGCCGGGCTACGCGAACGGGCCGACCGGCACGGCATACTCCTGATCGTCGACGAGGTGCAGGCGGGGTATGGACGCACCGGAGAGTTTTGGGGGCACGACCACTTCGACGTCCGACCTGACGTGGTGATCACCGCCAAGGGACTGGCCTCCGGATTTCCGCTGTCGGCCATCGCTGCCTCGAGCGAGGTGATGGGCAAGGCGTGGCCCGGTTCCCAGGGTGGCACCTACGGCGCAAACGCGGTGTCGTGTGCCGCTGCCCTGGCGACACTGGACGTCATCACCGACGAAGGACTGGTGGCCAACGCGGAACAGCGCGGGCAGCAGTTGCGGGCTGGCCTGGAGGCCGCCGTGGCGAAACACTCCCCGCAGGGCAACGTGCGCGGCCTGGGGTTGATGCAGGGTGTGGAGTTCCGTGATGAACACGGCAACCCGGATCCGTCGGCGGC
>JBARZG010000140.1:0-31455 GCA_049649785.1 Ornithinimicrobium sp. | reverse complement strand
CAGGTGCTCCTTAGAAAGGAGGTGATCCAGCCGCACCTTCCGGTACGGCTACCTTGTTACGACTTAGTCCCAATCACCAGTCCCACCTTCGACGGCTCCCTCCCACAAGGGGTTGGGCCACCGGCTTCGGGTGTTACCGACTTTCGTGACTTGACGGGCGGTGTGTACAAGGCCCGGGAACGTATTCACCGCAGCGTTGCTGATCTGCGATTACTAGCGACTCCGACTTCATGGGGTCGAGTTGCAGACCCCAATCCGAACTGAGACCAGTTTTTTGGGATTCGCTCCACCTCGCGGTATCGCAGCCCTTTGTACTGGCCATTGTAGCATGCGTGAAGCCCAAGACGTAAGGGGCATGATGATTTGACGTCATCCCCACCTTCCTCCGAGTTGACCCCGGCAGTCTCCTATGAGTCCCCGCCATAACGCGCTGGCAACATAGAACGAGGGTTGCGCTCGTTGCGGGACTTAACCCAACATCTCACGACACGAGCTGACGACAACCATGCACCACCTGTATACCGACCTTGCGGGGCACCCATCTCTGAGTGTTTCCGGTATATGTCAAGCCTTGGTAAGGTTCTTCGCGTTGCATCGAATTAATCCGCATGCTCCGCCGCTTGTGCGGGCCCCCGTCAATTCCTTTGAGTTTTAGCCTTGCGGCCGTACTCCCCAGGCGGGGCGCTTAATGCGTTAGCTGCGGCACGGAACTCGTGGAATGAGTCCCACACCTAGCGCCCAACGTTTACGGCATGGACTACCAGGGTATCTAATCCTGTTCGCTCCCCATGCTTTCGCTTCTCAGCGTCAGTAGTGGCCCAGAGACCTGCCTTCGCCATCGGTGTTCCTCCTGATATCTGCGCATTCCACCGCTACACCAGGAATTCCAGTCTCCCCTACCACACTCTAGTCTGCCCGTACCCACTGCAGGCTCAGGGTTAAGCCCTGAGTTTTCACAGCAGACGCGACAAACCGCCTACAAGCTCTTTACGCCCAATAATTCCGGACAACGCTCGCACCCTACGTATTACCGCGGCTGCTGGCACGTAGTTAGCCGGTGCTTCTTCTGTTCCTACCGTCACTTTCGCTTCTTCGGAACTGAAAGAGGTTTACAACCCGAAGGCCGTCATCCCTCACGCGGCGTCGCTGCATCAGGCTTTCGCCCATTGTGCAATATTCCCCACTGCTGCCTCCCGTAGGAGTCTGGGCCGTGTCTCAGTCCCAGTGTGGCCGGTCACCCTCTCAGGCCGGCTACCCGTCGTCGCCTTGGTGAGCCATTACCTCACCAACTAGCTGATAGGCCGCGAGTCCATCCCAGACCGAAAAACTTTCCACTCAGTGTCCATGCGGACCTGAGTCGTATCCAGTATTAGCTACGGTTTCCCGAAGTTATCCCAGAGTCTGGGGCAGGTTACTCACGTGTTACTCACCCGTTCGCCACTCCTCACCAGGGCAAGCCCTGGTTCGTCGTTCGACTTGCATGTGTTAAGCACGCCGCCAGCGTTCGTCCTGAGCCAGGATCAAACTCTCCGTAGAAAAATTTCCCTACAAAGGGTTGAAACTAACCTTTACTGACCTCGTCGTCCCCGGGGGGAGAAAGCGAGGCCAGCCATACTTTAACCCGAAGTAGTGCGACTAGCCGTGTCGGATGACACGGCTCGTCTCGCTACTATCGAGCAACAAACAATTGGCATCGATTTTTAGCACGCTGTTGAGTTCTCAAGAATCGTTCACACACCAACACAGTCAACCTTCCGATTTACTGCATTTGGGGC
The DNA here is from genome assembly GCA_049649785.1 of Ornithinimicrobium sp. Classification (GTDB taxonomy): domain Bacteria; phylum Actinomycetota; class Actinomycetes; order Actinomycetales; family Dermatophilaceae; genus Ornithinicoccus. The sequence continues at coordinate 29,680 of JBARZG010000140.1, read as the reverse complement.
AACCTCACCAGTCTATCCGAGTCGCAGTCACAGAGTCAAATTGCTGTGTCCGTAGCACCTGGAGCACATGCGGCCGAGGTTTTTAGCTCAGACCGAGGGACCGACCAGTGCGAAGTTGTGCTGCGCGCTGTCCGTGCCTCCCTGTCGGGCTGGCGGAGATGAACATTAGCGGCTTGCCGACGTTGATACAAATCGGGCCCCGCAGCGCGTGGAACGCCTGGGTTCAGCGGCCGTTGGGCCGGAGGGCCGCCAGGTTCTTGCGGCCGTTGGGCCGGAGGGCCGCCAGGTTCTTGCGGCCGCGCTTGAGCAGCGCGACCTGCCCGTGCAAGAAGTCTTCAGCGCTCAACGCAGCCTCTGAATCGGTCACCTTGGCATTGTTGATACTGACTCCCCCTTCGGCGATCAGCCGACGTGCAGCGCCCCTGGAGGGGGCCAGTTCTGCGGCAACCAGAGCATCCTGCACATGCTCGGTGACGCTGACCTGGGCCGCTGGCAGGGCTGCGGTCGCTTCCAGCCACGTGCCGGCATCCACGGCAGCGGGGTCACCGTGGCCAAAGAGGACCTGGCTTGCCTCGCGGACGTTGGCGGTGGCGGTGCTGCCGTGAACCAACGTCGTCACATCGGCCGCCAGCGCCTGCTGGGCTGAGCGCCGATGCGGGCTCTCTTCGGTCGCCGAACGAAGCGTTTCGATATCTGCCGGGTCACGGTCGGTGAAGACCTTGATCAGTCGGATGACGTCAGCATCGGCGATATTGATCCAGTACTGGTAAAACGCATATGCGCTGGTCATATCGGGTGAGAGCCAGATGGCGTTGCCTGCAGTCTTGCCGAACTTCTTGCCCGAGTCGTCGGTGAGCAGTGGGGTGGTCAAGACGTGGACGGACTGGCCTTCGACCCGGTGCACTAAGTCAACCCCGGCCGTCAGGTTGCCCCATTGATCCTGACCGCCCGTCTGCACGGTTACCCCTTCGCTGCGGAAGAGGTGCAGGAAGTCCAGCGCCTGCAAGATCTGGTAGCTGAACTCCGTGTAGGAGATGCCCTCCTGGCTGGCCAGCCGGGCCGCGACCGCGTCTTTGCGGATCATCTGGTTCACTCGGAAGTGCTTGCCGATATCACGCAAGAAGTCGAGCGCGCTGATCGGCTCGGTCCAGTCCAGGTTGTTGACGATGATCGCCGGGTTATCGCCCTCGAAGTTCAGGAACGGCCGCACCAGCTCGCGGATCCGCGTCACATTGTCTGCGGTCTCGTCCTTGCTACGCAGTACGCGCTCGGCGGTGGGTCGAGGGTCACCGATCAGGCCGGTCGATCCGCCAACCAAGCACACCACCCGATGTCCGGCCCGTTGCAGATGGCGCAGCACGATGAGTTGGACCAGGTTGCCGAAATGCAACGACGGTGCGGTGGGGTCAAAGCCACAGTAAATAGAGCGCCGACTGCTGCCCAGATGCTCCCGCAGAGCCACTTCGTCGGTGGTCTGCGCGACGAGCCCTCGCCACTGCAGGTCATCGATGATCGTGCTCACTGTAAGTCCTCTTCTCCGCCGCAGATAGGGTGCCGGTCCAACCGGCACGGCGCCAAGGTCATAGCCTGCCCTACGGCATCGGCACCGGCGAGTCCGGGCGCGTGCGAACCGCCGGCCGATATGCCGAAACAGTGGGCTCGTTGGCAAGCCAGAAACGCCACGGGTATGCCTGCCCGTCTCCGCCTGGTCCGCTCACGCCCACCCGGGGACCGGTCAGACAAGCGGATACTCCCACCGGCGTGCCGAGGCCCAGCTGAACAGGCCCACCTAACTGACACAGATCGGCGCCGTTGTGGCGCAGATCGACGCCGAGGGCGCTGGCCAGTCGGGCAGGGCCTCGCGCCAGGTCTCGGTATGGGTGTGGTCGGGCTCGTCCACGGTCACGACGGCCTCGCGCGGCCGCTTCACCGGCAGTCACCTCTCCTGCCCGGATCAGCACTGCCGCCGCTGTGCCGACGGGGCCACATACGACATTCAGACAGTGGTGCATCCCGTAGCTGAAGTACACGTAGGCAATCCCAGGCTCACCGAACATGATCCTCGAGCGCCGAGTTGGCCCCCGAAATGCGTGTGATCCGGGGTCCTCGGCGCCTCCGTAAGCCTCCACCTCGGTGACCCTGATGGCTACCTCCCCGACCACCAGGGTGGAGCCCAGTAACCCGCGAGCGACGGTAAGGACAGGTCCCGAAAGGCGCTCGCGCAGCGTGGCGGAGCTTTGCGGCCCGTCGGTGGTCGACATGTGTCCCTCAACTGACCTGATCCATGATCTCACGCAGGCTCGGAGCGGGTAGGAGGAGCCTGCGCCGCCCATTCGCTCATAGCCACAGCGGCCTTGCGTAACCGGGTGCGCTGCTCACCGACGCGCACGGGCGCGGTGCCACCGTAGGCGTCTCTTGAGGCGAGCGATCCAGACACCGTGAGAACGTCGCGCACTTGCGCGGTGAGGTGCTCGCTGATCTGCGCCAGGTCACCGTCGCTCAGGTCTTCCAGCCCAATCCCTCGCGACTCGCATGCCTGAACACATTCGCCGGCCACTTCGTGCGCGATGCGGAACGGCACGCCTTGGCGGACCAACCATTCAGCGACGTCCGTGGCCAGCGAGAATCCTTGCGGAGCCAGGGCCTGCATCCGCTGCGTATCGACGGTAAGTGTCGAAATCATCCCAGCCACGGCCGGCAAGAGCAGCCGGAGCGAGTCGATGGCGTCGAAGACCGGCTCCTTGTCCTCCTGCAGATCCCGGTTGTAGGCCAGCGGCAAACCCTTCAAGGTGGCCAGCAGGCCGGTGAGGTCTCCAATGATGCGGCCGGCCTTGCCTCGAGCCAGCTCGGCCACGTCGGGGTTCTTCTTCTGAGGCATGATGCTGGAGCCGGTCGAATACGAGTCATCGAGCCGCACGAAGGCGAACTCGGCGGTCGCCCACATAATGACTTCTTCGCTGATCCGAGAGAGATCGACTGCCAGCATCGCGGCGATAAAGGCAAACTCAGCCGCGAAGTCCCGACTTGCCGTCGCATCGATGGAGTTCTCCATCGGACCGCTCATCCCGAGGTCTTGGGCAATGGCTGCCGGATCCAGACCGAGCGAGGAACCCGCCAGTGCACCACTGCCGTACGGGGAGTATGCGGTGCGCTTGTCCCAGTCCTGCAGCCGCTGAACGTCACGAAGCAACGCCCAACCATGCGCTTGGAGGTGGTGGGCCAGCAACACCGGTTGGGCATGTTGGAGGTGGGTGCGCCCAGGCATCGCGACCTCAGCGTGTGTCGTTGACTGCTCGACCAGCGCCCCGATGACCTCAAGGACCTCGCTGGCCAGCACACGCGCTTCATCGCGCAGGTACATCCGAAACTGGGTGGCGACCTGATCGTTGCGAGAGCGGCCAGCCCGCAGCCTGCCGCCAACCTCAGGCCCGATCCGTTCGATCAGACCGCGTTCCAACGCCGTGTGTACGTCCTCATCCTCCTGCGCTGGGACAAACGCCTCACTGCCGACGTCGGCCAGCAGGTCGCGCAGACCAGACAGCATCGTGGCGAGATGATCATCGCTGAGCAGTCCGGCGCCGTGCAGCACCCGGGCGTGGGCTCGTGAGCCGGCGATATCGTACGGCGCGAGTCGCCAGTCGAAGTGCGTGCTTTTGCTCAAGGCGGCCAGCGCACCACTCGGACCGCCGGCGAATCGTCCGCCCCACAGCCGGGTGGTCATTGACCCGCCCGCAGGTCACGCGCCGCGGCCATCTTCGCGGGCAGCGCCCACAACTCGATGAAGCCCTTGGCCATTGACTGGTCGAAGGTGTCCTGCTCGTCGTAAGTCGCCAGGCCGTAGTCGTACAAACCAACCGGCGATCGGCGTCCGGTGACCACCGCGCGCCCGCCCTGCAAGGTCATCCTGATCTCCCCGGAGACGTGCTCTTGGGAGGCGTCGATAAAGCCGCGCAGGGCCTTGTGCAACGGAGAGAACCAGAGGCCGTCATAGGTCAACTCGGTCCATCGCTGCCCGACGGTGCGTTTGAACCGGGCCAGGTCACGTTCCAGGGTCACGTTCTCCAACTCACGGTGGGCCGCGATCAACGCCATCGCGCCGGGTGCCTCGTACACCTCGCGGCTCTTGATACCGACCAGCCGGTCTTCCACGAGATCGAGGCGGCCCACCCCAACCGCCCCAGCCCGGGCATTCAGCTGCTCGACCGCCTGCAGCATCGTCACACTCTGACCGTCGATCGCGATCGGCACGCCACCGGCAAAGGTCAGGGTGACCTCATCTGCATCGTGCGGCGCCGCCGGGTCGCTTGTGTAGGAGTAGATGTCCTCGATCGGTGCGTTCCAGATGTCTTCCAGGAATCCGGTCTCGACCGCCCGTCCCCAGACGTTCTGGTCGATGGAATAGGGATTCTTCTTGGTGGTCTCGATCGGCAGGTCGTTGGCCTCGGCGAAGTCGATGGCCTTGTCTCGGGTGAGCGCGAGATCACGTACCGGCGCCACGCAGGTCAGATCTGGGGCAACAGAGGCGATGCCTGCCTCAAACCGCACCTGATCGTTGCCTTTGCCGGTGCAGCCGTGAGAGACGGTATTCGCGCCGAATTGGCGGGCAGCGTGCACCAGGTGCTTGACGATCACCGGGCGGGACAACGCGGAGACCAATGGGTAGGAGTCCATGTAGAGCGCGTTCGCCTTCAATGCCGGAAGGCAGTACTCGTCGGCGAACTCTTCACGAGCGTCGGCGACGTATGCCTCCACTGCACCGCAGTCGAGGGCTCGTTGCCGGATCACCTCGAGGTCCTCCCCGTCCTGGCCGACGTCCACAGCGACCGCGACGACTTCCGCGCCAGTGGCCTCAGCGATCCAGCCGATAGCAACAGAGGTGTCAAGCCCTCCGGAGTAGGCCAGAACGATCCGGTTGTTCATCAGTGTGTGCTCCTCAGCAGTTCGATGTTGTTCAGTAGTTGGTTTGGGTTGATGAGAATCGGTACGCCGGTCCGCGATCGGTGCGGTGGCTGCGCGTCGGGTCAGGGATATTCGGTGAGGGGTAGGGCGCAGCGTTAGACCTGCGCCTGGGGTCGCTCAACGCCGGCGAGCTCCAGGAATCGGGTGGCGGTCGAGGCGCCATCACCAGTTGTGATCACCAAGATGGTGTCATCGCCGGCAATCGTGCCAAGCACATCGTGGGCGTCACTACGGTCGATGGCCGAGGCCAGGTATTGGGCCGCACCCGGGGGCGTGCGCAGCACCACCTGGTTACCGCTGCTGCTTGCACTCACCAGCAGTTCCTCGCACAATCGAGCGAGTCTGGTGGAGACTTCGGCGTTGCCTGGTGCGGGGCGAGGGGTCGTGTCGCCGCCGAGACCGGGCACGGCATACACCAACCCGGCGCCGGGTGTGGGCCGGACCTTGACTGCGCCGATTTCGAGCAAGTCACGAGACAGCGTCGCCTGCGTGACGATGATCTCGTCGTGCTCCAGGAACATCAACAGATCTGCCTGGGAGGAGATGCTGTGCCGCTCGAGCAGGTCAGTGATTCGCTGATGACGAGCAGCTCGCGTTGCCGGCATCGCCGCGGTGCCCGGTTCCGAGGAAGGCAGCGACGTCACCCTGACACCGCCGCTGGACGCCTGCGTGACCACACTGCGGAATTATACGCATGACTGTATGAATATTCACAGTAGGATCAGTCCCGCCGCTGGTCATCCCAGTGGGTCATCGCTCCCCCACGGAACGAGAGAGATGGTGCGGGCCCGATCGGCGAGTCCTTCGGCAGACTTGGCACGGAGATGGGCGAGGTCATCGGTGCCGGCCCGCACCATCTTGCCCGAGAATCCGTCGAGTTCGCCGCTGGCCAATGCCAGCGCCAGGTCGGTGACGTCGCTCGGGTCGGTCCACTCCGTCCGTCCCTGGTGAACGTCCATCGACTGCGTCATGTCGGTCTTGATCACGCCTGGCGCCAGATCGAAGGCAAGGAGCCCAAACTCGGCCCCGGCCGCAGCGGTGCCGCCGGTGATCCTCGCCAGCGCCGATTTGGAGGCCGTGTATGCCGTCAGGCTCGCATCGGCACGTGCGGCGGCCCCCGAGTTCAGGTTGATGATCCTGCCATGACCCTGCTCGATCATGATCGGCGCGACGGCTCGTGTCATCAGGAAGGGGCCCTTGACGTTCGTCACCATGACGTCCCACCATTGCTGCGGGTCGGCCTCCCAGATCGGAACTTCGGCCTCGATTGAGCCAGCGCAGTTGACCAACAGATCAATGCTGGGACGTTGCTCGCGCACGTGCAAGATCATTCGATCGACATCCGTGGCCTCGCTCACATCCAGCGAAACTGTCGTGAAGTCATCGCCCCCTCCCTGAAGTTCGTTCGCGATGTCACGCAAACTCTCCGGGCTTCGAGCACACACCACGACGTGCCACCCCGCGCCGGCGAGGGCGCGCACGATGTGCGCGCCAATGCCCCGCGATCCACCGGTCACGATCGCGGTGCGCTGGCTATCCACGCTGACTCACCCCATGATCCGCTGCTGCCCGAGCCAGCGCAGCGTCCCGGGCAACGTTGACTTCTTCGGTACGCAACGTCCGGTCAGGGGCGCGGAATGTCAGCCGGAAGGCCAGCGACTTGTGTGCGGCTTCGATCTGGTCGCCTTGATAGACATCGAAGAGCTCGATCGACTCCAGCGTTGACCCGGCGCCTTCCCGCAGAGACGACAACACGGCCGCATTCGACACCCCCCGATCAGCCATCACGGCCACATCAGAGGTGGCCACCGGATGGGTAGAGATCGGCTGAGCCACCACGCGCCCCGACGTTGCGACGGCAAGCACGTCCAGGTCCACCTCTGCCGCAACGGTGCGCGGCGGCAACCCGAGCGCCGTGATGACCTGGGGGTGTAACTCCCCCGCCCAGCCGAACACGTGCCTACCCGGGACAGCGTCGACCGCGGGGTCGGCTTCGCGGTGCGCGTCGGGGTGGGCATCCGCGTCGTTCCCAACGCCGGTAACAGGCACGGTGAGTCGGACGCACCGACCGGGGTGCCACGGCATCCGGACGTCACTGACTAACTCGACATCGCGGCAACCGGCTGCCTCGGCCACCGAACGTGCCCAGGCAACCGCATCGCTGGCCACGACCTTACGTCCGCCGCCCCACCAGCCGGGGCGCTCACCGTGACCGCTAGCGATCATGGCACCGTGCCACGGCTGCGCTGGGACGGCAGATCTCATCCGGTCCAGCACATCGACCTGCGGCAACTGCGCCCCGGCCGGTACCGGAGCGGCATGGCTCGCGGCCCGCGTCACCGTGTCGATCTCGAACAGGGCCACATCCCTGAAGCCGCGAGAGACATTGCGACGCAGCGCTTCCGGCAGCGTCTGGAGCAACTCAGTCCGCATCAGGGGAGCTTCATCGGACAGTGGGTTGGCCAGGGCGATCGCCATGCGGCGTGGATCATCGGCGCTCAGACCGAGCTCATCGAAGCGCCGTTCACCGACGAAGGGATACGTCAGCACTTCGTTGAGTCCTTGACCGGCCAGGGCGCGTGACACGCTGCGGCGCAGTCGCTGGTGCTGTGTCAGACCGCTGCCTCCAGTGGCGCCCGGCACAATGGACGGAATGTGGTCGTATCCCACGATTCGCGCAACTTCCTCAACCAGGGAAGGCGCGTCGATCAGGTCTGGGCGCCATGATGCGGGGATCACTTCGACTTTGCCGGTGCCTAGTGCAGTGACCTGGCAACCGATGTCCTGCAAGACCTCGATCACCCGGCCGAAGCCGTAGGGGTAGCCGACGTAGGCGCTGGGCAGAGCCAGGTCGAAGGTGATCGGCGTCGCCGCTTGGCGTTGGTCGACGTCGGTAACCTCTGGGTCGTAGGTGCCTGCGCCCCATCGCACCAGGAGGTCGGCCGCCATCTGCGCCGCGACGGCGCCCAGAGCCGGGTCCACTCCGCGCTCGAACCGCTTGGCGGCTTCGCTGGGCAGGCGATGCCGTCGAGCGGTGCGGCCAACGCCGCGGGCCTCGAAGTTTGCCGACTCGATCAGGACATCGGTCGTGCTGCTGCTGACTTCGCTGGATTCACCGCCCATCACTCCGGCCAGGGCCAGGACCGAGTCGGCATGTGTGCCGTGGGTGATCAGCAAGTCTTCGGTATGCAGGGTGCGTTCGACATCATCTAACGTCACCAAGGTTTCGCCGGGTCGGGCGCGGCGGACCACGATGGGTGCCTGCAAGGTCGCGAGGTCGAAGGCGTGCAGGGGCTGCCCCAGAGTCAACATGACGTAGTTGGTGACGTCGACGGCCAGCGATATCGGTCGCATCCCCGCGCTGGTGAGTCGCTGCGCCATCCACCGCGGCGTTGTTGCGCTGACGTCCACGCCGCGCACGATCCGTGCCACATACCGAGCACATCCAACCGCACCGCGAATCGGCGCGTCGTCCCTCAACTCCACCTCGAAACCGCCGGACGTGGCGGCGTCAACGTCAATCGCTGCGGGATCGGTGTAGCGGGCACCGGTGGCGTGGGAGTATTCGCGGGCGATTCCGCGCATTGAGAAGCAGTAGCCGCGGTCGGGTGTGACATTGACTTCGAGGACCTCCTCGTCGAGGCCGAACGCCGCGATGAGGTCATCGCCGGGTGACATCTGAGCGGCAACATCGACCCCGAAGTAGTCGCTCAACACGATGATGCCGTCCGCTTCGGCCCCGAGACCAAGCTCTTGGGCTGAGCAGATCATCCCGGCGCTGAGGTGTCCATAGGTCTTGCGCGCGGAGATGGTGAAGTCTCCTGGTAGCACTCCCCCAGGCAGGATGACGGCCACCAGGTCGCCGACCGCGAAGTTATGCGCGCCACACACGATGCCTTGGGACGTGTCGTCGGTGAGTCGTTGACCGTGTGGCCCGACATCGACCTGGCACCAGTTGATGACTTTGCCGTTCTTCTGCGGCTCGGCGCTCATCTCCAGCACCCGGCCGACGACCAGCGGGCCGGTGACGTCGCCGCCGCTCAGCCCCTCTTCTTCAAGGCCGACGCTGACCAGGTCGGCCGCCACTTGCTCACCGGTGACTCCCTCCGGCAACTCCACGTACTGGCCCAACCAGTGCATACCGATCAGCATCAGACCTCCCACCCGAACTGCGCGCCGAAGCGCACGTCACCCTCGATCATTTCGCGCATGTCAGCGACTGCGTGCCGGATCATCAACGACCGCTCCACTCCCATTCCGAACGCAAAGCCTCGATAACGCGTGGGGTCGACCCCGGTGGCGCGCAGCACATTCTGGTGGACCATCCCGCAGCCGCCCCACTCGATCCACCCGGTCCCGCCGCAGGTACGGCATACCGGATCTTCCCCATGACACACGAAACAACGCACGTCCATCTCGGCACTGGGCTCGGTAAACGGGAAGTATGCCGGCCGCAACCGGCTGGTGATGCCATCCCCGAACAGCGACTGCGCCAGCCGATCCAAGGTGCCCTTGAGGTGCGCCATCGTCAGGTGCTCATCGATCGCGATGCCCTCGAGTTGGTGGAACACGGGGGTATGCGTGGCGTCCAACTCATCGGTCCGGAACGTCTTGCCGGGCGCTGCGACATAGAGCGGGACTCCGCGCTCCAACAGCGACCGAGCCTGCACCGGCGAGGTATGCGTGCGCAACACGAGTCCGCCATCAGAGGGCTCGACGAAGAACGTGTCTTGCATCTGCCGAGCGGGATGGTCGACATCGAAGTTGAGCGCGTCGAAGTTGAACCATTCCGCCTCGACGGCGGGCCCATCGACGATGTCGTAGCCCATCCCGACCATGACATCAGCCATCCGTTCGGCCATCAGCGTCAACGGGTGGCGGCGACCCAGCGGGCGCCCAGCGGCGGGGGCGGTCAGGTCGATGGCTTCCTCGACCAAAATCCGCTCATCGCGCTCGGCTTCCAGCACCGTCGTGCGTGCCGCGACCGCTGCGCCGACCGCTCCCCGTGCTCTACCGACCAGTTTGCCGACCCGCGCCTTGTCGGCCGGTGGCAACCCGCCGATGGACCGGTTGGCCAGTGCCAGCGGCGACTTCTCGCCGGCATGCTGCAATCGGACCGATTTGAGCTCATCCAGGTCGGTCGCTGCTGCTATGGCGTCGGTCGCCGCGTCCACCCAGGACTGCACCTGAGCGTCGTCGGGGGCGTTGGTGGGTGTGCCGGCAGAGCTATCGGGATCGGACACAACGCAGAGTCTAGGCAGATGACGGCTCCGATGCCTCAGGCGCGGCTGCGGCGAGGTTGAACCCCCACCCTGGGCGACCGGCCGTGGGAGGATCATCCAGTGACTGTTGAGAGCGTCCACAGGCGTGTCGCCGACGCGATCCCGGTATTGCGTCGGCACGGCGCTGTCTTCGCCTACCTGCACGGAAGCCAGGCTGACGGCACGGCGCGCACCGACTCCGACGTCGATATCGCCGCCTACTTCGCCGAACCTGTCCCTCACGCCTTTGAGGTGGCCCTCGGCGAAGACGTTGACCTGCTGGTGCTCAATCACGCCCCGCTCGAGATTCGCGGTCGCGTCGCGCTTGATGGAGATCTTCTCTTCGAAGACTGTAGAGATGACCGGGTGTACTGGGAGGCCATGACCCGCAAGATCTACCTCGATGAGCTACCCCGACTCAACAGGGCCCATCGCGAGTTCCTCGAGGCAGTAGCGCATGGCTGACCCGGTTCGGTTGGCACGGTTACTGCGTAGTATCGCCGATGACCTTGCATACCTCACGCGAGAGGCCGACGCACGCGCGGCCCGACGCGCAGACCCTATGTGGCTGCGCGGCGTGAAGTACACGTTCGTCACAGCAATCGAGGGTTGCGTCGATGTCGCGCAACACGTGTGCGCCACCTCAGGTTGGGGACCACCACACGACAATGGCCACGCCATGTTGCTCCTCGGCGAACATCAGATCCTGCCCACAGATCTGGCCGCCAGAATGGTGCTGGCCACCGGATTTCGCAATGTCTTGGTTCACGACTACATCGTGGTCGACGATCGCGTCGTGACGAATCGACTGGGCGACCTCAGCGACCTGCGCGACTTCGTGTCGGTGGTGGCTAACGAGGTCCTACCAGGCGACTAAATCTTGCTGGGCAAGGCTCTTGTCGAGATAGGAAACTGCCCAGCCACCCGCGCCATAACGAGGCGGCCACCTATAGGGGACGCAGGCTCGACATCGTCGGTGGCCATAGTCATACTTCTGACGAAGCCGACCGTGATGGCCGCTGGCCAGCGTGAAGGCCCACCTTTCAGAATCGGTCGGGCGCGTACACGCCCAGCACGAGCGTGTCACCGTCACGGTGCACCTGTCAGAGGCAGCGGCCTTCGCGGCATACGAGTTCATCGTCGGCTCCCCTCTCGACAACCCTCGCCGCGTCGGGAAGCGCCTACGCCCACCGCTGGCTGACCGCCACAGCGCCCGACGCGGCGCCTACCGCGTCATCTACCGGATCGATGACACTCGCGCGTCGGTGACGGTCGCCGATGTCGCGCATCGCCGTGACGTCCTATCGCGGCAATCACGGAGGCTGACAGCGCGGCACCCAGCTGCGAGCCGACCCGAGTACAACGGCGGGTCCTGTAGCACGATCGGTGACTGGTGAAGGTTCATGCCGGGACTTGGTTCCATATCGTTTCAGCGCCCGGAGCAGCGGCCGGCTTCGACGTCAGGTGTTGTGCCAGGCTGGGCGGCATGAGGATCGCCGAGGCCTGCGACCGTCAGGCCAAAGCGTGCGACATGCTCGGCTCGCCCATGTACGCCTATCTATTGCGCCAAGTCGCTGTGGCGGTGGAGGCAGGTGATGGCCAAGGCCAGATCCTCTCAACGGTGCTGGCCGGTCACGAGGACGACCCAGGGCCCAGCGCCCTCGCGCTGCGGCTGCTCGGGTCGGTGCACCGCTTGGTGCTGGAGCGCAGGGCGGGGGCGTTGGCCACCTTCTACCCCTCGGTGGGCGGCACCTGGGAGCCCGTGGCCGGATGGCGGGGGTTCCTCAACCTGCTGGCCGAGCAACCCGATGCGGTCCGCGACTGGCTGGATCGGCCGCCGCAGACTAACGAGGTCGGCCGGTCTGCGGCGTTCCTCGGTGGGTTGCTGCACCTCGATCGTGGGCTGCCGCTGCGCTTGGTGGAGATCGGGGCCTCCGGTGGCCTCAACCTGCTCTGCGATCGCTACGGATACATCCCAGAGTGTGGTCTACCGATCGATCCGGCCGACAACGAGGCACCGGTACTTACCGGGGCCTGGACCGGTCGCTTCCTTGAGCCGTGGCCCGAGATGCGCGTAGTCGAGAGACGCGGCTGCGACTCGCGACCGGTCGATGTCGTGACCACCGAGGGGCGCTTGGCTCTCACCGCCTACGTCTGGCCGGACCAGCCCGCACGGCACGAGCGCCTGCGAGCCGCTCTCGCGGTCGCTGGTCGCACCCCTGTCGAAGTCGAGCGCACCCGCGCGGCGGATTTCGTCGATGCCCTTGCGTTGCAGCCTGGGGCGACTACGGTGCTGATGCACTCGGTGGTATGGCAGTACCTCAGTGCTCCAGAGCAGGCCCGCGTCCGTGCGCGCCTAGAAGCGCTCGGAGCCCAAGCTGACACTGACCGGCCGTTGGCACACCTGAGAGCCGAACCGTGGCGGCGCACGCCCGAGGCCGGCCGCGACTTCTGGGTGCGGCTTCGCACCTGGCCCGGGGGCGAGGACCGGGTGCTCGGACTGATGGCGCCACACGGGCTACCGGTCGCCTGGGAATGAGCCCAGGTAAGCAGCCAGCGGTAGCCGCTCCTCCCCCTTGAGTCGATCGTTGTGCCAAACGCAGCACGACCCTTCACACGGCCGGACGCACGAGAGCTTGGACGGTGTCGGCCAGGGCAACGCCCGTTCAACTCGATCGTTGCACCGCGGCGCAGCAGAGGCTCAACCTCACCGAGGTACCGCCGGATCTCCAGCTGATGCTCGACGGTCTTGCCGTAAGGGTTGTTCTGGCGACGCATGACCCGGTCGAGCAGCACCTCACAAGGCGCGCTCAGAAGAACCACATGATGCTCGAGTACCTGGTCTTGGTTCGGGACCGAGTCCTTGCAGGTGCGCACCTAGAAACGGGGCCACCGCACTTGACGTCGGCCGTGGCGACGGGTTGATCGCGGTGCTGCCTGTGACGAGGTCGGTGATGGGGCTCACTGATCTTCAGCGACATATCCGAATTCGACTGGCCGAGGAGGCCGGGTTCACCGAAGTCCACCTGGAACTGAGCGCTGACATTGAGACACAAGACCCCAAGGCGCCCGGACAGCGAGCTCTCAGCGGGCACCGTCTATGAAGACCGGGGTGGGCTCACGCTCTGGACTCCCAGGTAGTGGGCCAGCGCGAGCTCTACCTCAGCAAGGTGGTCTCGGGTGAGGTAGTCGATAGGGTCACCGACGACGTAGTCCACGTCGATCGAGCGGATCTGGTCGACCAGCATTCGCGTCGCTTGGCCAGCGACTTCGAGCTCGGGACGATGGATGGATGGGCCGGCCGAGGTGGACGTTGGAACAACGGTGACGACGGCTAACGGTGAGTCCGACGGGGACAGAACGAGGCCCAGTCGCTTGCCACCTTGCTCGTGGCTCCGGGGACGGCCGAGGTCGACCCGATAGACCGCGCCGCGGATCACCAGGCCTCAGGCTCGGTGTTGACGTCCTCGCCCTTAAGAGCCTCAGCATCCGCGCGGAACTGGACCAACCAGCGTTCGCGATCCAGCAGCCGGAGCGCGCGGCGCAGCGTCTCTGAGGTGCTCTCGCCGGACTGCCCAGCTTCGCGCAGGATGCGCTCGTCGTCTGGCGTCGGACGGAAACCGATCGATGTAGGCATGGCACTCATTTTACCCGGACGTTCGACAAATGTTGAACACGCGGACTTCTCCTAGCCCGAAAACGGATCAGTCACCGGAGTGGCAGCGGTGGCCCGACGGCCACCCCAACACGCCTAGTGCTGCCCACTCCCCCGGGGGCCCCGCACGATTCGCGCTGTGGCAAGCCAGCACGCCGGTCGCTCGATACAACCTACAAGGCCGATTCGGAAGAGGAGCCATCTCGACAGTGAGACGCCCGAATCGGGGGCATCGCAGGGGTAGGTGATGCCTAACCTTGCCCAGGCGGGGGCTCAGCCGGTATGCCGGGTGGCCGCCGAGGCGTGGAGGCAGACGGTTGCGGCCATGGCGAGATTGAGCGACTCGGCCGAGCCGGCGATGGGCACCGCGACGATGTCGTCGCTGGCCCGCCGAATCCCTGCCGGTAAACCGCGCGCTTCGTTGCCGAGCAACCATGCGTGCGGGCCGCTGAGGTCAGCATCGGGCAAGAGCGTTTGCCCGGCCCCATCGGCCGCCAACACCCGTACACCTGCGGCCCGACATGCCGCGATCACGTCATCGACCGCTAAGCCGAGGCTGATCGGCAGGTGAAACACGGAACCAACAGTCGACCGGATGACTTTGGGGTGGTGCAGATCCACGCTGGCATCGGTCAACACGACTGCCCGTGCCCCGAAGGCGTCCGCGGCACGGATGACTGTGCCAGCATTTCCGGGGTCGCGAACTTCATTGAGCACGGCGACGAAGCCCTCGCCGATGTCGGCCAAGACGTGCGTCAGCGGGACGTCGATAGAGCGCGCCACCGCCACCACGCCTTGCGGGTGTTGGGTGTCGGCCATCACGGCCAAGACGTGGTCGGCGCACTCATACACCCGCCCGCCGATCGACCGGGCGCCAGCCACCACCTCTGGATGACGGTCGGCCGCGTCCGCGGTGACGTACAGGTCCACGAGGTGGTCGCCGGCATACTGGATTAACTCGGAGACTGCGTGTGGCCCCTCGACCACGAACAGGCCGCGGCGTGCCCGGACAGCACGACGACCCAGCGCAGCCACGGACTTGACCCGCTCGCTGCGAGGATTGGTCAGCAGCACGTGGCGTTCAGACATGTGGGCAGGCACCGGGTCGCCGGTGTTGATCAATCAGGCTGCGTCGCTGGCCTTGGGGGTTTGGCTGGGGACGTTGGCCCGGGCCACCTCCACCAGTGCGGCGAAGGCTGCCTCGTCGTTCACCGCCATCTCGGCGAGCATGCGACGGTCGACCTCGATCTCGGCCGCCTTCAAGCCCTGGATGAAGCGGTTGTAGGTCATGCCGTGAGCTCGGGCGCCCGCGTTGATCCGCTGGATCCACAAGCGCCGGAAGTCCCCCTTGCGTTTGCGGCGGTCGCGGTAGCTGTACACCAGCGAGTGAGTGACCTGTTCCTTCGCCTTGCGGTAGAGGCGCGAGCGCTGGCCTCGGTATCCGCTGGCCCGTTCCAGGACAACCCGACGTTTCTTATGGGCGTTGACCGCCCTCTTCACGCGTGCCACGTGAGAACTCCTTGCTTGCAGTGATGCTTCGAAAATGGGTGACTTGACTGCGCGTCGTCGCGCCGAGCGCCTAGCGACCGAGTAGCTTCTTGGCCTTCCTCACGTCGACGTCAGCAACCGGAACGTCATTGACGAGCCTGCGCGCTGCCGCCGATGAGCGCTCCTGAAACTTGTGGACGTGACGCGCGCGCTGGCGCATGATCTTGCCCGATCCGGTCACCCGGAAGCGCTTCTTGGCGCCACTGTGGGTCTTCATCTTTGGCATGTGCCTGATCTCCTTGTTGCTGGGGCACTAGGGCAAGCCTGTAGTGCCGGATGTGTGCCCACCGTCATCACGACCTCGGCGGGCTCTACGTGCAGTCGCTAGCTGGCCGAGGCCTGCTCGCTGGTATCTGTGCTGGTCTGCGCGGTGGCTTTGCTGTCGGACTCCGCGCGCCCGGCGTCCCGCTTCTTCTCGTTGCGAACCGCGGTCTTCTTCTTCGCCGGCCCGAGGACCATGACCATGTTGCGCCCGTCTTGCTTGGGTGCACTCTCCACGAAGCCCAACTCGGCGACATCCTCAGCAAGCCGCTGCAGCAGTCGGAAACCCAACTCGGGGCGCGACTGCTCGCGGCCTCGGAACATGATGGTGACTTTGACCTTGTCGCCGCCAGACAGGAAGCGCACCACGTGGCCCTTCTTGGTGCCGTAGTCGTGAGCGTCGATCTTGGGCCGGAGCTTGATCTCCTTGATCACGGTGTTGACCTGGTTTTTCCGCGACTCCCGGGCTTTCATGGCGGCCTCATACTTGAACTTGCCGTAATCCATGAGTTTGGCCACGGGCGGACGAGCCATCGGGGCAACCTCGACCAAATCGAGGTCTGCTTCGGCGGCCAGTCGCAGCGCGTCCTCGACGCGTACGATTCCGACCTGCTCGCCATTGGGTCCAACGAGACGCACTTCCGGGACTCGGATGCGGTCGTTGATGCGGGGTTCGCTGATGTCGTTGCTCCTTCGTTGCTTCAGTGTCGGCACCGCGCGGCACGAAGAAGGCTCCTCGCACTGATGCGGGAGGAGCCTGGAGATCCGGGTGCGGCCGCGGCGTTGGCCGGTACATCTGGCCTGCCACGTGGCGCACCGTTGACCCTGCATCCTGACGCGGACGTGGGTGGAAGCTCAGGTAGCCCCTCTTGCACCGTATGCAGTGTGTTGCGCCTGCACACGCGGTTTGATCTAAGCGTAGCAGCGGATGGCGCTGCTGCGGACATGCTGCAGGTCACGGAGCAGAGCGGGCCCGACTCAGGTCAGAGCAGAACGCCGAACAAGTCAAGACGCTCCGCAGAGCAGGACGCCGATCACATCATGGCGCCTGAGTAATGCGAAACCGGATCGCGTCAATTCTCGAGCGTGTCTCACCGTCCGTTGCGATCCGCTCCGCGAGCGCCCGGACAGCGCTCTGAACCCGGTCGGCGTCGAGTCCTGGCACCACGGCCAACGTCACGATCAGTTCGCCCGCTGGACCGAGCGTCAACTCCCGGGCGGTGATCGAGGTCTCGCCTGAACACGCGTCGTCGATGGCGGCCCGCACCTGCGGGTCGATGTGGGCGGGTTGCCACGCCCTATCCATCGCCAGCGCCCACACCATCGAACTGCGCAACGTGACGGGGTCCGTGGATCCGACGTCGATCACGATCACGTCACAACCTTCTTGGACCGCCGCCAATGCGGCCCGTTGCGCGCTAACCGGCACGGGGCGTGCGCTGGTATCCCAGGCGCTCATCGACGTCGTGCTGCTAAAGGCCACCAATGCCTTCGTGCCGTCCGGGGCGCTGATCGTCACCGAGGCCATGTCAGTGCTGGCTCCCTGCCCGGGGATCGCCACGATGGGCACCATGATCCGCGCCTGCGCGACAGCGGCTACCAGCGCCTCCTCGTCGCCGCGCTCAGCCAAGGCTGACGAGAGCTTGGGGTCAATCGCCCCGTCGTCGGCATCGAAGCCGGTGCCGGCCAGGGTTCGGCCCTGCCAAGGCACTCCCGCCGTGTCGGTGCCCGCAGCGGGATCGTGGTCGGCGAACCGTTCACTCACGTCAAGTCCTCCTCGGCGAACACATCGGCGGCCTGGGCGAGCGTGAACGCGCCGTGATGCAACGCCGACCCTAGGACCACGCCGCGTAGACCCCGAGACGCCAGCACGCGCAGTGACCGTAGGTCCGCCAGGCTCGCCACCCCACCCGAGGCCAGCACGCCAGCATGCGGCAGTTGCGAGCCGATCAGCTCGATCATCCGGGTAAACAGCCCCAGGTCGACCCCCTGCCGAGAACCGTCGCGAGTGGCGTCCGCCACTAACACGTGGGCCGGACCGATCGAGGCCAACAGATCGATCACCGGCGGTGCGCCGCCGATCGCGACGTCGCTGCCGCGAGCGACGATCTGATCCCCATCAGCGCCGCGGTGGCCCTGGCGTACGTCGATGCCCACCACGATTCGCCCCCCGTGCTCGGCCACCAATGACCGCACCAGATCCGGGGTGAGCAAGGCACTACTGGCCAGATTGATCCGAGCGGCTCCAGTGGCCAACGCCATCCGGGCGCCTTCGGGAGTGTCGATCCCGCCGGACAACTGCACCGGCACCGCCAACTCATCGATCAATCGCCTCACCAAGGCATGGTTCTCCCCGCGCCGATATGCCGCGTCAAGATCGACCAGGTGCACCATCTTTGCTCCGCCGGCAACCCACCCTTGTGCTACCTCCAGCGGGTTATCGTGTGCTCCATTCGGCGCTTGCGCGGCTCTTCCCCGTGCCACATCGACCGCGGGCAGGAGGATCACGGCTCAAACCCCAGTTCACGACGCAGCGCCACCGCATGCTTGACCGCGTCCTCGAAATACCCGATCTCACGAGCTGCGGGGTCATGCACCTGAACCCGCGGCCAACCTTCGGCAACCCCCGGATCGAGCAACACTTCGGCTCCAGGCAAGCCCAGGAGGCTGACCACGGCGGCCAGCAAACGGGCCGGCGGGTGGTGCCGCTCGGCCAACATCTCCACCAGATCACGACGGTTGCCACCCCCTGCAGCGCTGAGCACCTGGGTCGGAGTCGCTGCGGGCACCCCAGGTGGCTTCAGCACTCCGCGAGCGGGCTCCCACACCACCCAACGCACCTGACGTCGCCACCCAGAGGCTTGCACCGTCATGACCGCGCGCTCATCGATCACCCAGAAGCCGATCGCCGGCGCCAGCCGGGCCGGTGCAGAGCGCGCCGCGCACAAGGTAGCCCCGTCGTCATACGGCGCTCCAATAGCCGAACGCCCCCGAGGAACTACGGCGGTGCGTAGCCCCATCCGGGTCACCAGGACGGGCACGACGGACGTGGCTGCCCAGGCGTTGACGTGGTTCAGTCGACCGTAACTGAGCCACAACCCAACGGGATCGCCGCTCAACCGCGCGGCGCGATCAGGTCGGGACGTCACGGCGCAAGTGTATGAAGGGAGCCGCCGGGATCTGCGCCGATCATCGATTCGGCGAGCCGGGGCGGCGCGGGCGGCGAGGTGGCGGGGTGGTCGAAGCAGGGGGATTCCGCCGGGTTCTGCTGCGCGGCGTCGGGCTCGTTGACTGGCCCGGGCGTGGCCCAGCCGCCCCCGATGAGCGAGCCGGTTCGGGCCCGCCGGTGCGGCTGCCTACCATGGGCGTACGCCAGGAAGAGCCGATGCTGGTGCCTCCGTAGAACACCCGCTCGACGACCATTCGTGCGCGCCGCGCCTTGCCACGCCATTCAGCGGCGACCGCACCGCCTTGGCCCGGAACTCGCCGCAAGACCAGCGATATGCCTTCGGCGTCTCGCTGGTCGCTGGGCACAGAGTCGACCGGGCGGCCCCTCCAGAGCACACCAGCATCTCGCATCTGGGAAGCGAGACGCCATGCCGTTCGCAACGCTCGGGCGTCTGAGGCGGTCAGGAGCGCGGCGTCCACAGCCGCCTCCAGGCCACCCAAGGTGCTCGTGGTGCGCAAGGCGGGCGTGGAGTGCGCATGCTGCAGTTGCAGCGTCTGGACCACCCATTCAACATCGCTGAGTCCGCCCAACCCCAACTTGAAATGGGTGCGCGGGTCGGCTCCCCGCGGGAGTCGCTCAGCCTCCATCCGTGCCTTGAGCTTGCGGATCTCCCGCAACTCAGCGGCTGGCAAACCCGCCTTCGGCCAGCGCAACGGGTTGATCAGCTCGACGAACGCCTGCGCCAATGCTTCATCGCCGGCCACCACCCGCGCGCGCAGCAACGCCTGCGCCTCCCAGCCGGCCGACCACCGTTGGTAGTACGTCGCGAAGGAGTCCAGACTGCGAACCAACGGCCCGTGTCGACCCTCTGGCCGAAGCCCGGCGTCGAGCTCCAACGTGGGGTCGGGTCCGTGCCCGGACAGGCCCTTGCGCAGGGAGGCGATCACGTCGGCGGCGATCTGTCCGGGTGAAACCTCACTCTGCTCACTCGGCGCCGCGTCCGGTGTTCGGGCCCGGTAGCAGTACATGACGTCTGCGTCGCTGGCGTAGCCCACTTCTTGCCCGCCAAGACGGCCCATCCCGATGATGATCACGTCGATGTTCTCGGCACGTGGGACCGCGCGCCGCGAGACCAGCAGTGCCGCTGCCAGGTAGGAATCGGTCAAGTCGCTCAGCGCCGTCCGGATCGCCATGTCGTCACTCACATCGCCGACCAGGTCGGCAATCACGATGCGGATGAGCTCTTTTGCTCGAACGGCCCGCACCGCCTGGTAGGCCTCGGCCGGGTCGTCGTGGCGGTGTGCGGCGGCGTTGAATCTGGCGGTGAGCTGATCCTGAGATAGCGGCTTCAACCCCTCGGCGTCGCCGAGCAGCGCAACCGACTCCGGGGATCGGATGAGCAGGTCGACGGCATACCTGCTGCTGGCCAAGATCCGGGCCAGGCGTTGGGCTGCGCTGCCCTCGTCGCGCAACATGGCCAGATACCAATGGGTGGTCCCGAGGCGTTCGCTGATCTGGCGAAACGCGAGCAGTCCCGCGTCCGGGTCGGCACCCTCGGCAAACCAGCTCAACATGACTGGCAGCAGCGTGCGTTGGATGGTGGCCCGCCTGCTGACCCCCTCGGTCAGCGCCTCCAAGTGGCGCATCGCGCCGGCTGGGTCGCGGTAGCCCAGGGCAGAGAGTCGGTCGCGGGCGGCCTCCGGCGATAGGCGTAGGTTGTCCGAGCTCAACTTCGCGACCGCACTCAGCAGTGGCCGGTAGAACAGCCGCTCGTGCAACCGGCGCACTTCGCGCTGTTCGGCCCGCCAGCGCTGCACGATGCCCCGCTCTGCCTCCCGCCGCTCCCCCAAGGATCGCCCCAAACGGCGCAACGCCGGCTCCGCAGTCGGCATGGTGTGGCTGCGGCGCATTTTGTGCAGTTGGATGCGGTGCTCCAGGGACCGCAGCAACCGATAGGCGCGGTCCAACTCGGCGGCGTCGTCACGACCGACGTAGCCGCCGTCGCGCAGGGTGCGCAGCGCTTCCAGGGTGCTGCCGGAGCGCAACTCGGGGTCCGCCCGTCCGTGCACCATCTGGAGCAACTGAACGCTGAACTCGATGTCCCGCAACCCGCCGGGGCCGAGTTTGAGTTGGCGATCCGCATTGGCGGTGCCCACGTTCTGCTCGACTCTGCGCCGCATCGCACGCACGTCATCGACGAAGCCCTCCCGGCTGCCGGCTTCCCACACCAGGGGTCGAACGATGTCAAGCCACTGCTCGCCTACTTTTTCATCTCCGGCGATAACGCGCGCCTTGAGTAGCGCCTGGAATTCCCAACTCTTGGCCCAGCGGGTGTAGTACTCCCGGTGCGAGGCGAGCGACCTGATCAGCGGCCCGTTCTTGCCCTCTGGACGCAGCGCCGGGTCGACCGGCCATAACGAGCCCTCGGCGCTCGCTTCTCCACAGATCCGCATGACCGCGCTGGCGACAGCTGTAGCCACCTTCAGCGCGGCCTCTTCGCCTGTTCCATCGACCGGCGCGGCCAGGAAGATGACGTCCACGTCGGAGATGTAGTTGAGCTCGCGACCGCCGCACTTGCCCATCGCGACGACGGTGACCCGAGCGGTGTCGCTGGCCTCGATCTTTTCCTGCGCGAGCAACAGCGCAGCCTGGATAGCGCAAGCGGCTAGATCGGCCAGGGCCGCCGCCACCCGCGGCAAAATCTCTTGCGGGTCGGGCGCGCTCAGGTCTTCGGCAGCAATACAGATGAGTTCCCGCCGGTATGCCACGCGCAAGGCTTCGGCACCGGCTCGGCCGCTGAGGCCGCGCACGGCATCCACCACAGCGCTCGGATTACTGGGCTCGCCGTGCATTGCGGCGGCAAGATGCTCGGGGTGTTTGACGAGGTCATCGGCCATCGCCGAGGAGGCACCGATGACGCGCAGCACCCGGTCCCGGCCCGGGCCGGCCTCGCCCAGCGATGCGGCGGCTTCGTTGCTCCCTTGGACGATCCGAACGAGCGCCAACGCGGCCTCGTCCGGGTCGGCGACGGCGCCCAGGTCGGCTATGAGTCGATCGACATCAACGTCACCGGGCAGGTGCGCCGCAATATCGGCGATCACACGGCCGGAGGTAGAGGTGTTGACGAAGCCCGCCCGCGCCAGATCGGCCGCCGGGATGTCAGCGCTCTGACTCACAACCGCTCCAGGTACCGATCCAACTCAAAGGAGGTGACCTGTGATCGATAGTCGGACCACTCTTGCCACTTGTTGCGCAAAAAGAAGTCAAAGACCTGCTCCCCCAGTACTTCGACCAGCAACTCACTTTCCTCCATGATCGCCACCGCTTCGCCGAGCGATTGCGGCAGCGGATCGATGCCCATCGCCCGGCGCTCGCCGTCGGTCAGGCTCCACACGTCGTCCTCGGCTTCATCGGGCAGTTCGTACTCCTCGCGGATGCCCTTCAGCCCCGCCGCCAGCACCACGGCATACGTCAGGTAGGGGTTGCACGCCGAGTCGATCGAGCGGATCTCGACTCGGCGCGAGTGGCCCTTGCCAATCGAGTACATCGGCACTCGCACCAGCGCGCTGCGGTTGTTGTGGCCCCAACAGACATATGCCGGGGCCTCGCCGCCGCCCCAGATTCGCTTGTAGGAGTTGACCCACTGGTTGGTGATCGCGCAGATCTCGCGGGCGTGCCGCAGGACTCCGGCGGTGAATCGGCGCCCGGTCAACGACAGTTCGTAGTCGGCCGACGGCTCGTAGAAGGCGTTGTTGTCGCCCTCGAACAACGAGATGTGCGTGTGCATGCCGGAGCCGGGATGCTCGACGAGCGGTTTGGGCATGAAACTGGCCAGCGCGCCGTTTTGCAGCGCGACCTCGCGGACCACGGCGCGGAAGGTCATGATGTTGTCGGCCATTGAGAGCCCATCGGCGTAGCGAAGGTCGATCTCGTTTTGGCCCGGGCCGCCTTCGTGATGGCTGAACTCCACCGAAATGCCCATCTGCTCCAGCATCGTGATCGCCGAGCGGCGGAAGTCGTGACCGTCGCCACGTGCGACATGGTCGAAGTAGCCGGCGTTATCGACCGGCACGGGCGGTTTGCCCGACTCGTACGGCTCCTTGAACAGGTAAAACTCGATCTCCGGGTGGGTGTAGAAGGTAAATCCCTGTTCAGCGGCCTTGTCCAGGGTGCGGCGCAGTACCTGCCGAGAGTCGGTCGGTGCGGGGGTCCTGTCCGGCATTCGGATGTCGGCGAACATGCGGGCGGTGCCCGGGTTGTCGCCGCGCCATGGCAGCACTTGGAAGGTGCTGGCATCGGGTTGCACGACCATGTCGGCCTCGTAGACGCGGGTGAACCCCTCGATGGCGCTGCCGTCGAAGCCGATGCCTTGGCTGAATGCCTGCTCGAGCTCGGCTGGCGCAACGGCCACGGACTTGAGCGCACCCAGAATGTCGGTGAACCACAACCGCACAAAGCGGATGTCGCGTTCCTCGATGGTGCGCAGCACGTACTCCTGCTGACGGTCCATGCCTTTATCCTGCCGTATCGGTCCGCGCTGGCCTGACAGACTGCACGGTGTGGAGTTTTTTAGCGCCTACGACCAAGGGTTCGTCCGGGTAGCCACCGCCACGGTGGAGGTAGCCATCGCCGACCCCGGGACCAACGCCGCCCGAACTCTGGAGCGGGCTCGCCTAGCCTCCGATGACGGGGTGGGCGTGCTGGTCTTCCCGGAACTCGGACTGTCCGGGTATGCGATCGATGACCTGCTGTTGCAGGACCCGGTGCTCGAGGCGGTCGCCGCGGCGTTGAAGACCGTCGTGGAGGCAAGTGCCGAGTTGCTACCGGTCCTGGTTGTCGGCGCGCCGCTGCGCAAGGGCAACCGGTTGTACAACTGCGCGGTCGTGGTCCATCGCGGGGCCGTGTTGGGGGTCGCACCGAAGTCCTACCTTCCCAACTACCGGGAGTTCTACGAAAAGCGCCACTTCGCCTCAGGCGCCGATCAGCATGGTGAGCAGATCGAGGTATGCGGCGACCTCGTCCCGTTTGGCCCCGACCTGATCTTCGAGGCGGCCGATCTGGCTGGGCTGGCGCTGCATATCGAGATCTGTGAAGACCTCTGGGTGCCGATCACGCCGGGGTCGGTGGCGGCGTTGGCGGGGGCAACGGTCATCGCCAACCTGTCCGGAAGTCCGATCAACATCGGCAAGGCGCGCGAACGGCATACCCTCGCCGCCGAAGCGAGTTCCCGACTGATCTGCGCGTATGCCTACGCGGCAGCCGGGGAGGGCGAGTCCACGACCGACCTAGCCTGGGACGGCCAAACTATGATCCACGAACTCGGGAGGTTGCTCGCCGAGTCGCAGCGTTTCCCGACCGGACCGCGCAGCAGCGTCGCGGATGTGGACCTGCGAGCCATTGCTGCAGACCGGCTGCGCAACGGGTCGTTCGACGATAACCGGGCCGCGCATACCCAGCTGGCCGCCGGAATCCGGCGGGTGCCGTTCACGCTCGACCCGCCGCGCACCGACATCGGCTTGCGGCGCGCCGTCGACCGCTTTCCCTTCGTTCCCGATGACGCGGAGGCGTTGGCGCTCGACTGTTACGAGGCCTACAGCATTCAGGTCTCCGGACTGGAGCGTCGACTCGCGGCGATCGGTCAACCCGCCGTCGTGATTGGAGTGTCCGGTGGGCTGGACTCGACCCAGGCGTTGCTGGTCGCTGCCCGCGCGATGGACCGGCAGGGGCGGCCTCGCAGCGACATCTTGACCTTCACACTGCCGGGTTTTGCGACCTCGGAGCACACCAAGGACAACGCGATCGCGCTGAGCCGGGCCTTGGGGACCACGTTCGAGGAGATCGACATCCAGCCCGCGGCCCGGCAGATGTTGGCCGACATGGGCCACCCGTTCGCGGCGGGAGAGGAGGTCTATGACGTGACCTTCGAAAACGTGCAGGCCGGGTTGCGGACCGACTATCTGTTCCGGCTGGCGAACGCTCGCGGTGGGATCGTGCTCGGCACCGGTGACCTCTCGGAGTTAGCGCTCGGGTGGTGCACCTATGGAGTCGGTGATCACATGTCGCACTACACCGTGAACTCAGGGGTGCCGAAGACGTTGATCCAGCACCTGATCCGGTGGGTGATTTCCTCTGGCACGTTTGATGAGTCGGTCGGCGATGTGCTGCAGTCGATTGTGGACACCGAGATCACGCCGGAGTTGGTGCCCGCCGGGGAGTCGGGTCTGCAGAGCACTCAGGAGCAGATCGGGCCGTATGAGTTGCAGGACTTCCACCTGCACTATGTGTTGCGCTACGGCTTCGCGCCGAGCCGGATTGCGTTCTTGGCCTGGCACGCGTGGCACGAAGCGAGTGCCGGGGCGTGGCCGCCGGGATTCCCAGAAGATGAGCGGCGAGCCTACGACCTGGGCGAGATCCGCGGCTGGCTGAAACTGTTCTTGCAGCGATTCTTCGGGTTCAGCCAGTTCAAGCGCTCGGCGTTGCCGAACGGTCCGAAGGTGTCGACGGGCGGCGCCGTGTCACCGCGCGGCGACTGGCGAGCGCCCTCAGATGGCAATGCCATCGTGTGGTTGGCCGAACTCGATGCCAACGTCCCCACCTCGGCGCCGATTGACTCAGCGTGACTGAGCGTGCCGGGCTCGGGTTATCAGTGCGGCAGGTCGGCGACAGCCTGTTCGTATGCGGCCGCGAGCGCCACCAGATCGGCTCGGTATGCCGCGATCCGGCACCCCTTGCCACCCGGTTTGACCGCAATCCCCTCAGATTCCCAGTGCTCGCGCGCCCTGGTGATCAAGCCGCCACCTGGATCCCCACTGGCGTTGACGACGCGCCACCACGGCACGCCTAAGCCATACGTCGACAGGACGCGGCCGACATACCGAGGCCCGATCCCGACGATGACACCGACGTCGCCGTATGAGGCAACCCGCCCGGGTGGGATGCGTTCGACCACTCGCAACACCCGTTCGGCGAGCACATCGTCCACCCCGGCAGGATACCGAGGCCGAATAGGGTGAGTCGATGAGTGACCTGACGATTGGCTACGCCGCGATCCTTGAGCAGTTCGCCCCCAGGGAGGCGGTGGAGCTCACCGCCTACGCCGAGAGCAAAGGCTTCTCCGGGTGCATGGCTGCCGACCACTTTCAACCGTGGGTCCCCGCCCAGGGCCAGTCGGCATTCGTCTGGAACGTGCTGGCTGCCGTCGGGGAACACACCACCGGCGACCTCGGTCCCGGAGTGGTCTGCCCGAGTTTCCGGATGCACCCGGCCCTGGTCGCCCAGGCCGCCGCCACGTTGGAGGCGATGAACCCGGGCCGATCATGGCTGGGACTAGGCGCCGGCGAAGCGCTGAACGAGCACATCATCGCCGGGTATTGGCCCGAGGCCGGGGCTCGCTCACGTCGGATGTTCGAGGCCATCGAGCTCATCAACAAGCTCTATGCGGCCAGCAGTTCAGGCAGGGACGTCAAGCACCAGGGTGAGTTCTTCAGCATGGAGACCACCCGGATCTGGACGATGCCGGCCGAGCCGCCTCCGATCCTGGTGGCCACCGCCGGTCCGATCAACGCCAAGAAGACCGGCATGTATGCCGACGGCATCATCACCGTCGGTGCTCCGCCGGAGAAGATCGAGGGACTGTTTCAGCGCTTTGAGGCCGGGGCTCGCGAGGCCGGCAAGGACCCTGCCTCAATGCTCAAGGTTCTCCAGGTGCACCTCTCGTGGGCGCCCACCGATGAGGAGGCGATGGCCAACGCGTTGACGCAGTGGCCGAACGGCGGGATGAAGTTCGCCAAGGCTGACATCCGCTCCCCGCATGATTTCGCTGCGATGGCCAAGCTTGTCAGGCCCGAGGATTTCGAGGGGCGCATGATGATCTCGGCCGACCCCGAGGACCATGTCAAGCATCTGCAGCGCTACGCCGACCTCGGCTTCGACCGGATCTATCTACACAACGTCGGGCGCAACCAGCGCGAGTGGATCGATATTTTCGCTGCGCAGGTGCTGCCTCACCTGCAACGATGAACAGGGCCCAGTTGTTGCGGCTGTTGCTGCGGCGGTAGCGTGTCGAGACCCCCGGGGATCGCCGAGTCCCCTAAGATTTCAGTCGCATCGCCCGGTGACCGGGACCAGTCTGACCGAGTAGGTAGGGCCATGAAAGTCTTCGTGCATATCGGCAGTCACAAGACCGGCACGACCGCGATCCAGCACTTTGCCGCGGCCCATCGCGACGAACTCAGCGCTCAGGGATTGTTATACCCGAGCTTCGAGCGGCTGGGGCGGCGGCCGGGCAGGTCGCATCTGTCCCTGGTCAGCGGTCTCGAAAGCTTGGGCGGGCCAAACACACTTACCCCCGAGGAAGGGCTCGCGTTCCTGCAGTCCGCCCGAGAAGAAGCGCGTTCCAGCGCGAAGAACGTCTTGTTCTCTGCCGAGAATATCTTTCGCTTGAAACCGCACAAGCGCCACCACCTGTTCGGGGTGTTTCGCGAGACCTTTCCGGATTTCGAGATCGTCCCTGTCGTGGCGCTGCGACGCCAAGACAACCTGGCCGACTCCCTCTATCGCAACACTGTTCGTTCCGAAGCGGATCTGTCCCGCGAGCCCCCAACCTGGCCGGGTCTCTTGGTGGCACGGATGCCGCTGTTCGATTACTCCGGCATCGTCCAGGAAGCTCACCGCATGCTCGGCGGGACACCGGAGGTGTTGGCCTATGCCGGCCACCTGCGAAGGAACACCGTGCCGGAGTTTTTCGAGCGTCTCGGTGCTTCAGTGGAAGAACCGCTCGACGCGGCACGCCGGGTCAACGTCAGTTACGACTTCCTCGACTGCCACATCAAAAGGCACCTATTCGAAGCCGGAGGCACACGCCGGCTCTTTCGGGTGCTGGAGCGATTCGTGCGGACCTACCCGATTCGCAGTCCATATTCCTTCTTTTCCGAAGCGGCCAGGGAGCAGTTGTTGACCGCATACCGGGCCGGCAACTCCGCACTTATGGCCGACTTCCCCGAGTTGGAGAATGCCTTGGCCGATAGCATCCCAGCGGACTATCCCGAGGCTGGTGACTCCAGGGCGGCCGAAGCTGTCGGCCAACGGTGGGAGGACTTCACGAGCTTTCTCCGAGAGCGAGGGGTCGGTAGTCAACTTCCACCGCATAGCCGCCGGCGCGATTGCGTCGAGAGCTTCAGGGTGCGACAGGTCGCCGAGGAGGCTGAGCTCCCTTTGCTCGCATACATCGCATCTGCTGATCTCGCCGCCTACGGCTGAGTGTTGCAGAGCTGGAGGAGTGGATGACGAGTCGATGGCAGGACATCACCGATGATGAGTCCGTCGCCGGCTACGAGGCCCGGGTGCAGGAACGTTTGGCCGACGTGCGCTCGGCGGGGGCGAGTGAACACGCCGAGGCCCACCGTGTCGCCACCCTCCTGCCCCGCGGCGGGAGGGTGCTGGACGCCGGCTGTGGCACCGGGCGCGTTGCTCGTCGGCTGGCAGAGCGTGGGTATGCCGTCACTGGGGTGGACTCCGACCCGCGGATGTTGGCTATCGCTCGGCAGCACCGCGGTGAGCAGATCCGCGGCGAGCAGGCAGGTCGCGTCGACTACGTCGAGGCCGACCTAGCGGCATACCGGGGCGAAACCGTGGACCTCGTTCTGGTAGCGGGTAACGTCATTGCGCTCCTCGCCCCCGGGACGGTGCGGGCAACTTTCCTGGCCCTGGTCGGTCACCTCCGACCCAACGGATGGCTCCTGTCCGGGTACGGCCTAGACGCCGACCACCTCCCCGACGGCTGCCCGGTGCCGTCCATCGCAGACGTCGACGGCGATGCCGAAGCCGCCGGGCTGAGGTTGCGTCACCGGTCGGGGACCTGGGAAGGCAGACCCTTCACCGGCGACTACGTCGTAGACGTGTGGTCGAGAGCGTGAGCCACCTCCCCACCGAGAGAAGCCGCTGAGCCACCACCGTCAGAGCAGAGGAGCGAGAACGGCTGGCTTGTGGCAAACGGGGATGACCATCTTCGCGCTGGAGCGCCGTGACTCTCTGGCTTGCGCGTTCGTCGTGTGTGGTTTCCCGGTCGGGACCGAGGAACGGCGGGCCACCGGATGGGCCGGGAGGCTAGAGCCATGTTTCGAGATCAGCCATGTGCGCGGGGGCCTGTGCGAATTGTCGGTCATCGGTGAGCAGCGGCATGCTGAGCGATTCGGCCAGCGCTAGGTAGAACGCGTGGTAGGCGGTGAAGGTTTCCCGCAGTGCTAATGCCCGCCGCTGGTCGGGCTGCATCGGGTAGCGCACGGGCGGTAGATCCGCGAAGTCCTCGAGCACCTGCTCGGCACGCTCACGCTTAAATGGATCGCGGGTCTCGGCGTCGTCAACCTCCGCGTATCGCCGACGTCACGTCCGGGTGATCATGGACCGCTACAGCGTCCACACCAAGACTGAGGCTGTCGAGTTGGCCCCGCGCCACCTTGCGGGTCAGCCGATGACGCGCAAGCAGGCGCTGGCTATGCGTGGCGTCCACGCAATCGACGACGTTCCGGGTGACGTTGGTCCGCGTGGCGCGGCGTGATCCTGGCGGACACTTCGGCGTGGATCGAATACGACCGAGCAACCGGCAGCGCGGCCGACCAGCGGCTTGCCGCGCTGATTGCCAGCGACGGCCCACTGGTAGTCACCGAGCCAGTTCTGATGGAGGTGCTGGCCGGCGCGCGCAGTGATGCGCGGGACGCGGATCTGCGACGCCTCCTGCTCAGCTTCGGGTTCGTTCCCGCCGACGCGGTCACCGACTTCGAAGCCGCCGCGAGGATCTACCGTCGTTGTCGGCAGGTGGGCGTTACTCCT
>JBARZG010000139.1:0-13825 GCA_049649785.1 Ornithinimicrobium sp. | reverse complement strand
AGCGGGCGGGCGCCTGCTTCGAGTTCCTCGACGTAGACACCGGGCGATAGGTAGGTAGGCATGGACCCTCCTCAATGGGCTGTGCGACTCAGCCTGCAACGCCGGGGCAATGCAGCACAGGTCCATCTGGACGCGGCGAAGGGCACCGCGCAATGCCCTAACGGGAAGGTCTCGGGGTTCGCTGAGGCATACCCCCTTTGGCTAGCCACGGCAATGAACCAGCTGCCCGCGCCGGTTGGGGAACGGGGATTAGCCATGCTGGGAGCATGGGCGGTGAGGTCATGCGGTTGACCTGCGACGGATAAGTTGCGACGCAGCCGAACCATCGGTCTAGTTTGGGGAGAGAATGCACTGGGGGTGTTGACCGGCAAGCGGCGATGGCGGCGGTCCGCCTAGACGAACCGCACGGCGATCAATATCGGCTGCCGAATAGCCTTCTATACGCCAGTTGCGAAAGGGCTAAACGAACGTCTCGCCGGTCAGTTCTCGCATCCCACGCCGTCACCGTCGCGGTCTAGGTGCGTGTCATAGCCTGGCTCGCCGATGGAAATGGGATCGGCTCCGGCTGCTCTGACGGCGTCGCAGTTTTCGTAGTAGACGAAGCCTCCGCCCTCATCGTCGTCTTCCTGAGACTCGGGTTCGGGCTCAGGTTCCGGCTCGGGGGGTGGGGGCGGCGGAGGTGGATCGACAGTGACAGTCGGCGTGACGGTTCTGGTCTTGGCTGATGCCGTCTCTGTCGGCTCTGGAGCAGTGACCGTGGGAGTTACCGAGACGGTTGGGGTGACAGACGCTGTGGGTGTGACCGTCGCCGTGGGGGTGACGGTAACTTGGCTCGGCTCTTCGTCCCCTGCAGCCAGGATCGCGCCGCATGATCCTAGGAGCGCCAAGACGACAAGGGTCAAACAGCCACATCCCAGTCCGATATTGCGCTTCGTATGTGACACCACCGGATAACTGTTCGGTGGCGGGTCTACAGGTTGGCCCTCTTCATCCACCCAGAACGTCCAATCATCGGGCGCTGGTGCCCACGAGGACTCAGGCTGCCAATTGCGCGGGGGTTGCCAGTCCGGCGACGGGGGCGGAGGCCAATTGGGTGGCGGGTTGAAATGCTTGCTCATCTTGTCCCCACTCAACTCGTCGCCGGAGTTACCCACTGGGCGATAGTCGGAAGGACCTCATCCGGACAGGCACCCAACACTCTGCTGACTGCGTCGGCCTCGGCTGTGGTGACCCATAGTCGATATACGCCCTTGACAGCGACCTGCTGCGCCACCAAGTCGCATCGGATTGCCTCGTTTGGAGGGAGCCAGGTGGCGGCGTCACCATCGCCGTTTGATTGGTTCAGCGACCCATCTACAGCTGGGTTCAGCGGATCGTTCGCCAGGTGTTCGCGCCCATCTTCAGACAATTGCTGCGCCCCCGTCTGCCAAGCATCGCTCAGCGACACCACATGGTCGATGTGGATACCACTAGCCGAGTCCTCGCCCCGAACAAACGGCATCTGATCTCCGGAGTACGGGTCGCTCAAAGTGCCAGTCTGCGCGACGCACCCTGCCGTACCCGGCTCCACCACGAGGCCATCCAAGTCTCGGCGCAAGACATCGTTCCGGGTGTCGCATCCGTTTCTGGAGCCATGCGTCGACGTGGCATCGCTCCAGGGGGACCCAAACTCGTCCCGGTCGTAGCCGCCGTTCCCCGCTTTGGCCTTCACGGGCAGCGAAGACAAGGCCCCCAAGGCAGTCCCCGCTTCAGACTCTGGATCGCCAGCGGCACCCGTGATCGTGACCTCCGGGGCGGTTTCCGTGACGCGAGGCGGGGTAACTGTCACAGCAGGCGGGGTAACTGTCACAGCCTCACTCGTCGCCGTGACGGCATCTTCAGTCACCGTCGCCTCGGGAGCCGTTGCTGTGACGGTGGGCGCAGTCACCGTGACAGGAGTGTCATCCTCCGACCCACCACAGCCAGAAGCCCCAACGACAACTACCACGATCAATGCCGAATACTTGAACAGTCCCCGTGCTTGTTTCGGACTCGTCATTACCCCATCCCCTCCGGTGCTAGACCATACCCGCTTAGCCGCCCAATAGTCGCGATCTCTTTGGTGTAGGACTGATCTTTAACTATCAACCCACCTCGGCGTCGCCATAGGCACGCACGCAGGTATCGCACTGCCAGATACCGCCTTCTTGGTCGGTCGCTGCAACCTCGCGAACGGGGTGGCCTTTCGGGCAGCAAATCATCATGGCCCCATCTGACCACTCATCACGGCCCTGGTCTACTGAGTTACTGCGACACCTTCTCGATGCTCTGGCATAAGCGCGACTGACCCCAGAGTAATGAAGCCCCCACAAGCCGATAAGGCTCCGTTCTGCGTCTGATCCATTCCGCCGACCGCGCCTGTGTGAAACCTAGAGATCTCACGATCGAGTCCATTCTGGCCAGCCGTAGAAAGCAGCCGGTTACCCAGCTGCCCGACATACACACGTCAGCGATCCGGGGCCCCCGAGTTTCAGCTACCCGAGCAACCGATGGTCTCTACTTCGTTTCACCGACGGGCGAGTAGGCCGCCGATGAAGGCGACGACGCAGCCGAGGCCGACGATGAAGGCACCGATCCCGGCGCCGAGGTAGAAGGTGGAGAAACTCAATACGACCACAAACGCCACGATCCAGAGCAGACATAAAACAGCCCCGACACGAGTCGCTTTGCCCGTGGTGCCGATCAAGCCAGCGACCGTGAGGATAGCCAGTAGGATGACGATGATCCCGCCGGACACCACCAACCCCGGCACGAAGTTGGTCACATCCCGCACGCCGCTGACTGCGAGAGCCCGTGCATACTCAACATACGTCCACTCGTGACCCTCCTGCGGCTGCTGCCTTGTCCAAGGCATAAAGACCCCGATGACCATGAGAGCCGCGCCGATCAGCGTGAGCAGCAGCCGAGCCATCGGCCGGCGATTGGATGAAACCTGGTGAAAGGTGCCCTCGGTCTTCACCGTGTGTTCACCGTCCCAGGCCGAGACCGTCATCGGTCGGAGGGCCTCTTGGCCGTTGGCGGGCCGAGGTGCCTTCAACTGGACCTGCGCGGACGCGGTCTGGCCAGGAGGGATGACGAACGTGTCCGGCGAGATGGAGATGGCGACCACCCGCTCGTCGTCGTAACCCGTGAGTTTGACCTCACGAGGCCGGCTGCCGCGCCGATTGTCGACCACCACGCGGGTGGAGCCGGCGCCTCGGTTCTCCACGCGGATCAAACTGGGGTCTAGTCGCATCCCCATGGGCGGATCGATGACCTCAGCCGACGTGCTCTGGATCAAAGTCGCCGAGGTCTCGACCGCGCGTTGACCCTCGGAGGCCGTGATCGTCAACGTCCGGCTCATCTCGCGACCGGGTTCGGGCGCAGGGGCTTCGACATGTAAACGTGCCGCCATACTCCGGCCTGCCGGCACGTCGAGGTGCTGCGGAGAAAAGGTGAAGCGAACCGCGTTCTCCGGGTCTTTGCCCTTCAGGCTGGCCCACAGGGATTCGTTGCTGTGCCTGTTGTCAACAATGACTCGGAGCTGGGCGCTGGTGCTGTCCTTGGCCCGCACCGTTATGGGCTCGACCTGCAAACCCATCTCGCCCTTGACCACCCCGACGTCAAACGACATCGAGACGTCGGCGAAGAGGCTGGCCTGGGCTAGCGACTCCACGCGAATCACCAGATCCACCCGCTGGGGTGGTACGAGCACTCCATGTTCAATCCGCAGGGTCAGATTCATGGCTTCATCTGTGCCGGGTAGCAGCCGCACCTCGGCCTGTTCGGCTAGCAACCATTCGGGTCTGTTGCGAACCATCGCACGGTAGGCATCCACGATCGTGGATTGATTGGCCACCTGAATCGGCACCGTCACGGGTTGGCCCCCGGGAGTCAGCGCCCAATCCTCCTGGTCCAGGGTCACGACCGGGGCAGCGCCATGGGGTTCGGAAGGTGACCTTCTTGCCTGATCGTTGCGATGTGCTGTCGTGCTCGCCCCTCGACCCGTCGCCTGTTGGGCGGTGGCCACATCACCTCGCTCCTCGGCGGTTGGCGACGGCTCACCGACCCCATCGACTTCCCATCCCAAGTAGTTGCCACACGATTGACAGAACGCGGTATGCGGTGCGTTCCGCTCGCCGCAACTCTCACACACATCACCCACGCGCCACTTCCTCTCCTCCGATCACCCGCCAGTTCGCCCGATCCCCGGGTCAAAAAGCCATGTCTTCTGGCTCCTCCTCAATCTCTTCGCGCTGCACGAATAGTCCCTGGGCCGTCGGTTCTTCCTCTTCTTCGACGGGAGCCTCGTCGCGTTGGAGCACCGCAGAGGAGTCCAGGTTACGTTGCAGAGCTCCGACATCTGGACCCCCGGTGTGACTGTCCACCGGACGATTGGCGGTCACTGACTCCGCGGTGGCCGAGGCTTCCTGCTCGAATCGGTCCGAGGGGTCGCTAATTCGCACCCCACCAGCGGCCGGACTCCCATCGACCGGGCCACTGCGCTGCTGCACCACGTGGGTGAGCTCGTGTGCCAGTGTGCGCTGCCCTTGGGTGCTCGATGGGTCATAGGCATCACGCTGAAACACGATGTTTGACCCGACGGTGTAGGCGTGCGCCCCCACCGAACTGGCGGAGGCCGCAGCCGCTCCGTCGTCATGCACCCGGACATCGCCGAAGTCGTGCCCCAGGCGCGTCTCCATGTCGGCTCGCACCGGGTCTTCCATCGGCCTGCCGCCGGAGGAGATCACATCGTGCACGGGCGATCGGTCCTCCTCGACCATGTCAGTGACCCCGGCATTGCCCACAGAGCGCTGCAACCCGAGAAGATCGGATTCACTCAGCACGTCGAGCCGGCCATCGGCGGCGGCCGCGCCCACGTGCGCTGGAGAATCACGATCAATCCGGGCACCCTTGGGGCGCAGTGTTGATTCCGCTGACTCATGAGTGTGATCGTGCATGGCAGCCCCTTTCACGTCGACCAGTGCCCATCGTTGCAGCCCCCAGCCGCTACCGACAGTGACTTGGCGTAGCGGCGAGTGCACTTCTGATCGCCCCTTGAGGCAACCTGCCCTGCCGAAGGGGCACTCATTCGATCTGCTCTACCTCGGCGATGAACGTGTCCCAGGACGTATCGGCCGTGTCCGTTCCGGCGATGTCGACTCTGGCCAAGGCGCGGTGAAGCTCACGGCTGATCTCGAGATTGTGCGCACTTCTGTAGTGCGTCTCGGTGGCCTCGCGAGCGCTAGCGGAGAACATCTCGCCAACCGGGGCATCGTTGAAGAAGGTGTCTGCGCGTCCCAACAGCTGTGCTGAGTCGAGGGCATCGATTTGGCTGGGAAACCCGCCGTCCTCCTCGAAAAGCGCAAGTTGCTGCTCCGGCTCGGTCAGCCACTCAGCCAACTTCTGAGCCTCTTTCACGTGCTCGCCCTGCGAGGGGACGACGAGGTATTCTCTGCCGCGCACTGCCGCCCCTCCGGGGGACACTGGGGCAATATCCCACGTGCTCGTTTCTGCGGCGCCATCCTCAATGTCGGCCAACATCCATGCCGGGCATATGACGGTGGCAAATTCATCGCCTTGGAGCGCGTTGGCCCACTCGGAGCCGGAGCGGGGAAGGCCCGCCGACAACCCATCTGTGGATGCGCCCATCAGCTGGTCGTACCGATCACGGAGCTCGGGGTTGCTGGACGCAATGATGTTGCCCGCACGGTCCTCATAGGACTCTTCGAGTTGGTCGTACATGCCCTCCCACACACCACCGACGGAGTCGAACCACGCTGCCTGCGATGAGGCCACGAATTGACGCCCGACCGCGAAATACTCTTCCCACGTACTGCCCAGCAGCTCCGCTACCTCGTCGCGTTGGGATGGAAGACCTGCTTCCTCAAGTAGGTCCGCTCGATAGCACACCTGCAGCGGGCCGATCGTGGTGCCAAACGCAATAAGTCGGCCGTTCTGATCTGTCGCCGCAATCTCGGTCGAGTCCAACCAGCGTCCGTCAACTGCTGACGACGAAAGGTCCTCGAAGCGGTCGGAGTATCGCATCAACTCGGTTAGCCAATTTCCGCCAACGGTTTCGATGTCGGCCGCGCCGCTGCCGTCGAGGAGATGACCGAGCAGCGCTTCGTCCGGGTTCGTGGACGGGTCGAGCACGGCGGATTCAATGGTGATGTGCGGGTTCAGCGCCTCGTACTGTTCGTACAGTGCCGGGTAACCATCGTGGTTCGATTGCACGGTCAGCGTTGCCGGTGGGGCGGGAGCCGGCGTCGTCTCAGAAACAGATCCGTCTTTTTCGGGCCCTGGCGGGATCGGTGTTCCGCCTTCTTTAGCCGACGTGCTGTCCTGATCGCTGCTGTCGAACACCGTGAGCACTGTGATGAGAAGGGCGACCGAAACTGCAATCGCGCCCACCAGAACCGCGAGCCTGGTCCGGTTCATTGAGTGTGCTCGCGACGGCAACGCGCTACTGGATGCTGACGTCGAGGTCACGGTGACTGTCGGGGAGGGTGGTGTCGAGCGTGTGTCGGCGCCAGCAAGCGTGGCTCCGAGAGCGACCGCATGTTTGGGTTGAGCGCTGAGGGCTATCGGCCGACCCAGGTGCTGAGTCAGCAGATGGGTGACCAGCGGGATGCGGCTAGAGCCACCGATCAGCACGATGGCGGCTAGGTCCTCAGCGCCAACGTCCGCGCTGTCCATGGCCCTTTGGAGGGCCGCGACGGTTGCTTCGAGAGAGGGGCGGATCGCCTCTTCGAACTCGGGTCGGGACAGTCGCACAGTGCGGGTGACGCTGACCGTAACGGGGATGGTCACGTTGTTGTCGGTCGAGAGGGCTTCTTTGGCCTCGGTACAGTCTCGGGCCAGACGGATGAGCCCTGTCAGGGTTGCTGGGTCGTTCGGGTCGACGTCCAGCGTCCCGACGGCCTCATGTACGTGATGCAGGACTGCGGCGTCGAAGTCGAGGCCGCCGAGGTGTTCGATGCCCTCTGGGGTGCCGAGCAGTTCGAATCCCTCTGTGCTGCTCTTGCGCAATACAGCGGCGTCGAAGGTGCCGCCGCCCAGGTCGTAGACGGCGACGGTCTCGCCGACCTCGACCCGTTCGGTCGCGGCGAAGTGAACGGCGGCCGCTTCGGGCTCGGTGCACAACGTGGCGTGCGGGACTGCGGCGATCTGTGCCACGTGGGTCAAGAGCTCTCGCCGGTAGGGACCCCAGTTGGCCGGATGGGTCATCACGACGGTCTCCGGCGGCTCGCCCTGGCCAGCGGTGACGTGGGCCACCACGAAAGCCAACAGTTCGGCCATGAGGGCCTGAGCTGAGACTGGAGTGCTGCCGAGAAAGATGGTCGTGTCGTCGCCGAGGCGCCGTTTGAACTCTGTGGCCATGCGGCTCGGCTCAAGGTGACCGCGACGGATCGCTGCGTCCCCGATCAGGTAGTCGCCGGTTTCGGTGAGAAAGACCGCTGAGGGGATCTGCGGCGCATGGTCGCCCAACGGCACGATCTCCGTGCGGCCCCCGCGAGCGATTGCTGCCGCCGTGAAGGTGGTCCCCAGATCCACCCCCAACACATACCCACCGGGTCGGGCGTGAGTCATGGCAGGTTCTGCACATCGGCGAGAAAGATATCCCAGGAAGCATCGGGGGTTTCTGTTTGGCTGAGATCGACCCGTTTCACTGCTTGACGCAGCGCCGAATGAATGACGCGATAGTGCGGTCCCTTGTATGGCGGCGTGCTCAACAGCGCACTGTTGCGCGCGTAGATCTGACCCACGGGTGCGTTGTTGAAGAACGGATTGGTCACGCCCAGCACTTCCTGAGACTCCCACGCCTGAACCTGACTAGGGAAGGCGCCGGTCTGCTGATAGATCTGCGTCTGCTGGTCGGGAGCCGTCAGCCACGCGGCAAGCGCGATGGCTTCTTCGACAACCTCGCCCTGCTGCGGGACCATCAAGTACGACCCACCGTAGGTGGCCCCGCCACCGGGCAGCATCGGAGCAATGTCCCACTGACCGATGCCGCCCGCGCTGGCCTCCACGTTGTCCAGCAACCAGGACGGGCAGAAGGTGGTGGCAAACGTGCTGTCTTGCAACGCTGCCTCCCACTCCGGGCCCGAACGCGGCAGCCCAGCCGAGAGACCTTCGGTGACCGATGCTGTAAGGATCTGGTCGTAGAGTTCCCGCAACCGACCGGAGTCGTCGACAATGATCTCCCCGTCTTGATTTTCGTACGCCGTCTCTTGCTGCTGAACCATGACGTCGAGCACGCGGTCGGCCGAGGCGAACCAGGCCGCGTCCGAGGTTGCCACGAAGGTCCGTCCCACGGCGAAATAGTCCTCCCACGTGCTTCCCATCATGTCTGCGACATCCTGACGGTCGGCAGGCATCCCCGCTGCTTGCAGAAGGTCGGGGCGATAGCACACCGCCAGGGTGCCCAGGTCCGTGCCGTATCCAATCAGCTTCCCGGTATCGGTGGTCGCTGGTTCCGTCGTCGATGCCGACCACCGGCCCTCCACGTCGGTGGACTCGAGGTCGGCAAAGCCGTCAGAGACCGTCATCAATTCCGACATCCAGCCTGCGCTGATCTGCTCGATGTCGGCGGTCTGCGCGCCGCTGCGGATGTTGTCGCGTAGGGCCTCGCTGTCGCTGCCTCCGGGCTCTGCCTTGATGACTTCGACGGTGACGTGCGGATTGAGATCCTCATACTCCGCAGCCAGAGCCGCATAGCTGGCATCGCCGAAATGGTGCAGGGTCACCGTCACTGGCTCGGCAGCCTGGCTTGACGCCCCGGCCGGCTCGGGGCTTGGTGATTCGGATCCGCCGAACAAGGACGGAGCCGCGACCGCGAAACCAGCCAGGGCTAACAAGACTGCTGCCGCAATCACGACAGCGCCACGCCGGCCGCCCTTGCGTGTCCCACTTGTTGTCCGAGCCTGGCTGGGAGGATCGGCCGCAGGCTCAGCGTGAGCGGCGCCGGACACCGGCGCCATCACCTTGGATCTCGGGTCGTCTGTTTGAGCGCCATCGAGGACACTAGCGCCGAGCGCGACGGCATGTTTGGGTTGCGGGCTCAGCGCAATGGGTCGGCCCAGGTGCTGGGTCAGCAGGTGGGTGACCAAGGGAATGCGGCTCGATCCGCCGATCAGGACAATGGCGGCTAGGTCATCAGCCGTGACATCGGCGCTGTTCAGGGAACGCTGGAGGGCCGAGATGGTCTCTTCCAGGGAGGGCCGGATGGCTTCTTCGAATTCGAGTCGGGAGAGTCGAACCGCGGCGCTAGCCGCGCCGATGCTGACCGGGATGGTCACGTCGTTGTCGGTGGACAGGGCTTCCTTGGCTTCGGTGCAGTCTCGGGTCAGGCGGGTGAGCGCTGTCAGGGTGTTGGGGTCGTCGGGCTCGATATCGAGCGGACCAAGCGTCTCTTGAATGTGGTGCAACACCACGGCGTCGAAGTCAAGGCCGCCGAGGTGCTCGATGCCCTCGGGAGTGCCGAGCACACTGAAACCAGTGGAATCCTTGCGCAGGACTGCGGCGTCGAAGGTGCCGCCGCCAAGGTCGTAGACGGCGATGGTCTGGCCGACCTCGACACGGTTGGTGGAGGCGAAGTGGATGGCGGCGGCTTCAGGTTCGCTGCATAGCCGAGCATCAGCCAGGCCGGCCATGCGTGCGGCTTGGTTGAGGAGTTCGAGCCGGTAGGGGCCCCAATTGGCCGGATGAGTCAGCACCACGGCTCGTGGCGCCTCGCCTTGACCAACGGTGACGTGGTCCACCACCCGGGCCAGGAGTTGGGCCATCAGTGCCTGGGCAGAAATAGGGGTACTGCCGAGGATTACGTTCGTATCGTCGCCGATGCGACGCTTGAACTCTCGGGCCAGGCGCCCTGGTTCAGTGTGCCCGCGGCGGATCGCGGCGTCCCCGATGACGTACTCGCCGGAGTCAGTCAGGAAGACCGCGGAAGGGATCTGCGGGGCGTGATCGCCCAGTGGCACGATCTCAGTGATGCCTCGGCGTGAGATCGCCGCGGCGGTGAAGGTCGTCCCCAAGTCGACCCCCAGTACATACCCACCCCCGCCACTCGCGGCATCACCTTCTTGCTGCGGCATGACGACACCTCCTCAGTTGAAGAGTGCCAGATAGTCCCCGAACTCGCGTTCGAGCACCAGTCGCCCGAGTTTGCGGTACTCCTGCTCGACCGCTGTCACCACTTCAGCCATTCCTACCCGCCCACCGCTCTCGGCGGCAAGGTAGGCGGCGGTGATGCAGGCCGATCTGATGTTGCCACCGGCCAACTCAAACGAGCGGGCACAGAAGTCCAGATCAACATCGTCGGCCAAGGGCAACGGCGGAGCCAGGCAACGCAGCCAGAGATCGCGGCGCAGATCCACGGTGGGCGCCGGGAAGTCGACGATGGAGTCCAGTCGCCGGGTAAAGGCATCGTCGATGTTGGAGCGCAGGTTGGTGGCCAGGATCGCCAAGCCGTCGAATGACTCCAGCCGCTGCAACAGATACGCACTCTCGATGTTCGCGTAGCGATCGTGCGCGTCTCGAACGCTGCTGCGCTTTCCAAAGATGGCATCGGCCTCGTCGAAGAACAAGACGGCGTTGACGCCTGCGGCCTCGGCGAAGATGCGCTCGAGGTTCTTCTCGGTCTCCCCGACATACTTGTCCACCACGGTCGCGAGGTTCACCGTGTACAGGTCCAAATCGAGATCAGCGGCAATCACTTCGGCCGACATGGTCTTTCCCGTGCCGGAGTCGCCGGCGAACATCGCAGAGATGCCGATTCCGCGTCCGCCACCACGCCGCATCCGCCAGGTCGTGAGCACGGTATGGCGGTGCCTGGCGCGGGCAGCGATCTCGCGTAGCGCCGCAAGGACCTGCGGCGCCAGCACCAAATCATCCCAGGTCACCTCAGGTTCGACCCGGCGGGCGAGGTGCTCCAGACCCGCCGCGTTCTGGCCACGCACGCCGCGGCGCAGGTCATCGGGAACGATGTCTCGACCTTCCGAGGCGGCTGAGGCCCTGGCTGCGTGGACCGCTTGCGCCACCTGCGCCGGCCCTAAAGACAGGTGACCGCCCCAGCCGGAGAGCGCCCTGTCGTGCGTACCGAGGTGTGTTCGCCACACCGCGTCGCGCTCATCAGCGCTCAGCGGCGCGACGTCCAGACTGAGCGGCGGGCGTAGCGTCCAGGCGGGGTCCCAGGTGGTGGTCCCGAAGAGGATGACGGGCACCCTGCCGTCGGCCAGCCTGCTCAGCGCATTGTTGCAGGCTGCGGCCAAGTCCTCGACCGGTCCGGCGACGATGCTGCCACCGGCCAGGGTGGCCTCACGAACCGCCAGCGACACCAGGTATGACGGGTTGGGCTCCCGCGCAATCCGGGTCAAGTCGACGGCGATCGCGGGCGTACCCGCATGCTCCAGGGCAGCTGAGCCCACGCAGACGGCGGTGCCGGGCAGTTTCTCTCGAAGGTGAAGCAGGATTGTGCCTGCCCTCATGGTCCGGCCGATCTGGCGTGCGGCGGGCCCGGCGTGCGGATGAGCCGGGGTCACAAAAGGCATCAGGCCCAGGTCGATCGCCTTGTCGCCCAGCAGGTGCGATGTCACTCGGTCCGGTAGGCGCAATCCCCGGGTGAGGAATGGGCGGTCGGTGTCTTCGATCACGATGAGATCAGCGCTGGCGAGGGCGCCGCTGGGGCTCAGCCGACGCCGACCCGCATGGTGCAGCGGGCTGATCCCCGCCACCTCCAGCGCCAACCCGACACTGGCCCGGCGCCGGGTGACATCGTCGTTGAGATACCCGTACAGCCGCTCGAAGCGGCTGTCTAGGTCAGGCAAGGCGATCAGCAGCAGCAGATCGATGTCCAGGGGGTCCAGGCCCGCCGCGGTCGCCAGCCGCGCTAGGCACGCTCCCGACTCGCCACCCTCGGCGGTTCGGTCCGCGTCGGGCGCTGGTGGGCACGACCATGATCCCCGTTCGCGCTCATCCAACAAGCGTTGGGCCGTTTCGTCGTTGATGTAGAGCCCCCGGAATGGGTCATCAGGCTCGGGGTCTTTGCGGCGCCGCGCCGCGACGAGGTCTGCCACCCGTTGCTCGACGACTTCGAGCCGAGCATGGAGTTCGTCTACATCCGCTTCGATGGTCATCCGACGGTGCCGGGCTTCATATTCCTCCGCATGGCCTGGCGACCTGCCGAAGGACGGTGATGCTCGGCCATTTCCTGGGGCGGCCAACCCTCGATCCCCTCGATCGACAGTTTCGTCTCCTCCAGGACCGGCGGACCCGCGGTAAACCGCTGTCCGGTGTCGATGGGTGCGCTCACGACGAGGTCGAGCGACGGTTTCAACTCGCCACCTAAGGCACTCCATACGTCCGCGAACGAGCGGTCCTCCGGCGGTGGTAGGCCAATCGTCATGGGCACCGGCAGGTCGAGTTCTGCCAGCGAGCCTTCGAGGAGGTCCGTCGGTATGGCCTCGAACCGCAAGAAACATGTCAAGAGCGACGACAGCAGGCGGTGTTCGTCCTCAGGACGCTGCGTCCACGCCGTGATCAGATACGACAACTTGAAGTGACGCGCCGGC
Organism: Ornithinimicrobium sp.; assembly: GCA_049649785.1. Lineage (GTDB taxonomy): Bacteria > Actinomycetota > Actinomycetes > Actinomycetales > Dermatophilaceae > Ornithinicoccus. The sequence goes on along the minus strand of JBARZG010000139.1, from coordinate 1,235 downwards.
AGGTGCCGAGCCACCACCACATCCTCAGGGGAGTACTCGTTGATCAATCCGCGGACGCGGCGCCGGAGATCCTCGCGGATGTCGTAAAGGTAGATGTCGACCGTAGGCGAGTTGCGGCGCTCGGCCCAGTCCTTCGTGGGCGCGTCGAAAACCACGTCGACATCTCGGGTCCCGATCGCTTCTCGCTCGACGAGAGCTTGCAGCGCGGAGTCGACCTCGTGCATCACCTTTGGAGTCTGCCAGCGCGGGGCCCGGCTCGGCACAGGTGCGAGAACACCGTCCGGGGCAGCACGCCTTGCCCAAAGGGGCAGAGGTGGCGAGTTGAGGCAGCGGGGGGTGAGCGGAGCGATCAAGAACCTGGACAGGGGGCCTAACGTGGACAGCAGCGCGTATGCGGCAGTCATGGTGAGGAGGCGGGTGTGAGCGATCCGGTGGTCTCGATCGAGCCCTCTTCCCTGACTGTCGAGCCGGGGGGGCAGGTGCGTCTAGAGGTGAAGATATCCAACCAGAGCACCATTGTGGATGGCTACCGGATCACTGTCTTCGATGACCGCGAGTTGCGCGGGGCTGAGTCGGGCCCGGCGGACTGGGTCGAAGTGCTGCCCCCTGACGGCGCCGCGGATCAGGACGGGGCGCACGTGTCGGTGTACCCGCAGCAGCAGCAATCGGTGGTGCTCATCTTCTCGCCTCCACCCGGTGGCGTAACGCTGGGCGGTTCGTGGGCATTTGCGGTCCGCGTGGCCTCTGTCGTCGATGAAGACTCCAGCATCGTCGTCGAGGGGGATCTGGAGCTCGGTAGAGTCTTGTCCGCCCAAGGCAAACTGACCCCTGTCACCTCGTCGGGCCGGTGGCGCGGGCTGCACGTCGTTCAGTTGACCAACTGGGGCAACACCGCTCGGCGGCTCCGCCTGCGCGGTGAGGACCCCGACGAGGCGCTCGCGTTCTTCATCCATCCAGAAGTCGTCGAAGTGGCGGTCGGTGGCACGGCCACGGCCCGGGTGAAAGTGCGCACCCGCGCCCCACGGTTGCGAGGAGCGGTGGCAAGGCTGCCGTTCACAGTCGTCGGCACGGAGGATTCTGGCCAAGCAGAGACATCAAGCGATGAAACGCAAGACGCTCCCGCCGCGCCACCGCCGCCGGCTCAGCCGGGCATGCCACTCGGTCTGTCGCCTACCGGCGACAGGGAGCGAGTCGTCATCGATGGCGCCTTCACCCAGCGTCCGATCCTTACCCGG
>JBARZG010000138.1:0-40033 GCA_049649785.1 Ornithinimicrobium sp. | reverse complement strand
GATGGACCTGTGCTGCATTGCCCCGGCGTTGCAGGCTGAGTCGCACAGCCCATTGAGGAGGGTCCATGCCTACCTACCTATCGCCCGGTGTCTACGTCGAGGAACTCGAAGCAGGCGCCCGCCCGCTGGAGGGGGTCGGCACGGCCGTGGCCGCCTTTGTCGGCCTCGCCGAAGACGGCCCGTTCCACGAGCCCACCCTGATCAGCAACTGGACACAGTTCAGCAAGACCTTCGGCGGTTTCGTCCCCGGTTCTTATCTTGCCCAATCGGTCTACGGCTACTTCATGAACCGAGGCGGCAACTGCTATGTCGTGCGGATCGGGCATGACAGTTCCAATGGCTCGTCGGCGAAGGCCAAGAAGGCTGCCGCCTTGCCGCAAGCTCAGATCGGTCGGCTGTCCGTGCGAGCCCAGGAGACGGACACTCCAACGGAAGATATATCCGTCGAGATCGCCGACGCGGGAGGGGATTCACCTGCCGATGACATGTTCAAACTGCTGGTCAAACGCGACGGGGAGGTTGTCGAGGAGTTCGACCGCGCCACGCTCGGACGCGGCAAGCAGAATGTCGCCACCATGGTCAACGGCACGTCCACCCTCATTCGGATTGAGAACGTCGCCCAAGGCTCGGAGGCTAAGCCAACGACCGGTGAGACGGCACTGGCACCAGCTGCCCCGGCGGCGGCGACGCCGGCACGGCTGGCGATGGATGACTACGTAGGGGATGTCGCCGAGCGAACCGGTTTCGGCGGCCTGGAGACCATCGATGCGGTCACGATGCTTTGTGTCCCCGATTTGATGAGCGCCTACCAGCAGGGGTCGATCGACCTGGACACGGTGAAGGCGGTGCAACTGGGCATGATCGCTCACTGCGAGTTGATGGGTGACCGGATGGCGATTCTGGACTCTCCCCCGGGTTTGAACGCCCAGCAGGTGCTGGAATGGCGGGTCGAAGCGGCTGGCTACGACTCGGCATACGCCACGTTGTATTGGCCGTGGATCAAAACGCCCAACCCGGACACCGGGCTGATGGCCAGCATTCCACCGTCCGGGCACGTCGCAGGCATCTGGGGCCGCAACGACGACACCCGCGGGGTGCACAAAGCCCCCGCCAACGAAGTCGTCCAAGGCGCGGTCAGCCTGGAGACACAGATCACCAAGAACGAGCATGACCTGCTGAACCCGGTCGGCATCAACTGCTTGCGCGCCTTCCCAGGGCGCGGCATCCGGGTATGGGGAGCGCGAACGCTGACCTCGGACCCGTCGTGGCGGTATATCAACGTGCGACGGCTGTTCAACTATCTGGAGGAGTCCATTCTCAACGGGACCAACTGGGCGGTCTTCGAACCCAACGACGAGGCACTCTGGGCACGCTTGCGCCGCACCATCAGCGCGTTCTTGGTCAACGAATGGCGCAAGGGCGCACTGTTCGGCGCCACCCCTGACGAAGCGTTCTTCGTGCAGTGTGATGCCGAGACCAACCCCTCCGAAGGGATCGACGCAGGCCAGGTCGTGTGTTTGGTTGGTGTCGCCCCCGTCAAGCCGGCCGAGTTTGTCATCTTCCGCCTGGCGCAGTTCTCCGGCGGCACCAGCCTGGTATCCGAGTAACCCCACAACAGAGGTAGAGAGGTAGCACACCATGGCACTGCCAGAGATGGACTCAGGGGTCGGTCACTCCTTCGGCCTCGAGTTTGACGGACTGCAGATCAAGAGCATTACCGAGGTCAGCGGTCTGAAGATGGAACAGGACGTTGTAGAACTCAAGCAGAACGGCTCTGACGGAAAATACATGATCAAGAAACTGCCCGGTCGATGGAAAGCCGGCGAGGTCACTCTCACCCGCCCCTTGACAGCGGACACCAGTTTCGAGAAGTGGATCAAGGACTCGCAGTTCGGCAAGATGGGCGACGTGCGCAAGGGCGGGGCCATCGTGATCTATGACTACGAGGGCGAGCCGGTCAAGCGTTACAAGTTGACCGCCGCCTGGCCCAAGAGCCTCGAAGTCAGTTCCCTGAAGGCCGGCGACACCTCGGCGCTGACCGAGAAGATCGTCCTGACCTATGAACGGCTCGAGGCGGAGTGATGCGCCGCGGGCCGGACCTGCTGACCGCACCTACGGATGAGGCGACGGCGGGCCGCGAGGAGAGCCGCCCGTCGGCAGAGTTCCGCACCGAGTTCACCTTTCAACTCCCCCGCGGGTATGTGGACGGGTCCGGAACGGTGCACCGCGACGGGATCATGCGCTTGGCCACGGCTCGCGATGAGTTGGTGCCGCTGCGGGATGACCGGGTGCGGGAGAACTCGGCGTACCTCACGGTCGTCCTGTTGGGCCGAGTAGTCACCAAGATCGGAACCATCGAGGATGTCCACGCCGGGACCATCGAGGAGATGTTCGCCGCTGACCTGGCCTTCCTGCAGGATCTCTACCGGCGGATCAACCAGGAAGGTCACACCCGTGCCGCAGTCGCCTGCCCGTCCTGCGGTCACGCGTTCGACGTCGACGTGGCTGGTGGTCGCCTGGGGGAATCGTGACGTACGCACCGGACCGTCTCTACGAGGAGGTCGCGTACGTCGCCTATCACTTTCACTGGTCGCGCGAGGAGATCCTCGACCTCGAGCACGCCGAGCGGACCCGATTCGTCAGCGAGATCGGGCAGATCAACGCGCGAATGAGTCAGGGCGGGTGACGGCGTGGGCTGGTGGTGGAGACGTGGCGTCAAGGACGCGGCGCCGGGGCGGGTTCACGACGGGCCCAGTTCGAGCGGGTATGCCGCCAGTTCAGTTCCTCGCCCCGGAATCAGTTGGGCGGCGCTGCCACCGTTGCAGCGCAGCTTCGCGCAGATCACGCCCACCGCCCCGCTCGACCGGTTTACAGGAGGGCTGAGTGCACATCGACACCTCGGCATGCTCGGGTCGATGGAGCACCTCGTCCACCCCGAGGCCCCCTCCGGTATCGTCGACGGACTGGTGGGGGCCGTGCCACCGATCACCGCACCGCCGGATAGCGACCTTGTGCTTGCGCCGAAGCGTCAGCGGAGCACCCCCGCAGCCGGGCGTTTCTCCTTTCTGCAACGGGTCACCAACCCGTTATCGGAGCCCACCTCGTCCCCCCCGGCCACATCACCAGTGGTGGAACACCCTCCCCATCCGGCCTTTGAGGTGAGCACTTCACACCCCAACGACTTTCCGGCGTCGACGCCGGAACCGATATCGGCGCCAGACCCGTCTTCGGCGCCAGACCCGTCTTCGGCGCCAGACCCGTCATCGGTGCCGGACCCGTCATGGATAGCCATTGCTGAGCCCCGACAGCTGGCGACCTCGCCGCGTGCCACTCCCTCTCTCGACACGAAACTTCCCGCCCCTCTTCCCCGATTGCTGCCGGTGGTTTCCCGAACGCCGACATCATCTTTCACTACCGGGCCCTCCGAAGAAGCGCTCTCCGGAAATTTCGACCTGAACCCGCCGCTTCAGTTTAAGACACCCGGCGACCTGGCTCCCCAAGTCGTCCCCGGGGTCAACAGCCCCATCCTCGCTGAGGCTGCTCGGAGCCGAACGTCGGGTTCCCAGCAGCGAAGTAGCCCGCCTCTGTCGCTCCAGCGGAGCGAACCAACGGAGCGCGTCGCCCCGCCCGGGGAGCCCAGTGCTCCTGCCTCACATGCGGTGGATCGGGAGGCTGGCGCTACTCCGAGCAGACACGACGTGGCTACCGGCCGAGACGTCGTCCAGTTGACGCCGTCCCCATCGTCGCCGCGGCCCACTCCCATGCCACCGCCCTCGATGCCCCCACCTCCGGTCGAGACTCGCGAGTCCTCCACGTCGTCGATAGCGATTCCCCCGCCACCGACGATGCCTACCCCGCAGACACCGGCGATGCCGCATCCCTCGGCTGAGGTCGACTCGGGCGAGCTTGGCGACCTACCCGTGTCACCGTCGGATTCGGCGACGTTTGCGCAACCCGCCCCGTCTGGATCTGCTTTGGTCGTTCCCGGAACGGGGATCGAGACCACCATCGCTGGCGGCGAAACGGCGAGCGAGGACCGCGCCAGCTATTCGGGCCATGCACAACTCACCCCTCCACCGGCCGCGGCGCATCCGACCCCGCCCCTACGCCAGGTCCAACGCAGCGTCACCGTCCCCGTAGGCAGGCCAGTCCCCGAACGCGAACCGGTCCCCGAACGCAAGCCGGTCCCCGAACGCAAGCCGGTCACCGAACGCGAGCCACTGCCCACCCACACCCGGACCAGCGAGCGCGCGGGCGCCCCCATACCCATCCAGAGAGTCCGTCAAGCTGGTGGACAGCGGACACCCTCAGGCAACCGATCGTTGCCGCAGGCCACTGGCGCTCGGGAGGTTCACCCGGTTTTCCTGCCAGGTCCAGACGCGCACCACCTCGCCGAAAGCACAGTCGTCGATCTGACGGTCGACGATGCGATGAGCGCCTCGACGACCCCCACCAGAAGCGACACCGGGAATCCGACGGCATCCGGCAGCCGATCCACGCGCGTGTCGATAGGCGCCGCTCTCCCATCGGCGGCACAGCAATCAGTGGTGCAGCGGTCGGTGGAACAGCGATCGGATGCGCCGCACCCCGAGGACCACCACGCGCCGACGATGTTGCCGCTGGCACAGATGTTCTCCTCAGCACGGCAAGCCGCCGACGTCTCGCCGCACGAGACCGCCTCTTCCGAGAAGGCGCTCGCGGACCCAGCCCTTCAGCGACAGAGCAGCGAATCGCTTCCGACCGTGCAGTCAGAGCCCTCGCCGTCGCTAGAGCAAACCGGCGCAGAAGTGGCATCCGCGCCCGGGACCGCAGACGGCTCGTCAACCGGCCCCGGAGGTGCAGCTCCCACCGACGCTGGGGTCGACATCGAGGACCTGGCGCGTCGGCTATTCGAACCGCTCGCGGCCCAGCTGCGCTCCGAGTTGTGGCTGGACCGTGAGCGGGCCGGGCTCATGATCGAGTTGCGACGCTGAGAGGAATGAGTGATGACTGTCCCCGCTAGCGCTGCGTCACCGCCGAGAGATCCTGACCCCCCCGTCACCACCTGCTGGGGGGTGGACATCGGCAAGACGTGGCTCGGCACCTTCATGAGTTGTGAGGGCCTGGGCCTCGAAGTCGTCCTCGAGCAACGCGAAGAGGGCGGTAATAACGACTTCGTCTGGCAGATCCCTACCCGCATCAAATACGGCAACATCAAATTGTCCCGTCCAGTCTGCCCGGAGACGAAGAATGTCATCGACTGGCTCTCCGAGCTGATGGTCAAGGTGGAGCCGCAAACCGCCACGATCCGCGTAATGACCGACGCCGACGTCGCCGTCGTCGCGTGGAGCCTCAAGGGCGTCATACCGGTCCGATGGACGGGACCAAGTCTGAACGCCGACTCACCCAAAGTGGCGACCGAGACCATCGAGCTCGCTCACCACGGCTTCACCTCGGTGGAGACTTCCCCATGACCCAGCCCATCGCCCTGAGGACCGCGAGCTCGGGCAGCGTGCTCGGCGCACCCTCCCCAGCCGGGGAGCCTCCCAAGCCAGCCACTCCGCCGAAGCCGCCGAAGGAACCTCGCCCCCAGCCGGCACGCGCCTCCCTCACCATCTATGACGCAGACCCTTCGAAGGACGGAGCCGGGGCAAAGGTCGGCGCGAAGCGAGATGCCATCGAGTTCCAGTTCAACCCCAAGGAACTCACCATCGCGAAGTCCTCGAAGTGGGAGCGCGAGTCCGCAACCAAGGCCAAGTCGGCCGGACCGCCGGAGTTCAAGGGATCCGAGCCCAGCAAGCTGACGCTGGAGATGTTTATCGACGCGACGGCGAAGCACGACGACAGTGTGGTCAGCACCGTGGAACGGCTCCTCGGATGCTGCGTCCCCACGAAGGAGAGCGCCGGCAAGGACAAGTCGAGCCCACCGTTGGTCATGCTGCATTGGGGCACAATCTCCAGCTTTCCCGCGTTCGTGACCTCGGTCAGCGCAAAGTTCACTCTGTTCAGCACCGAGGGCACGCCCATCCGGGCGGTGTGCAGCCTCTCATTGGAGGAGATGCCCAGTGAGGAGTGGCCCCAAAACCCCACCTCCGGGGGACGCTCCGCGCGCCGGGCCCACCCCGTCATCGACGGTGATTCGCTGGCCTCCATCGCCTACGCGGAGTACGGCGACCCGACCTTGTGGCGCGACGTCGCCGCATACAACGGCATCGATGACCCCCTCCGGGTAGCCCGCGGGTCGGTGTTGCTCTTGCCCGCCCCCGACGATCTGGGCGAGGGGTGAGGGTATGCCGATCAGCAGCACCTGTTTGGTAGAAATCGACGGAGTCAAGCTGCCGGTCGAGGTCGCGAACCTGCTGGTGTCAGCCACGGTGGATGACAGCCAACGTCTGCCTGACATGTTCTCGCTGCGCTTCCGCGACGCCAACCGCCTGGTGTTGGGCCGGATCAACGCCAAGATCGGGTCGGTAGCCCGGGTGTCGGTACTGACCGCCGAGGGATCGGCGCCTACTTTGCTCATCGAGGGTGAGGTAACGGCTGTAGAAGCCGAGGTCAACTCCGGTGGCACCTTCACCATCGTTCGCGGCTACGACCCGGCGCATAGGCTCTTCCGCGGGCGGCGCACGGCCTCATACACCCAGGCCACCGCCTCCGACATCGTCAACACCGTCGCCCAGCGAGCGGGGCTGAGCACCGGGACTATCGAGCCCACGACCACGGTCTTCGATCACGTGTCGCAAGGTGGCTGCACCGATTGGGAGTTCCTGGAGTCTTTGGCTCAAGAGGGCGGCTACGAGATCGCCGTCCGAGAGGCCAAGCTCACCTTCACCAAACCCTCAAGTGCCTCGGACGCCCCCTCCCCGAACGGTTCCGGGGCTCGTGTCCCCTTGGTGTTGGCGATGGGGACCGACCTGCTTCGACTGCGGTCGGTCGTTACCTCGGCGCAACAGGTCAAGGAGGTGGAGGTCCGAGGTTGGGATGTGACGAGCAAGCAGGCGCTGACCGCCACGGAACCGGCAGCCACCGACCGGGTCGAGCTGCCCGAGGCAAGCCCGCAGGCTTTGGCATCCGTGTTCGGCGACCCTGCCTACGTTTCCACGGACGTGCCCTACGGCACTCAGGCGGAGGTGGACGCGATGGCGGCCGCGCTCGCCGAGGAGGTGGCGGGCTGTTTCGCGGAACTGGAAGGAGTGGCCCGGGGCAATCCAGAGATCCGCGCCGATGCGGCGATCTCGATCGACCACCTCGGGTCACCCTTCGACGGCAAGTACACCGTCACCTCCTCACGCCATCGTTTTGACCCTGCCACGGGATACACCACGGCCTTCACGGTCTCGGGGCGGGCCGACCGGACCTTGCTCGGGTTGACCAGCAATGGGACAACACCGCGCGGCCCGACCGGGGTGGTCGTGGGGGTAGTGACCGACGTCAACGACCCCGAGTCGCTCGGCCGTGTCCGACTGAGCCTGCCGTGGCTCTCCGAGGACTTCGTGACCGACTGGGCTCGCACCCTGCAGCTCGGTGCTGGCAAGGACCGTGGCTGGATGGTGCTCCCGGAGGTCGGGGACGAGGTGCTCGTCGCCTTCGAGCAAGCTGACTACCGCCGGCCATACGTCCTGGGCGGGTTGCACAATGGCGTGGATCCGCCTCCCGCCGCCGGGCCGGTCTTGGTGGATAGCGGCAGCGGTGCGATCAACCGTCGGTCGATGGTGTCTAGGCAGGGGCACAGGATCGACCTCCTGGACCAGGACGGGCAGGCCGAGGGCATCGCGATGAGCACCGGTGACGGCAAACTGAGCATGACCCTCGACGGCACCGGCACCACGATCACCGTACACAGCGACGGGACCGTGCTGATCGAGGGCAGCCAAGGGGTCGTGGTGGATGCGGCCACGTCCAACCTGGAACTCAAGGGCGGTCAGATCGCCATCACGGCCACCCAAGGCGTCAGTGTGGATGGTGGTGGCGGCAACGTCTCGGTCACCGCCGGTGCCCAACTTTCGCTCAACGGCACCACGGCGAAGCTGGAAGGCAGCGCCAACACCGAGGTCAAGGGCGGCGCCATGTGCTCGGTCTCGGCCGCCATGGTCCGGATCAACTAGTCGAGGAGGAAACATGCCTGCAGCGGCACGGGTCGGTGACCCCACTGGGCACCCGGGTGTGATTGGCCCGCCCGGAGTGCCCACGGTGCTGATCGGTGGTATGCCGGCGGCCACCGTCGGCACTCCGCACATCTGCTCCTTCCCGCCACCCGCGGTGCATCCCCCCACGGTGGTGGCACCGCCGGGCTGCCCAACAGTGCTGATCGGCGGTTTGCCGGCAGCGCGGATGGGTGACATGGCAGCCTGCGGCGCCCCCATCGTCGTCGGCTGCCCAACCGTCTTGATCGGAGGCTGAGATGGACGTGGACTTCGTCGGCGCGGGGTGGGCCTTCCCGCTGAGCACCGACGCAACCGGGGGCATAGCCCTGGTGGTGCGCGACGCCGAGATCCAAGAGTCGATTCGGCTGATCCTGGGCACTGCTCTCGGTGAGCGCCCGATGCGCCCGGAGTTCGGCTGCCGCATCCACGACCGCGTCTTCGGCGCAGCCAACTCCAGCCTGGCCGGTCAGATCGCTGGCGACGTCCGGGAGGCGCTCAACCGCTGGGAGCCACGAGTGGAGCTGCTCGATGTCACGGCCTCCTTCGACCAGGTGGACGCCGGGACTCTCTACGTCGACATCGGCTACACGATCCGCGGACTGAACGACCCCCGCAACCTCGTCTTCCCGTTCTACGTCATCCCCGAACACGAATAGGACACGCCATGCTGCCCGCACCCGACCTCGATGACCGACGCTTCCAGCAACTCGTCGATGACGCCAAGCGGCTGGTGCAACAACAGTGTCCCGAATGGACCGATCACAACGTCTCCGACCCCGGTGTGACGCTGATCGAGGCGTTCGCGCACATGGTCGATCAGGTGATCTACCGGTTGAACCGGGTCCCTGACCGTCACTACGTCAAGTTCCTGGAGCTCATCGGCGTTGAGCTGCGCCCGCCGTCCGCCGCACGGGGTGCGGTCACTTTTTGGCTGTCGGCGCCCCAGCCGCAAGCCATCCTGGTCCGAGCGGGCACCGAAGTGGCTACGGCCCGGACCGATCTGCACGACCCCGTCGTGTTCTCGACCCTGGCCGACCTGCAGATCGTGCCGACATCCTTCGCCTGGGCAGCGACGCACCCGGTCGCGGGGACCGCCGCCGAGACCACTGGCGCGCTGGACGGCGGCGGCGGTTTTACCTGCTTCTCCGACGTCCCCGCCGTCGGCGATGCGCTGTTGATCGGGCTGAGCGACGCTGCACCCTCCTGCGCGGTATTGGTTCGTCTTGACTGTGCTGTCGCCGGCGTCGGCGTCGACCCGCGTCGTCCGCCGCTGGTCTGGGAGGCCTGGAACGGGACCGGCTGGAGCACCTGTGACCTCGACCGAGACGAGACCGGTGGGCTCAACCGACCTGGCGACGTGGTCCTCCATTTGCCGCAGGGCCACCGAGCGTCGATCATCGCCCGACAACGAGCCGGATGGGTGCGGTGCCGGTTGGTAGACGCCGGACCAGACCGGCCAACATACACCTCGCCGCCGCGGATTCGCTCGGTTACTGCGTTCACCGTGGGGGGTACTGCGCAGACGCTGAACGCGCAGGAGGTGCGAGCCGACGACCTCGGCACGTCGGACGGCACGCCCGGGCAGCGGATGGCCCTGGCTCGCCGACCGGTGGTGCCCTCGGCGGGCGAGAACTCGCTGGAGGTGCAGACGGACGCCGAGACCCAGACCTGGCAGGAGGTCCCTCACTTCGCGCTCTCCGGCCCTACCGATCACCACTTCCGGGTCGCCGCACTCGACGGTGAGATTCAATTCGGCCCAGCGGTGCGCCAAGCCGACGGGAGTTTGCGGCACTACGGCGCGGTGCCGGCCAAGGGAGCCAGAATCGTCGCGGGAACCTACCGCACCGGTGGCGGTCGAGCCGGCAACGTCGCCATCGGTCAGGTCAGGGTGTTGAAGACCAGCGTGCCGTATGTCGCTCGGGTGGAAAACCGTGCCCCGGCCATCGGCGGATCGGAGGCGGAGAGTCTTGATGACGCCAAGACACGCGGCCCGCTGGTGCTGCGATCCCGCGGCCGCGCGGTCACCGCCGAGGACTTCGAAGGGTTGGCCCGTGAGGTTGCCCCCGACGCGGCACGGGTCCACTGCGTCAGCGCCGAGCGAGCCGAAGACGCCGGCGGCATCCGGTTGCTGGTGGTGCCCCATGTGGCCAGCGATGAGATCGGACGCATCCGGCACACTGAACTCGACCCGCCGGAAGCGACGTTGGAGCGGATCAGTGAACGTTTGGATGAACGCCGCCTCGTCGGCACCCGTCTGGCGGTGGTGCCTCCGGAGTACGTCTGGTTGACGGCCGTCGTGAGCCTGAGCGCGCGTCCTCGCCACGATGCCGACACCGTTCGAACCGACGTGTTGCGCGCCCTCTACCTGCACTTTCATCCCCTGCTCGGCGGACCCGATGGTCACGGATGGCCATTTGGCCGAGCGGTGCAGTCGCACGAGGTCAATGCCGCTTTGGCCAAGGCCCCCGGGGTGGACATGTCACAGGAGGTCAGCGTGGCCCTCTTTCCCGCCGAGGCCGGCACCGGCCGACGGCAGGCTGCCGTGACCAGTGTCGAGTTGCCACCCACTGGCCTGGTCTACTCCTACGAACACCAGGTCAGGGTGCGCACATGAGAGGCGCGCTACCCGGCTTGGCCAGCCCCCACCCGCTGGGCGAGACACTGCCGGCGCTGTTCCAGGACGACGCCTTTGCTCAGGCCATGTGCCAGGGCCTGGACGAGACGCTCTCCCCTGTCTTCGCGGTGCTGGACAATCTTGCCGCCTATCTCGACCTAGCCACCACACCGGAGGACATGTTGGTCTGGATGTCCCAGTGGCTGGGCCTACAGATCAGCCAAGATCTGCCGATAGAGCGACAGCGCGAACTCTTGCGGGTCGCCACCGAGATGCATGGTTGGCAGGGAACGACCCGCGGTATGCGCCTGGCCCTCGAGGCGGTGTTCGGCATCGCCGTCGAGGTCCGCGACTCCGGTGGGTCGACCTGGTCATCCAATCCCCAGGCGGCCCTGCCTGGCGAGGCTGATGCTTCGGTAGAAGTGGTGATCGATCCCGGCGCCGTGACCGAGGAACAGTTGGAGACAATCAACGCATTCGTGGATACCCTGAAACCTGCTCACGTACGGCATCGCCTGACGACCGCGTAACCATGGACCTCCACGCCGTTGGCACCGCAGATTCCGCAGGCTCTGGGGGTGCGGCTCGAACGTCCAGCCGATCCCGGATCTCGGCATGCCGAGCCCGAGTAGCCGCCGACGCTGTCAAGTCCCCATCCTGCTCCTGCAACTCACCGAGCAGCAACCAGGCCGCGTCCTGATAGTGATCGAGTTCGAGAGCACGTCGAGCCGCAGCGATCCCGCTGGCATGCAGCGATTCCTTCACACATAACCGGGCAAGTTCGACGGCATAGTCAGCAGCAACCTGCCGCAAGCGGTCACGCTCGAAGACAACCCAATCCGCGTATCCCACCTCAGGCAGCAGGTCCCCCCGATAGAGGTCCAGAACTCTCGCGCTCTGACCGATCGCCAGGTCTGGGGGTGGGTGCCGCAGTTTACCGGTATGCCGGCGCACGCCATCTTCGAAAAGCGTGATGTCGAGCGTCGCGTCGTCGATCTGCAGACGATACGAGTCGGTGTGACGTTGGACGATGTCATGCCCCAGGCAGGCCGCCGCCAGCACTTGACGAATGCTGGAGATGGCAACCTGCAGGCTGTGGTTGGCCCGGCTGGCCGAAGCAGTCGGCCACAGCATGTCGGTCAACCGTTCGCGGTGAACGTATCGCCCATGGTTCAGCGCCAAGGCCATCAGGAGAGTTCGAGCCCGGGGACGCAGCGGCGTGAGGTCGACTCCACCCGTCGAGGTCTCGATGCCGAAAGACCCCATGCAACGCACGAGCACCGACCCCTGCGCCACCGGCAGGAGCGAGGCGCGGGTTTGCTGAGGGCGAGGCACCTCCCGAACGATCCCGCATACGTCATCGAAGTCCTCGATCCCCAGGTCGAGGGCCGCTCGGGCGAGCCGCTGCCACTGGACCTCGGAGTCGGCGAGCCCGGACGCATCGTGGCCGGCTTGCACGATGGACCGCACCCACAGGCCCATTACCGGGGCGTCCAACGTACGGGCGAGTTCACCCGCGGAGGCTACGTAGGCGCTGCCCGCCTCGTCCTCGCCAATGTGCAGGGCGGCCACGCCGGCTGCCAGCGCGGAAATGAACTCACCCCATTTGTCACCGTCACGGCGGCATGACTCGACCACGTCCCGGCAGCCGTTCAGCCGCCAGGGCTCCTTCGACAGGACCACCAAAGAACTAGCCTGAAGACCGCGTGCCACTCGCGCCAACCACAGGTAACCCTCCACGTCCGCAGCCAAGGACACCTCCTCCAGCGCCCGGGTGGGGTCAGAGCCACAGGGGTTGCGACACTCCAGTACCGCGCCGACGAGGCCCGCGGCCAGTCGCTGCCACGATCGGGCATCGCTGGACGCTGCGGCCCTGAGTACATGCTGCTCGGCCTGCCCCCAGGACCCGGCCAACATCAGCAACAGACCGCGCACCAGTTCGGCGTCGGGCGAGTGCCCACGCTCCCCGTTCTCAGCTGCTGTGATCCGTCGCGTCATGGCTCGGATGCTGACCAACACGCGGTGTAACTCGGTCTGCGGCGGCACGTGGTCGCACTGGTGCGGTAGGAGGAGAGTTGCCATGGCCCGTTCAGTGGCGCACCGCTGACGGGCCTCGGGTTCATCGAACAGTTCCTCTACCGCCCGAAACGCCGTGACGCACTCGGCAACTGAGCCACGTTGGAAGAGTCGGCGAGCACGTGCCAGCGCCAGCCACGGATCGTCCGGAACACCAGCCCCACTCATCCTCGGCTCCCAGGACCAGTCCCCTTTCATCACGACCAGGCTCCGACTCTGCTGGATGACGCGACCGACCGACGCCCAGTCGCCGGCTTGGGCGAAGACTCGCGCACTTTCTTGAACGTGGCCGGCCCCCTCGAGCAGCACGCCGGCGGCGTGCAGCAACTCACTCAGCTCATCGGTGCTCAGCTCCTCGGTCAGGCTTACCTGAAGGTGATTGCGCAGCACCTGGTGGTAGACGTAGCTCAGTCCGTCGTCGGACGTAGTGAAAAAGTGCTCACGCTCCAGATCTTGCAGGATCCGGTCGCTGTTCACAGTGTCCAGAAGGGCGTCGCACAGCGGCCCGGTAAGGACGCCCAGAACGCTGGTCCGGAGCAGAAAATCTCGTCGCTGCGGTGGCAAACCACTCAGGACATTGCGGGTCAGGTAGGAGCGGATAAGTTTGCACCGGCCGGTGAGTTCGGAGACCCCAGCCTCTCGTTCGCTCCGGCTGCGATCCCGGACGGAGAGGTGAAACAGTTGCATCCCGGCTGCCCAGCCGCCAAGGCGACGGGTGAGCAGTGCAGCCGCCTCAGGCGACAATGGCTCCTGGTAGACGGCGCGGAACAGATCCTCGACCTCCCAACTGCGAAAACGCAGGTCCTCGCCATCGAGTTGTGCCATGTCTCCTGAGGCAAGGAGCCGGGAGATGTCGAATGCCGGTGGGCGCCGGGTGGCCACCAGGAACCGGACCAAGGGCGGCGCGTCGCGCAGGAGACGCCCGATAACTTCTTCGTCGGCGCTCTCGGCAACGTCGTGCAGGTCATCGATCACGATCAACAGCGGTGCTCGCATCGAGTTCAGCGCCGCGAGCAGATCCTCGGTATGCCGCGCTCGCGTCATCCTGCATCCAGGCACGCCACCCAGTGCCTCCGTGAGGCGGTGGAGCACATCGGACTCGGCGCGGTCCTGTGAGCGGACGTGAAGCCACGCAACCGGGCATTCGGCTCCGACTGCAACGTGGGCCAGGAGCGTACTCTTCCCCGAACCGGCCGGCGCCGTGACCAGGCAGATCCGAGGCCCGCCCGGCGTAAACAGGGCGTTGTCCAGCCGCTTGCGGACCAGTCCCTGTGCCTCTGGCCCTTGGTGCCCGTCCTGGATCACCCTGCCCTGCATACACACCGCCTCAGTAGGAGCCCGTCACCCGTCAAGAGTGTGGACAGTTGGCGCTGATACCTCGAAGCGACAACTGATGATGGCCTCAACCCACATCTGTGAACGACTCGGTCGCGGTTACCTCCGTCTCTTCGACGTCGGGTTCGCCTCGGCCTGGAGCCAACGGGTCGAGGCCGTGGTCGACTTCGAAGGCATCTGAGAGGCCGTCCCCGTCGGTGTCTACCAACAGCCCGTCCGTGCCAAGCGCGAACTCCATCGCATCGCTGAGGCCGTCACGGTCCGTGTCCGCTTCGTCTGGATCGAGGCCGAGCAGAGATTCAGCATGGTCCGACAGCCCGTCGGAATCGGCGTCCTTGATGCCATCGCGGGCGTTCTCGGCAAAGCGGCCTTGGCCGATGACTCCGGCCACGCCGACCATCTCACCCGCATCGGTGCCCGCTGCATACTCAAAGGCGTCCGATTGTCCGTCTTCATCGGTGTCCGGGCTGAGTGGATCCGTCCCGCTGCGCAGGGCCTCGAACGCGTCATCCAGGCCGTCGTCGTCGGTGTCGCTGAGCTCTGGGTCGGTGCCTGCCAGGCGCTCGAAGGCATCCGTCAAACCGTCAGCATCGGTGTCATCGACAACCTCCAAGGGTGCGCCGGGGTAGATGTCGTCATAGCCGAACTGCACGACCTGCTGTGACGTCAAGTCAGCGAGAGTGTTGGCCTCCCCCAATCCCGGCACTGACCCGGCGTGGTTAAAACGATCCCCCGCGTCCCTGATCTGAACGCCTCCCGAGGGCAGCGCCTCTACTACTTTGCCGTTGCCGAGACTGATGGCGACATGAGATCCCGGCAATCGAGGTCCACCGGTGGGCTCAGAAGGAAAGAAGAACAGCAAAGCGCCTTTGGTCTCGATTCCGGTAGAGACATCCAAGAGTCGCCCCTGGGATTTCAGGTCCAGGTACTGCCCTTGCGAACTTCCTTTGATGGATATTCCCGTCTGACTTACCGCCCATTGCGCAAGGTCAGAGCAATCGAAAAACTCCGGATCGGCGTCGTGCGGATCGGAATCGGCGCTGAAGACATACGGATCTCCTAGTTGCCGCAGCGCAGCCTCAACGGCGACGTCTGCTCGCGAAGACGATCCCGCCGTGGCCGGAGGTGGAGGGCTCATCGCAGGAAACCCGGCTCCGCCGGAGGTGCCAAAAGGTGCTGGGCCCGACAGTGGCTGTTGCCCCTGCATACTCGCTCGCGCTGCGATCATCGGGTCTACCGGCTCCGGCTCAGCATCCAGTGGAGCAGCCTCGTCTCCTTCACCGGTGTCCTGGGTCAGCGGGTCCGTGCCCAACGTCGTTTCGACCATGTCGGTCAGGCCGTCGCGATCCGTATCGCCCAGGCTGGGGTCGGTGCCCAAGCCCACCTCCATCGCATCGGACAGGCCGTCCGCGTCGCTGTCGGCGACCATCGGGTCGCTGCGTGCCACCGCGAATTCGTAACCATCGCTGAGTCCGTCGGCGTCGGAGTCTGCGACGGTGGGATCGCTACCGACCCACTCCTCGAAGAAATCGGTCAACCCGTCGTGGTCCGTGTCGGTGAGCTCCTCCAGAGATTTCCCCGCGGCCGTCATTTCCTGGGGCACAGTAGAACTGATCGGCGCTGGCTCAGCGGATGCAAACTGCGTCGCGATCCCGTGATTCCCTGATCCGTACCCGGCCACCCCCGTCCAGTCTCCAGGCTGACTCATGGTTTGCTCCACGCCATCGAGATAGCTGCGATAGTCAAGGTTGGTCCCCCGGTGAACCTCGTGAGTTGTCGTCCAGGGACTCATATCGGTTCCCTGTCGTGATATTTCGTATGCCGCACGCGCATTGACATGCGGATCGCTGAGATCACCCCATCGGTTCCCCCTGACCCCGGCGCCCACGTTGATCTGCCACAGCCCTCGCGAGTCCTCACCTACGTTGTTGTGGGCACCGGTGTTGCCGCCGGACTCGGCCAACGCGATGGCGGTCCAGGTGGCTGCTTGCTCAGGAGAAAAACCGGCGCCGCGAGCAGCCGCGTAGATTTCCGGTATCGATAGAACGCCCATAACGTACTCTCCGCGTCGGCCAAGGCGGCGACGCTAGTTCGACACAGCCCATCTTAGGGCGGGTCGACAGCGCTGACCACACTTTTCTCTACCCAGCGCAATATCTCCGCAGGTGCGCGATGCCGAAGGCGACACGCCGTCGGTATTCCTACCCAGTGCGCACAACCTGGCGCGGCGTTCCGAGCACCTGTCGGATCTGCCCTGAGTGCGGGAGCCGCGTGAATTGCCTGACGCCTTTCCGCGGCATTCCGTTGACTTCTACCGCCGGAGGGTAGATTGGGTGACCACGATGAACATCAAGGATCCCGAAGTGCACCGGATGGCCCGCGCACTGGCGCGACACGAGGGCACCTCGTTGACAGGGGCAGTGCGAATGGCCTTGGAGAGGGCCTTGAAAGACCAGCACACGCATCGTGGCGACATTTCTGGCCGTTTGCTTGACCTAGGCGCCGCCAGCCGAGCCATTACCGAGCCGATGCTCACAGATGGTGACCTTTACGACCAAGATGGTCTACCGCGTTGATACTCGACACGTCAGCGATCATCGCCATCTTGAACGACGAACCGGAGGCACCCGTCTTCGCCGAGTTGATCGAGGTGACCGACGAGGTCGCCATCTCCGTTGCCACAGTGTTAGAGGCTGCAATGGTCGTGGGACCGTTTCGTCAAGAACTACTCGACGAGTTCTTGGCGGTTGCGCGGGCCCGCCACATGCCGGTCGATATCGAACAGCTGCAGGTTGCACGGTCGGCCCACCTGAGGTTCGGTCTCGGTTCAGGATCAACTGCACGACTGAACTACGGCGATTGCTTCTCGTACGCCTTGGCTGCCACAGCTGGCCAGGCCCTGCTGTTCAAGGGCAGCGACTTCGGTCAAACCGACGTAGCCGTCGCGACCCTGCCCGCTGGATGAAAGTGAGTCACCCCCTACTCAGCTGGCGATCTCAATCGCATGTCGCGTGAAGCGCACGTTGGTGTCGTACAGCGTCAGCATCGACCGCTCCTCACCACGACTGGTGGTCAACAGCAGCGCGATGTTCACCACGAGCCGACCAGACAAGCCTTCGGGGTCGGAGATCCGGTCAGCGGGGATCCACTTCCCTAGCGGCGTGGTCCAGGACTGGCGCGCGCCTGGCTGGAGGGTCACGGACTCAAACCTCTGTTGTTCATCGGTGGCGAACTTCCGCGGTGTCTTCGACAACTGGTGCCCGCGATCATCGGTGGCACTCACCATGAGGAAGGCGGAGGACTCGGTGTTGATCTTGAGAGGTATCTGCTGAGGCGTTGGGTTGCGCAACTCCACCGTGAGTCTCGACACTCCATCGTCGGCTTCTCGTTCGAGCGTGAGCGTGCCTTCCAGACCGCTGGCAGGATCGGCGGCCGTGAGGACTTCGTCCGGGAACGCCGAGGTCACAGGCTCGTCCTCGTCCTCGCGATTCATGGACATTTGAGTGTTGTTCGACGGGCGTCAATTGTCACGATCATTGGATCGACCACGGCGTGTTCTGCGGTGCTGAATGGTGCCATCGGGGAGTGACTGGCTGTCGCGTTGTTTGCTGCGACATCAGCCGCATTGAACGTCGCTATCGCCGTCGTGTAGGCGGGAAGCGCCTTGATGGCAGCCTTCGCCGACGCCAGGTTCGGTGCCGACGCCGCCGGGAGGGTCAGGGCCTCGACCGCCGTCTTCAGTCCCGGGTAGGCAGGCGAGAGCGCGTTTCGGTACTGCGTAATGTGCAGGTCTTCGTGGGCTTGGACCGCGGACAGCATGTAAAAGCCAGAGGCCGCCTTCTGGTCCGCCACGTCCTTAAGGCTCTTCTTCATCGTGCCGAGTGGCCCACACGCGGATCCGCCGACGAGCGCGGCCGTGACCTCGGTGACGCCGGGCAGGAGGCGAACTCCCTGGTGCGCCTGCTGATCAGCCTGAGTGATGACGCATTTCCAGGACCCCCCTGACATATAGGGGGTGATGTCGAAGATCGCATCGTCCTCGGTTGTGACTCCCCAGCCAGCCGGAACCTTGTCCTTCAGCACGGGCAGGAAGTTGAGGCTGGCCAGTCCTACGGGCGGCGCGGCGGGAGCTGGGGGTGGGACCTGGCGCTGGATGGCGAGGTCCTCGAGGCCGTGGGCCTTCTCACCGTCGTCCCTGGCACCCTGCGCGTACGCGACCTTCTCGGCCGGTGCGCCATCCTTGAGCGGTTCGTCCTCGCCTTCGACACCCTTGTCGGCGACCAGCCTGGCGACGGCGGAGTTGCCGACGCAGCGCTGCAGTGCAATGACCCCGCTCGGGTCCACGGGCAACCCTTTGAGCCTCACACCAGGCGTGCCGACGCGGTCGCGGACGGAGGTCGTCGCGCCCCTCCGTCGGGACGGGTTGGACTCCTCGAAGGCAACCGTGCTCACCCTGATCACTGTAACGACAGCCGAGATTGGACGGAAGGGTCCGACGGCATTTACGAATATTGCCCGGGTAGCACCCTTGGTGCATCAACGAAGAGTGCCCGCGAAATGGTGGATCCTGAGGCATGAGCAGTGAGTTGTCGATGCGGTCGCCTGCGAGGCCAAAGCTCGATGTGGAGACCACCTCAGTGCTGCGGGCTCTGGCGAATACTCCTGTGCACTGTCCCCGGCCTCCGGGCGGTCCCCGTCTTCGTGGAAAGAAGCTTCGTCATGAGCGGGTGAAGGTCCCGATTCCTAAGCCCGGTGACTGACCCTCCAACCATTCCACGGTGACCGACTCAGCTGGTTCCTCATCCTCGGCCACGTCGAAGAGAACGCCGGTGGGATACAAGGCGTTCTCCCCAATGTTGTTGCCTCCCGTCGGCATGAACCAGAAGGTGTCGCCGTCAAAGTGCTGCAGAGTGAAGGTGTCCTCGTCCGGTCCAACGGTCAGCGTCAGTTCCCCGTCGGAGCCCTCGGCTATGTTCAGGGTCCCGTAGATGTCGCTGTCGTACTCGCCGACGTATGCCTCGAGCTCGCGGGCCGGATCCGGGTCGGCTGGCGCTTGAGAATAGTCCACCTCCGGCGGACCGTAGATTGTTGCCTCGATCAGCTCGCCGTACAGGCCGACCCAGTCGCGACTCACCTCTGCGTCGGTGGCCAGGTCGATGAACACATCGACCATGGCGGGGTCAAGACCAATAGGCTGACCGTTGGTGAGAACGACCACGGCAAGGTTCTCGTTCGGCACCATCTTGATCGTTGTGGCTGCCCCCAGAGCGAACGCTCCAGCATGGCTGAGCTGAGTGCGCCCTTGATCGTCGTATCCGACGTTCCACCCCAGACCGTAGAAGCTGCTGCGCGCCGACGGGCTGCGCGGTGGACCGGTCGCCATGTGCGGCTCGTGGGTCTGTAGGAGTGCTTCCTCGGGCACGATCTCCTCGCCGTCGAACATCCCCGAGGCCAGTTCCATCCGCATGAACTGCGCCATGTCGTTGGCGGTGGAAGAGGCGCCACCGGCCGGTGACTGAGCCTGCGGGTTACGCTGGTCGGGGGTCACGATCCACTCGTCCTGTTCGTCGCGCACGTGAGGTACGGCCCGATCGTCGGCTGCCATGTAGTCGTCGAAGGAACTGCTGGTGTTACTCATACCCAGCGGCTCGTAGAGACGCTCGGTCGAGGCGTCCTCCCACGTTGTCTCCGCGGCTTCGGCAGCGGTGATGGCAGCCTCCGTGAGCCCGGCGTTGGTGTAGTGGTAGGTCGCGCGGAAGGGAGAAAGAGGATAGTTGCGCAACCCCTCCAACATGGCTTGGCGATCGAACCCGAGATCCTCAAGTAGGTCCCCCGCGTGGTCTGGCAGACCGCTGCGATGGGAGTACAGGTCCGCAAACGTGACGTGTTCGGTGACCCAGGGGTCGGCCAGTTCGAACGTCGGGTTAATTTCGGTGACCGGTTGGTCCCACTCGATCAAATCGTCTCCGACGATGGAGGCAACGACAGCCGAGCCGACTGGCTTGGAGACGGAGGCCAGTTGGAACACCGTGTCGGCGTCTACCGGCTCCTCAGCACCCAACTCCCGCACCCCGTAGCCCCCGGTGAACACGACTTCGTCATCAAAGATCACCGCGACCGACATACCCGGCACACCGGTTTGGGCCAAGGCGTCCTGCGCAATTGGCTCAAACTCTTCAATTGCGGCGTCGACATCTGCGCGGTCTATCGACTGGGCGGGGTCCCCAGGAGGCCCTTCTTCAGGGTAAGCAGCTGGCGCCGTCGCACTCGAATCGTCGGCACCGGAGGCATCACTCGCAATACTTTGCGTGCTGGAATCTTCCTCGGCACTTTCGGAATTGCTTGAACACGCAACTGCGGCAACGCATATCAACAGCCACAGCGCGATGGCACGACTGGGTCGTCGACGGAAATTGTGGGCACGCATTCTTGAATCACTATTCCGCATACCCGAACAATACTATGAGGTGCCTTTTTTTGACGCCGACATTCCCGACCACGCAAGGCGCAACCCGACATCAAATAGCGTGAGAGGCAGGGCCGATGCAGTTCAACATACTCACGCCGAAGCGCTCATCCCATACGGGGGTCCAGTGCGAAGCCGTGCCCACATTCGAGAAGGCCGACGAGGCCGACTTAGTGGGATTTAGTGCCAGCAGATCGGTACTCTGCATCGCTTGGAGCCCTGCACCGTGTCGGCGGTGGCTGGGACGACGGAAGGCAGCCATGGGCGGCCGGCGGAACTCGGTCTGGAAACCGATGGGCCCAGGCCCGGGGAACGCTAGTCTGCGATCTATGTCGACAGCCTCTTCGGACCCGCACGCGCCCGGACCGACCGGCTCATTGCTCGCCGGCCTCCCCCGGTCGGCTGTTTTGCTTATCAGCGTGGGCGGCGCAGCACTCGGCGCTGCGGCACTGCAGAGCGCGGCCAGCATCATCGCGCCAATGATGCTCGCGTTCGTCCTCACCATCGCGGTGTTGCCCATCAGTGCCGCAACCCGACGGCACCGTTGGCCAGGCTGGCTGGCGACCTTGACCACGCTCGTGTCCGCATACGCCATCCTCGCCGTGCTCGTCTTCGGTGCGGCGTTGTGCATGGTCAAGTTGGCAGGCATCCTGCCCAGCTACGCCAGCAAAGCGACCGACCTGACCGACCAGGTCCAGAAGTGGCTCAAGTCCATAGGTGTGGCGAACTCCTCCACCGAGAAGGTCCTGCAACAGATCGACCCGACCAAGGTCAGCGACTTCCTCGAGAGCACCCTCGCGGGCGTTCTGGGCGCTTTCAGCAACCTCTTCGTGCTGGTCACGCTGATGTTTTTCTTCGTCGCCGCCGTGTCGGGCTTCGGGCCGCGGATGGGTGCGCTCTCCAGTACCAAACCCGAACTCGCCGCCTCCATGGCGCGATTTGTCAACGGCACCGGGAGTTACCTGGTAGTGACCGCTCTCTTTGGGGCAATCGTTGCTGTCCTCGACACCGGCGCCTTGTGGCTGCTGGGGGTCCCGCTCCCGCTGGTGTGGGGATTCTTCTCCTTCCTCACCAACTTCATCCCGAACATTGGTTTCGTTATCGGCGTCATACCCCCGGCGCTGTTGGCGCTGCTCGACTCCGGCTGGCAGTCGATGGTGCTGGTCATCGTCATCTACAGCATCCTGAACGTGACCATCCAGACGTTTATCCAGCCACGCTACGTGGGCGCCTCGGTGGGTCTGAGCGCCGAGGTGACCTTCTTGTCGCTGGTCGTGTGGACCTTCCTGCTCGGCGCGTTGGGGGCTTTGCTGGCCGTGCCCATGACTCTTCTAGTGCGCGCCATCTTTATCGATGCCGATAGTCGCGCAAGCTGGATCACCCCCTTGATCACAACCAGCGTCGATCCCGAGGAGGAACCAGACCCAGAGTCTGGACCTACCGCCGGACAGACGGCGCTAACATCGTCGTGAGTATGACACTGCCGGAGGGTGACGCATGGGGCTGATACTGCCAATCCTGCTTCTGGGAATCATGTCGAGCCTCTCGCCCAGCACGATCATTGTCTTCATCCTGCTGCTCACGACCACGCGCCCGCGGGTCAACGCGCTGGCGTTCCTCGGTGGCTGGGCCATCTCCCTCACCCTGGTGTTCTACCTGAGCTTCGCCTTCGGCGACTCCGACACCTTGCGGGAGGGTAGCGGAAGCACGGCCATCGAGGTCCTCAAGGTTCTTCTCGGCCTGGTGCTGCTCGTCGCCGGAGCGCGCGAGTGGGGCCGCCGCAACACACCGCGGCCCCCGCAAGCGGCGTCGCCAGCCTTTGCCATCCGGCTGCGAGACATGACTCCGCGCGGCGCCGTCGTGATCGGGATCCTCAAGCAGCCCTGGGCGATCACCGCGTCGGCAGCCATCGTCGTGCTCAGCCACAACACCGCGCCGCTGGTCACGCTGATCGCCTTTGTGGTGTTCACGGTGCTATCGACCGCCACGGTCGGCGCAATCTACTACTACTACACAAGTCGGCCGGAGGACGCCGCGCTGGGGCTGAACGAGCTGCTCGACAGGGTCAGCCGACGCACCCCGGAAGTGTTCACGGTGGTCGCGGTGACGGTCGGACTCATCTTGATCGTCGACGGAACTCATGCCCTGCTGACGTCCTGACGGCTTCTTTGACGCTGCGTTGGCTCACGCGCTGCCACCGCGCAGCATCAAACTCGCCGACGGACCGCCGACCGAGGAGATCATCGATCACGCGTGAGACGTCGGTGCGTTCCGCGACCTGTTGCGGGTCGTACTCGGCGATGTCGCCAGGTCATTTTCGCCGAGGAGCACGAGGCAGGGTTCGTGCTGTTCCGGCCAGACGAGGGGAGCGAACGCCTCTACGTCATCGCCGATGGCGATGTGTCACTGATCGAGGGTAGCGGCAACTCCCACGCGAGCGTTGTGCTGAGAGAGAGCGAACCTCATACGACCATCGGTGGACGTTCGACCTTCAACGATGTGCGCACCGTGTCCGAGACGCCGGTGGTATTCGGCTCGCGCCGCGCACCATCCAGCAGATCGTCGTCGAGTTCGATCAATCGCTTCGTCATCATCCACAGTCATATACGTTCGCCACGGCGAATATATAAGAAGATGAGATGGTGGTCCCGCATCGCGAACCGCTTACAGCGCACTCGTCTCAAGTGTGGCGGGTCAACAGGGGCCTGTGTGCTGAACCCGCTCGAGCAGGAGCGCAAGTAGTATTGAGTTGGCGCGCATCCGAGCTTCGCTGGCCCCCGGTACCTGGTGGAGAGCGACGTGGGCTGCCACCGCTTCGGCGTCAGACTCGGACAATGACAGATAGCTCGTGAGCGGGCATTGCTCATACGCGCTGTGTTCGTGCCAATCTAGGCGGCCATGTGACCAGTGGTAGGCAAGAGCGCCGAGCGCCGTGGTCAGTTCGCCAGCGCGATACGGCATCGTGAACTGCTCCAGCCACGGCGCCACTTCTTCTGGCGGCATAGGGCGCGCGAAAAGGAAACCTTGGCCGGATCGCGCCTTCAGGACCGCACTCACCTCAAGCCGCTCGCGGTACTCGATGCCCTCCACCACCGTCCCGTAGCCCGAGTCGGCACCGAGCTTGGTAATCGAAGCCAGGACGGTCAGCACCTGCAGCGGCCGCGTATGCGCCTGATCGAAGATGCGACGGTCAATCTTGATGACGTCGAAGGGGATGTCGGTAAGGCGTTTCAGCGTGCTGAAGCCTGAACTCAGATCGTCCAGATGCATCTTGACCCCGAGGCGCACCAGTTCACTCACTGTCTTGTCGCTGGCGACCAGGTCGATCTCATGGGTCTCGAGCACCTCGAGGCTCAATCGACTCGCAGGCATGCTGTGTTTGGTGAGAGCGTTTCTAACCCAATCAGCACTGTCCGGGTCATTGAGCAACTCGGGAGGAACATTCACCGAGACGTTCAGGGCGAGGCCTTCGGAATCCCACCGAGATGCCCATCTCAGAGCCTGATCGAGGCCCTGCCGCAAGACCTCGACCAGCGGCCCGCGCGAGTAGCGAGGCAGAAAGGTGTCGGGGGTCTCGATCTCCCCGGTCGGCGTGCGCAGGCGAGCGAGAGCCTCCACCTGTGTGACCTGACCGGAGCGCAGGTCAACGATCGGCTGCATGAACATCGCCAGCTCTCCGACGGGAAGGCGGCTGCCCCCGGATCGTTCGTCGCGGGCGTCGCTCGTTGTATCCGTCCCCGACGCATCCCACCAATTCGAACGGCTCCCCTTTTGTGGCTTCAACCGATACAGCGCCGCTTCAGCGCTTCGAAGCAACTCTCGCCCCGTCACGCCATCGCGGGGGGAAAGCGCCACTCCCATAGTCATGCCGATCGACGTGAGATGTTCGTCGTTAACACGAAAGGGGGACTCGACAGCTTCATGGAGTCGATCGGCGATCCCTGTTAAATCGGCAAGCGGGTCGGCCGACGACACTTCCGACACGACGACGAACACGTCCCCGCCAACCCGCGCGAGGTGGTCGCTGCGACGTACCCGCTCGTTCATCCGGACCGCGAACTCGCCGAGCACCTCGTCACCCGCGTGGTGACCATATCGTGCGTTGATGACTTTGAAGTCGTCGAGGTCGATCATCGCTACGGCGACAGTCGAGCCATCTTCACTCGCCTCGCTCAGCGCACTTCGGATGTGGGCGCGGAGGGCGACGCGATTAGGCAGACCGGTCAAGTGGTCGTGGACAGCAAGGTGGGCGAGCGTGTCCCGCTCCTGGACCTGTTCCGTGACGTCGCGCTGCACACTGACGAAGTTGGTCACCAGTCCAGCCGAGTCTTTCAGAGGCGTGATCGTGAGGTGATTCCAAAATGGAGTGCCGTCTTTACGGTAGTTGAGCAACGTGCCCTGAAAAACTTCGGCCTTATCGAGCGCGTCGCGCATCAGCTGGACCTCAACGGGGGAAGTGTCTGGCCCTTGCAAGAATCGGCAGTTCTTGCCGAGGATCTCGGTCTGCTCGTAACCCGTGATCTTGGTGAACGCGGCGTTGACGTAGATCGTCTCTCGGGAGGCGTCCGTGATGAGTGACCCCTCGGAGACGGTGGCTAGTGCCAGCGCCAGCAGCGGTTCGTCGACGTCGGGCGTCTTCATAGGCGCGCACTCCGCTCACTGTGGGTGTCGAACTGCAGGGTTTCAGTCATCTCGGGGTGGTATTTGCTAAACCGTCTGTTCCATCCGCCCGTCGAATTTTAAACCCGCCACGTATCGTCGGCCGCGCCTTTCCACCCACCGGACTTCGGCGCCACCGGAGTGCTGACCGTCCATATCCACCTGATAGCGATCTCCCGAGCTAAGGCGCCGAGGCGAGCGCACCCGGCATCCTCCGAAGCTGAGGTCTTCCAGGGACACCGCGAACCTCGGCGTGGGCTCCGCGGTTTCCTGCCGCAGGTGGACGAACCCTCGCGTGGCCACTCGCAGCTCAGCCCTCAGACTCGGACTGACCCGTCGCGAGGCCCCCACAACTGCGCGTGTAGCCGCCCCAGCAATGCCTGCGTTCACTTCACGATCATGCCGCACCCAGTGCTGCGAGGCTGTGATCGTGGCCACGACCTTGACTGCCTGCTCGGGCGAAAGCTTCTCGAATTCGAAGCCGACCAACACCCCGTCCTCAGTTTCGCTAAGCCACCGGCTATTCCCGTGGACCACACCGATCCCGTCGACTGCGAGCTCCCCCTTGGTCACCAGTTTCCGGCTTGCACCTGCAGGACTGAACGTGTTCGACCAGGGCAACTGGAAACGCACCCCATTGAAACTGAGGTCGACAACCCTCCCCTTCACGGCTGCGCCGTCCCAGAGCCGCGCCTCCATCGGCGAGTCGACTTGCGTGCGCTCGGTGCGTCGCTGGCGGGGACGCTCGAGGCAGACCAGGATCGCCATGACCAGACCGATCATGTTGTAGAGCGTCCAGAGGGAGGTGATCACCAGCGAGTCGAAGGTGAAGGCCCCTGCCGACAGCACAAATGCATTGAGCAGTCCGTAGATCGAAAGCGCTAGCAACACGATGTGGGGCAACGCGATCACCCACCGAAAGTTGAGTTTCTCACTTGAAACGCCCTTCGGCGTGACAGCAAATGCTTTAGTGCTGAACCCCAACCACTCACTGAGGACCGCAATCGCGATCGTGGGCCCCATCGCAATCTCGTATATGTGGGTCCAGGTGAAACTGCGGCGCCCCTGGTAGGTCGCCATTGAACCCACGAATGAGGCCAAGAAGTAGGGCAGCCAGAATACGAGCATCGACGACACCTGCGCCTGTAGAACAGGTATACCCCCGATCAGGTAGACCAGTGGCGCAAGGATGAACACCAGTTTGAGAATGCCGAAATGCCAGTACACGATGCCATCGGAGTAAATCCAACGCTGCATCCCAGACAGGCCCGGCAAGACGAGAGGGTTCCATTTGCGCGCTGTCTGAATGTTGCCGCGCGCCCATCTGGTGCGCTGTGAGAGCAGATCGGCGAAATTCTCCGGAGCAAGGCCGGCGGCGATGATGTCCGGCACGAACTGGGTGCGGTAGCCCGCAGCCTGAAGGAGCATCCCCGTCGCCATGTCCTCGGTGATCACGCCCGTCGCGAAACCACCGATGGCCTCCAGCGACGTGCGGCGGAACACCGTGTTGCTCCCGACATACATCACCGCGTTCCAGCGTTGTTTGCCGGGCTGCAAGGTTTTCATGAACAGGTCTTGCTCGTTGGGCAGCGCCTCACCCGAGAATAGGTTGTACTGGAAGGCATCCTGATTGTGGAACGCCTGTGGGACCTGCACGAAGGCGAGATTCTCGTCAACGAAGTAGCCAACGGTTTTTTCGAGAAAGTCGACTGTGGGGATCATGTCTGCGTCCAGCGTCACCACGAGCGTACCCGCACTGTGTGCAAGGGCATTGTTCAGGTTGCCCGCTTTGGCGTGTTGGTGTTCCTCTCGCTCGAGGTATTCGGCTCCGTAGCGTTGAGCTAACGCCCGAACGGCCGGGCGACTTCCGTCGTCGCAGAGGTACACCGTGAAGCGACCGGGGTACCGAATCCCCATCGCTCCGGCAAGCGTCGGCTCGAGCACCCCTATCGACTCACTGTAGGTCGCAATGTAGATGTCTACTGAGGGAATTTTGGTGTGTGCCGACAACGCAACGGGCACGTGTTTAGCCTTCGACCAACCCAGCACCGAGGATGTCACCGATTGCGCTATCCCCACAAGTTCTGCCGTCACGAGGATGATCCCGGCGAGGATCGCCAGCCAACTGCTCGAGGGGATCGTGAAAATAATGCGCCAGGTGATGTAGAAGAGAGCGGATCCGAGCCCTACGGCAAGCGCCAGTCTGCAAGCGGAACCGGGTCTGCTTCGCTCGGCTAGCCAGCAGCCCCCGACCAATGAAAGGACGACGACAGCGTAGACACCCGACCAAGGCCACAACATTGGTTCATCCATGGGTCCCCGCCTCATCAACCAATTATCCGAATAGTACGCATTGGTCACTGTACCGGCGCCGATGGCAGGTGAAACTCACGTTCACGGGCTTTTTTGGCTATGGATACGGAATTTACCATCTCATTGCGCGAATTTACCGTGCGATTACAAAACTGAACTGTAGGCTGTTAATCTCTTTGTTGATGATTACCCAAAGCCGACTGCCGATTCGGTGGATCCCGGACGGCACACCTCGGTCAGCCAGCGATGACTCATCAGCCGAGTGCCGGTCGGGGTGAGATAGGCGCAGGATGACACCAGTCCTGTCGTCTCGGTGTTGATCGCGATGCGGCCGGTCGACTACGCAAACAGCTACGAGGTGTTGTCGCCGGTTGCGATTCGCTACCCGCACGCACGACCGCCTGCATTTACCAATCCCCGCGCAGGAGTCGGCTGAACATGACCTCGGACATCTGATGTTGCTGGCTTCTGCGTGTGACGGAACTTCTGGGCTCTGCGCGCGCAAGCCAGCGAGGTCGGCGCTGACGATGGTGTCGAAGGGGGTACGCTCTTCCACACAGGGGCTAGGAGGGCAAGATAAAGAGAGGGCCTCGGACTTATATGACCCCGATTGCCATCCAATGGATAGATTGGGGATTAATGGACGAAGATTCGACGTCGTTGACGCGAGACAATGTCACAGGGAGTCGCTATGCCTGAAGCCTTGAACAGTCCTATGTCGTTCGAGATGGACCACGCGGGCTTCGTCCGGCTGTCGTGGACACATGGGACTACGGTCACCGGCGAACTGGCCCGCGAGGCGGTCACCCGGCTGGCGGACTTCTGCGACGGTCAACACCTTCCCATGCTCGTCGACATGACATCGACAAAAGCCATCACGCGGCCCGCTCGGGTCATCTTTACCGAGGATACGTCCGCCACCCGCATCTCCCTTCTCGGCAAGTCCTCCGTCGACCGCGTGATCGCCAACTTCACCCTAGGCGTGACGGGAGTGCCCGTCCCGACCCGGTTCTTCACCGACGAGGCACTGGCGATCGCCTGGTTGATCAACTCCGGCGGCGACCGTGAGTTTTGAGGAGAAGCAAATTGACCAGCTCCTCGAGTTCGTGTCTAAGCTCGCCTCGGGCGACGTCAGCGCACGGCTGGAGTCCTCGGGCAAGACAGACTCGTTGGAGGCGGTGGGTGTCGGCCTCAACATGCTCGCCGAGGAGATGGAGGTCCTCTACGCCGGACTGGAGCAGCACGTCGCAGAGCGCACCCACGCCCTTGAGCAAGCGCATGAGACGATGCGGCAGCAGGCACTGACGGACTCCCTAACCGGGCTGGCCAACCGGACTCTGCTTCGCGACCGAATGGTCCAGGCGATCGCCAGGTTTCACCGAGGAGCCCTCGCGCCCACTCTCCTGGCGCTCGACCTGGACGGGTTCAAGCTCATTAACGACAGTTTCGGCCATGCCGCCGGTGACAGCGCCCTGCTCGAAGTGGCCCGCCGTTTGGAGCAGGTTGCCCGCAAGACGGACACCGTGGCCCGGTTCGGCGGCGACGAGTTCGCCATCCTCGTCACGGACACAACTCCGGAGGCCGCCCTGCGGATCGCAGAGCGAGCGTTGGAGTCGTTGCGTCAGCCGATGCGGATCGGCAACCGAATGGCGTCGGTCGGCGCCAGCATCGGGGTCTGCTTCGGCTCCCGCGGCCAGAGTCCGGAGGCACTGCTGCGGAACGCGGACACGAGCATGTATGCCGCGAAGGCGCGCGGACGCAACAACATCCAGGTGTTCCGGCCGGAGATGCACACCGCGGCGCTGGCGCGGGTGCGAACACAGGACGAGTTGCAGACCGCACTGCGGAAGGGGCAGTTGTTCCTGCACTTCCAGCCCTTCGTGGAGCTAAACACCGGCCGGATCATCGGTGCAGAAGCGCTGGTTCGCTGGAGCCACCCAAGCCGAGGGGTGATCTGGCCGGCGGAGTTTATCGAGGTCGCCGAGGAGACCGGGCTCATCGTCGAGATCGGTCAGTGGGTCATGGTCGAGGCGCTAAGTCAACTGGCGTTGTGGCAGCGCGAGTTCGCGGTGCCACAGTCGTTCCGCCTGCACGTCAACGTCTCGCCCATCGAGTTTCGCCGCTCCGCAATCGTGGCATTGGTCAAGGAGACACTGCGACGGTTGGAGGTCACGCCGACCAGCGTGGTTCTGGAGATCACCGAAAATGGGCTCATGCAGGACGAGGCAGAGATCACCCAGGCCCTTCACGACCTGCGGGCCGCGGGCGTGGGCTTGGCCATCGACGACTTCGGCACAGGCTACTCCTCGATCAGTTACCTGCGACGGCTGCCCGTCGACTCCGTCAAGATTGACCGGGCCCTCATCACGGGCGTGGAAACCGACCCCCGGCAGCGCAGGCTGGCCCAGGCCGTCGTCCGGCTCATCGGGTCGGTGGAGTTGACGTGCATTGCCGAGGGGGTCGAGACCGCGGGAGAGGCGGCGGAGCTCCAGGCCATGGGATGTGACTACGCGCAGGGGTACTACTTCAGCAGACCGGTCGCTGCCCAGGAGATGACGGATCTGCTGCTGGGCCAGGACGCGCGCCTGGAGCCGGCCGCAGCGCCCGATACTCTCTAACAGCTAAACCCCGACGTCGACACGGCATCCCGGCACGGGTGATCCACTCCGACCTGCAAAGGACAGTCCGTTGTCGTGGAAGAAGATCCTCAACCTCCCCAACGCCATCCGCCTGGCGCGGCAGGCACCCAAGGACGTGGACGGACGGTGGGACCGCTACTGGGCAGACGTGAAGGTGACGGGGTCACACGGCGATGTCCTCTGGGACCCGGAAGGACCCGAGGAGGCGCAAAGCTACGTTGACCACTTGCGCCGCACCGCTGACCCCAGCCTCCCGGTCGTGGACGCGGGCTGCGGCAACGGACGGATCACTCGGATGCTGGCGGCGGAATACCCATCCGCGATCGGCATCGACCTGGCTCCGCACGCGATCAGCAGGGCGGAGGAGGAGTCCCGCGGCATCGACAACATTTCCTTCCGCGCGCTGGACCTGACTACCGCGGGCCTGGGGCGGCAGCTCGCTGCCGAGCTCGGTGAGGTCAACGTCCTCGTCCGGGGGGTCTTGCACACACTGAGCCGGACAGACGCCACCGCCCTAGCCACTAACCTGCGCGAGATGCTGGGCAGGGGTGGCACCCTGCTCTTAGCGGAAACGAATTTTCTGGGCGGCGGGCTCGCCTACCTCGAGCACCTCGGAGCGACCCCGACGCAAATGCCACCTCCCTTGGCTCGCGCCGTCGCCACGGGTATCCCGGTCCCGGCCTCGTTCGGTGGACCGCAGCTCGCCCAGTGCTTCCCCGCCGACCAGTGGCAAGTCCTGCTGTCAGGCGTGGCCTCTATCTCGACGGTGCCGATGCGTGAACCAGACGTTCCGGAGCAGATACCCGGTTTCCTCGCCCTGCTCCGCACCCGCGGGCTCGACGCCGACGCCAGCCCGGCTTGATCAGCCGGCTCGGCTCAGGGCACCCAGGAAGCACCTGACAGCAGGCGGGGGGACATCAGGTCGATGTCGCCGGAGTTCGGCCAAGCCACCTGGGCTGCAATCGCCCGAGCCGTGGGCAGCACCAGGGTCTTTGACTCGAGGTGGGGCCACGAAGCGTGACTTGGACGCCCAACGGAACGTTCCGATCGTCGGTCGGGATCTCGGAATTGGTCTGCGCAACGATCTCCGGCACGAAGACTGCCTGCGCGCCCGCGTGCGCCAGTGCTACAACCGTAGATCGTGAACGTGGTGATTTTTGAGGTGCTGGGACACGATGCGTTTGGCGTGTCGGGTGGTATGGGTGCGGCCACCGCGTCAGCATGTCCTGCTTGTGTGCAACAAGGATCCCGTGGCGGTGGCCGCGCGGCCGGGATCCCCGACGGGACCGGGTTCGCGACCAATCCAGCGTTGGCCGGTGATGATCACTCGCGCCGTGGCCGATGCGCCGGCCGGCTGGGTCGCTGGGGACGAGGTCTACTGAGCCGATCCCAGCCCACGGGCAACGATCCGCAGCCACGGCCTGGGCTCGTGCTCCAGGTCGCGGCGAATCGCCGGGTCCCTACCGACGCCGGTCAGCACCACCTACTCATCTGCCGCAACCAGGCCACCGGCGCCCGATCACGACGTAGAATGCTCCGCTCCACCAGATCACTCCCCTGCACGATCCGCACCGACCAACGCCCGTTCCACTCAGCGAGATCGTTAGCAAAACCGCACGACTGATACGTGTGCCCCGCTTGTCGCGCCTGTTTCCCCAGGGCACCGTCCCGGCAGGGTGCGGATCTCCTGACGGCATCACGCGTGCCCCTCAGCCGAGCCAGCTGCCTCGAACACAAGGCGCGCCGAACTTGACCGTCATACGCGGGTAAAGACGCGCTGCTGCGGATCGCGGAGGGTGCGGGCGGATTCGTTTCGCAGGCGCGAGCCGGGGCACTAACTGTTTGACGGTGGCAGGGCGGTGCTCAGTTGGCAAGGAAGATACCGTTTGCTGCGCAGCTGGCTGGAACTGTGACGCCAGCTACATCGTATGGACCTTCCGCCACCGTTTCGGATGAGTGCTGCAGAACGTACTCGCCCCCGACCTCGACCACCATCGCCGTACGACCCGACACGTCGGCCCCCAGATATCTCCTCGAGCAGGCGGCCGATTAAGAGGCATTGGTCAGCTCGTCGGACACCGCACCGGTCATCATGCAAGACGGGGTAGCGTCGAGGTATTGCCGCAGCCCTTCGAGCAATCACAAAGGCTAGACGCGGGCAAACGTCTCCAAGGGTTCAGTGCGTGCGGAGGAAGACTCGCACGTGTGCTTGGTGGGAGGTGCCGGCGAGTTCGTCATCACAGGTGTAGAGCGGGGCGTCGAGCGCTTCAGCTAGAGCTATGTAGGCGGCGTCGTAACTGGTGTACTGGTGCCGCAAGGACCAGATGCGATCCGCTAGCGGGGGGATGTCAAGGCGGATGAGGGACAAAGCGAAGTGGTTGACGCGTGCATCCTCGGCCGCGTCCGGCTCAAGTCTGCCGCCAAGGAGGAGTGCGCGCAGAGCCGATAGCACTTCGACGTCAAGTAGGTATGGGGCGGCGACGTCTGCGGCCAGGGCATCGAGCAATTCGCTGTCGCAGTCGCGTCCGATGAGTGCCTCGACCATTGCTGAGGCGTCGATGACGATCACCGGCGTCCGGCTCGCACCTCGGCGACGATCTCGTTTGTGGTCGGACCACTTGATCGGTCGCGACTCCTGAGTTTGGCGACGATCTCGGCGTTCGTTGGTCGAGTGGCTATCTTGCTCAGTTCGCCTGCAACGTAGGCCGAGAGCGACTTACCTTCGGCCGCGGCGCGATCTTTGAGTCTATCCGCCACCTCGTCGGAGACGTCGCGTATATAGAGGGTAGTCATAGGCCTATGCTAGCACTGTGCAAGCGAGCGGGTATGGCTTTTCACGGCGCAATCGCGGCGCAATCGCACCTCAGGTCTGCCCACACCTGAAGGTAGGCCATGCCCACGTAGGTGCGAAAAGTGAACCAGGGTCACCGATGCAGAGAGGACCGGCCTGCGAATCGAGCAGTCGGTCCATAGGGGCGGCGCCGGGACCCACCATGCCGAGGGGTTGGATGCCGAAGCCCATCCCAGGCACCTCACCCTCCACGATCGTGAGCACGCGTAACTCATCCACTATGGCGCCCCTTGACTTTCCAATCGGCCATCAACGGCTGCCGTCAAAACGCGGCTAGAGCGACTCGACCGGGTCGCATATCAGCACACCGAAGGTGCCTAGCAGGTGACGACGGCGACGCTACCCGGTCGCCGTAGCTGCGGGAGCCCCGTCAAGTGAACAGAGAGCCGGTGGAGGGGCATCCTGCACGAGACCGACGCTGCGCAGCTATACATCAGGAGTTTTGCCTGGCCAGGCGGCTATGGCGGCGGTGGACGTGAAGGGACTCGAACCCATGACCTCTCGCGTGTGAAGCGAACGCTCTAACCAACTGAGCTACACGTCCGTGCGAGCACGCACAGTATCCCGCGCTACCGCCACATGGCGAATCACCGGAGGGCGCCGCCACCTAAGGCTGCGGCGGTGTCGCGACGGCATACCGCAGGAGTATGCCGAGCCGCCGCGTGTTAGTTGTCGCTCGCCCGTGCCCGGACTCCGGTGCCGAGATCGAGGATTGCCAACAACCCGACCACGATCAGCACGCCAGCGATCCAGTTCGACTGGCCCGCGCCGGACACCCAGAGGGCGCCGACCGCACAGACCAATGCCACCAGCGCTGCGCCGAACATGCGCACGCCTGAGGAACTATCACCCGGCACCGGCCCGCTGTGGGTGGCTTCGGACTTCTCTGCTGCTCCGTTCTCCTGTGCCATATACCCACTATCCACGGTAGGACGGATTGTGCAAGTGCTGTGCTCCCTCAGGGGTCGAAGCGCTCCACACGCGACCGGGCAAAGATCTCCTGGGCTTGTGCGGTGATCCGGCCCGGCGCCTCGGTGAAGGTGCGCTCTGAGACGGTCGCACCATCGACGTGACCAGCCAGCGTCTGCACACCCGGCACGACGCGCACGCCGTCGATCGGCTGGATGTCACGCGTGCTGGAGGTGAGCCAGGCTTCATCAGCTTCTGCCAAGAGTGACAACGGAATCTCGTCCTCGCTGACCTGCAGTCCAGCCTCGGTCAGCCATTCGATCGTCAACGCCCGGGTGATCCCGGCGAGCGGGCCGCATTCCAACGATGGCGTCAACACCACCCCGTCGATGACGAGGAAAATGTTGGAGCCTGTGCCTTCGCAGAGC
Source organism: Ornithinimicrobium sp. (assembly GCA_049649785.1). GTDB lineage: Bacteria > Actinomycetota > Actinomycetes > Actinomycetales > Dermatophilaceae > Ornithinicoccus. The sequence goes on along the minus strand of JBARZG010000138.1, from coordinate 5,620 downwards.
AGGCCCGCGGTGTTGGCGAAGACCGCTTCGGTGGCCCCCTGTGCCTTTGCTGCTGCCAACGCAACCACATTCTCGGCATACGAGGTGGTTTTTAGCCCCACCGTCGCGGCGCGTTCGTTGCGCGTCCACGGCACGACCGCCACGGCGGTGCTCGTTGCCGCCGGGCCCATCGGGCTGGCCGAGACGATGTAGGTCATGTCGTCGTCGAAACGGTCGGAGCCCAACGGCCCCGGGCCGGCAGTGACCGTGTAGCGCAACCGGCCCATCTCGATCGGGTCCCCGTCGAGCACCGCGGCGATGCCCTCCTCGACCCGGCCGCGATCCAACGGCCCCAATCCGAGTCCGCGTAAGGAACGGTCCATCCGGTCGTGGTGCCGCGTCAGGGCGAACACGCGGTTGTCGACGAGCTGGGCGGTCTCGAAGACTCCGTCGCCAACGGTCACCCCGTGGTCAATTGCCGCGATGGCCGGGCGGCTGTCCACCCGCTCCCCGTTGACCCAGACCCTGACATCGGCATTGTTCGGTGCGCTCATGGCGCTCACTCTGCCAGAGGTAGACGGTGTCACTAGGGTTGACTCGTGCAGACCTCCCTTTATCTGGCCTCCGCTGAATCCCAGTCCGGCAAGTCGGCCGTTGCGGTCGGGCTGTTGGCCCAGATGTGCGAGGGCGGTGGCACGGTCGGGGTCTTCCGGCCAGTGGTGCGCGATGAATCGGCTGACCCGCTGATCGAACTCCTGCTGCCACTGAGCACCAGCGGCGCCGAGGCCAAGAATGCGGTCGGGGTGACCTACACCGCCATCAACGACGACACCGAGTCGGCCATCGGCACCATCGTCGATCGGTATCACGCCTTCTGCGAGCAACACGATGCCGTGCTGGTGATTGGCTCGGACTTCAGCGGCGTGCCGACGCCGACCGAGTTCAGCGTTAACGCGAGCATCGCTGCCAACGTGGGCGCCCAAATGGTGTTGATCGTGCCGAGCTTCGACCGGGGCCCGGCCGACGTGATTACCTCGATCGACCTCATGGTCAGCGAAGCCAAAGCGCGGCACGCCAAGATTGCGGCTGTCGTCGCCAACCGGTGCGACCCTGAGCAACGCGACGACATCGCGGGCGCACTGGCCGAGCATCTCGGCGACGTTCCCTCATACGTGCTGCCCGAAGATGGGTTGCTGTCCTCCCCCACCGTGCGCGACGTGATGATCGCCTGTGACGGTGAGCACTTCCGCGGTGATGAGAAACTGCTGGACCGCGAGTCCGTCGAGGTCATCGTCGCGGCCATGACGATGCCGCACGTGTTGGACCGGCTCAGCGAAGGCTGCGTGGTGATCTGCCCCAGTGACCGCGAAGAGGTCCTCCTGGCCCTGGTCATGGCGCACCGGGCGGTGACCTTCCCCTCGCTGGCGGCGATCATCCTCAACGGCGGGTTCGACCTCTCCGAGCAGAGCATGACGATGCTCGAGGGACTCAACGTAGAGCTACCGATCATCCGGGCCGGCGGGGGCACCATGCAGGTCGCCCGCGACGCCGAGCGGGCTGTCGGCGCGATCACCCCGGATGCTCCGCGCAAGATCGAGCGCGCACGCAGCACCGTGCGCGAGCGCATCGATATCGAGACCATCTCCCCCGCCCCGAGCACGTCCTCCGACGTGGTCACGCCGTTGATGTTCGAGCACCGGCTCACCGCGCGGGCCCGGAAGGCGGGCGCCAGCGTCGTGCTGCCCGAGGGTATGGAGGACCGCATCCTGCGTGCCGCCGACACCGTGCTAGCACGGGGCATCGCCGGCCTCACGTTGCTCGGCGTCAAAGAGGACATCCGCGCCCGGGCCACGTCGTTGGGCCTCGACATCGAGCGGGCACAGATTATCGACCCCAGCACCGACGAACTTCGCGAGCAGTATGCCGACACCTACGCCGAGCTACGCGCCCACAAGGGCGTCACCGCCGACCAGGCGCGCGACGTGGTGGCTGACGCCTCATACTTCGGCACGCTGATGGTGCATGCCGGCGCGGCCGACGGGATGGTCAGCGGCTCGATCACCACCACAGCTGCGACCATCAGGCCGGCCCTGGAGGTCATCAAGACCGCCGAGGGGGTCTCGGTCGTTTCCAGCATCTTCTTCATGTGCCTGGCCGACCGGGTGCTGGCCTACGGAGACTGCGCGATCAACCCGATGCCCAATGCCGAGCAACTGGCCGACATCGCCATCTCGTCTGCCGACACGGCCCGCACCTTTGGGCTCGACCCGCTGGTTGCGATGTTGTCCTACTCCACCGGCGGCTCCGGCAAGGGCGCCGACGTGGAAAAGGTTCGCGAAGCCACCGCGCTGGTGCACGAACGTGCACCTGAACTAGAGGTTGAGGGTCCCATCCAGTACGACGCTGCCGTCGACCCCTCGGTGGCTGCCACCAAGCTCAAGGACTCCACTGTCGCCGGACGGGCCAGCGTGTTGATTTTCCCTGACCTCAACACCGGCAACAACACCTACAAGGCCGTCCAACGAAGCGCGTCCGCCGTTGCGATTGGCCCTGTGTTGCAAGGCCTGCGGATGCCGGTCAACGACCTATCCCGCGGGTCCACGGTGCGCGACATCGTCAACACCATCGCCATTACCGCCATCCAAGCGAAGGGCTGAGCCGTGGCTGACACCGTCCTGGTCATCAACGCGGGCAGTTCGTCCCTGAAGTATCAGCTCATCGACCCGGTCACCGGGGACGCGCTGGCGGCCGGGCTGGTCGAACGCATCGGCGAAGACGGCTCCAGCGCCCGGCACGACACCGGGGGCGAGCGCTTCACCACCAACTTCGACTGCCCTGATCACGAGGCTGCCTTTGATCAGGTGCGCGAACAGTTCGCCGCTTACGGCCCAGACCTTGCCAGCTCCGGGGTCGCGGCAGTCGGCCACCGGGTGGTGCACGGTGGCGACAGATTCAGCGGCCCCGCTCGGATCGACGACGAAGCCATCGCCGCCATCAAGGAGCTCGCCGCACTGGCACCGCTACACAACCCGGCCAATGCCCAAGGGATCGAGGCCGCACGACAGTCCTTCCCCGGCGTGCCCCACGTGGCGGTCTTCGACACAGCCTTCCACGCGACCATGCCCGCTGCGGCGAGTGAGTATGCGGTGCCGCGTCAGTGGCGACGCGAGCACGGGGTGCGTAAGTACGGTTTCCACGGCACGTCGCACGCTTACGTCTCCCGTCGGGTCGCTGCCATGCTGAGCCGGCCTGTGGAAGAAGTGAACTCGATTGTGATCCACCTCGGCAACGGCGCTTCGGCGTGTGCTGTGGCCGGGGGTCGCAGCGTCGACACCTCGATGGGCCTATCGCCCACCGACGGGTTGGTGATGGGGACCCGCACCGGCGATCTGGACCCGGCCGTGGCCGGCCACCTGGCCGATGTCGCTGGTATGTCGGCAGCCGAGTTCACCCATGCGATCAACAAGGAGAGCGGCCTGCTTGGTTTGACCGGCAGCAGCGATTTCCGCGAGGTCATGGAGCTCATCGACGCCGGCGATGAGTCGGCCACAGTGGCGTACGAGGTGGTCGTGCACCGCATCGTCCGCCACGTGGGCGCGCTTGCCGCGCCGTTGGGCCGCCTCGACGCCGTCGCCTTCACCGCGGGGGTCGGTGAGAACAACGCGCCCCTGCGCGCGGACGTGCTGCAGAATCTCTCGATCTTCGGCCTGGCCGTCGATCAAGACCGCAACTCTGCCGCCTCGGGTGAAGCGCGGATTAGCCCGGATGGCGTAGTGCCAGCGGCCTTCGTGATCCCGACCAACGAGGAGTACGAGATCGCCCACCAGAGCGTCGAACTGCTTGGTCGTGCTGGTGGCTCCGAGGCCGCAACCACCTAACTGGCCCGGCCGGCATTCCCGGCATCAGGCCGACATACCCGGCACCAGCACGAGGCCACTTTCGGCGCGAGGTCATTCCGCGGCACCAGATCAGTCCTCGGCGGCGCGAGCCACCTGCGCCATCGGTCGCCACAAGAAGGCTAGGGCGATCAGTGATCCCGCGAAGGCGAACCAGAACCCCGCGAGCAGCCCGAAAGCACCCGCAATCAGGCCGCCGATCAGCGTGCCAACTGCCAACCCGCCGTGCGATCCGAGCAGGTAGACGCTGGTGACCCGGCCCAACATGCGGTCTGGGACGGCGAGTTGTCGCACCGTGGTCGAGGTCGTGCCCCAGACCGCGGCGTGCACACCGAAGCCGAAGAACACCAGAGCGGCGACCACCGCCGAGGAGTTCAGCGCCAAGACCGCATGCGTGAAGGTCTCGAGCACCAGCCCGGCCCGTAGCAACACAGCGTAGGAGAACCGCGCCTCCAGGCGGGAGTACAGGGCGGAGCCGAGAACGCCACCGACGGCAATCATCGAAATCAGTACCCCGTAGCCGAAGTCACTCACCCCGAGCCGATCCTGGGCGTACAACACGTAGAGCCCCAGCACGGCCCCGTAGGTGATGTTGAACAGCGTGATCATCAAGGCAAGCGTGCGCACCGGAGGATGCCGCCACAGCCATTCCGCGCCCTCACGGGTGCGGTGCCACAGGGATCTCGACGGCGCCGGGGTCACCGGTTTGCGCAGCGTCATCCGCCAGATCAGCACGACCCCCAGCAGCAACAAGACGGCCTGCGCGCCGAAGGCACACCAGGCACCGACCGTGAAGAGCGCCGCGCCCAGGGGTGGCCCAGCCATCTGGTTGGTCACCATGGCGCTGCCGAAGATGCGCGAGTTGGCCTGGCCCAGGTGAGCTCGGGGGACGACGGACACAGTCAGGGTCGAGGCCGCATTGTCAACGAAGGTTTCGGCGGTGCCCATCAAGAAGAACGCGACGTAGAGCATCGGCAGCGTGATCAGGTCGGTCGCAGTCAGCACCACCAATGCCACCAGCACTACCGCCCTGATGGCATCCGACAGCATCACCAAGAGGCGCCGGTCAACCCGGTCGACGACGGTCCCAGCCACCAGTCCGACGATCAGCCACGGCACACGTTGGGCGAACACGGCCATCGACACCGCAAACGGGTCGCGGGTCAACGAAGCCACCATCAGCGGGCCGGCCGCCAACAAGACGCCATCCCCAAGGTTGGCGGCCGTCGACGCACCGAAGAGCCACCGAAAGTCCGTGCCCAGGCGGGTCGGTAACAGTCGCTCCCACACCCGCGGCACCCTAGTCTGCGTAGGCTGACTCCCCTAGCTGATTTCGCGCCCGCTCAGGAGGACCTATCCCCCGCCTTGAGGAACTGTCGTTCGCCCCGACTCGGGCCGGTGAGATCTCGCTGCGCCGGCGGACCGAGCCGCGTACCCAGTCCGTGGTGTATGAGGTCAAACTCGGCGACGAGTTCTTGATGTCCAGCATGTTCACCGTCGCCGAAGAAGCCCTGGCTGACCTCGGCATCGCCTGCGCACGCGCGCTGCGTGTCGCGGCGACGACGCCCCCAGACGACACCGACCCCGCCGAAGCCGAGCCACCCGAGGATGAGGGGTTGGCGGTGCTGGTCGGCGGGCTCGGGCTGGGCTACACCGCGGTAGCGGCACTACGGCATACCGATGTGATCGCCGTGGACGTCATCGAGGCGTTGGCGCCCGTGATCTCGTGGCACGAACAGCGGTTG
>JBARZG010000137.1:0-6271 GCA_049649785.1 Ornithinimicrobium sp. | reverse complement strand
CGTCGAAGACGGACTCGATGATGGGCACCGTCGCGTCTGCCTTTCCTGAGGGCTCGCCTGTCCTGCCCTACCTGCGCCGTCTCTTCATGGCCAATGACGAGCTCGCCCATTCGATGATCCGCCATTGGTATGACCTTGCGGTCCAGACCCTCGCTGCGTGGGAAGAGATGGGCATCATGCAGCCCAGCCCGGACCGTGAGGTCAGGGCTGCCTTCATGCTCACCGTCGACCTGGGCGCCTTGTTGCTCCGCGATCAGATGGCCGAGTTGGTCGGGACCGATCTGATGAGCACCGAGGGACTGCCTCGATGGGCGGCTGAATCTCTGCGCATGTATGGACCCCTCTTCACCACTCCCATTTCGACGGAAGGCACACCATGACCGAGCATCTGATTCAGACAATAGGCCTGGTCAAGACCTTCGGCCCGACGCGGGCACTGGATGGCCTCGACCTCACCGTCGACCCGGGGGAGGTTCACGGCTTCCTTGGACCCAACGGGTCGGGCAAGTCCACGACCATCCGGATCCTGCTGGGCTTGATGCGCGCCGACGGTGGGCAGGTCGAACTCTTCGGCAAAGACCCGTGGGATTACGCGGTGGCCTTGCACGAGCGGCTCGCCTACGTCCCCGGGGACGCGACGTTGTGGCCTGGCCTCACCGGTGGGCAGTGCATCGACGTCTTGGCGAGGGCGCACGGACAGATCGACCGATCGCGGCGCGACGATCTGATCGAACGCTTCGACCTCGACCCGTCCAAGCGGGCCAGGGACTACTCCAAGGGCAACCGGCAGAAGGTCTCCCTGGTCGCGGCGCTGGCCGCAGACGTCGACTTGCTGGTCCTGGACGAGCCGACCTCCGGGCTGGACCCGCTGATGGAAGAGGTCTTCCAACAGGTCATCCGGGAACGCCGGGAGGCCGGGACAACCGTCCTGCTGTCCAGCCACATCATGGGTGAGGTCGAGGCGCTCGCTGATCGAGTGTCGATCATCCGGGCCGGACGCACCGTGACGTCCGGGACATTGACCGACCTGCGGCGGCATACCCATAGCACGGTGCGGGCCGTTACCGACCAGTCGCCGACCGGGCTGGACACCCTTGATGGCGTCACCAAGATCGAGATCCACGAGTTGTCGACCGCCGAGGATCACGCCGATGCGGGCACGCGCAGGGAAGTCAACGCCTCCGCCGAGCCCGACGCGGTCGGCCCACTGGTCGGCAGACTTCACGAGGCCGGCATACACACCTTGACGGTGACCCCGCCCAGCCTGGACGACCTGTTCTTGCAGGTCTACTCCGGTGACAGCAGTTCAACTCAGCAGCCGTCGAGCGAACGGCAGGCCGCCATTCCGGCCGCCAGCGGGGCCACGGCAACTCAGGGTGCATCGCGATGAGCACCCAGACTCTGCATGGGCTGCCCACGATGGCCAGAATTAACCTGCGCACCGGGTGGAAGGCGCTGACGGTCTGGATCGTCGGGTTGATCGCGATGATGGTCCTGACGACCACCTCGATCACCGCCCTGTACGACACTCCCGCCAAACTTCAGGGGTATGCCGAGAGCGTCACTGGTGACGCCATGTTGATGCTCAACGGCAAGGTCGCCGGGATCGGATCCCTCGGCGGTGTGATCGCCAACGAATTCGGCTTCATCCTGAGCTTCGCGATCCCACTGATGGCGGTCGCGCTCACGGCCCGGGGCACCCGTAAGGACGAGGAGGCTGGGCGGCTGGAGTTGCTGCTGGCGGCTCGGATCGGCCGGCACGCCCCGATCATGTCGGCGGTTCTGGTGGCATCGGGCGCGCTGTTGCTGACCGGCCTGGGCTGCGCACTGGCCATGATCGCCAGTGGCGTCGAGGTCGGCGGTGCGTTGCTCTATGGGGCGGGAATCGCGGGGCTTGGATACGTCTTCGTCGGGATCACTGTTGTGGCGGCGCAGATCGTTGAGCACAATCGCGCGGTATGGGGAATTGGGCTGGGCATGGCTGTCGCCAGTTACCTGTTGCGTGGGATCGGCGCCACCAGTGACAACGCGTTGCTGTGGTTGTCGCCGCTGGGCTGGATCGATGAGGTCCGCCCGTTCGGCGACGCCAGGGCATGGCCGCTGTTGCTGGCTCTTGCCGCCGGAACCGTGCTCATCGCGGCCGCCTTCTGGCTCAGCACCAAGCGTGATGTCGGAAGCGCACTGGTGCAGGCGCGCGGATCGAAACCGCGCGCATCCGCCTTCCTGCGAAGCCCGGTCGGGTTGGCCTGGCACGAGCACCGTGGGGCGACCATTGGCTTTGCTATCGGTGCCGTCGCGCTGATGGCGACCTACGGCTCGTTGACGAGTGAGATCCTCGATGCCCTGCGGGACAACCCGGCCCTCGGCCAGATGATGGGCGCCGACGCCACTGCGGCAGACCAGTTGTTGGCCCAGGTCCTGTCGACGTTCACGATGATGCTCGCCATGCTGGTGGCCGCCTTTGCCGTGATGGCTATCGGTTCGTTGCGCGGCGAAGAGGACAGTGGGCGCTTGGAGGCACAGTTATCCGGGGACCGGTCACGATGGGCCTGGCTCGGGGTACACGTGCTGGTAGTGGCCCTGGGTATGTTTGTGGTCGGCTTGGCCGGCGCGGCTGCCCTGGGTTGGTCCACGGCCGCCTCCACCGGCGATGACCAATGGATATCCGATGTCGTCCAGGGTGCGGCAGTGTATTTGCCCGCTGCGCTCGTTTTCCTGGCGCTGGTCGTCCTGCTGTTCGGGCTGGTGCCCCGTCTGCGGGTCCTCGGCTGGGTCGCCTTCACCGTGGCGGCTGTGCTGGCCTACCTTGGCCCGGGCCTGGACCTGCCGGGGTGGCTGGTCAACGGCTCTCCCTTCCAGAGTGTCGGGACCAATGTGATCGACGAGGGTAGGAGCCTGCTCGGTGGCGTCATCCTGTTAGCGCTGACCGTCGCAGGTCTGGCAGCGGGCTTCGTCGGATTCCGCAACCGGGACATCCCACGCACCTGAGGCTGAGCGCACGGAACTGACGGCCCGCCTGAGCGTCCGGACCTGACCGCCTGCCCGATGCCACGGGCATGCGGCCCGCTCACGAGGGGTCGGGTCCGGAGCACGTGCAGCACCTGGGAAACTTGACCTGTGACCCAGACGAGTTTGCCGCACAGCACCGATGTTCTGGTGGTGGGTGCCGGTCCGGCCGGATCGGCTGCTGCCGCCTGGTCTGCCGAGCTTGGTCACGATGTCGTGTTAGCGGACTCGGCGACGTTCCCGCGGGACAAGAGCTGCGGGGACGGGCTCACCCCTCGGGCGATCGCCGAGCTGGAACGCCTCGATCTGGCGGACTGGGTGCGTTCGCACGCGGTGAACTACGGCCTGCGTGCACACGGCTTCGGGCAGGTCTTGGAGTTGCCGTGGCCCGGGGGGTCGCTGCCCGACCACGGTTCGGCGGTGCCCCGCACCGAGTTGGACGACCGGATTCGTACCGCGGCCCTTTGCCGGGGTGCGGTGGGCGTTGAAGGGGCTCGCGCGGTTGATGTCGAGCGCGACGGTGACCGGGTCAGCGGTGTGGTGTTCGAGCACCGCGGGCCAAGCAAACAACGCCATACGGTCAGCTGCCGGCAGTTGGTCGTGGCCGACGGGGTGCGCTCGCAGCTGGGCCGGGTGCTGGGCCGCGAATGGCACCGCGAGACGGTGTATGGGGTGGCGGGCCGGGCATACATTGACTCGCAGCGCTCGGATGATCCGTGGATTTCCTCGCACCTGGAGTTGCGCGGGATGGAGGGGGAGTTGCTGTCTGGGTATGGCTGGATCTTCCCGTTGGGCGGTGGGCAGGTCAACGTCGGGGTCGGAACGCTGGCGACGTCGAAGCGCCCGGCCAATATCCAGCTGCGGCCGTTGATGCAGTTCTATGCCGACGAGCGCGCGCCGGAGTTCGAACTGTCCGGACCGTTGCGGGCGCCGACGTCGGCGTTGTTGCCGATGGGCGGCGCCGTCTCGGGAGTGGCCGGCCCCAACTGGGCGCTGATCGGGGACGCCGCCGGGTGCGTCAATCCGCTGAACGGGGAGGGCATTGACTACGGCATGGAAACTGGCCGGCTGGTAGCGCAGAGCATCGCCGAGGGTGATCATCTCGGCCGGACCTGGCCCGCGCTGCTGAGCGCTCACTACGGCGAGGCGTTCTCGCTCGCCCGGCGGTTGGCCGGTTTGGTCACCGTGCCACGTGTTTTGCCCGCGCTGGGGCCGATCGGCATGCGTTCGACCTGGATGATGTCGCTGGCGCTGCGCTGGATGGGCAACCTGATCACCGAGGAGGACCGTGATATCGCCGCCCGACTCTGGCGCTTCGGCGGCGCGGGGTCAGTGAAGATAGACCACCGCCCGCCCTTCGCCTAGGGACGTCTTCCCTCCGGGACTGCACTTCTCACGGTGGCAGCCCTTGGAGCTTCGGCTCGCCAGGAGAGGGCTGTCTGCTGGTGGAATCTCACTACCCCGTGGGGAGCAGAGTGAAGGAGCCCACAATGGCCATGAATGTCCGGTGAACACCCTCCGTGGTCCTGGCGGCCTGCGTGATGTTGGCAGGTTCCATCTCGACGGCCACAGCTGCGCCGCGGAACGTTGAAGACGTGGAGGTTGAGGCGGGGAGATTCTACGGCGACTTTGACCGGGAAATTCTCCTGACGACCGTTGACGTCGAGGAGTCGTGTACCGGAGCGCCAGAGCCCGTCGTGACGGGGCGTCTGTTTGAGCGCCGGGACGGCGATCGGTCCTGAAAGCCAATGCGCGTGGTCTTCCGATCTTCTTGTATGACACTCCTCTGGGTGGACCGGAGTTTATCGATCACGTGAGCGGCCGTCGCAGATGCGGATAGACCCGTGTGCGTCGCCCACCTCCTCTTCCAAGTGCCTCACTGCCAGGGCCGGTATGCTGGTATGCATGAGGACGACCATCAATCTGTCTGATGCTCTCGCTGAGGCTGCCAAGGAGCGTGCAGCTGCTGAAGGCCGCACGTTCACCAGCCTGGTCGAAGAGGGTCTGCGAAGAGTGTTGGAGCAGTCAGAGGACCGCGCACAGGTGGAACTGCCGGTGTTCGAGCCACCGACCCCAGGCCGGGGCATGCTCGTCGATATTGCCGATACTCAGGCACTGTGGGAGGCCCTGGACGCCGACGGTGCGCGGTGACGCTCTTCCTGCCGGACGTGAATGTCCTGGTCGCAGCGCTGCATCCCCGCGCGCGGCGACACACGGCATACCGGGCGTGGCTCGAGTTAGTCGTCAATGGCTCCGATGAGCTGGCGCTCATCCCGGCGACGCTCGTGGGAACGATCCGGGTGGCCACCAATCCGCGGATCTTCGATCCCCCCGCCGACCGGCACGTTGCCAGCAGGTTTGTTGCCACGCTGCGTCGTGCGCACGGGAGCCATGACCTGAGAACCGGCAGTGAGGTGTGGAACAGGTTCGAGCGATTGCTTGCTGACGACCCTCAGGCACGCGGCAACCTGGTCCCCGACGCATGGATCGCGGCCACGGCGATGGCCCACGGAGCACGTGTGGCCACCGCAGACCGGGGTATGGCGCGCTGGCCCGGGCTGGATTGGTGTGACCCAGCCGACTCATGACGGGGGGAGTTAGCCCGTTGCTCATCCCATCGAATTCCGAGGCCGGCGGCACGTCAGCACGTCGGCGTGGACCCAACGCGTGCGGTTTCAGTGGCAGGACCCGTGTCACGCCGGTTGCTTAGCCTGCTCCATCAGCCGGGCTAGCAGTCCGGTGCCCTGAACCGCGAGGTATGAGGTGATGGCCGCCACTGAGGGCAACACCGTCAGCTCCACCGACAGCCCGAAGATCATGCTGGTCAAGATGATGACCATCAACGGGAGCGGGATCAGCGCGGCGCAGGCACCGGCGGCCACTGCGGTCACTGCGACCACAAGGGGAAGGCCCGGGATGAGCTCGGCCAGCACCGTGCCGAGGACCGAGCCGATGAACAGCAGGGGGAAGAACGGCCCACCGAAGTAGCCCCACCTCATCGACACCGAGAAAGCGATGAGCTTGCCGAAGATCACGGCCACTAGCAGCCCCAGGCCTAGCGTCGCCCCCTTGTCGAGGATGACCCCGAGCTCTTGACGGCCGCTGAACAGCGTCAACGGCATGACGAAACCGAGCGCGGCAATCATGGCGCCGCCGATCAGCCCACGGATCACCGGATGGGTGACCCGCTTGGCCACCTTGCCGGCCAGACCGATGCACACCGCGGAGGCGAAGCCGACTGCCGCGCCGAAGAGGCCCAAAAGGA
>JBARZG010000136.1:0-6475 GCA_049649785.1 Ornithinimicrobium sp. | reverse complement strand
GATGGCAGGTAATGCCCCGGCACGCAGCACACGTCGCCGCGCCAGTCCTGAGACAGCAATGGCCGACCGTTGCGCCTCTGTTGCGGACCGGCCGATGAGCCCGGTGACTAGGGTGGGAGGCGATGACGTCTACCCCCCTCGCTGCAGCCGGCGACGCCCTGTGGCGCGCGATCGCCGGGCGTGGGACCACGGTGCGCGTCCGGGCCGGCACCTCGATGCTCTACCACGGCGACGGAGGGACACACTGCTACGCCGTCATCGCCGGCGAGGTAGTAGTTTCCACGACGACCAGCCAAGGAGCGACCGTGGTGTTAGGGAGGCGGGGGCCGGGCAGCGTCATCGGTGAGCTCGCGGCCCTCAATGCAGCGCCCCGTTCGGCCACCGCCACCGCTCGTACCGACGTCACTGCGGTGACGCTCAAGGCAGGCGAGTTCGAGCTGCTTCTGCGGGAGCGGCCCGACCTCGCGATCGCCGAGCTGCGGCGACTGGCCCGTCAGTTGAGAAACCTGAGCGACCGCTACACGGTGCGCAACGAGGACCTGCGTGCCCGTATCATCAGCTTCCTGTCTACCCATCTGGAGGAGACCGGCGAGTACTGCATCGGTCTGACCCGACAGGAGTTGGCGGACTGGGTCGGTGTGACCCGCGAGGCAGTGACCCGGACGCTGCGCCACCTCGAGCGCGAGGGCTTGGTCGCGCTCAGCCGGGGTAGCGTGCGGGTCGTGGACCCCGCCCGTCTCGCGCGGCTCGGAAGATCATGAGTGCGGTAGGCCGATGATCCGCACCAGCGCCCAGCGGCCCACCGGCACCGTCTCCTACCTCTTCACTGACATCGAAGGGTCTACCGCGCTGTGGGACGCCGCTCCCACCGCCATGAGCCTGGCTCAGGCTCGCCACGACGGTATTCTTCAGCGGGCGTTCGAGTTCTGCGGTGGCTACGTCTTTTCCATCTCAGGCGACGGCTACGGCGTCGCGTTTGCCACGGCTGGCAGGGCGCTCGACGCCGCCCTGGCGATCCAACGGGACCTGAGCGCCGAATCCTGGCCCGCCGGAGTAGAGGTGAGGGTGCGCAGCGGCGTCCACACCGGCGAGGCGGAAGAACGCTCTGGCAACTATTACGGTCCGTCCGTCAATCATGGCGCGCGGCTGATGGGAGCCGCCAACGGTGGTCAGATCGTCGTTTCCGCGGTCACCGCCGCATTGCTAGCGGGACGACCCGACATCGACCTCATCGACCTCGGGTCCGTGGCGCTGAGGGGAGCCACGGCTGCCCTGTCGGTCTTCGGCGTCGCAGCCGAAGGTGCCCCGTGGCTCGACCGGCCGCTGACGACCACCCAAGGCAGCACAGGCAACCTTCCCCGACTGCCCACATCGTTTATCGGGGACCTAGCCTCCGTGCAGGAGCTCGGGCGGAATGTGCTCACCGGAGCGCTCACCACACTCACCGGTCCTGGTGGGATCGGCAAGTCGCGGTTGGCCACCGAGGTGGCGTGGCAGCTCGTGGACGACTTTCCCGACGGGACATGGCTCGCTGAGCTCGCCCCACTGGCAGCCGATGGTGACCCGGTGCAGGTCATCGCGTCCACGCTGTCGATCCAACCCCAACCTGGGTTGACCACAGTGGAGGCAGTGGTCGACTGGTGCTTCGGACGACGGATGCTGCTCGTTATCGACAACTGTGAACATGTCCAGCGCCCGGTGACCGAGCTCACGGCTGCCATCCTCTCCGCGTGCCCGACCGTCGCTCTGCTTGCCACAAGCCAGGTGCCACTCGGGCTGGCCGGAGAACACGTCGTGCCGCTGAAAGGACTCGATGACCAGACGGGGACCGAGCTTTTCCTCAGCAGGGCTACCGACTCGGCCGGACCCTTTGTAGGCGCCGGCGGCAGGGACGACGTGGCGGACGTGCAGACCCTGTGCCAACGACTGGACGGCGTGCCGCTGGCGATAGAGTTGGCGGCTGCCCAGTCCCGCATGCTGAGTCCCGGCGAACTGCTCGCCCGCCTCAACGACCGGCTCCGACTACTGCGCTCAAACAACGTGTTCACCGACTCCCGCCACCAGACGCTGCGGGCCACGGTCGACTGGTCATATGCCCTTCTCAGTGGTGGGCAGCAACGATTCTTCGACAACCTGTCGGTCTTCGCCGGCAGCTTCGATTTGGACGCTGTCGTCGCCGTCGTCACCGAAAGGGGCGTTCGGTCCGACGAGCATTTCGTGTTCGACCAACTGCAGGGACTTGTCGACAAATCCATGGTGGCCGCTACCGCCGTGGACGGAACGACCCGCTTCCGGGTCCTGGAGACTCTGCGGCAGTACGGGGCCGAGCGTCTCGAACTGCGAGGCCGTACTGGCATCGTTCAAGACCGGCACCTCGCTCACTACGTCACCACGGCCGCCCGGGTCCACGATGAGTGGTTCAGCCGCGATCAACCGGGGGCCGACCAGAAGTTCGAGCAGGATTGGGACAACCTGCGCGCTGCTCACCGCTACGCGCTCGCCGCCAGACGGCCTGCCGAGGCGCAGTCCCTGGTCATCTCCACTGCCTGGCATGGGCTTGAGCGGCTTCGCAACGAGCATCGCGCCTGGGCCGCAGATGCGCTTTCCCTGGGCACTGAGCTCGACGCCACCCACCCCACCACCTTCGCTGTGGCGGCGGCCTGGGACTACTTCGCCGCCGACCTCGAGCAGGCGATCACCCATGCACGGCAGGGTGTCGACGCGCACGTCGATCACTCCGAGGTTGGGGGTTGCCTGGCCTGGCTGCTGTACGCGCTGCTGGGGGCCGACCTCGTCGACGCTGCGGCCGAGATAGTCCCCGTCTTGGCCTCCCAACTCGACCGGAGTATCCCGCTCGATGTCGAGTTCATGTCACGCATGGCTCTCACCGATGCGTCGCTATGCGACCCGGAACAGGCGCATGAGACAGCATTCGCCGCGTTGTGCCGGACCATCGCCAGTCCCGTCGCGCTCGCGCGTAGTGCGCAGCTGCGGGCGAACCGGCGGCTTTCCATGGTGCCGCCAGACGTGGAAGGCGCACTCGCCTCATACCGCCGCGCCCTTGAGGTCGGTGGAGACCACGCCCCCTCCGAGCGGTTGTGGTCTCTGGGCGGGATGGCAACGTGCCTCGTGCTGGCGGACGACTCGGCGGCCTCCGGTGCATTGCGGGAAGCGATCAAGGCCAGCTACGACGCCCGCCTGTGGTTCGGTCTTGACCTCGTGCTCGGCACCAGCGCGTCCTATCTGTTGGGCCGTTCGCCACGCGCAGCAGCGACGATCCTCGGTCACGTCCTGCCCAGACCGCCGTCAGCCATCGGTGCCACGACCACGGCCCGGCGCGCGGCGCTGGCTGAAGTGTCCGCGTGGGACGGGGGGCTGCGTTGGCTCGAGGACGGGGAGGACATGGAGCGCCACGCCATTGTTGCCTACGCGCTTGACGCGCTCGTCGCCGCCGAGGGTCCAGACTCGGTAGGACTGGAGTCCCCGGAGTCGGAGGGAGCAGGCTCCATCCGCTTTTCCGACTCGACCGAATCGGCCTGACCGACGCTGGCCCGGGCTTTCGTGTCATTCCTACGAAGACGCCAGAACACGACGAGACCGGCGGCAAGCGATGCCATGACCTCGGGACGCCCCACGGTCGTCATCGCTCGCGCCGCATGAGGCACGCTGAAGATCTCTCGCCCGAGGATCTCGCTCCCATCGAGTACCCAGGGATCATGGAAGTCACGGTTGTCACCCTGGAACCGGTGCCCGTCCGGGCCGACTTCGATGACCCGGTGGATGACCGTGCCACCCTCCGGTATCTCGAACGCGACGATGTCGCCGACCTGGTATTCCTCGGCGCGGTACAGCACCGCCAGGTCCCCCGTGGACAGCGTGGGCTCCATGCTCGTTCCGCTGACCCAGATCAGGCTCAGCGGTCCGCCGAAAGGTTGCGGCGCAAGGAAGGCGAACCACAGCGGGACGACCAGCGCGGCGACCGCCGCTCGTACGATGAAACGCCGGAGGTGTGGTTGGGCGTGTGGACTTCGGGCGGGACCGCCAGCGGGGTGGGTCGGCCTCAGCCGGCCCACCCCGTTGGCGCCCGTCATACTCGACGAAGTGGCCATCGGATCATCCGGCGATGGTGACGGCGACCTCGCCGATCACCTCGGACTCCACGTCGGAAGCCAAGGAGAACGACTGTGTGGACCCAGTGACTTCCGCCTCTCCATCCGCCAGGTAGGCGCTGGCGCTGTCGGACAGCGCCCAGTGCAGAGTCTGACCGACGCAAGCCGGGTCGATGCCTTCGACGGTGATGCCGCCCACGAGCTGATGCGCCTGTGGGACGAGGTCGTAGGAAACCTCGACGCCGTCCGTGTCACATGACACGACGGCTGTTCCGCCAGAGCCGAGATTCTGCGAGCTCACCGGCATTGATGCGGCGGCTGCGAAGGTGAGGGCACCCGCCACGGTGGCGAGTAGCACGGTCGGGATGAGTTTCTTCATGAGTTCCTCCAAGGGATCTACCGCCCGGAGGCGGTGTCGCCGAACGATTCGACAACACCCTCAGTGTTTGCCCGCAGCTCGCTGAGATCTGTGATCTTGATCACCGACCTGGTGACTTGCTGCGCGGGCCTTCAGTGGTTGCTGTCTGCGCCCTCAGTCCGTTCGTGCCGCGAGTTTCTCCAGCCGCTGCGTGAGGCGAGTCGCCGCGTGAGCGCCAAAGATCGTGGAAGAGCCCTCGTAGCGCTGCTCCAGGTACTCCTCCGGCGAGGCCCAGTAGCCGCCGTAGTCACCAGCGAACCCGATCACCGATGAGGTTCGCCCAGCACCCGAGGCCGACGCGACGGCATCCTCGATCCGCGCTCCAGTCATCGTGGTCGCTTCACCGGGGACCGTAGCGAAGGTGTGCTCACCGACCCGGATCACATGCAGCGGCAACCTCTTGGGCGCGAAGGCCGCGAAGAGCCAACCGACAGGAATCGGCAGTCTGGTGTACGCGTGAAGGATCCCCACCTTGGGTCCCTGCCCGTCGGCATCCGGGTGGGCCCGGTCACGCATCGCCTGGTACCCCGGCGCGCGGATGCCGTCTGCGACGTCATTCCAACGCTCGGTCGGGCCGTCGACGCCGCCGCCGACCGTGGCGAGCCCACTGACCGGCATCGGGAGACCGGATCGGCGTGGCTCCCACTGCTCGTGCGCGACGGACAAGGAGAAGCCGCTGACGTGCGCCCTCGCGCTGTTCACCGCTTGACGGACGGCGGCACCGAGCCGTTGCCCGACCATTGTGGCGAGTTCGCTGCCCTGGGCCGACGACCGCCCGTCATCGGACGTACGGCGCTGCCCGGCTTCGTCAATGGGCAGCGGGGAGATGTCGCCACTGGACCCGCCACCGAAGCCCACTGTTGCTCCGTCCATCTCGGCCTCTCGGCGCGCCGGCCCCCACAGGTCGGATCCGAACGTCATCCACTCGGCACCGAGGGCGGTGCCGTGCACGGCATACCACGCCAGGGCCGCCTCTACTGTTCCGTCGTCCGAGCGAGCGACGAGAGTCGTCGCCCGTTGATCCCGCAGTCGGTCGGGAAGGGGAGCGGCGGCTTCTGCGGGCCACCTTTCCAGAAACTCTTCGCGGGTTTCGGCGGCGTAATGCACCCAAGCCGGGACGGCGCGGTTGCTCGCCACCCCTCGCACTACGGGGCGCACCACGGCCGTCCCACCAGGTTTCATGTTGACGATCGACTCGCGCACCGCGCGCGCCACCAGACCGGTGAGTCGGCGGGTGCTGTCCCACGGAGTAGTCGGCGACGGACCAGCCATCAAGGTATACATCAGGCCGCCGTAGCGCTGGCCCGGTCCCTCGTGAGTGTGGGTTCCGCACAGCACAACCCGTGAGTCCGCGAGTCCACTCGCCCGGACAGCTGCACGCCACAGGTGCACACCGCCACAGTGCAGATCAGCGTTCACCAGCACGACGCGTTCACCCCGGGCGTCCTCCAGGGCGAGCGCGGTCACCACCAGACGCTGGTCGGGGTTCGTTGGGGGCATCGCGTCGGTGCGTCCCATCGGACCCCAACCCATCGTGGACCCAGGTGAAGTCGGCGTGATGTCCACCTGCCCCAGCCCGACACGGCATCCGTCCATGATGTGCTCCCGCCGCGGCTTGGAGGGCTTAGCAATCGATGCCAATGTGCCACTGTTTCGCGGCGCAGGTCAAGAACGTGACGAGATGTCGAAGGGCGCCCAGGACGCCATCCGTGCCTGACGACACCAATGAACGTCCGCACCCTGCCGGGTGGGAAGTGCTGCCTCTTGCGGCTTCGGCCGTGCCCAACAGGAGTCCCCGTCGATCATCCCCGCCTGGGCAAGGTTATGCGCCCGACTGCGGGGGAATCGCAGGGTGGGCCGAGCATAGCCTTGCCCAAGCGGGAGAAAGGGGGCAGACCCTGCGCAGTGCGATGTGACCACGATGGTGGAGGTGGCGGGAATCTCCACG
>JBARZG010000135.1:0-17587 GCA_049649785.1 Ornithinimicrobium sp. | reverse complement strand
GTCGCCGACATCGACGGTATGCGTGGCGTGGGCTGAGCCGGCGAAGCAGACCTGCTTCACGCCAGACCACGGGTCGAGACCCTCATCGATGAGTTCGGGAAAGAGCCATCGATTGCCGGCGTCGGCGCAGGCGTCCAGGGTGGCTAGGCCAACCACGCGATGGTCGGCCTGGTTCAAGCCGCCGCCGGAGAACTGCTGCCGATGGGTCAGCCCAAACACCACGTCGGGCTTGGTGCGGCGAATGGCAGCGGCTATGCCCTTGCGCAACTCCAGGCTATAGAGCAGTGAGCCGTCCGGCATACCGAGGAAATCAACGATGTCCACTCCGACCTGCGCTGCGCCGTTTCGCTCCTCCTGCTCACGCAGCGGCCCAGTTTCGATCGGGGGAAGCGAGTCGATCCCAGCCTCGCCACTCGTGGCAAGCAGGTACGTGATGGTTTTGCCCTGGCCGGTCCATCGGGCTACGCCGGCGGCCAAGCCATACTCCAGGTCGTCGGGGTGCGCGGCGACGCACAGGGCGGTCTGCCAATCTTCGTCGAACGTCTCTAGGGTCGGGGTCTCAGCGCTCATCTGCACAAGATATCCTGCGCGCGGGGAGCGCTTCGTCAGCAGAAGTTCGCCTTGTATGCCGCACTTCAGCCTCAAGGGCGGTCCAAGTCGCGTGCGGTGGGCGAGGAGAGCATCTGCAACTGAGTCAACGCGGGGATTATGGGCGTGTCGCGAGCGCTGATAGATTAGGCATGCCGTTCGACGGCCGCGGATTTCAGAGTGCCCTGGTGGATCTGCCCAGGCGCGCCGCGCAACGAGTCAAGGAGAGCTGCCCATGGGGCTGGATATTGCAGTGAAGAAGCAAATCATGGACGAGTACGGGACGTCCGAGGGCGACACCGGCTCTCCCGAAGTGCAGGTCGCCTTACTGACACAGCGCATCCGTGACCTCACCGAGCACTCCCGTGAGCACAAGCACGATCACCACAGCCGCCGCGGTTTGCTGCTGCTGGTCGGCAAGCGTAAGCGCCTACTCCGCTACCTGTCCGACACCGACATCGAGCGTTACCGTTCGCTGATCAAGCGACTCGGCCTACGCCGCTGAACTTCGCCTAGGAGCGACCCGCGACATCACGTCGTGGGTCGCTCCTTCGCGTATGCCGTCACCTCGCCTCTTGCGCCAGGTGTCGGCATGTGTGAACAGCCGGGCACAACGACGATGCCCCGCGCTGAGAACGAGAAGAAAAGGAGGACCCGATGGAGGGTCCAGAAATCACATCCGCCGAGGCCGTCATCGACAATGGCACGTTCGGCACTCGCACCGTCCGCTTCGAGACCGGACGCCTGGCCGCACAAGCCGCTGGGTCCGTCACGGCATACCTCGACGACGACACGATGATGCTGTCGACCACCACGGCCGGCAGGCACCCCAAAGATCACTTCGACTTCTTCCCGCTTACGGTTGATGTCGAGGAGCGCATGTATGCCGCAGGCAAGATCCCCGGCAGCTTCTTCCGCCGTGAAGGGCGCCCCAGCACTGACGCGATCCTCACCTGCCGGTTGATTGACCGGCCGCTGCGCCCGACCTTCGTGTCCGGTCTGCGTAACGAGGTCCAGGTCGTCATCACGGTGCTGTCGTTGAACCCGGACCACCAGTACGACGTGGTCGCCATCAACGCAGCCTCCGCTTCGACGCAGATCTCCGGTCTGCCGTTCAGCGGCCCGATCGGCGCGACGCGCATCTCCCTCATCGAGGGCCAGTGGGTCGCCTTCCCGAACTTCAGCGACGCCGAGCGTTCCACCTTCGACATGGTCGTCGCCGGCCGCGTCGTTGGAGAAGAGGACGACGGCAGCGGCAACATGGTCCCTGATGTCGCGATCATGATGGTCGAGGCCGAAAGCACCGAAGCCACCTGGGACTTGGTCAACACCCACGGCAAGCAGGCTCCGACCGAAGAGGTCGTCGCCCAGGGCCTTGAGGCGTCCAAGAAGTTCATCGCCGCCTTGTGCGCCGCTCAGTCTGAGCTGGCCACCGGCGCAGCCAAGGAGACCCAAGAGTTCCCGCGCTTCCTGGACTACCAGGACGACGCAATGGAAGCTGTCGAGGCGCAGGTCTCCGGCGACCTCACCAGTGCCCTGCAGATCGGGGGCAAGGCTGAGCGTGAAACCAAGATCGACGAGATCAAGAAATCGATGATGGCGTCGATGTCCGGATCTTCAGACGCCGGTTCAGGCGAGTCGGAAGGCGCGTTTGCGGGCCGCGACAAGGAACTGTCCGCTGCATACCGCGCCGTGCAGAAGAAGCTGATCCGTCAGCGCATCCTGCGCGACAAGGTCCGCATCGACGGTCGCGGCCTGGCCGACATCCGAGCGCTCTCCGCCGAGGTCGAGGTTATCCCGCGCACCCACGGCTCGGCCATCTTCGAGCGCGGCGAGACCCAGATTATGGGTGTCACCACGCTGAACATGCTGCGGATGGAGCAGATGCTCGACACGCTGTCGCCGGTGTCGCGCAAGCGGTACATGCACAACTACAACTTCCCGCCGTACAGCACCGGTGAGACCGGCCGCGTCGGCTCCCCGAAGCGTCGCGAGGTCGGTCACGGAGCGCTCGCCGAGCGTGCCCTCATGCCGGTGTTGCCGACGCGTGAAGAGTTCCCGTATGCGATCCGTCAGGTCTCCGAAGCGCTGAGCTCGAATGGGTCCACATCAATGGGCTCGGTGTGTGCCTCGACCATGTCACTCTGGAACGCCGGTGTGCCGCTGCGCGCCCCGGTCGCCGGAATCGCGATGGGTCTGGTCTCCGCCGAGGTCGACGGAAAGACCGAGTATGCGGCACTGACCGACATCCTCGGCGCCGAGGACGCCTTCGGTGACATGGACTTCAAGGTCGCCGGCACCAAGGAATTCGTCACCGCCATCCAGCTCGACACCAAGCTGGACGGCATCCCCGCCTCGGTGCTTGGTGGCGCTCTGACCCAGGCCCGCGACGCACGTTTGCACATCCTGGACGTCATGCTCGAGGCAATTGACGCCCCGGACGAAATGAGCCCGTTTGCGCCGCGCGTGATCAGTGTCAAGGTGCCGGTCGACAAGATCGGTGAGGTCATCGGGCCAAAGGGCAAGATGATCAAGCAGATCCAGGAAGACACCGGCGCGGACATCGCGATCGAGGACGACGGCACTGTCTACATCGGTGCCACCGATGGCCCGTCCGCAGAAGCGGCACGCAACGCGGTCAACGCGATTGCCAACCCGACGATGCCGGAAATCGGCGAGCGCTTCATGGGCACCGTGGTCAAGACCACGACCTTCGGGGCTTTCATCTCACTGACGCCTGGCAAGGATGGGCTACTGCACATCTCCGAGATCCGCAAGCTCGTCGGAGGCAAGCGCATCGACGCCGTCGAAGACGTGCTCAGCGTGGGCCAGAAGGTCCAGGTCGAGCTCAACGGTATCGACCCGCGCGGCAAGCTCTCGCTGGGTGCCGTGGTGGCCGAAGATACAGTTTCTAGTCAGGCAGCTGAGGCTGCGCCGCCCCCGCCCGTTGCACCGGCGGCAGATGCAGCGTCCGCTCACCCCAGCGCGGGTGAGGCCGGTCTGCAAGGCGCCGCGAGCGATGGCAGTACCGAGACTGCCGGTAGCGCCGATAACAGTGATGGCAACAGTGTTAGCGCCGAGCGCACTGATGGCAGCGGTGCAGGCGAGGGTGGCGGTGACCGTCCCCGTCGCAACCGTCGACGTCGCGGCGGTCGCGGTCGCGGCAATGGGCCCGCTGGTGGCGGCGATTCTGCGCCGAGCGGGTCTTCCGGGTCCCAGAACGACTGACCCGGAAGCCGGTTGTAGGCAATGACATCAGTGAGGGCGGACCTTGAAGAGATCCGCCCTCACTGATGTGCGCGGCCAGATGCGCTCGGCCACTGGGTGGGTCAAGCGTGGGCCGACTAAGCGGCTGCCCGTACCGACTTCCGGTCTCGAACGTCGATGGGTTCGTCCGGCACATGCCAGCGAATCTCCATCCGGACGCGGCCGTGCGTGTCGCGGACCGGCACCCATGTCATCAGTGGCTTACTCTTCGAATAGCGACGGCGCGCTCGTGCGGCATCCATGAAATCCACCTCCCATTTACCTTCTGTTCATCTAAAGTACCCCAATACGTCACCTAATCCACGATTCTGGCGCTGATGTGGCGTGTCGTGTCAGCGGTACTGCCGCTGGTCTTGTCTGGAAGTCGTTGGGAGGCTGCCGATCCGGCTGACCGCTAACTCCAGCGGTCCGCGTGCGTTTGCGGCGACGAAGAGGGCGCCCAATGAGCCGAGGACCACGACGTGGAAGCTGATCGTCTGGGTCCAGCCCAGTGCTGGCGGCGCCCCCAACAGCACAATGTGCACGGCATACAACGTCAAGGTCATCGTCCCGGCACCAAAGACGATGTGCACCAGGCGACGACCCTCCCGGCTCAGTCGTCCGGTGATCATCAGCACTCCGCCCAGCAGCGCTGCCGCGCACCCGGTGGTGTGTGCCAGATCGATGATGCTGCCGCTGTGTGGCGCCCAGATGCCGAGCCACCACCATGAGTCGGTCGGCGTGGTTCCGAAAAAGCCACGGGTGATCTCTGGCGATAGCTCGGGCCACGAGTTCACGCCGCCGGTGATGTCATAGGTGGTGATCAAGACCTCGCGCACGCCCGCGTTGCGACTTACGATTCCGGAAAGGCCGAGCGCTGCTACCGCCAGACCCAGGCCGAGCAACACCATTCGGCGAGCGACCGGGTCAGAGCGCAGGTTGAGCCGACCCAACGCCATACCGGCGAACAGGTAGGTCGCCCAGGTCAGCACCGGGTAGTAGCCGGTGACCGACAACTCCAGCAGCAAAGCGATAGGATCCAGCAGCGACGCAGGCTCGGGCACCATCAAGTCCGGCGCCGGCAGGAACGGCCGCAGAAGCATACTCACCACCGGGGCGGCCATCCCCCAGCAGATCGCCAGGATGACGAGCGAGCGAGCGTTCCAGCGCAATACCGGTATCGCGCACAGGAACAAGGCCCCGTAGTACAGCAGGATCACCGCCACGCCGACATCCGGTATGCCAAGCACCAGGCCGATCGCGATCAACAGGGCTGCCCGAATGCCGATGCTGCGACGTGCTCCCGGCGCGAGCGTGATCGTGGCGCCAGATGCTGCACCAAAGGGGGACTGGCGGCTCGCCAGCACGATCGACACTCCCGCCAGGACGGCGAAGAGGGCCGAGGAGCGCCCGGCCACGACCTGAAACCACGGATCGACGGCCAGGCCTTCGCCCGGGGCCTGGTCGATCATGTGCGCCACGACCATGCCCAGCAACGCCAGCGCTCGCGCGACGTCGATGCCGATGATTCTGCCGCGTTGGGACACCACTGATCAGCCGACCCAGGCCCGGACGGCCGCTGCGGTTGCAGCTGCCAGCACCAAGACAACCAAGAACGGTGCCCGTGCGAGCAGGGCAACGATCGCTACCGCGAGGCCTGCCGCGCGTGCGTCGAGAGTGATCCGCCCGGTCTCGTCCAAGAACGCCTGCGTCACGATCAGCGCACTGAGGAGCGCCACTGGCAGCAACGGAATGACTCGCTGAGCCCACGGCGCGGCGAGCGCAGACTCCGGCAGCAGATAGCCGGACAATTTGAGCCCGAACGCGAGGGCGCACGCCACGATCACGGCCAACCAGAGCGTCATGCCGGCTTCCTGCTTTCGAGGGCGGCGCGCGCCGGAGGTGGCATGCGAGCCTGCTGTGCGGTGCGAACGGTAGTCACGTTTGCCTGGTCCGCGCAGTCCAGCGGGGTATGCCGATAGTGAGGGCGGCCAGGGCTGCCACCAACACCGGAACGCCCGAAGGCGTAAACGGCGCAACCACCAGCGTCAGCACGATAGCCAGCACGGTGGTGGCCAGCGAATCCTGGCCGCGAAGTCGAGGCCACAGCAGCGCCAGGAACGCAGCGGCTGCCGCAGCGTCCAGCCCGTAGTTCCTCGGGTCACCCATCGCATCGCCGATCAGCGCCCCGGTCGCCGTCATTACGTTCCATAGGATGAAGACGGTAACTCCGGTCGTCCAGAAGCCGCGCGCGATCTCCGGCGGCGAGGTCTGCGCGGTGGCGACCGCTGTTGACTCATCGATGGTCAGGTGTGCCGCCGTGGCTCGACGCCAGCCGTGCGGGCGCAATAGTTTGGCCATGGTGAGGCTGTAAAAGGCATTGCGGACGCCCAGCAGTGTCGATGTCGCCACCGCCGCAGCAGGTGAACCGCCGGCGCCGACGACGCCGAAGAAGGCGAATTGGGAGCCGCCGCTGAAGAGCAACAGCGAGGTCACCATCGTCTGGGTGACGCTGAGCCCGGCGGCTACCCCCAAGGCACCGCATCCGACGCCGTATGCGCCGGTCGCGATGCCCACGCTGAGGCCTTGCCGGGTGGCGGGACTGAGCCTTGCCAGCCCGGAACTCCTGCTGCGCACCTTTACGAACCGAGGTGAGCCACGAGCCGCACTTCACGCACCGTCTCGCCATCGGGGCCCACGATCCGATCGCGCCATGCGCCGTCCGGGCTCAGGCCGGCGGCAGTGGCGAAGGCCCGAGTGCTGTCGTCGTCGGCCAGAACCCATCCGGACATCGCTTGGAAGCCAGCAGCTGTCAGCGTGTCGGCGCTGGCATTCAACAGCCGGGAGCCGTGCCCCGCGCGACGTGCTGCAGGGTGGACGCATAGCACCGACAGCTCACCGGCCGACCCGGGCGCAGCGCCGTCGGTATCGGCACTCGGGCCGATCGCGGCAAAACCAACCACCTGGTCCCCGGCGCAGGCCACCAACACTCGGTGGGCGGTGCTCGGCGGTGTCGTCAGCGCCTCACGCCACGCGCGTGCGAACGCGTCCGGGTGGAACTGATCCAGGGCTTGCGACGGCAGGATCAGCGCGTATGCGGCCGCGAATGTCTCTGCCTGCACTGCGCCGATGGCTGGTGTGTCGTTGGGGCGTCCGGTGCGCACGCTGGCATCGGCCAACGGAGGATGTGCCGGAGGGTGGCCGGGGGAGTCGCTCACCACCGCAGTCTCCCACTCGTGGCGTTGACCCGGCGCGTCGCGGTCCTCCGCCAACGGCACGGAGCAACCGAGGTGTTCTGACAGCCTTTCGTGGGCTCGGCGGTCGGCGCCCCGCCAGCCGCCCCCGCACGAGGTAGGGCTCCTTACAGAATCCAGCGCAGAATGCAGACATGTGTAAGAAGGAGTGCGCGCCTGCGGCATACTGGAGTGATGAACGCACGCTTGGATGACCAGGTCGCCGCGCCTCTCAATGCCACGGAGGCGCCCGAGTATGGCTACGCCGAGGCGGTTGCCGACTACTTCGAGGGGATCATCGACGATGGTCAGCGGGTCGAGCCTCGGGACGCGATGCCGGATGCCTACCGCAAGACGTTGATCCGTCAGATCGCGCAGCACGCCCACTCCGAGATCATCGGTATGCAGCCCGAGGCCAACTGGATCTCGCGTGCCCCCAGCCTGCGGCGCAAGGCGATCTTGATGGCCAAGGTGCAGGACGAAGCGGGGCATGGCCTTTATTTGTATGCCGCAGCCGAGACCTTGGGGGTTGACCGGGCCGAGTTGCTGGACCTGCTGCATGCGGGCAAACAGCGCTACTCCTCGATCTTCAACTACCCCACGCTGACCTGGGCCGATGTGGGCGCGATCGGCTGGTTAGTCGACGGCGCGGCGATCATGAACCAAGTGCCGCTGTGCCGATGCTCCTACGGTCCGTATGCCCGGGCCATGATCCGGGTGTGCAAGGAGGAGTCATTCCATCAACGCCAAGGCTTCGAGATCCTTTGGACGCTGTCCAAGGGGACACCGGCGCAGCAGGCCATGGCACAAGATGCCGCCGATCGATGGTGGTGGCCCGCCCTGATGATGTTCGGACCGCCGGACACCGCCGACGGGGGGTTTGGCGAACCGGCTGCGGGGCATACCCAACAGTCGATGGCGTGGGGGATCAAACGTTTCAGCAACGACGAGTTGCGGCAACGCTTTATCGACATGACGGTGCCGCAGGCACACAAGCTGGGGTTGCGATTGCCCGACGATGACTTGAGATTCAACGAGGAGACCGGGCACTGGCAGATCGGCCCGATCGACTGGGAGCACTTCTGGGCAGTGCTCGGTGGAGACGGTCCGTGCAACGCGCAGCGACTTGCTAACCGGATGGACGCCCATACCGAAGGTGCCTGGGTTCGCGAGGCTGCGACCGCCTATGCCGCCAAACAGGCCGCTCGTGACGCACAGGCAGCGGTGCCGGCGTGAGCGTGGGCGAAATCTCGCATCCGCGCTCCACGGACGTCGCTGCCGGAGCCAGTGGGAGCCGAGCCACCTGGCCACTGTTCGAGGTCTTTGTGCGGGCCAAGCGCGGCCTGTCACATGTGCATGCGGGGTCGGTGCATGCTCCTGATGCTCAGATGGCGCTGCGCAACGCGCGCGACCTCTACACCCGTCGCAGCGAAGGCGTCTCATTGTGGGTGGTTCGCTCCGCTGACATCACGGCCAGTAGCCCGGCCGAGAAGGACACCTTCTTCGACCCGGCCGCCGACAAGATCTATCGGCACCCGACCTTCTACGAGGTGCCCGACGACGTGGAATACCTATGACCGAGACGGAGCACCTCCACGGTGGCCCCACGAAAGTCGGAGAGGACGCGGGGGACTCCGCCTCCCGACCATCGGTGTCCAATGAGGTTGGGGGGGACTCGGAGGGCGGGGCCCCCCGAGCGTCGGAATATCTGCTGGGGTTGGCCGACGACGCGTTGATCTACGCCCAACGGCTAGGGCAGTGGCTCACCCGCGCGCCGCAACTCGAAGAGGACGTGGCGCTGGGCAACATCGGATTGGACTTGCTGGGCCAAGCGCGCGCGATGCTGACCCACGTCGGCGAACTCGAGGGCGAGGGCCGCGACGAGGACGACCTGGCCTACCTTCGCGATGAGCGAGAGTTCCGCAACGTGCACTTAGTCGAGCAGCCCAGGGGTGACTTCGCCCACGAGATGACGCGCCTCCTGTGGTTTTCGAGCTATCAATACGCGCTGTATGCCGAGTTGACCGGTTCTCGTGACCAGGTGGTGGCAGGGATCGCCGCGAAGGCGCTCAAAGAAGTGGCCTATCACCGCGACCATGCCGCGCAGTGGGTGATCCGGCTGGGCGATGGCACGCAAGAGTCGCATCGCCGGATGGTCGCCGCCCTCGCCTGGGCCGCCCCGTACGTCGATGAGTTGACCACCGACGACCCGGCCAGCCAGGAGGCGGCCGATGGCGGGATAGGTGTCCTTCCCTCGGCGCTGCGAGAGCGCGTTGTCGCTCACGTTCACCAGGTGCTCGACCAGGCCGGGCTGGAGCTGCCCGATCCCTCACGGTGGCGGGCGCGCGGCGGACGGGGCGGTATCCACTCCGAGGCCATGGGGTATCTGCTGGCGGAACTGCAACACATCCGCCGCAGCGTGCCTGGGGCGACGTGGTGATCGCCGTGAGCCAAGGGCTTCAAGCGGTCGAGCGGCAAATCCGCGACATCCCAGATCCGGAGATTCCGGTGATCACGGTGGACGACCTCGGAATCGTGCGCGGTATCGACCGCGAGGGGGATCGTTTGATCGTCACGATCACTCCGACATACAGCGGCTGTCCGGCGATGGGCGCCATCACCGATGCTATCCACTCGGTTGCCCGGCGTTACGGCTTCGATGCCGAGGTCCGCACCCAGCTCTGGCCGGCGTGGACGACTGACTGGATCAGCGACCAGGGACGGGAGTCGCTCCACCGGTTTGGGATAGCGCCTCCCGGTCCCGCGGTCGATCCGGCGGAGCAAGGTCCCGTGGCCATCGGCGTCTCGCTGCGCCAAGTGAGCTGCCCTCAGTGCGGCTCGAGCGATACTGAAGAGTTGTCCCGGTTCGGCGGCACGGCGTGCAAGGCATTGCGCCGCTGTCGCTCCTGCTCTGAGCCGTTCGAAGAATTCAAGGCCCTATGAACCTGCTCGTCAGTTCACCGCCGAGACGGCGCGCCAGATTTCACTCACTCCGGATCAGCCACATCGAGCATCTGACCGACCAGGCTGTTGCGGTGACCCTGGCGGTACCGCCACCATTGCGTGAGGAGTTTGCCTTCGTGCCCGGTCAGCACCTGACGCTACGCGCCGAGATCGATGGCGAGGATGTGCGCCGTTCCTACTCCATCTGCTCCTCACGGCAGGAGTATGCCGAGATCTACCGGCTGCGGGTTGCCAGCGCCAGAGTGCCTGGTGGGGCGATGTCGAATTGGCTGAACGATCACGCTGCCGCGGGTCAGGACATCGAGGTGATGACGCCGATGGGGACGTTTGCGGCGCCAGTGTTCGACGATTCCTCGTCGGCTGATAGCGCGCCATTCGATGGCGCCCCGGCTGCGCGCCATCACGTTGCAGTGGCGGCCGGGTCTGGAATCACGCCGGTGCTATCGGTGATCAGGACCGTTTTGGATGAGCAGCCGCAGGCGCACGTCACGCTGTTCTTCGGGAACAAACGTGCCGATTCGATCATGTTCCTTGAAGACCTGATGGCGCTCAAAAATGAGCATCCCGCTCGCTTCGCGCTATACAATGTCCTGTCCCAAGAACGCCCCGATGTTGAGCTGTTCGCCGGCCGCATTGATCGCCAGCGGATGGCTACCTTCGTTGAGCAGCTCGTCCCGGTGGCCGCTGTCGACGAGTGGTACGTGTGCGGGCCGCACCCCATGGTCACCGGCGTGCAGGACGTGTTGACTGACGCCGGGGCTGACCCTGCACACGTGCAACACGAGATCTTTCACGTCGAAGACGCGAGCACCGGAGCTCCTGACCTGGGGATGCCGGTGGTGCAGGCCGTTGAAGGCGGCGACGATCTAATTGCAACGTTGAGCAGTGGCGCGCCGGAGGCAGTCATCACGGTGACGCTCGATGGCCGCACCACCCGTGTGCCGATGCCGTCCCGAGCTGAAACGATCTTGGCGGCGACGCTGCGCGAGCGGCCTGATGCGCCATACAGCTGCACCGGCGGGATCTGCGGCACGTGTCGTGCCAGGGTGGTCGATGGGGAGATCCGGATGGATCAGAACTGGGCGCTCGAGCCCGAGGAGATTGCTGCCGGGATCGTGCTGGCCTGTCAATCTCACCCGGTCACCGACGAGGTCAGGGTGGACTACGACGCCTAGCCCGCGGCACGAGGCATACGGCAAAGATTCCCATACGCACACTCATACACATGCCACGATCGGTGTCGTGGAGGGTTTCGTACGCACCTACCACTGAGCAGGCTTTCGTACGCTGTGGCTTGTGTTGCGTCTGACTTCGAGATAATGATCCGAGTTTTGATCAGACCACATCTGGCGGGTCCTCCATCCCATACAGGAGGATCAGTTCATGTCCGAGAACGAGTCGAAGTCGGGGCCGAGGAAGCGCCGGTCCAAGCGGTTCTTATCGCCCTCGCAGAAGTACGAGATCTGGCTTCGGCTGGTCCGCGGCGAAGCGACCGTGGCCGAGGTCGCGACTGCCGAGCAGGTCGACCGGTCCACGATCATGCGGATCAAGACGGTCGCCAAGGAAGGCGCGTTGGCCTCGCTCGCGGCGTCCCGGCCCGGGATCAAAGGGCGGGAACGGGACTACGAACTGGAGACTGCCAAGGCCGAGATCGCCCGGCTGTCCCAGGCGTGCAAAGAGCTCGCGGTCAAGCTCACCCTGGTCGAGGGAAAAGACGGGTGGGGCTAAGTGGTCGAGTCCCGCACCGGGTGGACGCGGCCACCAAGGCCGCCCTACTGGATCTGATCGATAAAGATGTTGAGGCGGAGCACAGCGTCAAGCTCGACCTGACACTGAGGCATACGCTTAACTATTGTCGAGGGCCAACGGTCTGTCAACAAGCGAGCGCTCGGGTTGTTGATCGACCCGCGCGGGGGTGGCCCCGTATGAGGAACGGTCAGCGACACCATCCTGGAGGTAGACCATTCGACGAGGGGGAATTCGGGTGGGGCACCGGACACAAACTGATCCCGATCGCCTCCGAGGGCATTCGTGCCTGGGCCTGGAGGTCTCGCCGGAAATGCTTGCCGAGGCCCAGCGCAAGGCTGACGAACGCTGCGTGGATGTGGCGTGGGTGCAGGGCGACATGCGCGCGTTCGACCTGGGCCGAACGTTCGCCCTCGTGTTCATTGCCGTCAATTCATTGCTCGATCTGCGCGAAACTGAGGACTTGGTGGACTGCTTCCGGTCGGTGCAACGGCACCTGGCACTCGGAGCCCAGCTGATCTTCGACGTGTTCAACCCGAGCGTGCGCATGCTTGCCCAGGCCGACGGCGTTCGACGCAGGCGAGACGCGCTGTCGTTCGTGGATCCTGATCGCGGCGTCGTGCATGTCGATGTCGCGGAGACCTACGATGCGGCCGCGCAAGTGACTTGGGACAGGTGGTATTTCTCGACCGATTCCGAGGCAGACTTCGTTGTCGCGCCGCTTGAGCTAAGAAGCATCTTCGCCGAGGAGTTGCCTCTGCTGCTCTCGCTCGGCGGTCTCCGGGTGGTTGAACGCTTCGGCGACTGGTCCCGTGCGCCACTCACCGCAGATGCGGCGCTCCAACTCTACTGCGAACCGGACTGAGCCGATCATTGCTGTCCCGTTGCGTCGCGAATGGCGGTGGCTATCAGCACCTCGTGACGCTTGCGCGCTTCCTCGGAGATGTCATCGAAAGCTCCCGAGGCGATGTCCGACCAACCCTGATCGGCGGCGTGACGCAGGGCAGCGAGCCTGGCGGCATCTTCCGCGCCCTGGCGTTCCAAGAGGCGCAGGCCTTCGCGCAGCACCTCGCTCGCGTTCTGATAGCGCCCCGATTCCACCAGTGACTCAGAGCTCGTACTGGTGCTGACTCAGGACAACGTTCCTTGTGAACACAACGCTCACCTCCACTGGCAATATATGCCAATAGATCGAGCCCCGGAGGGAACCGTCACCGGTCGGCGATCGTCGACCGGCGCTGGCCTCGGCTCGGGTGATCTCGAGTCTGATGCTGTCAGCAACGGGCCGCTCGTGACGTCGGCGGAGCTGCAAACTCTTCGGTGGGCGGCATCTCATCGATTTATGCCTCGGCTAGTGGACCCCCGGTCGCACGTTGCCGATCCTACGCCCGGGACTGGGGTGGCCGGAGGGCGTCGAAGACGGCGATGGCCCGGTCACGTGCGGCCAACGCAGCCGGGACCAGCTCGACGTGGTCGACCCAGCCATGCACAAGACCGGGGCCCGGCAGATGGCAGGTGGGCACGCCAAGACCCAGCAGGCGCTGGGCATAGCCCCGCCCCTCGTCGTGCAGCGGGTCGAACTCGGCCGTGGCCACGACGGCAGGAGCCACTCCTGCGAGCGCGTCGTCGCCAGCAGCAGCTGGGGTCACCCGCGCATCGTCGGCGGGAGCCTCGCCCAGGTAGCTGGCCCAGTAGTAGCGCATCACGTCTCGCTCAAGCAGGTGCCCGGTGGCCAGCGCCCGATGTGAGGGCGTCGCCATCGCGGGGTCGAGCGCCGGGTAGATCAGCAACTGGGCGTCACACTGCCGACCGGATAAGGCGCAGGCCAGCGCGACGCCCGCGGCCAGATTGCCGCCCGAGCTGTCTCCGGCTACCCCAAGCCAGCGCGGCTGGAGTCGTTCGGAGACTGCCTGTACGACACCGAGGGCGTCGTCGAAACCGGCGGGAAAAGGGTGCTCGGGCGCCTTGCGTTGGTCAACTGTGATAACCGTCAGGTCCATCCCGGTCGCCAACGCCCGAGCGGTCGGGTCACCGGTCTCGAGGTCACCGATCACCCAGCCACCTCCGGGCAACAGCACGACCACGTCACCGCCGGGCTGGGCGGTGACCGGTCGGTAGGTGCGCACCGGCACCTCGCCCACCTCCGTCTCCATCCCGCGGTCGAGAACGTCGCCTTCGAAGGGGGCCAAGGGCGGCGGGTGCAGCAACTCCGCGAAAGCGGCCCGGTAACCGGCCCGACGTTGATCGGCGGTCACATCCGGGGGCGGCACCGGAAACATCGCCTCGATACTGGCGATGAGCCGTGCGACGTCTGGGTCGAGTGTGCCCACCACAGCCCCCTTAGTGTCAGCGCTGAGCGTGCGGGTGTCTTCAGACTACATACACGGTGCTGGCAGACACCCCACCGGTGAGCGCATTGGCGAAGGACACAATCTCCGCGACGCAGGCGCTGCGCCGCACGCCTGGTCGAGCACGCTCAAGGACCGCTTGTCGGGATGGGTTGTCAGACCACAGGGCGACCACGTCTCGATATCGGCCGGTTGCTCCCAGCCTTCGCGAGTTCCCGGTCATCGGTGAGTAGCGGCATGCTGAGCGATTGGGGGCCGATGGCCTCGACGCCGTCTCGCGAGGCGATCCGCGCCAGGACATCAGTCACCGCTAGGCCAGACGTGTCCTTGTGCATCAATTCCAGCAGGTAACCGACAGACGGGTTCCGCGACGCAGCGCGTGCGCATCCGCAGAGGGACGTCGCGGATCTCGCTGCTCACGTCCCACGTTCAAGGACGTTCACGAATGCTGCTTGCCGCTTCAAGTCCGGTTCGCGATCCAATCCGACCTTCGTTGAGAGGAGGTTGAGAACTGTCGATGATGCTCGGTCGACCTCCCAAACCAGACTTGTTCTTGCTCTGGGTAGGCACTTGGCCGGGCCGGTAGCGTGTGACGGTGAGCAAGCGGTATGCACAGGTCCTGGTGTTCGTCACCTCGGGGGCCGTCCTGGTCCTCGAGATCCTGGCTGGCCGTCTGCTGGCCCCCTACGTCGGGATCTCGCTCGAAACCTTCACCGGGATCATCGGCACGATCCTGGCTGGCATAGCCGTGGGCGCCGCCCTCGGCGGTTATCTGGCCGACCGCCATGAACCGAATTCGCTTATCGGGCCTGCCTTGATCGTCGGTGGGGTGCTGGCCTGGTCATCGATCCCGATAGTCTCCCTGCTCGGTCCCGGGGTGGGGACCGCCGTGCCGGCCATCGTGTTGCTATCGTTTTTCGGGTTCTTCCCCTTCGCCATGGTGCTGAGCGCCATCAGCCCCATGGTGGCCAAACTGCGCCTGCAGAGCCTGAGCGAGACCGGCGGGGTGGTCGGCGGACTGTCGGCCGCCGGCACCTTCGGTGCCCTCTTCGGCACCTTCTTCACCGGTTTCGTGCTGGTCTCGGCCGCCCCGACCCGACCGATCGTGCTGGCCGTCGGACTGGGGCTGGTGGCCTGGGGTGTCATCTTCACCCTCCGCCGCGGTGGTGCCGGGCGGCCGTCATCCGGATTGGCCGGGGTCGCCGTGGTCACGTTCGCAATTGCGGCGCTGAGCCCCGGGCCATGCGAGTTTGAGTCGGCGTACGCCTGTGGTCGGGTCGAGACCGATCCCGACGATGCCTCCCTCCGCTTCCTGCACCTCGACACCCTTCGTCATGGAGCTGTCGACCTCGATGATCCGACCCATCTGGAGTTCCGCTACATCAACATCATCGGTGACGTCATCGACGCCATGCCCGACGGTTCGATCGACGCCCTCCACGTCGGTGGGGGAGCGTTTTCGGTGCCGGCGTACGTGAACGCCACCCGGCCGGGCTCGACCAACCTGGTCTCCGAGATCGATCCACTCCTTGTTGAGATCGGGCGCGATGAGCTTGGCCTGACGACCGGTGCCGACCTCGGCGTCATCAGCGGCGACGCCCGCCTGACCGTGGCCGAACTGCCGACCGACGCCTACGACCTGATCGTCGGTGACGTGTTCGGCGGCCTGGCTGTGCCCTGGCACCTCACCACCACCGAATTCGTAGCCGAACTGGATCGGGTGCTCCGCCCGGGCGGCATCTACGTCATGAACGTGATCGACGGCGACCATAACCGGTTTGTCGAGGCCGAGCTGACCACCCTGGCCCAGCACTTCGAGCACCGGGCCGCCGTGGTGCCGTCGGACTGGCCGAGCGTCTACCCGGTCAACCAGATCCTGGTCGCTTCCGATGCGGCGCTGCCGGCGTTCGGGATCGATCCCGGAGATGGTGAGCTGGTCGGCGACGTCGATGCCTTCACCGGTGACGCCCCAGTGCTTCGCGACGACTTCGCCCCGGTCGAGCAGCTGACGGCCAACCTCTGAGTCGGGACGGGTGGGCCGATCAGCCCATCCCCGTATGGCGATCCGCAATCGGCCGACGGCGACGGCGACGACCTCGGCCGAGGCCTGTCGGTGTGCCGTGCAGTCGTCGCAAGCGGTTCGGCTTGTGGGACGAGATCCGCTCTCGCCTCCCATCTGCGTTGCGCGTGCTAGCGGAAGGCTGCGCACCATCACAGGAGAGTCCTCGACCTGTCGCTATAGACAACCGTGTAGAGGCTTAGATCGTTGATTGGGGATCGGTCGGCTCATCACCGGTCGTACGTGCGAAGTCCAGGCTCTCTTCGATCACCGTGAGGAGGAGGTCGCCCAGAGCATCGGCCGCATCCACGAGTGGCTGCACGTCAGCTGAGCGCCGCCTCGTGACCTCTGGGCTTAGCCGGTGTAGGTGACGCGGCCGGGTACGCCGTCGGCTGGGTTTGCGGGGGGGTAGCTACCGCTCCGGCCACCGGGCCCTCCGGGAGTGCTGGGGTCGCCGGGGCTGGTTGGCGCTGCTGGCTTGCTCGGGTCCTTGGGGCCCGTCGGCCTTGTGGGGCTGGTGGGGTCGCTGGGGTCGGTGGGCTTACTGGGTTCGGTAGGGTTGTCGGGGTCGGGGTCGCTGGGGTTGGTCGGGTCAGCTGGGTCGTCGGGGTCGGTCGCACTGTCGCCGTCCTTGAGAACGGCGAGGATGGGCAACATCAACGCGGCCGGTGACATGGCGACGAAGGGACCGAAGTATTCGATAGCGCCGCTGTCCTTGAGGTCTAACAGGTTGTAGACGAACTGGGCCACCACTTGCATATCGAAGATGTCTTGCCCTACCGCATAAGTGATGCCCCACTGGTTGGCGTCGTCCGTGGATGTCTCGTACGTGTCGTAGATCAACGAAAGCAAACTCAGGAGAATGTTGATGAACTCGTCCTGGTCGGTCAGGGTGGGATTCTTCTCCGACCACCCGGCACCGGGGTTGCGGGCCGGGTCCGCGGTGAGGTAGACGTCGAAGGACGCGGTGAGCAGGCGCCCGATGGTGTCGACGGTGTCCAGCGCGTTGCTGTTGGAGAACGAGCCCGGCTGTGAAATTGCTCGGGCAGTGTCATCGGCCCAGCTGATCCAGTTCAACCAGGCAGCGACGTTGTCGACCAGGGCGCTTTTATCCGCGGACTCATCGACGGTGAAGGCCCAGGCAGCCCCACCAAGGATGCCAGTGACTCCGTCGACGACCAGGCTGGCCACTTCCCAGATGGAGTCGGCGCTGCTGCCCACCGTGCTCGGGGCCTCGGCGGAGGTGCTTCCCTCGAGGTCGCTGATGCCTTTGAGTTTCGTGCCGTCCTGGATGTAGGCGGTGACCCAGATGATGGTGGCCATCGGGAAGAACACCGCGTCCTTGGCATGCAGCTTCAGGTCGTTTCCGGAGACGTCGCCGATGCCGAACAGCTTGCACAGAT
>JBARZG010000134.1:0-48870 GCA_049649785.1 Ornithinimicrobium sp. | reverse complement strand
CCGCTTGAGCATGATGTTGTCGGGGATAAACCCCGGTTGAGCGCGAAGTTGCTCGTATTTCTCACCCGTTGAGCGTGATCTTGTTGCCGCACATCACACGTTGAGCGTGATCTTGTTGCCGCACGTCCGGCTTGAGCGCGAGACTGTTGACTTTACCCAGCGTTGAGCGCGGGCTCGTTGGCTCACATCCAGCGTTGGCCGCGAGGTTGTTGCCGCGCATCCAGCGTTGAGCGCGACCTTGCTAAAATCGGAACTGACGTCTCGTCGCCATAGCCCCGCTATGCCTCCTAGGAGTTCGCGTCGGCCGACGTGCGCGAGGCCACATCGCGCGCCGCGATCACCACAAATTTCTCCAAGACCACGGCCATCGTCGGGTCGAATGGCGAACCATCGCGGTCAAAGAAGTCGCGATGCACCGACCTCCAGTGTTCCAATGATCGATCTCCTTCACCTTCGGCCGCAGCGTGGTCGGCCTCGACTAGGTCAAAAGGAACGACGGCCACCTCGGTTGTGCGGAGCAGCGCCCGCGGATGCTCACCGCCATCGAGAAGTATCGACAGCATGCCCGCCGTCGGCACCTCATCGGCGTGGTCGTATTCGCTGCGAGCACTTGAGGTGGCCGTCTTGATGCCGTCGAGCACCAGGGCTAGCAGCTCGTCGGCTTCTTCCGCGTCCCGACCGAAGGACCACGCGGGTGGGGGCAGCGCTTCGTCCACCGTGCGACCCAGGTATGCGGCGGCCGGGTTCAATCGGCCCCTGATCTGAGCGTCTCGCCAGAAGGCATCAATCTCTCGCTGGTCCATCCACCAACTGTAGGCGCCCAGTCAGCCGGGACGCGCTGACCCTTCTAACGGAGCTAGGGGTTCAAACTGTGGCGTTGGTCTTGAGTTTCAGGCAGCCTTCGGGACGCGTGCCTGGAGATCCGAGTTGCAGCATTGTGCTCACGCTTTCGGACGCCGCAGGCTCACCTTCAACTCGGGGCGGATGGCGACAATCTCATGCTCAACGCAGGGTGGACGGCGACAATCTCATGCTCAACCGGTCTAGAACCCTGCAATGCCGCGCTCAACTGGGCTTGTGAGCGACAATCTCATGCTCAACCGGGCTTGTGAGCGACAATCTCGCGCTCAAGCCGGGGCGGCGTCGAGGGCTTGGGCGCGCAGCGCCCGCACGACGGTGTCCCGGTTTTCGCTCACCGTTCGGCGCAGACCGCTGGGGGCATCCGGGTGCTCATCCAGCCATGCCTGGGTGGCATCCAGCAGTTCCTGATCCGCCAGAGCCATTGGGTAGAACCCGGAGGCGATTGCCTCGGCGATGGCATGGGAGCGTGAAGCCCACACGTCCTCGATCCTGTCGGTGTAGCGCTGAATGTACGGGCGCAGCACCTCGACGTCGACGGCCCGGCCGAAGCCCTTAGCCATGGCGTTGACCACGGCATTGGGCAAATCGGCGTGGTCGACCGCCGCTGACCAAGCCTCTGCTTTGGCTTGGTCGCTCGGCCGCGCGGCCAGCGCCTGGGCTGCTTTCTCCCGACCGTGTGAGGTGTTGTCACGCTGACGTTCGCTCTCGACCTCCTGCCCCGTCGCATCCCCAGCCGCGACTAGGGCAGTCAGCAACGTCCAGCGTTTGTCCTGATCCACCGCGAGACCGTCGATCGGCGCGCTACCGTCCAACGCGCCTCGCACCATCGCGATGTCGGACTCAGACGTGGCGAAAGAGGCAAAGGCCGCCACTAGTTGGAGCTGGGCGTCACTGCCCGGTTCGGAACCTTCCACCGCTTCTCGTAAGCCCTCCGCGACCTCGGTGATGAGCACCTTCCGGTGGGCCGGGGCGGCATACATCCGTGCAGCGGTGCTGAGTTGCAGCAGCAGCATCCGCACCAACGTTGAGTCGCTCTCGCCTGGCAGGGCACGCAGCGCCAATCGAACATAGTCAGTGGCCGACAGATGGGCATCGCGAGTCATATCCCAGGCCGCCCCAAGCACCAGAGCTCTAGGCAGCGATTCGTGCAGCGCACGAGGATCGGCCATAGCCGTCGCCAGCGAGTGCTCATCAAGCCTGATCTTGGTGTAGGCCAAATCCTCATCATTGAGCAACAGCAGGTCGGGCATTGGCCGGCCAATCAGGTCCGGCACCTCGGTCCGTTCGCCGTCGACGTCCAACTCGACCCGGTGCGCGCAGACCAGCCCACGTTCTTCGGTGGTGTAACAACCGACAGCCATCCGGTGCGGCCGCAGCGTGGGGTAATCCGCTGGTGCCGACTGCACGATCGTCGCTGCAGTGATCACGCCGTCCTCAACCGAAAGGTCCGGCGTCATCGTGTTCACCCCGGCCGTCTGCAGCCACAACCGCGACCACTGACCCAGGTCGCGTCCAGACGTGCTCTCCAATTCGGTCAGCAGATCTGCCAACGTGGTGTTGCCCCAGGCGTGTTTGGTGAAGTAAGCGCGCAGTCCGCCGGTGAAGGCCTCGCGTCCCACATAGGCCACCAGTTGCTTGAGAACCGAGGCGCCCTTGGCATAAGTGATGCCGTCGAAATTCACCTCGACGGCGGCCAGATCTACCATGTCGGCCGCGATCGGATGAGTCGAGGAGAGTTGATCCTGACGGTAGGCCCACGCCTTTTCCGAAGTGGCGAACGTCGTCCACGCCTCTGTCCATTGGGTCGCCTCGGCCTGAGCAACGGTCGAGGCCCACTCGGCAAACGACTCGTTAAGCCACAAGTCGTCCCACCACTGCATGGTCACCAGGTCGCCAAACCACATATGCGCGAGCTCGTGCAAGATCGTCAGCGCCCGACGCTCGATCATCGTCTCGGTGACCTTGGAGCGGAAGACGTAGTCCTCCACGATGGTCACACACCCAGCATTCTCCATTGCTCCCATGTTGTATTCAGGGGTGAAGATCTGGTCGTATTTGGCAAACGGGTAGGGGTAGTCGAATTCGGCCTCGAAGAAGGTGAACCCCGATTTGGTGCAGTCCAAGATGTTGTCTGCGTCCAAGTGCTGGGTCAGGCTCTTGCGGCAAAACACCCCCAACGGAACGCTCCCGTCGCGGGTCGAGACCTCGTCGCGCACCACGTCGTACGGCCCCAAGACCAAGGCCGTGATGTATGAGGAGATCCGCGCAGTGGCCGAGAAGGGCCAGGTCGCGACGTCGACGCCATCCGCGTTACAAGCCTGGGGGGCAGACACGGGCTCCGGCGTCGGCTGGTTGGAGATGACCTGCCAGTGCGCCGGGGCGGTGACCGTGAAGGCAAAGGTGGCCTTAAGGTCGGGCTGCTCGAACACGGCATAGACGCGACGACTGTCCGGAACCTCAAACTGCGTATAGAGGTAGACCTCGTCGTCGGCCGGGTCCACGAAGCGGTGCAGCCCCTCGCCGGTATTCGTGTATGCGCCGGTTGCAGCGACCGTCAATTGGTTGTGAGTATCCAGGTCACGCAGTTGAATGCGCGAGTCCTGCACGACGTCGGCAACGGTCAGGCTCTGCCCATTCAGCATCACCGTTTGCACCGAGTCCGCGCGCAGGTCGATGAAGGTGTCCGCTCCCGGTTCGCGGCAGTCGAACGTCACCGTAGTCGTGGTGGCGAAGGTCTGCGGCCCGCAGGTGAGATCCAACTCGATGTCGTAGGTCTGCACCTCGATCAACTGGGAACGCTGTTGCGCCTCATCACGGGTCAGGTTGGTGCCGGGCATCAAGAACCTCCAACGGATCGGGGAGTGGCTGAGATGTCTCGATGGTGTCATGGTGTGGGGGTCGCGGCCCATCCACCGCGACGGCCACACAGCGACGACGAAGGAGAATCAGATGCGCATACACATCGGCGGGGACCACGCGGCATTCGAGATGCATCGCGACTTGTGTCAGTGGTTGACCGAGCAGGGTCATGAAGTCATCGACCACGGCCCGGAAGAGTATGACGAACTCGACAATTATCCGGTCTACGTGCTGCGTGCCGCCGAAGCGGTTGCAGCCGATGCTGATTCGCGGGGGATCGTGCTCGGCGGCTCTGGAAACGGTGAGCAGATCGCGGCTAACAAAGTCAGCGGTATCCGCGCTGCCCTGTGCTACAACGTCGAGTTGGCAACGTTGGCGCGTGAGCACAACAATGCCCAGGTGATCTCGATCGGAGCGAGAATGCATACCCGCGACGAAGCAAGAGCGATGGTGCAAGCGTTCATGACGACCGACTTCTCGGGGGTGGAGCGACACCAGGTGCGGATCGACATGATGAGCTCCTACGAAGCCGATGGAATCCTCCCTGCCCTTGACTGAGCAGCCCCCGATGCCCTCGGACCTCGACCTGTTGCGGGCGTTCGAGCCAGTCATTCGCTTCACTCGCGGGGAGTTCTTCTTCCCGGTCTCGGCGGTGCCCTACGTCGAGCATGCTGCGCTGTGGAGCGATAACCCGGATGGTGAGTCCACCCGTGAGTTCTCCCCAGGCCGACTCGACCTACCCACCCTGACGGAGCACAGCGCGACGAATCAAGGACTTGGCCACTCGCTGTCGGGGGTCGATACCGGCACCGAGCGCAGGCAGGTTGCCCGCATCCCGATCAAGGACCGACCGCCGCTGCTGCGCGGCTCCAGCCGCCTGGCTTCGGTGGGTGTGACAGCTCGGATGATCGACTCGGCCAACCGCTTGTCGCTACTGTTTCGCGGCAGCGTGCCTGGTGGCAGCGCGGCCCGCTCGTTCGTGCTGCAACGCGATCACCTGGAGGTGGACCGTCCCACGTATTACGGCCGGATCGTGCGCGATGGCGAATGGATCATTGCGCAGTATTGGTTCTTCTATTGCTTCAACAACTGGCGATCCGGTTTTGGCGGAGTCAACGAGCACGAAGGGGATTGGGAGCAAGTCACGGTGTATCTCGACGGCACCGGGGCAGTCAACGAGCATGGCCTTCCGGCAGCGCGGTGGGTCGTTTTCTCGGCGCACGATGAGGTCGGCGACGACTTGAGGCGCCGCTGGGACGACCCCGACCTCAGCGTGGTCAAGGGCACTCACCCAGTGGTCTTCGCTGGTGCCGGTTCGCACTCCGGTGCCTACTTGGCCGGGGACTATCTCATCACGGTGCGCCCACCCACGTTGCCCTGGGTGGTGCGGGGACTACGGGCTGCTGCCCGGGTCTTTACGCCGTGGTCCACCACGGCCAAGGGTGGTGGTCTGGCGATTCCCTACGTTGACTATGCACGCGGGGATGGCCGAGGTATCGGCCCGGGGGAGGCCGAGGGTTGGCACCCGGTGCTGATCGATGGGGGAGTTGAGCACGAATGGGTGCGGGCCTACCGCGGCCTATGGGGTCACGACACGAGAGACAGGCTGGGTGGCGAACGTGGGCCAGCAGGACCGCGATACGAACGAGATGGCACCGTTCGCGAATCGTGGGCTGACCCTGTCGGGTGGTCCGGGCTGGCCAAGGTCTCGCCCAATCCTCAAGCGGAGCAGGCCCTCATCCAGGCCCGCGGTGTTCAGATCCGCGAGCGCTTGGTCGAGTTGGATGAGGAGGTCGGTGCCGCTCGGGCCACCCTGATCCGCGCTGCCGCCGGGCTAGCCCCGGCCTCGCCCGAAGTCCGGGCCATGGCACCTGAAGAGCAGCGGCTCCT
Organism: Ornithinimicrobium sp.; assembly: GCA_049649785.1. Lineage (GTDB taxonomy): Bacteria > Actinomycetota > Actinomycetes > Actinomycetales > Dermatophilaceae > Ornithinicoccus. The sequence continues at coordinate 43,260 of JBARZG010000134.1, read as the reverse complement.
GACTTTGAAGATGGAGTACACCGCGCTCGCGGACGAGGTTGGCCGCCTGGACACCACCGAGTCCGCGGTTGCTCCACTAGCTGGTCCGCACGACCACCTGGCGCACCGCCTCACTCCGTTGGCGTCAGTCAAGGGCATCCGGGCAACGCTCTTGTCATGGTGGGCAGTATTCAGCACCCCACTGATCTTGTGCTCGATAGCTTTTGTGATCTCGCCGGTTCTCGGCTTCAACTCGCCGTTTGCCGCGGTGTTCTCGGTGCTGTTCCTGATGGGCGTCGAAGGATTGCTGCGCAAACAGTTCCTTGCGGTGGCTTTGCGCTTCGCGGCGTTGGCAGGCACGATCGTGTTGCTGTACTACGCGTATCTGGAGTGGAGGTATGTGATCATCGTGCCGTGCCTGGTTGCGGCGATCGTCGTGCTTGTGGTGAACCTCCGCGAACGACTCCGACGGTGACGAAACCGACGGCAAAGGGACCGCAGCGGCGGCCAGGCTGTGTCTATCCCGCGCAGAGTCGTATGGCCTGCTAGGCCAACCGATCGCCTGAGTCACGAATCGACCCCCTAAGCCGAAGCTCGGGGGGTCGATTCTCGCTCCGGGAAGGACTACTCGCTGGCTTGCCCAGCGTCGTTCTTCGCCGCGCTTTCCTTACTTCCGTCGCCGCCCAGACTGTCCCGGGCCTTGTCTCCAGCACTGTCGATCTGGTCGGTGTGCTTTCCACCGGTCTTGTCGTCGGCGTAGTCGCTGCCTTTGTCGATCCCGGAGTCCACCTTGTCCGGGTGCTCGCTGGCTGCGTCTGTGGCCTTGTCCATCAGTCCCATGCTGTTCCTCCTGTGCTCGGTTGCGAGACTTACAGCATAAGTCAACAGGGTGGAATTGGCCTGTCGTTCGGAGCGGGTGACGAGAATCGAACTCGCGTAGCCAGTTTGGAAGACTGGGGCTCTACCATTGAGCTACACCCGCAGGCAAGTGGTGCGTAGGCACCGTGCCGAGGAGATAGTCTAACGGCCGCCGCAACGATGCAAACCCACACGCGTGCATAGTGGGACAGTCACGGCAGATGACGGGGTATGGCGCAGTTTGGTAGCGCGTCCGCTTTGGGAGCGGAAGGCCGCCGGTTCGAATCCGGCTACCCCGACCGACTAGCATGCCCACGACGCTCGTTCGTCTGAAGACGCACAAGCGAGCGCAAACCGCATCGCAATCCCACCAGATTTTGGAGTGCCCGTAGTGAAGAGTGCCGTGGAGACCCTGTCCGAGACGCGCGTGAAGTTGACCGTGGAGGTCGACTCGGCGGAGTTAAAGCCTCGCCTGGACGCCGCCTACGCGAATATTGCCAAGCAGGTCAATGTCCCGGGGTTCCGCAAGGGCAAGGTGCCCACGCGGATTATTGACCAGCGCTTCGGGCGCGGTGCCGTTGTGCAGGACGCGGTCAACGACGCCCTGCCGGAGTTCTACAGCCAGGCGATGCAGGAGAACGAGCTGCGGCCGCTGGGGCAACCTGAGGTCAATCTGACCGAGTTGCCGATGGCCGATGGCCAGGACTTCATCTTCGAGGCCGAGGTTGACATTGTCCCCAACTTCGAGCTTCCCGACTTCACCGGCATCGAGGTGTCGGTCGATCCGGTCGCGGCCAGCGACGAAGACGTCGCCGAGAGGTTGGAGAACCTGCGGGCTCGCTTCGGCACCTTGGTCGGTGTCGAACGCGCCGCCGTCGAGGGAGACTTCACCTCGATCGACCTCGAAGCGCAGATCGATGGCGAGGAGATCGACTCGGTGACTGGGGTCTCTTACGAGATCGGCTCGAAGACGATGCTCGACGGACTGGACGAGGCTCTGATCGGTGCTAGCGCTGGTGACACGGTGACCTTCACCAGCCCGCTGGCCGGCGGGGACCACGCCGGGCGTGACGCAGACTGCTCGGTGACCTTGGTCTCGCTGAAGGAACGCGAGCTGCCAGATGTGGACGACGAGTTCGCGCAGTTGGCTTCTGAGTTCGACACCGTCGAGGAGCTGCGAGCAGATCTGGTGAAGCAGGCTGAGCAGGGCGTCAAGTTCGAGCAGGGCGTCCAAGCTCGCGACCGGGTCTTGGAGCAGATGCTGGAGATGACCGATATCCCGCTGCCTGACTCCGTGGTCGAGCAGGAAGTGGACTCACACCTGGAGAACGAGAAGCGCACCGAGGACGACGATCACCGTGCCGAGGTGACCGAGTCCACCCGCAAGGCGATGAAAACGCAGTTCCTGCTGGACGCCCTCGTAGAGCGCGACCAGGTGAACGTGGAGCAGAACGAACTCATCGAGTACATCATGATGACCGCCCAGCAATACGGCATGAACCCCAACGAATTTGCGCAGAAGATCGATCAGGAAAAGCAGATCCCTGCCATGGTGACTGAAGTCGGCCGCCGCAAGGCCCTCGCAGCCGTTCTCGAGCAAGCGACTGTCACTGACACCGACGGCAACGAAGTCGACCTCAGCGAGCTCGAAGAGAACGACGCCGCGGCCACCGACACGGACACGGACACGGACGGCAACGAAGTCGACCTCAGCGAGCTCGAAGAAGACGACGCCGCGGCCACCGACACCGACACCGACACCGACGATAGCGAGGTCGACCTCACCGAGCTTGAAGAGGGCGAGCCCGAGGGTGATGGGCCGCAGGACAGCGAAGCGGAGAACGGCGGTGCGCCGGAACCCGGAGCGGCCGTTGAAGCAAGTGTGGAGTCGGCGGACGACCCAACTGACCGTTAGTCGGCGCAGTGCCCGCCAAACGCATCGGCCAGGTGGGCAATCATCGCCAGCCGGCGACAATGTCCTGCGGACAGCCACCCCCACGTGGGACGCCCTCGGCCATGAGGGCCGCCTTACAAGGCGCACACGTAAGGAGAAAACGCTCACCAGAGCGCAAGGGAGGCGCCCTAGCCTCGATAGGCGGCACCGGGCCCGCGCGAGCTGTGCGCTCACGGCGAACACGGCATACCTAGGGGAGTGTGAGCGGGGACTTCGACGTTAGTGTCAGCGACAAGGTGTCGAGGATCGAGTGGATCCCCGGCACGGACCCTTTTTCGTAGCAACCGCAGGACAAGGAGCACCGATGAGCAACTCCGAGATCGTCGCGGCCGGGGATGGCCCGATCGCAGGTCTGGACGACCAGATCTACAACCGGCTGCTGAAGGAACGGATCATCTTCCTCGGCTCGGACGTCCGGGACGACAACGCCAACGCTATTTGCGCGCAGTTGCTGCTGCTCGCCGCCGAAGATCCCGAAGCCGACATCTGGCTGTACATCAACTCACCTGGTGGCTCAGTAACCGCGGGTATGGCGATCTTCGACACCATGCAGTGGGTCCCTAATGACGTGGCCACCGTCGCTATGGGTCTAGCGGCCTCGATGGGACAGTTCCTGCTGTCCGCGGGCGAAAAGGGCAAGCGCTACGCGACCCCGCATTCCCGCGTGATGATGCACCAGCCCTCTGGGGGCATCGGTGGCACGGCCAGCGACATCAAGATTCAGGCCGAGCAGATGCTGCACATCAAGAAGGAGATGGCCAGCCTCATCGCCGAGCACACCGGGCAGAGTGTCGAACAGATCGAGACCGATTCCGACCGTGACAGGTGGTTCACCGCTGCGGCGGCCAAGGAGTACGGCTTCGTTGACCATGTCTACGAGCACTCTTCGGCCACCGGTGCCACCACTCCCGGCGACGCCGCTCACGAGTCCGGCGACGACGCCGACCCAACTTCTTGATCCGCTGAGACGAACGAAAGAGACTTCGCCATGAACCAGCCCATGTTCCCCTATGCCGGTGGACCGGCAGCCGCCCCTCTCGGCGGGTCCAGCCGCTACATCCTCCCGACGTATGAGGAGCGCACGTCCTACGGGATGAAGCGTCAGGACCCCTACGCAAAGTTGTTCGAGGACCGGATCATCTTCCTCGGCGTACAGGTTGACGACGCATCGGCCGATGACATCATCGCCCAGCTCATCGTCCTCGAAAGCCAGGACCCGGACCGGGACATCTTGATGTATATCAACTCACCCGGCGGATCGTTCACCGCGCTCACCGCGATCTACGACACGATGATGTATATCCGGCCCGATGTGCAGACCTTCGTGGTCGGCCAAGCGGCCTCAGCGGCTGCAGTCATCCTTGCCGCCGGTGCGCCGGGCAAGAGGTTCGCGCTGCCGAACGCACGCGTCTTGATCCACCAGCCCGCCCTGGCTGGCGGCGACTACGGTCAGGCCAGTGACATCGAGATTCAGGCCAACGAGGTCCTTCGGATGCGCAGCTGGTTGGAAGAGACCTGGGCCAAGCACTCCAACAAGCCCGTGGAGGAGGTCCGAAAGGACATCGAGCGGGACAAGATCTTGATCGCGGCCGAAGCCAAAGAGTATGGCTTGGTCGACGAAGTGCTGGAAAGTCGCAAGGCCTCACTGCAGGACTGACCCTTACGGTGAGTCAGCCTCCCAGCTGAGCACGTCCGTCCGGGTCACCGTCGGACGGGGCCGTGGTGGCGTCCATGCCGCCGCTGTCCGGGCGCTGCTGGTCCGCAGGCGCACCCGTGTCGAGCGCAACTCCAGCCACGTAGGGCAGCACGCTGGACCCGTCTCCCAGCGTGCCCTTGGCGATGACTCCAAGGACACCGTCCTGTTGCATGATGACGGCGGTGAGATGTTCCAACGAGCCGTGGCCAGCTTGTCGGGCGGCGGTGTGCACGTCGACCTCCGTTAGCCGATGCCGGCGCAGGGAAGCAGTGACCATGACGCCGTCGTACCAGAGCAAAACGGGTGGATTGTCGACGGCGCGTCGCACCCATACCCATCGGGCGCGACCGACTGCGATGATCCACTGAATGCCGATGAGGAGCGTCACCACAAAGAGGGTGTGGGCCAGCGCAACCTCAGAGGCGGTGATGGTCCGTCCGAATGCAGAGCCGATCGTGACGGCGAGGACGAAGTCCAGCGGCGTCATCCGGGCCATCGTGCGGGCACCGGTGATGCGCAGAAGCAGAACGAGCACGGCATACCCGGCCACTACGATGATGGCGCTGTGCACGAGTGGAGTCCATCCGGTCCACAGAAATTCCATCGGCTGAGGCTACTCCCCGCCGTCACCGCCTGCGGAGGATCAGGTCAGCCACTCGCGAGCATGGTCGCGATGGGCAGCGAGAGTGTCTTCATCGAAGCCGTCCAGCATGCGGGTCATCATGCGGGAGCGATAGTGCGACTCGAACACGTCGCGGTGATCCTCCACGAAGCTCCAGAACAGCCCGTCCCAGTCGGCCCGCCACTGCCCCGGAGGCATATCCGACATCTTCTTCAGATAGTTCGACCCCGACACATAAGGCTTGGTAGTGATCGCGGCGCCGGCTGCGAATTGGCTCATCGCATAGACGTTGGGCACCATGACCCAGTCGTAAGCGTCGATGAACATCTCCATGAACCATTCATAGACTTCGTCCGGATCGATCCGCAGCAGGCACATCGCATTGCCAAAGACCATCAGCCGCTCGATGTGATGGGCATAGCCGCTGTCCAGCACCCGGTCCAGCACGACGTCGACTGGCTCCAGGCCGGTCTGCCCGGTCCACCACCCGGCATCCAGCGAGCGGGTGTGCTGCAACTCGTTGGCGGTGCGCATCCGCGGCCCCCACAGGTGATACGTCGCGCGCATGTATTCGCGCCAGCCGATGACCTGACGCACGAAGCCCTCGACCGAGGCCAAGGCAATACGCTCGTCTTCGGCGACCTCCAGCGCGCGCTGCACGACACACCGGGGGTCGATGAGGCCGATGTTCAAGCCGGGCGTCAGGGCCGCGTGAAAGAGGTAGGGGTGTGCGACGCTGATCGCGTCCTCGTACGGGCCGAACTGGGCGAAGCGCTCGCTCAAGAACGTCTCGTATGCCGAGTCCGCCTCCTCGTGTGTCGTGGGCCACGCAAAGGAGTCAGGGTTGCCCGGAGCGTCCGGGAAATCGCGCTTCACCCATTGGATCGCTTCGGTGACACATCCGTGCCGCGCGGGCGCCGGGATCGAGGGAACAGTGTGGCCTTTGGGGAGTTTCTTGCGGTTGTCCTCATCGAACGACCACTGGCCACCGACGGGCTGGTCGTTGTCCATCAGTACGTCGAGGCGGGTGCGTTGCCACTGGTAGAAGGTGTTCATCCGGGCCTTGTGAGCGGCAAACCATTGCTCGATCTCGGCACGGGCGCAGATGAAGTTGGGAGACTCCAGCACCTCGGTGCACTCGACGAGGTCGAGGTCGGTCAGGAGTGTGAAGAGCCGTTGCTCCAGCCAGTCATCCACCACGTCGTAGTAATGAACGTGACTGGGGGAGAGGTCGCGGAGCACTTCGCCGAGTCCCTGCATACTGCTGCGGTTGGCGTCGGTCAGCACCTCGCGCACGCCGCGACCCTGGCCGCGCAGACGTTCGGCGAAGCGTTGCATCGACGCCCGATGCAGGATCAACTTCTGTGCGTGGAAGTTGATCTGCCGGAAGAACAGATCGTCTTCGACCAGCACGTATGTGGTATCGCGCGGAGCATCGAGGTGCTCGACGAAGAGTTGATGCGGAAAGACCAGCCGGACCTGATTGCTCACCCGGTCAAGGCTGACAGATCGTCTCGCAACGACTCATGCCGGGTGCCAAACTCTGCTTCGGCCGCCACGCTCCCAGGCTCGTGTACCATTTGGTACATGATCCTCGTGACACGGTCAATCCCCCACCCGTCCGACGCGCTCTGGCAGGTCTTGTCAGACGTTCGCGAGTGGCCCACCTGGCTACCGACAGTCGATGCGCTCCGTGCAGTGGAACCAGAACGCCCCGACGGTGTGGGCGCCTCATACGTCCTGGAACAGCCCGGACTGCCCCGGGCCACCTGGACGATCACTGATTGGCGACCTGGCGTTGGCTTTACGTGGCGATCCCGAACTGTCGGCATTCTCAGCACCGGTCGGCACGAACTCGAACCCGTAGCGACGGGGACCGTGGTGCGGCTCTCGATCGAATGGACGGGGCCACTGGCCTGGGTCGTTCGCCTGGGGTACGGGCGTAAGGCCGCGCGCTACGTCGAACAGGAGGCCCAAGCTCTTGACCGAGCCACTGCCACCCGCGCCGAGAACACGTGACCCCCGAGCACAACTGCTGGGTCAGGCTGTCGAATGGTTCGCCCACCACGGCGTCGGAGAGACAAGCCTGCGCACGCTAGCGGCCGGAATCGGCACGAGCCACCGGATGCTGAACTATCACTTCGGTTCACGTGAAGGCCTTCTCGGCGCGGTCGTCGAGGCTGTCGAGCAGGCCGAGCAGCAAGGACTCGCCGAACTCCTCAGCACGACTGACGATCCGTTCGAGGCCGGTGCCCTTTTCTGGAGCCGGGTCGCTGACCGAGCCGAGGTTTTTGCGCCCCTGTTCTTTGAACTGTCGACCCACGCGATGCACCGCCGACCCCACGCGGAAGGGTTGCGCGCTTGGTTGAACAGCGGGTGGACGGACGCCATCACCGATGGCTACGTCCGCGCAGGTGTCGACCCGATGCGCGCCCGCACGCTCGCCCTACAGTCCCTTGCGATGGCACGTGGTCTCCTCTTCGAGGTCGCGGTCACCCAGGATCGTGCCGCGGCAGACATCGCGATGGCACGCTGGACCGTCATGGTGCGCAGGGAGATCGCTCGCGGTGGACACTGAGCACACCGGCCGTCGCGACGTCGAGTAGTACGGTCGAGGCCATGCTCCCGGACGCGTCACAGAATCTGGGCGAACTCCCAGTGGCAACGGCCAGCGGCAGACCGCAAGCCCTGACCCAGTTTCTGACCGATAGCTTCACGACTTCTCTGCTGGTTGTGCATGCGGGCAAAGTCGCCTACGAGTGGTCATTCAGAGCGAGTGGGCTCACCGACGTGCTGCCCTGCTACTCGATCACAAAGTCGGTCCTGGGTGTCGTCGCCGGCGCATTGATCGAGCGCGGTGACCTCGATCCCGACCGCGGGGCGGTGACCTACGTCCCTGAGCTGGGCGGCGGTGGCTATCGGGGCGTGACGGTGCGCGACCTACTGGATATGCGCACCGGCGGCGACTATCGCGAGACGCATGACTCCGACGGTGAGCTCGCCAACCTGGTGAAGAGCAGAAGCCAGGAGCCCGGAGCGCCGTTCGAGTCCGTCCACGACATGGTGAGTCGGATCGAACGTGTCGGGCGCCACGACGGCCCGTTTGCCTACCGATCCCTGGACACCGAGGCCCTTGGCTGGGTGATCGAGCGTGCCACCGGAACCGCGATGGATCTGCTCGCTGAGGAGATTGTCCTCGGGCCGTTGGGTTGCGTCGCCGCTATGTTCACCAAGGACTCCCACGGACAGGTGGCTCACTCCGGCGGGCTATGGATGCGGCCGGTGGACGTGGCCCGCTTCGGATTAATGATTCTGAACTCCGGGGCGGTCGGCGACCATCAGATCGTCTCACCGTTCTTCGTCAAGGATCTGCGGGCTGGGAACCGGTTCGACGCCAACGCAAGCAGTGGCGGCTCCTACCGCAACCAGTTTTGGGTGCCCCAGCGAGGTGGCCGGGAACTGCTAGCCCTCGGCATACACGGGCAAATGCTGTGGATGGATGCCGCGAGCGACACTGTCTTTGTCAAGCTCTCAGCCTGGCCGCAGCCCAGCGACCCGGCACTACTGTCCACCACGTATGCGGTGGCGCGAGCCTGTGCAGCAGCTCTAGGCGGAGGACCCGCGGGTGACATCACCCTCCGTCGCTAGTCGACTTCACGGTGCGTGCTTGAGGCTATGGGCTAGCTACGCAAGGATGACCACACACCGACGGCCTGCCGAGGCCGCCTCCACTCCCAAGGAGCACCACATGTCGACTGCCTCGCCGGCCCCTGTCGAGACCCGACAGCTGAAGAACATGTCTGAGATCCGCGCGTTCCTCCGCACCAACGAAACCCCGGTGTTCTACCTGGGCGCGACCGCCTTCAACCTGCTTGGGATGGATCGTTGGGTTCGCAACTTCACGATGATCAGCTACTACGACTCCTGGGATGGCTACCACCCTCGGGTCTTTGTGCCGCCGGAGATCGAGCACGAGGTCTTCACCAGCGGCGAAGCCATCAACAACTACCTGCTGCGCCACCCCGACGTTATCGCGCACATCGACGGAGCAGGCGCTCGCACCGGTCGACGACCCAAGATCACGATGGTGTTCTTCGACGAGGAGACCGAGAAGATCTGTGAAGAGGCAGGTTGGGACATCATCCACCCCACCTTCGAACTGCAGAACTATCTTGACTCCAAGATGGTCACTACCCGGTTGGGCAATGAGGCAGGGGCGCCGAGCGTGCCGAACATCATGACCACTGTCGAATCCTGGGAGGATCTGCTTTCCCAAGCCGAGGAGGGTGGGCTCGGCACCGACTGGGTGCTGCAACTGGCATACGGGGACTCGGGTAAGACCACCTACTTCGTCTCGGACCAGGACGAGTGGAACAAGATTGCCTCCGATGTGGTCGGCGAAGAGGTCAAGGTGATGAAGCGGATCAACAACCGAGCCGTCGCTGTCGAAGCCGTCAATACCAAGAGCGGGACGGTGGTCGGACCGTTCATGACCGACCTGACCGGGTATGGCGACTTGACGCCCTATCGCGGCGGTTGGTGCGGCAACGACGTCTACCCCGAGGCCTTGAACGCCGACCAACGCCAGCGAGCCATCCACCATGTGTCCAAGTTGGGGGACCGGCTGCGCCAAGAAGGCTACGAGGGATTCTTTGAGGTCGATGTCCTCGTGGACCTCGACGACGACGAGGTCTACCTCGGCGAGCTCAACCCGCGAATCTCCGGCATCAGCTCGATGACCAACGTCTCCGCCGGAGCCTACGCCGATATCCCGCTGTACTTGTTCCATCTGCTGAATCACCTCGGCGCCGACTTCAGCATCGACACCGACGAGCTCAATGCTCGGTGGGAGGAGCTGGCGGCCGCCGACATGTGGAGCCAACTGGTGTTGAAGACCTCCACCGAGGAGATCGGCCTGGTCACGGCCGCCCCGCTGACGGGCATCTACCGGCTGGGCGAGGACGGCACTCTGGAATACCAGCGGAACACTCTCGACTGGCATTTCCTGAGGGATGACGATGAGGCGTTCTTCCTGCGCGTCTCCGGACCGGGCTCATACCTCTACAAGGGGGCTGACCTCGGCATACTAGTGTCCAAGAGCCGCATGCAAACCGAGGACGGAGGGCTCACCGACACCTGCCGGCACTACATCGAGGGCATCCACGCGCTCTATGCGTCGCAGCCGATCGAGCCCGAAGATCAGCCGGTGGAGCAGCCCTTCTTCGCGCTGCTGAAGTAGGCCCTGACCCGGCTCGATGGCCGACAGCACGTCGGGCGCCTGGCTGCGTGGAGCGGCCAGGCGCCACAGCGCGTTGGATCAATCCGTCGACTTCACCGCGCGGCCGATGGCGCGGAAGCCTTCGATCGTCGGTAGGAGCTTCGAGGCGTCTTGCGGCGTCGGCCAGGTGGACAGTTTGACGCCGACCAGTTGGCTGCTCTGCTCGATGAAGGTCATCTGGCCGTGAATGCCCAGAGCCATCATGATCGGACCGTTGTCTCCGGGAATGCACCAAAACTGGTTGCGATACCACCCACCGGGTAGGTAGGGCTCGTTGTCGGACGCAGCGAAGGTATCGCGCACATCAGCGGGCGGATTCACGGTGTCTTCGAACCACCACGCCGGGGCCACGTCATGCTCACCCACCTTCCCGTCGTTGAGCAGCATGTGGCCGAATCGGGCGAGGTCGCGCAGGGTTGCTGAGATGCCACCGTCGTGGATGGCCGACCCCAGCGGATCCACTGAAAACTCGGCGTCGTGCTCGGCGCCGATTGGCCGCCATACCCGCTCAGCGACCAGATCGGCCATCCGCGTTCCGGTCGCTCGTTCGCAGACCCAGCCGAGCACATCGGTCTCGATCGAGCGATATTCGAACTTGTCGCCGTGCGGACGTTCTTGCTCGCACGTCAGAATGAAGGGATACATGCCGACCGGGTCCTCTTCGCGCCGCGGCGCCCAGCCCATCGAGCGCTCCATGACCCGCACCTCCGACTCGGGGTCGAGGTAGGTTTCGCGAAATCGGATGCCGGAGCGCATGTCGAGCAAATCGCGCACTGTCGCACCGGCAAACCCGCTGTGTGCCAACTCGGGGACATAGCGACTCGCCTCCTTATCCGGCAACAGCACGCCGTCGCGTACCAATGTCGCTGTGACACACGAGACGATCGACTTCGACATCGACATCACCAAATGCTTCTGCGTTGGCTCCATGCCGCCCGGGTAGCACTCAGTCAGCACCTGCCCGCGGTGCATCACCAAAAACCCGTTGGTATGCGTGTTCTCCAGCAAGTCTCCGACCGTGTCGATCTCATGTTTGTCGATCCGCACCGCGCTGAGGTCGGTATGAGCTGCCGGCAGGTGGGTAGGAGCGCCAGCCCCGATGATGTGGCTGGGCATCACCTCCCGCATGTGCTGGAAGGAACGGTGCAGGGTGGGCCATTCCTGCCAGTTGTCGATGGTGACCAGGGGTTGACTCTGCGGCAGCAGTGCGCCCGCGGTTTCGACGTCCGACCAGCCTGCAGGCGTGATCTCGGCGGTTTCCGTCTGGGGGGTTTGGTCGTTCACCGGGCCGAGTCTAGGGGTGGATCGGGCCGACGCGGCATTGCTTGGCTCGATGACTATCCGGCGGACCACCATTGGGCCTAGTGTTCGCCCTATGGCTAAGACTGAGGGCGCGCAGACCGAAGAGAACTTCACCCGGGTCTTAGGCCAGTGGGATGTGCTCGCCATCGCCTTTGGCGCGATGATCGGTTTCGGCTGGATCGTGTTGACGGGTGAGTTCCTCGACGGGGCAGGCACGATGGGAGCAGCCTTGGCCTTCGTGCTCGGTGGCATCGTGATGGGCTTCATCGCCCTGACGTATGCGGAACTGGTGGCGGCCATGCCGCAGGTCGGGGGAGAGCATCAGTACGTGCTGCGGGCGATGGGCTCCAAGTTCGCCTTCGTCTGCTCGTGGTTCTTGGTGTTGGGCTACGTCTCGGTCGTCTCCTTCGAAGCAGTCGCGCTCCCGCAGACGATGCTCTTCCTGTTCCCGGACATGCTCGCGGTCAAGCTATGGACCATCGCCGACTACGACGTCTACCTGTCCTGGGTGGCGGTCGGGGTCGGGGCCGCAGCCGTGATGACGTACCTGAACTACCGAGGAGTGCGCGCTGCGGCCGTGTTCCAGACGATCGCGGTGGTGTTCTTGATGGCGGTCGGAGCGGCCCTGATCTTCGGCTCGTTCACCGGGGGAAGCATCTCGGAGATGGACCCGTGGTTCACCGGGGGCGCCACGGGGGTCATCGGCGTGCTGGTCGCCACGCCGTTTCTTTTCGTGGGTTTCGACGTGATCCCGCAGTCGGCCGAGGAGATTAACCTGCCCTATCGCAAGATCGGGCTGATGATCCTCGTCTCGCTGTTCGCCGCCGTCGCCTGGTACGTGATGATCATGCTGACCGTAGGCTCGTCGCTACCCTCCGCAGATCTCGCCGAGTCCGAACTGGCCGTGGCCAGTGGCATGGAGGCTTTGTGGGGCAGCGAGACGATGGGCAAGATCCTGGTTCTCGGCGGTATCGCCGGCATCCTGACCTCGTGGAACGGGTTCCTGATCGGGGCCAGCCGCTTGGTCTACGCGATGGCCGAGTCCGGCATGCTGCCCGCTTGGTTCGGCCAGTTGCACCCTAAATACAAGACCCCCAAGAACGCCTTGCTGTTCATTGGTGGTCTCTCGATTGTGGCGCCGCTCTTTGGCCGACCGATGTTGGTGTGGCTGGTGGATGCCGGCAGCCTGAGTCTGATCATTGCCTTCATCTTTGTCAGCATCAGTTTCGTGATGCTTCGCAAGAAGGAGCCGGACATGGAGCGACCCTTCCGCACCCCCGGAGGAGTAGGAACTGGGGTTGTGGCTATCGTGCTGGCGGCCGCGCTAGGGACGCAGTTCCTGCCAAGCCAGGCGGCCGCCTTGATCTGGCCCTATGAGTGGGTGATCTTCTTTGGCTGGGGTCTTGCCGGTGTCTTCTTGATCCTGCGGATCCCGCACGTCGGGCCGGGCAAAGACTCACACGACACGATGATCCGGGTTGCCGCCAAGCGCGGTATGCCGCAGGACCAGGGCGAGCCTGAGTAGTCCCCTGCGCTCGGGCACTATGGCACCGCTCGTCATTATGGCTTCCCGGTGAGGGCGATTGTTAGGGCGCAACGGCATCCAGGTGAGTTTGGTGCGCGGTTGTCGATCTCGTGCGCTCCTACATGAGCGCACACGATCGACAACCGCGCACTAGACCCCCGCCGCCGCGGATTACTGCGACACGGCTGTTTTGACCGGATCCCCATGACCGGACGGGTCAGCGGAAGGCGGCCTGACCGGTCAGCGCTTGGCCGACCACCAGGGTGTGCATCTCCGGCGTGCCCTCATAGGTCAGCACAGATTCAAGGTTGTTCATATGCCGGATCACGGGGTACTCCAGCGAGATGCCGTTCGCACCCAGAATGGTGCGTGCCGATCGACAAATCTCAAGTGCCTTGCTGACATTGTTGAGCTTGCCAAGGCTGACCTGTTCGGGCCGCAACGTGCCAGCATCCTTGCGCCGACCCAGATGCAAGGCCAGCAAAGTGCCGTTCGTCAGCTCGATCGACATCTGCGCGAACTTGCTCTGGGTCAACTGGAAAGCGCTGATTGGACGATCGAACTGAACTCGCTGACCGGCATACTCCAAGGCTGCCTGGAACGAACTCCGCGCGGCGCCCATCGAGCCCCAGACGATCCCGAACCGGGCCTCGTTCAGACACGACAGAGGACCCTTCAGGCCGCGGACTTCGGGGAAGACCGCGTCGGCCGGCAGCCTGACGCCCTCCAAGACGAGTTCGCTCGTGACCGAGGCGCGCAACGACATCTTGTGCTTGATCAGCGGCGCCGAGAACCCCGGAGAGTCCGTCGGCACGACAAAGCCGCGGATCCCATCGTCGGTCTGCGCCCAAACGATCGCGACGTCAGCGATCGAGCCGTTGGTGATCCACATCTTGGCGCCATCGAGCACCCAGTCATCGCCGTCGCGGCGGGCGCGAGTGCGCATGTCGGCCGGATTGGACCCGTGATCGGGCTCAGTCAGCCCGAAGCAGCCGATCGCGGTGCCAGTGGCCATCTGCGGCAGCCACTGCTGCTTCTGCTCCTCACTGCCGTGCCGCCACAGCGCGAACATTGCGAGTGAGCCCTGGACGCTGACCAGTGAGCGGATCCCGGAGTCGCTGGCCTCCAACTCCAGGCACGCCAACCCATAGTCCACGGCGCTCATGCCGGCGCACCCGTAGCCCTCCAGGTGCATCCCGAGCAGCCCCAACGAGCCCATTTCCGTGGCCAACTCCCGAATCTGCGGCATCTCGCCGCTCTCGAACCAGTCGGCGACAAACGGGTCGACGTGCTCGGCGCATAGGCGCCGCACCGCACCGCGGATCGCCTTCTCCTCTTCGGTCAGCACGTCGTCGATCCCGGCAAGGTCCATCGGGTCGACCTTCGGTGTGGTGGCTGTAGCGGTCATGAGTGCATCTCTCTCCTCGGTATGCAGGATTCGGCGTGAGGTGGTCTTGGTGCTGCGTGAGTGGCTGGAAGTGTCGGCGCTGTCGGATCGGCCAGCCAGCCGCGTACCTCCTCGTCGTGCTCGCCCAGTTCTGGGGGCACGGTAGCGGGTGCGGTCAGACCGGTGTCGTACTGCACTGGGTGGCGCACCTGCGGGCACGGTTCGGCGCCGGTGCCGACATCGCTCCACGGCTCCAGTCCCAACTGTTGCGCCAAGGCGAAGCCATCGGTGAGGCTACCGACCCGGCCCGCGGCAACGCCGGCTGTCGTCAGCACCCGCTGCCACGTCGTTGCATCGTGCTGGGCCAGCGCAGCCTCAAGCTCAGCCACCAGTGATTCGCGATGCTCGACGCGCGCGGCATTGGTCGCAAAACGCGCATTCTCGGCCAAGCCTGGCTTGCCGAGCGCCGCGACAAGCCGAGCAAACTGGCGGTCGTTGCCGCAGGCGATGGCCAGCAAACCGTCCCGGCAGCTCAAGGTTTCGTATGGCGTGATCGAGGGATGCTTGTTGCCCATCCGCGTTGGAGCGAGGCCAGTATGCAGCGTGCTTTGGCCCTGGTTGACCATGGCAGACAGCAAACTGGACAGCAGGTTGACCTCGACGCGACACCCCTGCCCGGTGCGGCCTCGCGAGATGAGCGCGGCCAGCACGCCGGTCGTGGCGTCTTTGCCGGTCAGCACATCGACCAGGGCTACCCCGGCCTTGGTCGGCGGCCCCTCGGCCTCGCCGGTGACACTCATCAACCCCCCAACGGCTTGCACCAGGAAGTCGTATCCCATCAGGTCTTTGCCACCATCGCGGCCGAAGCCGGTGATCGAGACATAGATGACACCGGGGTTGATGGCGTGCACCTGTTCATAGCCTAGGCCGAGGCGGTCAAGCGCCTCGGGGCGGAAGTTCTCGACGAAGACATCACATCGCCGCGCCAACTCCAGCGCCGCACGGTGATCGGCCGCATCATGTAAGTCCAGCGCGATACTTCGTTTGCCTCTGTTGACGCTTTGGAAGTAGGTGGAGGTCCGTGTTCCAGGGTGTTGTCTCTTTCTATACAGTCCAGCGTGCTGCTGCGGCGCGTCTGGTGGGGTCGCTGCGTCTGGATCGTCGGCCCACGGCGGCCCCCAACTGCGGGTGTCGTCACCGGTGCCTGGCCGCTCGACCTTGATCACCGTGGCGCCAAGATCGGCCAGGTTCATCGTGCAGAGCGGCCCGGCCAGCACCCGGCTAAAATCTGCGACCAACACGCCGTCCAGTGGCGTCGTCATCGAAAGACCTTCACATGTCGAGCGTTGTCGGTGACCAACGTGGATGCTCCTTGATCTCGCACGAGTAATAAGGCTGGGCAGGTTCTCTCAGGCTAGGCGGTCTACGAGGCGCTCAGATCGCCTGGCCCTGGGCTGGGACCTAGACATGTTTGGCGACGATCGTCTCAATATCCCGAGCGTCTCGGGCTTTCACTCCGGGCAGCGCGGGTTTTTCGCCGTCTTTGAGGTGCAGGGCCACCATGTTCGAGGTCTGTGAACGATGAACCTTCTCCACTAACTCCCAAGGGATGTGCTGGTCACGTAGCCCAGTAGTGATGTCGATGCCGGCGTCCGTGCATGTGGTCTTCGCGCCTCGACTCCGCGATAGCAGAACGCCATTGACGAGCGTTATCAGTGACACCAAGAGGTATAACGCCGCGAGTAAGTCGAGGTCTGACCAGCGGAACGCCAGGAGCCCCAACATCACCAGACTCGTAGAAACTGTCGCCACGCCGATGACGCGAAGCAGTCGTCGGTCGACCCCAAACGTGCGCGTCATACTCTCAGGGTATGACAGCAGCGTCACTCACGACCGGCTGATCCGGCGCCCTCCACATAAGGCAACACCGTCGACCCGTCGCCCATGGATCCATCAGCGATCACGCCCAGCGAGCCGTCCTGTTGCATGATCACCGCGCGCAGGCCGTCGAGCGTACCGTGACCCGCTTCGCGAGCGGCGGTGTCGACGTCCGTCTTGGTGAGTTGGTGCTTGCGCAGATTCGGCGTGATCAACTCGCCTTCGTACCAAAGCAACACCGGCGGTGGGTCGACAGCCCGGCGGAACCACGTCGACTGTGCCCGTCCGGTCGCGAGCAGCCATTGCAGCGCAATCAGCAGCGCGAGTGCGACCACCGCCTGTGCCAGCGGCACGTCCACCGCCGTGACGGTTCGACCGAACGCCGAGCCGAGGGTGACCGCGACGACGAAGTCCAACGGGGTCATCTTGGCCATCGTCCGCGCGCCGGTGACTCGCAATAGCAGCACCAACGCCACGTAGCCCGCGCTGCCAAGCACCAGCGTGTGAATGATGGGTGACCACCCGGTCCAGAGCAATTGCATCGTCAAAAGTTCCATCCGCGCGACGCTACCCGCCTGCGCGGCGTTCAGCCCGGCGAGATTTCGGGCTTGCTACCCGAGATCTGGTGCAGTGCTATTGCGTGTCGGTCTTGCGTGAATCGGCCTGACTGCGGGCAAAGGCCCCGGGGGAGTAGCCGGTAACCTTGCGAAAGTCGCGGGTGAAGTGCGCCTGATCGGTGTATCCCACGTCGTGCGCCAGGTCGGCGAGCTTCACCGTGCCGTGTTTCAGGCGATCGGAGGCCTCGTGCAGCCTGCGCCGCTGGATGAGCCACTTCGGTGTCAGGCCGAGGTAGCGGCGCAACACGCGCTGAAGTTGCCGCTCCGACCAACCAGCACGAGCACTCAGTTCGGCCACCGTTCTTAGGTCAGGATCGGACTCCACCAGGGCGACCACGTCGCTGACGTGCTTGGCCTCATCGGTCAACGCGGGCAGCGCATCGAGTTGACCCGCCAATCGCGCGATGGCCCGGCGATGCTGATGAGCCGACGCCGGGTCGGCGGTCATCGTCGCGCGTATCGCTGAAATGGCTGGGGCCATCGACGGCACCCTGGCCAGGTCGCAATGCGTGTCGGCCACGTGCCGGAGGTCGGTGACGCCGCATACTGCCGGCCCAGCTCCCGGCTGCAACATGACGCCGACCGCCCAACCCCGTCCGGCCAGTTCGACCTGGGATCGCCCGGTGACGACGCCGTAGAACCTTGCGTAGGTGTCCGAGACAACCACGAGGCACGAGGGGTATTGCAAGACGTATTCGGTCACGGTCTTGCCTGCTGGCAGGTCCCAGACGGGCACCCAGTAGTGCCGCACCCATTCGGTATGCCGAGGCGCCGGGTTATAGCGATGCACCGGGGGAGCGAGCGGCCCAAACTGCGTCAACCGGGCACGGTCCACCGGATGTGCTGCTGGCGGCTGGCCGGAGTTCATATGTCGGATTATGACAATCATCGACGGGGGAGCGCGGCATACGTTTGCGCCATGACCCACTCATTGACCGAGCCGCAGGAGCAGACCATGTCCATCAGCCCAGAAGACAGCACCCCCAGCGCACAGGATTATCGAGCCAAGGCGGCCGCTCTCGCCACCCTGGTCAGCGGCGCGACCGAACAGGAGTGGAATGCTGCTTCGCCGTGCGATGGCTGGAGCGCGGCCGACGTGCTGGACCACATCGTCTCCACCCAACGAGACTTCCTGACCGGGCAAAACCTCGACGCCGGCGAAACTGACGGCAGCACCCACCCGGCTGAGATCTGGAGCAGGCACACCACACATGTCGCCGAGTTGCTGGATGACCCAGAAGTCGCCGGCCACCAGTACGACGGCTACTTCGGCCCGACCACGACCGGCGACACGATCGCGCAGTTCTACGGCTGGGACATGCTGGTGCACCGCTGGGACATCGCGCAAGCGATGGGTCGCGATGCACACTTCAGCGATGCCGAGTTGACCGAAATGGGTTCTGGCCTCGAAGGCTTCGGGGAAGCCCTCTACTCACCGGGCATCTGTGCCCCTGCCCTCGATGTTGACCCTGGTGCCTCCACACTGGTGAAGGTGATGGCTCTGCTCGGCCGGGACGGGCAGAGCTAAGGCGGTGCGCGGCAGGAAATCGCGCGAGGTGGCTATGACCCCTGAGTTGGGCCGCCGGGAGCTGACTGGGGGGCATCTGATGAACTCGGCTGTCGGGGGTGTTGCGCTGTGGGCGAATCGAGGCTCGAACACGCCACGGCTCGGGCCTAAAGGCTGTTATCGGCTCGGCTCGCGGGGTAGCGTGCGGGGGAAGCGCTAGAGGCGTGGTTTCGGTCGAGGAAAGGATGCGGCGTGGCACGCATGGGCGAGAGCAGTGAACTGCTCAAGTGCTCTTTCTGCGGAAAGAGCCAGAAGCAGGTCAAAAAACTCATCGCCGGCCCTGGGGTCTATATCTGTGACGAGTGCATCGACCTCTGCAACGAGATCATCGAGGAGGAGTTGGCCGAGTCCAGCGACCTTGGGCTGGGACAGTTGCCCAAGCCTCGCGAGATCAACGAGTTCTTGCAACAGTATGTCGTGGGTCAAGACCCAGCGAAGAGGGCCCTCGCTGTGGCGGTCTACAACCACTACAAGCGCATCCAGGCCGGCGAAGGGCGCAAAGGTGAGGACGCAGTCGAGATCGCGAAGTCGAATATCCTGCTGATCGGCCCGACCGGCTGCGGCAAGACCTACCTGGCCCAAACGTTGGCTCGGATGCTCAACGTCCCGTTCGCCATCGCCGATGCGACTGCGCTGACCGAAGCGGGCTACGTCGGCGAGGACGTCGAGAACATCTTGCTCAAGCTCATTCAGGCCGCCGACTTCGACGTGAAGCGCGCCGAGAGCGGGATCATCTATATCGACGAGATCGACAAGATCGCGCGCAAGTCAGAGAACCCATCGATCACCCGGGACGTCTCCGGCGAAGGGGTCCAGCAGGCGCTGCTGAAGATCCTGGAAGGCACTACCGCTTCGGTGCCCCCGCAAGGCGGCCGCAAGCACCCGCACCAGGAGTTCATCCAGATCGACACTGGCAACGTGCTGTTCATCCTGGGCGGTGCGTTCGCCGGATTGGAAAAGATCATCGAAGCCCGCGCCGGCAAGCAGGGCCTCGGGTTCGGCGCGGAGTTGCACGCGGCCAAAGACGCCAACGAACACTACGAAGACGTGCTGCCCGAAGACCTGATGAAGTTCGGCCTCATCCCGGAGTTCATTGGCCGCCTCCCCGTCATCACGACCGTTTCCCCGTTGGACCGCGACGCGCTGGTCAATATCTTGACCGAACCGCGCAACGCTCTGGTGAAGCAATATCAGCGGATGTTCGACATTGATGGTGTGGAATTGGAGTTCGAAGAGGCTGCCGTGGAAGCGATCGCCGAGCAGGCTCTGCTGCGCGGCACCGGCGCTCGTGGGTTGCGCGCCATCTTGGAAGAGGTGCTGCTGCCGGTGATGTTCGACGTGCCATCGGAGGAAGACATCGCCCGCGTGGTCATCAGCCGCGAGGTGGTCCTCGACAACGTCAATCCCACGATCGTGAGACGCGAAGTAACCGCTCGGCCCCGCAAGCGCACTCAGCGCAAGGAATCGGCATAGTTTTTCACGGTCCTAGGCCGCCGCGCGTCCAGAAGTGCGCCTTCTAGGGCGAACTTTGGTGACGAGGGCGTCCCACGTCGAGGCGCAGCATGGGGGTGGGTGAGCCTGCCGCTCATGTGCTGCGGATCAGGACCGCCGGGCGGCCTCACGCCGGGAAGCCCGCCGACAGGCTGCCTCGATGAGCTTGCGCACTCGATCGGGCCGGTGCAGGTCAGCCCAGACGAGTCGCAGGACTCAAACCCAAGGGAACGAAGGCGGTCTTCCCGAGCCTTCTCCAGGATCAATGCTGACCGGTTGGCGGCGCCATCTGCGGCCGCATACTTTAAGAGTCCATCGAACTCGATCACGACCCCATGGGACCCCAGCAGGAAGTCGACTCGGGCGCGAAAGTCGGGGTTGCTTGACGTGACCTCGGCTTGTGACTGGACGGCATACCCGAGATCGCGCAGCAACAAGCGCGTCAAGGTCTCCCCTGGTGACTCAGCCTGAGGATCGGACGCGGCACGTGCCGCCAGCAGGACACCCCGACCCGAGCGCCGGGCCGAATGTGTCAGCGTTTTCGCAATACGGACCTCGCCCACGAGGTTCACATGCCGGGCGGCGTCGAGAGCCACCACCGTTTGCCGGAACCCGTGGTGGGCGGCAATCCCCAGGAGCGTGTATGCCGGCTCGACCACCGGCAGACCCTCAACCTGGTCGATGGCGATGCCAGGTATGGGTCGGTGAATCGTGTGCGAGACGCTGCGCCGATGATGTCCAGGGTCGGCGCGCATGACGTGCACCCGGTCGGGAAAGTCGCCCAACCAGGGCAGGGACCACAGCGCTGCCGCTGAGTGATGACTCAGCGGCATGCCGATAGGCAGTGTTGCGAGCACGCCGCGAGCCCGGAGAACATGGTGCGCTGCGTCGGTTGCGGCTGAAAAGACGGTGGTGTCGGCATACGCGCCCCTAGCGAGGCGGATCAACTCTCCATCTGCGACGTGCCGCATTAACTCATCCGAGCCGATGCCGACATCGCCGGCCTGACCGCTGGTCGCGATGTGATGCTGGTGATTGAGCAACGCCTGCAGGTCTGGGTTCATGCGCTCAGAGTGCGCACTGGGACGGCGTTGTCGGCGCTGATATGGAGAAGCTGTGGACGTCGGGCCGATGGAGCCCCTCGTGTGGAAAGCCCGCCTTAGAAGGCGGCCACTACCGAGTAAGGCGGTCCAACCCACGACGACGCCGGGTTCACGTCTCTGATGCCAGCGGTGACACGAACCTGCGGTAGTGCACCACCAAGAGGCCGAGCAGCACCCCGAAGCCAACCAAGGCCGGCATTACCCCAGTCGTGCTGCGACCCTCGACGAGCACGGCAGCGAGCAGCCAGACCACGACTGTCAGCGCTGACACCAGCGCCAGGCGGATGCCGTTCACAGCCCAGATGCCCAACGGGAGTCCGGCCTGGGCGGGCACGGTCGCGCATACCGCTGCGCTGGTGTGCAGCAGCAGGAGCGCCAATGCGGCGGGCAACAACCACGGCGACCATCCGCCCGGCATCAAGGCGATCCAGTTCAGGATCAGATAGCCCATCGCCAGAAACGGCATCAGCGTATGCGGGTGCCACGCGGCCAGCACGCTGACCCCGACCATCGCACAGCCGGCCGCTAGCCCGACCCCCGGAGCCGGACCGGTCGAGCTCTCGGTGGCCGCGGTACCCGCCTGCAGCGCCGCAGCAAAAACCACCCCAGCAAGCACGATCAGCAAACGGGCTCCGGCGTGTGTGCGGCTCATCGTCGCCACGTCGTGGTTGATCTCCTTCAGCGTGCTCATCGGCGTCGGCGCCCCAACTGGCGCAGCGCCATATCGAGGCTTCCCGGCCCGACCCACGGGACGACCGGGACGCCTTTGCGAGTGATCGCGGTGATCTCTAGCCCGCGTTCCAGCATCCGCAAGCGCCACGCCAACAGGGCAACCGAGTCCTCGTCACGTGCCTGCACTTCGTCGTCGAGGGTGTCGATCATCACCACGGAGAAGCCGGCCGCAGCCAGCAGGGCCGCCGACGTGGTGGCATCGGGCGACACCATGGCCGAGACCATAATCACCAAGGCGCCGGGTCGCAGCCCCAATCGAAGCGTCGATGACGTGCTGTCGATCGGCGCCCCCGGCACCACCCGCGACAGGGTGTCCTTGATCCGGACACCGTGCCGACTGCCGCTACCGGGCGGGACCGTCATCGGTGCCCGATGGGAGAGCACCCGCAGGCTGACCCGATCACCGTGCCCCAAGAAATGCTCTGCCACCGCCGCGGTCGCGCGCACCGACTGGTCCAAACTGGACGGGCGACCATCGACACCTTCGGAACGTCCCAAGTCGTAGTGCGCGTCCAACACGATAGCCACGTGGGTGTCCTGGTCGGCGTGCGTCGTGGTGACGTGTAACTCCGCACTGCGCAACGAACGGGCCCAGTGGATGCGTTTGAGCCGGTCGCCCCATTGGAACGGGCGGATGCCCGCGAACTCCGTGCCCTCGCCGACCCTGGCGCTGCGGTGGCGACCGACCAGCCCGCGTGGCGAAGGCGCAGCAGTAGAAGTGTCGAAGGCTTGCGGCGCTGGGACCACGACGACACCCATAGCGGCGATCGGCTCGGGACCCCACCGAAAAGCCCCCCACGAACTCGAGCCACCCACGACTGCCGGCCCGAGCCGTCGCCGACCCCACCGGGTAGGGCGCAACGAGACACTGCCACGAACCGGCGTGCCGGCATCCGGGGTGGCCAGGACGCGTGCATTGCGCTTGCCGCTGGCCTCGACATACGTCGAGGTAGCCAACGCCCCGGCTGCGTGATCTTGCCCGGGGACACCGTGGACTTCGATGCCGACGTATACCGTTTCGCCCTCGGCGGCGATGGTGCGTGACTGCAACAACCTGGCCTCCGGCGCCGTGGTCGGTCGGGTCAACGCTCCCCACGCCGCGACCATCGCCAGCGGTGTCGCGATCACCACCAGATCCGGACGACGCAGCAGCAGCGCCGCCAGTGCGCATACCGCCGCCAAACCCACGACACGAAGATGAGCGTGCGTCATGGCCCACCGGGCGTGCTTGTTCGCCGGCATGACATCCAGCGCCTGGACGTCCCAACTGTCCGGCTCGGCAGAGCGCGTCACGGCGACCTGGAGACGGACTTCTGGGATACATCACGGGAAGGCGGCACCGGCACCGTGCTTAACGCGGCCGAGACCACGCCGAACGCCGCTTCGGTGGACATCCAGAGCTCTGGCTTGATCGAGATCCGGTGATCGAGCACCGCGTGCGCCACCGCCTTGACGTCCTCAGGGGTCACGAAGTCCCGGCCGTCGATGACCGCATACGCCCGAGCCGTGAGCATCAGCGCCAACGAGCCGCGGGGTGAGGAGCCGACCTGCACCGAAGCGTGGCTGCGGGTCTGGGTGGCCAGGCGCACGCAGTACTGGGCGATGTCCTCCTCGATAGGCACCGACTCGATGGCCCGTTGAATACGCTGCAAACCGGCGGCTTCGGTGACCGGCTCCAGGTGTTGGTCCTCGGTGCGACGCTGCACCCGGCGACGCAACACGTCGATCTCTTCGTCCTGCGTGGGATAGCCGAAGGAGACACGCATCAGAAACCGGTCCAGCTGGGCCTCGGGCAGCGGGTATGTGCCCTCGTACTCAACCGGGTTCGCCGTGGCCAGCACGTGGAACGGCTGCGGTAGTTGGTGTGTCATCCCCTCGACGGTCACCTGATGCTCCTGCATCGCCTCCAACAGGGCTGATTGGGTTTTTGGCGGCGTGCGGTTGATCTCATCGGCCAACAGCAAGCCGGTGAACAGCGGTCCCGCTCGGAAGTCGAACTCCGAGGTGCGCTGGTCATAGACGTAGGCTCCGGTCAGATCGGCGGGTAGGAGGTCGGGGGTGAACTGGGCTCGGGTGAAGTCCAGTCCCAGGCTCTGCGCGAAGGACCGGGCGGCCAGCGTCTTGCCGAGGCCGGGGTAGTCCTCCAACAGCACGTGTCCTCCCGCCAAGACCGTCGTCAACACCAGTGTCAGTGCCTCGCGCTTTCCGACGACGGCTTGCTCGACGCGGTCCAGGACGGTCTCCGCCAGCGCGGTTGCCTGGGTCAGGGGGAGCTCGGAATGCTGATCAGTGCTCATCGTTGTGTGGTCCCGTTCGTCGTCGTGGGCTGTGCGCTGAGTTGCTCGACACCACGTAGCACGCGGTCCAACTCCCGTACGGCGGTGCGGTGATTCATCGTCGGCGGTGAGCTGAGGTATGCCGACAGGGCATCGTCCATCACCGCGGTGGCACGCTCCGGCTCGGTCTCGAGCTCGATTCCGTGGCGCTCGCGGAGGAGGTGCTCGCTCAAGTGCATCACCTGCGGGTGGATCCGATCCGGGCGATCATGCGACTTCGTCAGGGCATCGCGCACATCCCGCCGGAGCCGGACCAGGCGATAGTCCATCGCCGGCGGCACGACGGCCTCGTCCCGGCGGACCACATACCAGGACGCCGTGTCGATCGGGGCGGGAAGGTCCTTCCGGGTCCACCACAACAGGATGCAGCACCCGACGATGACGGCGACTGCGGCGGCGGCGGCGGCGACAGAGGAGGGCAGCGTGCCGGCGAACCACAACAGCGCCCCGGTGGCAGCGACGGTGAGGAGCGCTGTCATGCCGCGCGCGATCCACTGCTTCCTCACGGCATACCCGCCGATGTGTTGTCGCCGCGCTCGCGATCCTCGCGGTGAGCAAAACTCTCATCGCTGTCTGTGCCGTCGGCGGCCGAGTCGCCATGGGTGCGGTCTCGACGCTGCGCCGCGCGGGCCAGCCCGGCATGAATCTGCTCCAGAGCGCTGATCGCCTCGTCGGCATGCTGCTCGGTGATCGCGTGCCGCGAGAACCGTGCCTCGCGGAAGAGGTCGGCCAGTAGTCGCAATGGCTCGGGATCGACCTGCCAGCCGCCGAGCACGCGCTGCGTGACGTCGAGGGACGTCTCCCCAGCCTGAGGTGCCTCCCCGATGGCCTCGAGGGCATCCTCCAAGGCCACCCAGCAGGCGACCACTGCGTTGCGCGGGTCGCCGTGGCGATCGGCATTGTGCGAGTCCCGGCTGCTGGCCGTGGCCTCTACCAACTGATCGAGTTCATCGCCGGGCTGGTGTTGTTCAAACGCGGCCGGCTCGTCGGGCTCCCGATTGCGAAACCAGCGCAGCACCAACCAAGCGATGAGCGCAGCAACCGCGACCTGGGCGATCAGCGCTGCGTTGATCCCGGTGCCGTCACTTTCGGTGTCTGAACTTCCGGCCTGCGCTGGTGTCTGCGATCCCACCGTCGAGGCAGCGTCGTCGGGAAGAGCTGGCCCATCCGGCAGATCGACCCTTGGCCCACTGATCAACGGCTCGCCAGAACTCGCCCCCCATAGCAACACGGCAGCCACGACCAGGACGATCAAGGCCCCCAGCGTTGCTCGAGTCCGTGACATTCCGTGGCTAGTTGGTCAGGAGTTGCACGTCACGGACCGCGAACTCACTACCGCTTTCCCATGCCACGGTGCCGCTGACCTTGCCCGCTGCCGCGAGATCCCCAGCCGCCGCGTGCAGCAATGCCAGGTCGCCGTCGGTGGCGAGCACGGTGGCTGCGCTGACTTCGGTCCGCATCTTGACCTTCGCCTCCGACTTGGCTTTGCGCAGCCCGGCGAGGGCTCGGCCGACAACCTGCAACATCCGCGAGTCGGCGCCGCCAGCAGCGGGGGCCAACTCGTCGGTGGTGGGCCACGGCTGAGTGTGCACCGAATCGGCGTGCCACCAGGACCAGACCTCCTCACAGGCAAACACCAGGACCGGCGCGAGAAGCCGCATATAGACGTCGAGCGCCACTTGCAAGGTGGCCTGCGCCGATCTGCTGGCTTCGGCAGTGCTGCTGGACGTGCCGTCGACGTTGTTGCCGTAGGCACGTTCCTTAACCAACTCGAGGTAGTTGTCGCAGAACATCCAGAAGGACGTCTCGGTCACCTCCAGCGCCTTGGTGTGATCGCTGGCCTCGTAGGCGCGGGTGGCCTGGGCGACAACCTCGGACAACCCCGCCATCATCGCCTTGTCCAGAGGCTCAGTGATCCTGGACACCAGGACATCCAAAGACTCCGGCTCGGGCAGGTTCCCGTCGGCGTCGGCGCCCATCCGCAGCGCAAATGTGCTGGCGTTGAGCGCCTTGATCGCCAGTCGGCGCCCCACCTTCATCTGAGCCTCGTCAAAGGCTGCGTCAGTGCCGAGGCGCCCGGAGGCAGCCCAGTACCGCACGCCATCCGAGCCGTGTGCGCTCAGCAGTCCCTCCGGGGTTTGCGCGTTGCCCTTGGACTTGCTCATCTTTTTGCGGTCGGGGTCTAGGATCCAGCCGCTGATCGCGGCGTCACTCCACGGCAAGACGCCGTGCTCGTGGTGGGCTCGCACGACCGAGGAGAACAGCCAGGTGCGGATGATGTCCTGGCCCTGCGGGCGCAGGTTCATGGGGAAGGTCGCAACAAAGAGCTCGCGATCATTGCCGAGGTCGCCGTCGGGACGGTTGCCGACCGGCCAGCCGGTGGCGATCTGCGGCGAGAGCGAGGAGGTGGCCCAGGTGTCCATCACATCCGGGTCGGCAGAAAAACCACCGGGCTGGCCCCGTTGCTCTTCGCGGTAGCCGGCCGGAGCCTGTGCGGTGGGGTCGACCGGCAGATCGTCGAGGGCAGGCACCAGGTGCGCGTCGTGATCGATGTCGCCCGCCTCGTCGATTCGATACCACAGCGGGATCGGCACGCCGAAGAAGCGCTGCCGGCTGATCAGCCAGTCGCCGTTGAGCCCGCCGACCCAGTTGCGGTAGCGGGTCCGCATGAATGCGGGGTGAAAGTCGAGATCATCGCCGCGGCGCAGCAAGGCTTCTCGCAGGTCAGCATCCCGGCCGCCGTTGCGGATGTACCACTGGCGGGTGGTGACGATCTCCAGCGGCTTGTCGCCCTTTTCGAAGAAGTTCGCCTTGCGCTGAGTTTTGACCGGCTCGCCGTCGAGGTCGCCGGAGTCCCGAAGCGCCGCCACGACCTGCTCTCGGGCACTGAATGTCGTCTTGCCGGCGAGCTGCTCGGCATACACCCGCTCTCCTGGGCCCCCGGCGATCCACGCCGGAGTCTCGGACTGGACCCGACCATTGCGGCTGATGATCGATCGGGTGGGCAGGTTGAGTTCGCGCCACCACTGCACGTCGGTGAGGTCGCCAAAGGTGCAGCACATGGCGATGCCGGCGCCCTTGTCCATCTCGGCCAACCGATGGGCCACGACGGGCACCTCCACACCGAACAGCGGCGAGGTCACGGTGCTGCCAAAGAGCGGCTGATAACGCTCATCGTCCGGGTGAGCGATGAGGGCCACCACTGCAGGAATCAACTCCGGGCGGGTGGTTTCGACATACACCGGCTCCGATGAGCGCCCCGCGCCCTCCTGGCTGCTCAGCTCCTGAGCACTGACCTGCTGATCGTTCGAGCGGTGGAAGGCGACGCGATGGTAGGCGCCGGGATAATCTCGCGCCTCCAACTCCGCTTGTGCAACGGCAGTCTGGAAGGTCACATCCCACAGACCGGGTGCCTGCGCCTGGTAGGCCTCGCCGCGGTCTAAGTTGCGCAGGAACGCCTGCTGAGAGACGGCACGTGATCGGTCGTCAATGGTGCGGTAGGTCAGCGACCAGTCGACCGACAAACCCAACGTGCGCCACAGATCCTCAAACTTCTGTTCATCCAGCACCGTGAGCTCGTTGCACAACTCGATGAAGTTGGCGCGCGAGATCGGTTGCTGCTCACTCATCTTCGGCGCCTTGCCAGACGTGTCGTCGCTGCCTCGCGCTGGCGGCTCGAAGTCGGGGTCATAGGGCTGCGTGGGGTCCCCGCGCACGGCGTAGTAGTTCTGCACACGCCGCTCAGTCGGCAAGCCGTTGTCGTCCCAGCCCATCGGGTAGAAAACCACGGAGCCGCTCATCCGCTTGTAGCGAGCCAAGCAATCGGTGTGCGTATAGGAGAACACGTGTCCAACGTGCAGCGACCCGCTGGCGGTCGGCGGGGGAGTGTCAATCGTGAAGAGCTGCTCGCGCGGAGCGGTGAGAGCGGCCGCCCGATCAAAGGCGTAGGTCCGTTGATCCCGCCACACCGCCGACCACTTCTGTTCCAGACCATCGACGCTGGGTCGCTCCGGAAGCCGAATCGGACGCAGCGCAGCACCTGGCACATCACTCACGGTCATGACGGCAGTCTCCCAGATCATCTGTGGGCTCGGCCTCACCGGGCGGATAGTGCCCAACCTTGGTTTCTACGTGCGTCGAGGTCTCGTTGTTCCCTGTGAAGGTCACGATTTGGTCACGACTGCGTGTAAACGGTTGCCGATGGGGTGTCAGCGCGGTCCCATTGCGGAATGTTGACTAAACCCCTGAGCCTGCCAACGCAGGCCGTGGAGCCTGAGGGCTTCTTCGCGACCATCGACTCCTCCATCAACAGTGTGTTCGAGCCAATGAACGAGACCGTGGCGAACATCGTGTTCTGGTCCCCGGAGTTCTTCCCCATGCCGTGGATCGTGATGTGGCTGCTGGCAGCCGCCATCATCATCACCGTGTACCTCGGGTTCATCCAGGTGCGAGGCATTAGTACTGCCTTCGAAGTCATCCGCGGCAAGTTCTCCTCGCCGGACGATCCCGGCGAGATCCCGCACTACCAAGCCCTAACCTCTGCCGTCTCGGGCACCGTCGGGCTGGGTAACATCGCCGGTGTCGGCGCCGCCATGGTTATTGGTGGTCCCGGTTCGACGTTCTGGATGGTGCTGGCCGGACTGTTCGGCATGGCCACTAAGTTCGCCGAGTGCACGCTGGGTGTGAAATACCGCACGGTCTACGAAGACGGCAGCGTCTCCGGTGGCCCGTTCAAGTACCTGCCGGTGGCCTTCAACAAGTTCCCCAAGTGGGTCGCTACCGGGTTGACCGGTGCGTTCGCCATTGCGATCTTCTTCTTCGGCGTGGGCGGCGGCAACATGTTCCAGGCCAACCAGACCTACTCGCAGGCCGTGGAGGTCACCGGCGGACCAGAGGACAGCTTCCTGGCCAACTCGGCTGGCGCCATCATCTTCGGCCTGATTCTGGCGACGATCATCGGCTTGGTCATCCTGGGCGGCATCAAGTCCATCGGTAAGGTCACCTCGACGCTGGTGCCGGTGATGGGTGGCGTCTACGTGCTGGCCTGCCTCATCGTGATCTTCAGCAATGCCAGCGAGATCATCCCGACGATCGGCCTCATCATCGAGAGCGCCTTCAATCCGGACGCACTGACCGGTGGCTTCATCGGTGTGTTGATCGTTGGTCTGCAGCGGGCGGCTTTCTCCAACGAGGCAGGCCTCGGCTCGGCCCCGATCGCGCACTCCGCAGTCAAGACTCGCCGACCGGTGTCCGAAGGCTTCGTAGCGCTGTTCGAGCCGTTCATTGACACGGTGGTGATCTGCACGATGACCTCACTGACCATCCTCATCTCCAACACCGCGTTCTTCACCGAGACCCGCGAGGGCCTTTCGGAGGACTCGGGCTACGAGTACGGCGGCGGTGTCGCGGTGACCTCGGACGCCATGGAGAGCAGCATCAGTTGGTTCCCCTACGTTTTGGCGGCCGCAGTGGCCCTGTTCGCCGTGTCGACCTTGATCACCTGGTCGTACTACGGCAACAAGGCGTGGAACTACCTCTTCGGTGAGGGCAGGACGAAGGACATCATCTACCGGGTCATCTTCTTGTTCCTGACCGTGTCGGGTTGTGTGTTGGGCTTCACCGAGGTGTTGGGTCTGGCCGACTCGTTCCTGTTCGTCTGCGGGTTCATCAACATCCTGGGCGTGTACTTCATGCTCCCAGCGATCAAGAAGGAGATGAACGAGTACCTCGCCGACCGCTCGCACGGCCGCCTGTACGAGCTCGGCAAGGACGACAAGGACAAGGACATCCCCGCCGACCAGCTCTGATCGGACGCCCTCAGGGGTGATCGGAAAAGTCAACAGCTGAAGGGGCTGGCGTCGTCACAAGACGACCCAGCCCTTTCGCTGTGTCCACCCACCGTTTGCGCGCGGTATTGCTGTGGTCTTCATGGCTTTGCGCGCGGTTTTGCGGGCGTTTCGGTGGTTCTGCGCGCGGTATTGCTCACGTATTCATCGCGTTGCGCGCGGTATCTGCAGAAAGGCCCACCGCTTGCGTGCGGTATTGCTGTTGGCAGGGGATGTATCGTTGGGGGTATCGGCTTCGACCCGGCCATCACCGGTGAGCCTCCGGAAGAACCCACTCGCTCCCTTCGCGGCGGAACAAGCTCGTCGGGAGTGAATGGCACTAGAACCGGACGTATGGGCACGTCATCGCCCTGACCAGAGCGGTCGGCATACCTGCCTCTCGGCAGGCTGTCGGCAAGCGAGGTGGTACCGCGGTGCTTGCGCCGTCCTCGTGGCAACGACGCGACGTATGTCGTGTATCCACCACCGACGCGACCGCTCAGGAGCACCCGCGATGACCTACCCCCAAGCACGGACTGGCCAGAGCCAGGCACTCACCGCCTCGCCGCGCCTCCCTGACCTTGAGGCCGAAGTCCTGGCCTATTGGCGGGACCACGAGACCTTCCTCAAGAGTGTCGATCAGCGGGACGCGGGCAACAACGGGGACAACGAGTACGTCTTTTACGACGGCCCGCCGTTTGCTAACGGCCTGCCGCACTACGGCCACCTGTTGACCGGCTACGTCAAAGACGTCGTGCCGCGGTACCAGAGCATGCGTGGGCGCCGGGTCGAGCGGCGGTTCGGCTGGGACACGCACGGCCTGCCCGCCGAACTGGAGGCGATGAGCCAACTCGGCATCAAGACCAAGGACGAGATCATCGAACTCGGCATCGAGTCCTTCAACGCCAAGTGTCGCGAATCGGTGCTGAAGTACACCGACGACTGGCGCGACTATGTCACCCGCCAGGCGCGCTGGGTCGACTTCGACAACGACTACAAGACGTTGAACCCCGACTACATGGAGTCGGTGATCTGGGCGTTCAAACAGCTGCATGACAAAGGTCTGGTGTACGAGGGTTTTAGAGTCTTGCCGTACTGCTGGAACGATCAGACGCCGTTGTCCAACCACGAGCTGCGGATGGACGAAGACGTCTACCAGGTCCGCCAAGACCCTGCTGTCACCGTGGGCTTTCGAGTGCGTACCGAGGGCGACCTCGACGGCGCCCTCCTGTTGATCTGGACGACCACCCCGTGGACGCTTCCGGCCAACTTGGCGATCATGGTCGACCCTGAGATCGACTATGTGGTCGTCGAGGGACTGGCCCCCCGCGCTGGCTCAAGCGCCCACTCCGACTCGCCGCTCCCGCAGCGGTACGTCATCGCGGCCGCCCGGCTGTCGGCATACGAGCGGGAGTTGGGCGCAGACGCCTCAGGGCGGGTCGTGCAACACCTGACCGGTGCCGACCTGATCGGACTGTCCTACGTCCCACCCTTTTCCTACTACGACGGCCACGCCAACTCTCATGTGGTGACTCACGCCGACTTCGTGACCACTACCGACGGCACCGGGCTGGTGCACAGCGCTGGCGCGTTCGGTGAGGAGGACAAGGAGGTCACCGACCGGATGGGTATCGAACCGGTCATGCCGGTCGGGCCGGACGGGGCCTTCCAAACCCCGGTCGATGACTACGCCGGGATGTTGGTGTTCGACGCAAACGCGCACATCATCGATCACCTCAAGGCCGCCACTCGTGGCCTGAATGGTCCCGAAGACATCGGGGCCGTTACCCCCGGCACCGTCTTGCTGCGTCACGAAACCTACGACCACCCCTACCCGCACTGTTGGCGTTGCCGCCAGCCGCTGATCTACAAGGCAGTGTCCAGCTGGTTTGTCGCGGTCACCCAGTTCAAGGACCGCATGGTTGAGCTGAACGACGACATCACCTGGGTGCCGGAGCACATCAAGGACGGACAGTTCGGCAGGTGGCTGTCCAATGCCCGTGACTGGTCGATCTCCCGCAACCGGTTCTGGGGCAGTCCGATCCCGGTATGGCGCAGCGACGACCCGGCATACCCGCGTGTTGACGTGTACGGCTCATTCGCGGAGTTGGAGGCTGACTTCGGCGAACTGCCCCGCGACGGAGAGGGCAACCTCGACCTGCACCGGCCGTTCGTCGATGAGTTGACCCGGCCGAACCCGGATGACCCCACCGGGGCCAGCACGATGCGCCGGGTCGAGGACGTGTTGGACGTGTGGTTCGACTCCGGCTCGATGAGCTTTGCCCAGGTGCACTACCCGTTTGAGAACACCGAATGGTTCGAGCACCACTTCCCGGCGGACTTCATCGTCGAATACATCGGGCAGACCCGTGGTTGGTTCTACACCCTGCACGTCTTGGCGACGGCGTTGTTTGACCGTCCCGCGTTCTCGACCTGCATCAGCCACGGCATCGTGCTGGGCAGTGACGGTCAGAAGATGAGCAAGTCGCTGGGCAACTACCCTGACGTCCGCGAAGTGTTTGATCGGGACGGCGCCGACGCGATGCGCTGGTTCTTGATGTCGTCACCGATTCTGCGCGGTGGCAACCTGGTGGTGACTGAGCAGGGGATCCGCGACGAGGTGCGCCAAGTGCTGCTGCCGTTGTGGAATGTCTGGTATTTCTTCGCCCTCTACGCCAACGCTGCGGGATCGGGCCACGATGCTGCTGCTAAGAGCGCTACCGGTGCGGCCGAAGGCGCTGACGTCAGCACGGCATACCAGGCCCGCTGGTCGACGGAGTCGCAGCACCGGCTGGACCGTTACCTGCTCGCCAAGACCCGGGATCTGGTCGCCGATGTGCAGGACCAACTAGATGCCTCTGACATCGCCGGAGCCTGCGCCAGCATCCGCCGGTATGTCGACGTGCTCACGAACTGGTATGTCCGCCGATCGCGTTCGCGGTTCTGGGGCTCGGCCGCCGAATCCAGCGACACGGCTGCCGCATTCGACACGCTCTACACCGCGCTCGAGGTGGTTTGCCGGGTTGCAGCGCCGCTGCTCCCGCTGATGACCGAACACGTATGGCGCGGACTCACCGGCGGCGAGTCGGTGCACCTGACCGACTGGCCAGACGTCGAGGATCTGCCTGCCGACCCCGAGTTGGTGGCGGCGATGGACCTGGCCAGAGAGGTGTGCTCGACCACCTCGGCGCTGCGCAAGACCCGGCAACTGCGGACTCGACTGCCACTGTCTACGCTCACGGTGGTGAGCGACGCGCCGGCCGCGGTGGAGCAGTTGGCCGACGTGATCCGCGATGAGGTCAATGTGCGCGAGGTCGTGGTGCTTGTTATCGATGACCCGGCCGCCGACGCCTTCGGAGTCGAGCAACGGCTGACGGTCAATGCGCGAGCCGCCGGGCCCAGATTGGGCCGCGAGGTGCAGCACGCGATCAAGGGCAGTAAGTCCGGCGACTGGACGGTCGGCCATGACGGCAAAGTGACGGCCGGCGGGTTGGAACTGTTGGACAGTGAGTATGTGCTGGAGACGGTTGTCAGCGGCGCTACGCCTGGGTCGCCGCCAGAGGGCCGGGGCTCGCCGGCGGCGTTGGCGACGGCAACCTTGCCCAGCGGTGGCTTCGTGGCGTTGAGCACGGAAGTCACCGAGGATTTGGCCCGTGAAGGGCTGGCTCGGGACCTGATCCGAGCCGTGCAGCAGGCTCGACGTGAGGCCGACTTGGATGTCAGTGACCGGATCAGCCTCACGGTCGTCGGTGACGATGCTGTCTGGGAGGCGGCGGTCGAGCACCAAGCCTTGGTGATGAGTGAAACCCTGGCGGTGCAGTTCGGTGCCGCTGGTGCCCAGACACCGCTGCCCAGCGCAGGTCAGGGAAGCGCAAGTGTGGCCCGGCTGGACGGCGACCGCGACGTGCAGATGCTGATCTCGAAGGTGGCCCGATGAGCAACCACGACGAGTTAGACGAGTTGATGGGCAACGATGGCCCGGACGAGGACCCGGCGGTCGACGCAACGAAACTGGCCAAAGACTCCGCCGCGGAGGTCGCAGCCGCTGCCGACCTGAAGATGCGGATGGCCGTGGCGGCCGAGGCGATCATGGCCCGCGCTCCGGAGACCGTCATCGAGCCGACGCTGAAGCGGGTGGCCGAGGTGATGGACCTGATGGGCAGCCCGCAGCAGTCGTTCCCGATGATTCACCTCACGGGCACCAATGGGAAGACCTCGACGACCCGGATGGTCGACCGCCTGTTGCGTGAGCTCGGGCTGAACACCGGGAGGTTCACCAGCCCACATCTGCACGACATGCGCGAGCGCATCGCGATTGGCGGCGAGTCGATCACTGAGCAGCGCTTTCTCGACGCCTACGACGACGTTCTGCCGTATGTGCAGATGGTCGACGCCTCGTCGATGGCCCAGGGCGGTCCGGCGATGACCTACTTCGAGGTGCTCGTGGTGATTGCGTATGCCGCGTTTGCCGACGCACCCGTTGACGTCGCCGTGGTCGAGGTCGGGCTGGGTGGGGTCTGGGATGCCACCAACGTCGCCGACGGTCAAGTGGCGGTGATCACGCCGGTCGCTATCGATCACACCCGGCTGCTCGGGGACACCTTGGAGGCGATCGCAGGAGAGAAGGCCGGCATCATCAAGCCCGGCGCCATCGCGATCGTGGCCGAGCAGGAGCCCGAGGTGATGTCGATCCTGATCGAGCGCGCTGAGGAGGTCGGGGCCACACTGCATACCCAGGGCGTGGCGTTCGGTGTGAACGAGCGATCGGTCGCGATCGGCGGGCAACAGGTCTCGATCACCGGCTTGGCAGGTGAGTACCGCGATCTGTTCTTGCCGCTGCACGGTGGGTATCAGAGCCACAACGCGTCCTTGGCGGTCGCTGCCGTGGAAGCCTTTCTTGGCGGTGGTGAGCAACCGTTGACCGGTGAGGTGTTGGCCGGCGCATTCGCGGGCATGACCTCACCGGGACGGCTGGAAGTGGTGCGGCGCAGTCCCACGATCCTGGTGGATGCGGCGCACAACCCAGCCGGTATCAGCTCGCTCGTCGAGTCGATGCGCGACTCGTTCACCATCCACCGGCTGGTCGGGGTGTTGGCGATCCTGGCGGAGAAGGACGCAGAAACGATGGTGGGGCTGTTGGAGCCGATTCTGGATCACGTCGTGGTGACGCGGACGACGTCACCGCGGGCGATCGCCCCGGCACGGTTAGCCGAGATCGCCACCGGCTATTTCGGTGCCGACCGGGTCACGGTCGTGCCCGCTCTTCCCGATGCACTCGACGTCGCCGCCGAGCTTGCTGACGAGGGCGGTC
This sequence comes from Ornithinimicrobium sp., assembly GCA_049649785.1. GTDB lineage: Bacteria > Actinomycetota > Actinomycetes > Actinomycetales > Dermatophilaceae > Ornithinicoccus. The sequence continues at coordinate 7,799 of JBARZG010000134.1, read as the reverse complement.
AAGCGGGTGCCGTGCTGGCCACCGGGTCGGTCGTGACCGCGGCCGAAGTGCGGATGCTGCTGGGTCACACCGACGTTTAGCCTCTTTGCGAGTGGGTGGGCGAACCTTGAGGGTGTCCGCTGACTCCAACGGCATGGCCGATCAGCAACAATGTCCCTTGTGCCCGGTTTCCCCTCCTTAGCCGTTCCCGGCAAGTTCACTCGACGTCTTGCAGCAGTCACGCTGCTCGGCCAGGCCATGACGATTTTCTTCGGCGCCCTGGTCGCCCGGCAATTCGCGCTGGTCGCCGACGCTCCGGACGGCCGGTCCACGACCTACCTGATCGGCGGCTCGGCGCTCGCGGTGTTGTGCATCGTGGCCTCCGGCCTGCTGCGCCGCCCGGGTGGGATCCTGCTGGGCTGGGTCATCCAACTCTTGACGTTTGCGACCGCCTTTGTGCTCCCGGCCATGGTCATCGTCGGCCTGATCTTCACGGGGGTGTGGTGGCTTTGCTTAGCGCAGGGTCACAAGGTCGATGAGATCGCGGCACAGTGGGAAGCCGAGGACGCGGAGTCCTCCCGAGAGCAACCGAGCGAGGACTAGCCTTGGAGTATTGGCAAGCGATCCTGTTGGGATTGGTGCAGGGTTTGACCGAGTTCCTGCCGATCAGCAGCAGCGCCCACCTTTCGATCGTCGGTCAACTCATCGGCGGCGAGGACCCAGGGGCCGCGTTCACCGCGATCAGCCAACTCGGCACCGAGGCGGCCGTGTTGGTGTTTTTCTGGCGGGACATCACGCGAATCATTGGCCGTTGGTCTCAGGCTTTGGTCGGCAGGATTCCGCAGAGCGATCCGGATGTGCGGATGGGATGGCTGGTCATCGTCGGATCGATCCCAATCGGCGTGCTCGGCTTCACCTTCCAGGACTGGATCGAGACCGATTTGCGTAATCTCTGGCTGACCGCCACGATGCTGCTCCTCTTCGCGCTGGTGCTGTATGCCGCCGATCGCTATGGACGGACCGAGCTCACCATGCGCGACCTCACGTGGAGAGACGGCATCATCTACGGATTCGCCCAGGCAATGGCGCTGATCCCTGGTGTTTCGCGCAGCGGCGGCACGATCGCGGCCGGTCTGTTCATGGGGTACACGCGAGAAGCGGCTGCCCGGTACTCGTTCCTGCTTGCCATCCCGGCAGTGGTCGGCTCGGGCCTCTTCCAGGTGGCGAAGATCTCCGACGATCCGGTCACTCCGGCCTGGGGACCGATCTGGCTGGCTACCGGGATCGCCTTCATCGTGGCACTCGCGGTGATCGCATGGTTCCTGCGCTTTATCTCCACGCATACCTTCACGCCGTTCGTCATCTACCGCATCGGCTTGGCGTTGGTGTTGTTCGGCCTCTTGGGCGCCGGCGTGCTGCAGCCGCGCTAGCCGCACCCCATTAGGCTGACCGCTGTGAGCACAGACACCGCAGGCGTCGAACATTCCCTGGTCCTGATCAAGCCCGACGGCTACCGACGGGGCCTGACCGGGGAGGTGCTGCGTCGTATCGAAGCCAAGGGCTACACCCTGGTGGCGTTGTCGGTCGCCCCGGCAAGCCCCAAGCAACTCGCCTCGCACTACGCCGAGCACGAGGGCAAGCCCTTCTACGCGCCCTTGCTCGACTTCATGAGTTCGGGGCCTGTGGTGGCGGCACTCATCGCTGGCGAAGGCTGTATCGCCGGCTTCCGATCCCTGGCCGGGGCGACCGACCCGACTGCTGCTGCTCCCGGCACGATCCGGGGAGACCTTGGGCGTGACTGGGGTCTGGCCGTGCAGCAGAACATCGTGCATGGATCCGACTCTGCCGAGTCCGCGTCGCGGGAACGGCAGATCTGGTTTCCCGATCTGCCCGCACGGGCCTGACTTACCGCGATGCCTGTATGTGGGGGGCCGCCCGGTTGCGAGGTCGGTGGCGAGGTGTAGAAATAAAGATGTAGCCGGACACTTGGCTCCGGTTGAACCGTCGATGGAGGAGATCATGAGCACCAGCGAATTCGAAGACTCGAACCTGAACTCTGAGGAAGATGTGCACGAGGCATTCCAGAACGAACATGGCCCGGCCGACGGTGGCGCTGAAGGTGGCGGCGCGGACGGTGGAGCAGATGGGGGAGCAGACGGCGGCGCGGATGGGGGTGCTGGGCACGGTCCGGCCGATGGTGGCGCTGAAGGTGGCGGCGCGGACGGTGGAGCAGATGGCGGCGCGGATGGGGGTGCTGGGCACGGTCCGGCCGATGGTGGCGCGGACGGTGGAGCAGATGGCGGTGCCGACGGCGGAGCAGACGGCGGTGCTGACGGCGGAGCTGACGGTGGAGCGGATGGCTCCGCCGAGTGACAGGGACTGAGTCGGGAGGGCGAGCGGGGGCCGAAGAACTGTCGGCCCTCGCTCGTCTGATCTCGTGCGACCCAGACACCTTCGCCGCCAAGCACTGGGCGCGTGCAGCGCTGCTGTCGACCGTAGCCGAACGAGCAGGCACCAGCGGGGCCGACGACTTCAGGGATCTGTTCAGCGCGGAGGCCGTCGATGAACTGTTGAGCACTCGCGCGCTGCGCACGCCCTTCATACGAATGGCGAAGAACGGCACGACGCTGCCGGAGTCGGCATACACGATCGGGGGCGGCGTCGGGGCTGGTGTCAAGGATCAAGTCAACGACGACGCCGTGCTGTCACTCTTCGCCGACGGGGCGACCATCGTGCTGCAGGGACTCCACCGTACCTGGGGGCCGATCACCTCCTGGAGTTCTCAGTTAGCCGCCGCGTTGGGCCACCCAGTGCAGGTCAACGCCTACATCACTCCGGCGCAAAGCCAAGGTTTCGCCGATCACTACGACGTGCACGACGTTTTCGTGCTGCAGGTGCATGGGCACAAGGAGTGGTCGATTCATGAGCCCGTCCTGGCTGCCCCGCTGCGCGATCAGCCATGGGCTGAGCGCAAGAACGATGTCGAGCAGGCGGCGGAGGGACCGCCCGCCATCCAGCACGTGCTGAGCCCAGGGGACTGCCTCTATTTGCCGCGCGGCTTCATTCACAGCGCCAAAGCCCTCGGCGGCATCAGCATTCACCTGACCGTCGGAGTCCACGGCTGGACCCGGCACCACGTGGCCCAAGCTCTCCTGGATCAGGTACATCGAGGGTTGCCGGAGCAACGCCCTGTGCGCGAGTCGCTGCAATTGGGCGTGGATGTCACGGACCCCCAGCACCTCACCGACGACATCGAGGTGGTCCGAGCGGTGCTGCTGCAAGCCATCGCGAGTGCTGACGCAGAGCAGGTTGCCCGGTTCATGACCGCCCAGGCTCGGTCAGCTCAGCGACCCGAAGCTGTTTCGCCGATCTCATCCGTGGCCGCGCTGACCCAACTGGATGGGTCCGAGAGTCTGCGGCTACGAGAGCACCTGGCCCTGGGGCGCAGCGCGCCCGATGAGTCCGGCCAGGTGCAGATCCGTTCGCGAGCCGGCCGGGTGACGCTCCAGGCTGAGCACGTGAGGGCGCTGGACATGCTGCTGCGTGGTGAACCAGTCCGCGTCGACGACGTGGCGGGCAACGCAGAGGTGGCCCGGTCAGCCGCGCGAATCTTGGTCAAGAACGGAATCGCCGTGCTGGACTCTCAGGGCGGATGAGCACCGAAACCAACCCCTTTCGTTGCTCGGATGAGGCTCGGCGACGGGGAGACCCGATAGTGGGCACGGCCCCACCGGCTCGTCGCTGGTTGCTGGTGGAGTTGGAGGGGCGGTGGCTTCCGACTGCGCTGACGTCACTGGTCACCAACCCGGCAACTCGTGCCGCGTTGGACGCGATCGCCTCTGCGGCTGGGGCGCGAATCATGCTCATCCGTCGCCACGGGCGCAGGCAGACCTCACCTCGCCGAAGCTGGTGTGTCGTCGATGACCCCCGTACCGCTCGCGGCCCGATCACCACCTGGGGCACCTGGACGGTTGCCGATGACCTCATCGACCCCGCCACGTTGCTCAAGAGTCAGGCTGCAGGCGCCGGGGAGTTCGCACAGTCGACGCAACCGCGCCAGGGCACGCCTGAGCGGCGGAAGGGGCCGGAGGGGCCGCAGGGGCCAAACGAGCCGGAACTGTTGCTCGTGTGCACTCACGGCAAACATGACGTCTGTTGCGCCACCCGCGGACGGCCGGTAGCCGATGCCCTCACCCGGCGTTGGCCCGAAGCGACCTGGGAGTGCTCGCATACCGGCGGTGACAGGTTTGCCGCCAATGTCATCGCCCTTCCCGACGGGGCCTGCTACGGGGGCCTCGATCCCGATGTGGTCGTGCCGGTCATCGACCAACACCTCGCCGCTGGCCCGAACACGTCATACCTGCGCGGGTGGACCGGGCGCACACCAGCCGAGCAAGCAGCCGTCGTCGCAGCTCACCGGGCGTTGCCGGAACAACGATGGGGGTCCATCGACGTCACAGGTGTGCTCACGCGTGAGCATGACTGCCTCGTGCAGCTGAGCAGCCAAGCTGGACCGCTGGCGGTGCCGGTCATTGAGGTGATCCGTGAGCCGCATCAACTCACCTGCGCGGCCCTTCGGCCGAATCGCGCCACTGTCCCGGTCGCGGGTCAGGTGCAACGCCAGCAGGTATGAGCAGGGTTTGCTGAGCGTGCCGGACTCACCCCGCGCGGGTGCGTACGATCGGCGGGTGAAGATCGCAGGCCGCAGGTCAGTGCTCGGCCGTGACCTCGCCATTGATCTCGGCACGGCCACCACGCTGATCCATCAGCAGGGCCGAGGCATCGTGCTCGATGAGCCCAGCGTTGTCGCGGTCGATGCCCACAGCGGGCGGCTGGTGGCCGCCGGCAGTCCGGCCAACGACATGGTCGGTCGCACCCCGGCCACAATGCGCACGCTGACGCCGCTGGCCGATGGAGTCATCACCGACGCCAACATCACCGAAGCGATGCTGCGCGACTTTCTCTCTCGCGTGGGTGTGTCCCGGCTGATTCATCCGCGGATGGTGGTCGCCGTCCCCAGCGGCGTGACGGCCGTTGAGCGAAAGACGCTGCAGGACGCTGCGATCCACAGTGGAGCGCGGCAAGTGTACGTGCTCGAAGAAGCCATGGCCGCCGCTCTCGGCGCTGGTCTGCCGGTGCACGATGCGAGCGCCTCGATGGTCATTGATATTGGCGGTGGCACAACTGACATTGCGATCATCAGCCTCGGCGGGGTGGTCAATGCGCGCAGCGTGCGGATCGGCGGGAACGAGGTCGATGAAGCCATCGTGGCAGGGGTGCGAGCCGAGCACGACGTGCTGTTAGGCGAGCGCAGCGCCGAGTCGATCAAGCACACCGTGGCGGCGGCCACACCCCCCGAGGTGGCGTTGTCGACCCGGGTGCGGGGCCGCGACGTGTCCACGGGTCTGCCCCGCACAGTGGTAGTGTCCTCGGCTGAGGTCGGGCAGATGATCGAGCCGGTCGTGGTCGACATCGTCGCGGCAGTGCTGGCTGTGCTGGACTTGTGCCCTCCGGAGTTGTCGGGTGATCTGCTTGATCGGGGTGCTGCACTAACCGGCGGGGGGGCGCTGCTGCTCGGGCTCGATCAACGACTCGAACGCGACCTCGGCTTGACTGTCAAAGTTGCGCCGAGACCTCACGAAGCGGTCATCCGCGGGGCAGGTGCCTGCATCGATGACTTCACGGCATTACAGCGGGTGCTAGTCACCGCGCCGATGTGGTGATGCGGTGAGCCTCGCTCGGAAAATCGTGTTGACCTTACTGGCTCTCACGGTGCTGATCCTCGTGGTGGACCTCGCCCGGCCGAGTTGGACCGCACCTGCGCGGGCAGCGGCATCAGCGGTCTTCAGTCCCGTGCAAGACCAACTCAGGGGGTGGGGCCAGGATGACTTCGACACGGTGAGCGCTGAGCGTGATCGTTTGGCGGTCGAGGTGGAACGGTTGACCGCAGAACGTGACGCTGCGGTGGCTGCTGGGAAGGTGGACCTTCCCGCTGGCAGTGGGAAGTGGCGGGCGCTTGGGGCTCGCGTTGTGGCGGTGGCTCCGCTCACCTCGCCGGTTGGTGCACGCATCGTCACCCTTGACGTGGGGAGCAACGACGGGGTCGCGGCGGACCGGACGGTGTTGGACGCAGCTGGGCTCGTGGGCCGGGTCAGCGACGTCAGCCCCAGCAGCGCCGACGTCGTCCTGCTCGGTGATCCATCGGTGGTGGTAGCGGTGAAATTCGGCGACGAGGGGGCCCTGGGCTCGGTTTCGGCGGCTTCGGTGCCGAACCTGCCCGCCCGCGACGACGGACAGTTGACGTTGTCTGCGGTTGGCGACTCGCCGATCCGCGTAGGGGATGAGGTGAGCACGTTGGGCAGCCCTGGCGACACGCCCTATACGGCCGACATCGCGGTCGGGGTCGTCAGCCGGGTCGATGAGGACACCGGTCAACTCGGTAGCACCGCGGTCGTGCAGCCCTACGTCGATGTCGACACGATCGATGCCGTCGTGGTGCTGGTCCGGGACGGGGGCTGAATGCACCTCGTTCCTGCCGTGGGGTTGCGGGTGGCCTTGGTGCTGCTTGCCGCGGTGCTCATGTCGCTACCGATCCCGCTGCTGCCTGCTGTGCCAGACGTGATGATCGTCATCGTGGCGGTGACAGCGCTGACCAAGGGGCCATGGGCCGGGGCGCTGATCGGCCTCGCGGGTGGGTGGCTGATCGACGTGGTGCCCCCCGGTGCCTCGCCGCTGGGGGCATCTGCACTGGTCTACGCAGCCGTCGGTGCCGGGCTCGGCGCGGCCCGGAGATATCTTGCGGCGACCCCCACCGCAGGCCTGCTACCCCTCATACCGTGGGCTGTGGTGGCGTTGGCTAGCGCCCTGGTGTTGCTGGTGCGCCTGATCACCGCGGCGGCCGGTTTCGGCGCGGCGGACCTGACGCAGGTTGGCTGGGCGTGGCTGCTCACTGTTGTCCTCACGCCGCTGCTGTTGCCGCCGTTGGTGTGGTTGGAACGTTGGTTGGCGGTCCGGCGATGGGGGTGAGCCGTGTTCGTCGGGGCAGCGTTCGCAACGTCAGTATCGGGCCGATCTGGGCGCTGATCGTGATCGTCCTTGCGCTGGGTGGGCTGTTGTTGGGGCGCTTAGTGCAGTGGCAAGTGGTGCAAGGAGGCGAGCTCACCGGTCAGGCATCCGCCGTCAACACCCGGCAGGTCATCACGCCGGCGCTGCGTGGGCGCATCCTCGCCTCGGACGGGACTGCGATGGTCGGCAATGAAGCCAGCATGATCATCACTCTCGACCCGGCGGCGTTGAATACCGACGATCAGGGTCGAGCGGTGATTGAGGCCGTCGCCAGCGAACTGGACCTGAACGCCGAGGACATGTGGGGACGGACCCAGGTATGCGGCACCGCTGGTGCCCCGGCGGTGCCCCGGTGCTTCAACGGGTCGCCCTACCAACCCATACCGATCGCGCTGGGGGTGGACCCCGCCCGCGCGCTGAGTCTGTTGGAGCGACCGGATGCTTTTGCTGGCGTGGCCGTCGCCACTCAGCCCGTCCGGACCTATCCGATGCCGGAGGTCAATGCTGCGCACCTGGTGGGATATCTGGGGCGGCCGACCGCCGAAGAGGTTGGCGGTCAGGACACCGGGGCTGCGGGGCAGGCCTCCGGCGAAGCTGGCCTGAGCCCGTTGACGTCCTTGGATCGGGTGGGGCGAGCGGGGCTCGAGGCGACCTACGATGACGTGCTCCGCGGTGAACCGGAGCGCACTGTCGTCACGGTCGACCCACGCGGAGTGGTGACCGGTCAGGTCGAACACCGCCCCGCCGTGCCGGGG
>JBARZG010000133.1:0-49450 GCA_049649785.1 Ornithinimicrobium sp. | reverse complement strand
GTCATGCCCGAACCCATCGGAGGCTGGGAAGACCTGATCTGTGCGCTCTTGCGCCTTGGGTTCCAGTTCTTCGGCCAGTGCTCTGACGCCGACATTGCTGACCGCTCCGTCGTTCTCATTGGTGATGACGACGAGTTCGGTCATTGCGCTGCGTCGGGGTTGCTCAGCCTGAGCGGCGCGGCCTACCGCCAAGAAGGCGCCCATCGAGCGGAAAGAGAACCGGGGGTATGCATAGGGCGGGTCATCGAGCTGCGCCTTCTGCTCACCGTCCCACCACCAATAGATGTCGGGCAGATAGCGAAATGCTCGGGACGTCGGTCCGACCGCCCATGCCGGCAGGGCCTTGGGCACGATGAGCGGGGCCATCAAGACCGCACGATCGACGTCATCGCGATGCCCCGCGAGATATCCCGCGAGAGTCCCACCACCGGACAACCCCACGACCGTGACCTCGTCACCGAGCCCGGCGGCGATGTCAACGGATCTGGACGCCACGTCGACGAGGCGCGCCGGGGTGACATCCGACAAAGCGGTTGTGAGTCGATCCGCCTGCCCATGCCCTGGCAGCCGCGGGACGACCACGCTGTACCCCGCTTGAGCATAGGCATCGGCGATGGCGTCAAACTGCGCCGGACAGTTCGTATACCCATGCAAAAGCACCACAGCGCGCTCCGTTCGCTCGCCCTGATCCCAGACGCGAGATCTGCACACAGGGTTGATCTCGGGGCCATCGAGAGCCGCTAGCTCCCCGGCCAGATTCTTGGCTTCACCATAGGTGTCAGCAGGCACTGGTTCCGCCGCCATTCCACGGTCAAAAAGTGGACTCAACAGGACGAGCCCAAGGACGAGCAGGAGTCCCAGGGCCGCCGCGATCACACCTGTCAGAAAAGGATGCCGGCGCCAAGGCGAGACCGTTGGGCCCGCGTCCAGGGTAGTGCTCACGCGGCGGGACCTCTTTGCTTGGGGGGCACGATGCTACCTAGCAAGCACCTCGTCGGGCGACTTCGGCCTGCCGTCGAGAGAATGGCAGTTCTTCACCATACTGGTCGCTCGGCAGAGCGAATGCTCGGGTGCGACATCATGACCTCGGAATGCGACCGTTCAGAAGGGATATCTCATGCGGATCATCGGCGCCGTCTCGCCAGCAGACGTGGATCGGATAACAGGCAAGGTCTTCATGACCGAGGGAGACAAATCCCGCAATCTCTCGGCCTTTTGGGTGTTGCTTTCGCTCAGTGCGGTGATCGCCAGCGCGGGAGTGATCGCCGACTCCACGGCCACCGTCATCGGCGCGATGATCGTTGCTCCGCTGATGACGCCGATCCTCGGGGCGGCTATGAGCATCGTGTTAGCGCGAAAATCTGCGATGCGACGCAGTCTGGCTCTCGTGCTGGGCGGCGCTCTGGTGGTGATTGCGGTGGGCTATCTGCTCGGCCTCCTGATGCCCTTGGACGTCACCGCGGAGACGAACTCTCAGGTCTCCGGCCGGGTCAGTCCTGGGTTGATCGACCTCGTGGCTGCGATAGCCACGGGCACGGTCGGCGCCTTTGCCCTGTTGCGGTCGGAGGTGTCGGACACATTGCCGGGGGTGGCTATCGCGATCAGCCTCGTCCCACCGCTGTCCGTGGTAGGGCTCACCGCGGAGGCTGGCGCATACGATCAGGCGTTCGGGGCTATGGTGCTCTTCACCACCAACGTTGCGGCCATCATTGCCACCGGCACCCTGTTGATGCTCGCGGCCGGGCTACGGGACGTCGCCAAAGACTCTGGTGCCGAGGTCGGCACCCTGCGAGGCCGCACCCTCTTTGGGGTGGGCGCCATGCTTGCGCTCGTCAGCATCCCGCTAGCCCTGAGCACTCTCAACGTTGTCTATCAGCACTATGTCCAACAGCAGGTGCACAGTGTGGCCAACCGTTGGGCTCAAGAACAGGACTGGATCGTTGTCGACGTGGCCGTCAACGAAACTCTCGGTGATTACACGCTGGCGATCCAAGCGATCGGTCAGCCCCCACAGGCCGACCGAGACGATCTGCGCCAGCGCCTCGACGACGCGGGCTATGAGGACTTCAGCGTCGACGTAACACTCCTCTTCGGGGGCGAGGCCGAGCTCAAGCCAACGGCTGAGACGTCGGCAGAGTAGGCACCACGAAGACAAGTCCACTTATTGACAAATACTATTGTCTTCGCACGCTAGTCATGTGCCTCTCGACGCCCAGGTGCCTGAACAGTCGGCCGCAGCCGCCGCGCTGGACCCGTTGCGCGCTCAGATTCTCGCGCTGCTGGCTGAGCCCGGATCGGCCAGCACCATCGCTCACTCCCTGGGCCTGCCGCGCCAGAAGGTGAACTATCACCTGCGCCTGCTCGAAGAACATCAGCTGGTCGAGCTGGTCGAGGAAAGCCCCCGGCGCGGATTGACCGAGCTGGCAGTTCGCGCCACTGCTCGGGGATACGTCGTCTCCCCTTCCGCCTTGGTGCCAGCGCAGCGGACCCCGAGCGTACTGACCGACTCTCCAGCCGCTACCTTCTCGCTGTCGCCTCACGCCTCATGATCGAGGTCGGCCGATTAGCCGTGCGGGCAGACGCCGCCGGCAAGCAACTAGCCACGCTCACCGTCAACACCGAGGTCAGGTTCGCCTCACCCGCCAAACGTGCGGCGTTCTCCGCCGAGCTCGGCGACGCGATCACGGGGCTGGTGGCGCGATATCACGACGACTCAGCGAGCGGGGGCCGCTGGCACCGCGTCATCGTCGCGGCTCACCCGCGCCCTGCCAGCGAGAAACCTTCCGTGCCGCAAGTGACAGGAGATTGATTGCCGCGAGACACCTGTGGCCGAGACCCGGCGCATCTGACCGTCGTCGTCTCGGATCCTCGTCCGTGCCTGAATCTGCCCTCCGGCGACCTTGACGAACGAGATCTCGCCGAACGTCCCGATCGGAGTGCGTGGCCTACCCATGACGAATCACCGCGCCATGGGAGAACGCCCCGGCTCCAGTTCGCGCTGATTCCTCAGCCAGTCGTGGACGTCGCTGACGAAGTAGCGCAGCTGTCGTCCTACGTGAACCGCGCACGGTCCTTTTCCGGCCAGGCGCCAGTCGTACAGCGTCCTGATCGGCACGTTGAGGTACTCCGAGAGTTTCTCGATGCTCAACAGCGGCTCCAGGCCGCTCAACGTGGTGGTGTTGGTCTCCATACCCGGTAGGTGAGCAGGTGCTCCCGGGCGACTCCGCAGCAAACCGGGCGGGTCCGTACCCGATCCGCAGATCGGCCGTCCAGAGGGTTCCTGGACCGGGTATTTGGACAGTAAGTGGACACTTGATCAAGTCTCTACACGCTTTCAGGCTCGGAATCCGTAGATTCCGAGCCTGAAATTGGTAGCGGGGGCAGGATTTGAACCTGCGACCTCCGGGTTATGAGCCCGGCGAGCTACCGAACTGCTCCACCCCGCGATGCATCACCAATGCTAAGCCAGTCCCCACGGCACGCCAAATCGCGGCCGTGGGGCTGGCCTCACTCAGCTCATGGCTCCTCAGTGGTGGCGTTGGCGTCACCGTTTTCGCTCTCCAGGCTGATCGACCCACCGGAGGGCGATGCGCTCACCGCCCGCTGGATCGCGTCTTGAAGCCGGTCCTGAGCCTCGGCGTAGGCAGCGAGGTCGTTGTCCCGCAGCGCCGCTTCACCGTCGGCGTACGCCTGCTCGATGTCGGCAATCGCCTGCTCCAAGTCATCGGCATCTCCGGCCGGAGCTGGCTCTTCGGTCTCCGGGGGTTCGGCGGTCTGGTCACCGGTATCGCCACCGTCGCCACCACCCTCGGAGTCCTCCGGGTCGGGTCCGTCAATCGGCTCCTCGGCGCCGCTGCCTTCATCGGCTGCTACGGCCCCGGAGTCACCGCCGAACAGTTCGTCCAGCGCACCGTCCAGTGTGTCTGACCAGGCCAGATCATCGCCAAAGGCCACCACGACCAAGCGCTGCAGCGGATACGAGGACCCACCACTGGCCTGAACGTAGACCGGCTCGACGTAGAGCAAGCCACCACCCACGGGCAACGTCAGCAAGTTACCGATGGTCACCTCAGAACCCTGCTGCCGGTTCAAGTTCAAGAACTGCGAAAGCGTCTGCGTGAACGCCTCCGAGGTCTCATTCGAGCTCGAGATCTCGTTTTGGAACTGTCCTGGACCATTCACCGTGCTGTTTCTGGGCAGCTCCAAGACGCGCAACTGCCCATAACCCTCGCGTTTGGCCCCGTCTTCGCTGCCGGCATCTGCGTCGGCCGCCATGTAGCCCACGAGGTTTTGACGTTCCTCACCTCGGGGGATGAAGTTCGTTGTCAGCGAGAAGGTCGGCTCGTCTTGTCCGGGCATCGCGATGCTCAAGTAGTACGGCGGCTGGTCGACTTCCTGGTCCTCGATGCTGGGATCCTCGGAGACCCGCCAGAAGTCCTGACCCGTGAAGAAGGCGTCGCCACTTTGCACGTGATAACTCGACATGACTTCGCGCTGCACCTTGAACAAGTCCTCGGGATAGCGCAGGTGTGACATCAGCTCGCCGTCGATCTCCTCCAGCGGCTCCACGGTGTTGTCGAACGCTGAGGACCATGCCTTCAACATCGGGTCTTCCTCGTCCCAGGCATAGAGAGTGATCTCACCGTCGTAGGCATCAACGGTCGCCTTGACCGAGTTGCGGATGTAGTTGACCTCACCGCCACCGATCGACTGCACATTGTTGGCCGTGGTGACCAGCGAGTCAGCCGTGGCGTCCTCGAGAACCTTGAGCTGGGAGTAGGGATAGCGCGACGAGGTGGTGTAACCATCGACGATCCACTTAATCCGGCCATCGACGACGGCTGGGTAGGGGTTACCGTCCAGTCGCAGCCACGGGGCTACCCGCTCGACCCGCTCGCGAGGTTCGCGGTAGTCCAACATGCGTGACTCTTCATTGACGTTCTCCGAGAGCACGATCTCGGTCTGCCGGTACTTGATCGCGTAGGCCAACTGCTTGGCAAACGATCCGATCGGCACACCTCCGGTCCCGGAGTAGGTGTTGCGGACTTCACCTGTTTCGTTCTCGTTATCGGGCCGGTCCAACTCTTGGGGTTCGGCGCCTTCGGGAGCCCCGACGATGGAGTAGTTCGGCGAGTACTCGCCAAAGTACACCCGCGGTTCATACTCCCCCAGGTCGCCCTCCGGCGGAATGTTCCGCTCGTAGAAGATGGGCTCGCCCGTGCTCGTGCGCCGGTTACCGAACGCGGCCACCGCACCGAACCCGTGCGTATACACCGTGTGGTCATTCACCCAGTTGCGCTGAGCGTCCTCCACGCCCTCCAGGCGCACTTCGCGCAGGGCGATCACGGTGTCTCGTGACTCCCCATCGACCTCATAACGGTCAACGTCCAAAGCCTCGGGGAACTGGTAATAGTTACGCACACCCTGCAACTGCCGGAACGTCGGCGAAACCACCGAGGGGTCCACGATACGAATACCGGGGATCGTGTCGGCGTCGGCGCGCAGCTGGCCTGCCGTCGCCTCGGTCCTGGCGTTGTAATCGCTGAACTCCGTGTCCTCCAGCCCGTAGGCCTGCAACGTGGCATCGATGTTTTTCTGGATGAACGGTGCTTCGAGTTGTGCCTCGGAGGGGCGCACGCGCAGCGACTGAATCAGCGCCGGGTAGGCACCACCGACGACCAGCGCGACGACCACCAGGCCGACCAGGCCGATGATCGGAAAACGCCAACTCCGGGTCCAGATGGTGCTAATGAAGAGCACCGCACACAGCGCCGCCGCGATCGCCAAGATGCCCCGGGTTGGGAGCACCGCGTTCACGTCGGTATACGTCATACCAGTGATCCGCTCGTGGTCCGCCGTTGTCAGGCTGTACCGCTCGAGCCAGTAGGCCACACCACGGACAGCGATGACGCCCGCAAACAACAACGCCAGCTGAATCCGGGCGGCTGGAGTCGTCCGCTCCCCAGGGCTCTGCAACTGGATTCCGCCGTACACATAATGCGTCATCAAGGCACCGAGCAGCGCCAACCCGAGCACAAGCGTCGCGAAACTGACCAACGTATCCAAGAAGGGCAACGTAAAGACGTAGAAGCCCACATCGCGGCCGAATTGAGCGTCTTCCACCCCGAACGGTTGGCGGTTCAGCCAGAGCAGCACTGTCTCCCATTGCGCCATCGCGGCGGCTCCAGAAAAGCCACCCAGGGCAATCGGCACCCCGATGAACACCCAACGCCGCACCGGCTCCAACGCTGCGCGGTAGCGGTCCAGGTTGGCCTGCTCGGGGCTACTGGGCGCATAGATGGGCCGGTTGCGGTACGCCAACGTCAGAGACAGCCACACGATGAGTGCTGTGATGCCGCCGGCGACCAGGAACAACGCAACCTGTGTGCCGAGGCGGGTTGTCAGCACCGAGCGGTATCCCACCGAGTCGAACCACAAGAACTCGGTCCACAACTGTGCCAACCAGGTGATCACGGCCAGCACAGCCACCACGATGGCGATGGTCGGGCCTAGTCTCCCGCTTCCCCCGCGACCCCGCCCGCGTCCCCGGCGCGGTCCAGTTGGCGGCGGTCCGCCCGCCTTCGGCGCGCCGCTTGGCCCCGGCATAGCCCTGGGGTCATTGGGGTCCAGCGGTTCGCTATCCCCCTCAGGCGTGGCGGATTCACCGCTCGATTCCGGTCCCTGGGGTGGTCCAAAGCGTTCGGGCTCGTCGTCCTCGTTGGGCCCCGGCCCCTCCGTCTGACTCACTGCTGACCTGCTCCTGTGCCTTGGGGAAGCCCGGTTCGAACGGCGGACGCCGTAGCCGGACACGAGTGCACACGCTAACCGACATTCCTGACAGATTCCTCCGCCCCCGCCACTGGCTTCACCCCGGTCGCCAGCCAGTGAGAGACTGCCCCGTGTCCGATTCACCCTCTACCCCGAGCCCGGCGATCGAGCGCGCACTGCGCGCAGCGGCGATCGACACCGAGCAGCACGTTGCGCGAGCGGGATGGGATCAGCCGCCGCGCCTGTTTGCGTTGGTCCGCAATTCACTGCTGGCCCAGCGCGAGCCTGGGATGGGCGAGCAACTCCAGGACGCGCCGACCAACGGCTACACCGCGGTAGAGCAGGAGGGCCTTCCGCAGACCAGCGATATGGAATCGATGCTGGCCCGTCTTGCTTGGCCCGAAGACGTCGCCGGGGCAGCGTTGGCTATCGAACGGATTGTGGTGCCTCCCGAAGCGGAGCGAGATCTGCCCGCGGACCCGGACCGCGCCACCGAAGTTCTGGCCGCCCACCCAGCTCGCAAGGACGTCAGGGTGCTGGTAGCGGTCAATCGCCCAGGCGAAGCGATCTGCTTGTTGCGCCAGCGGGCCTACGATACCGACGACGCCGTGGCTCGAGGCCGAGATCTCGCGCCCGGCTTGGTGCACGCGCTGGCGATGACGTTCAGTGACGCTGACGAGTCGCAACCTGGCGACACACGCGGGCTCTGATCGACGGGCTCCTCAGCCGCACTGCGGCAGCTCGGCGTCAGGGTCTTTGCCCACCGACTCCACCACGTCGCGAGCCTCCTCGAAGGTGGCTACCCTGGCCACCTTCAGCCCGTCCGGAATGTTGCCGGCCACCTCTGCGCAGTTGCCCGCAGGCGCTAAAAAGTACTCTGCCCCCCCGCGCTCGGCCGCGATCAGTTTCTGCTGAATGCCGCCGATCGGGCCCACGTCACCCTCGGAGTTCATGGTCCCCGTGCCGGCAAAGTCCAAGCCACCGGTCAGCTCCCCCGGCGTGATCACGTCGTACACGGCAAGAGTGAACATCAGACCCGCTGAGGGACCGCCCACGTTGCCCGCGTTGATCACGATGTCGTACGGCAACTCGAAGTCCGAGACCGGATAGATCCCGATGATGGTGCGACTGGATTCTTTGCCCTCAGCATCGGTGTCGATCTGCTCCGTGGTCGGGACCGAGATGGTTTGTCGCTCGCCGTCCCGCTCGATCTCAAAGTCCACGTCGTCCCCCGGCGTGACTTCCTGCAAGATATCGCGCAGATCATCGGGATTGCCGATATCGGTGTCCCGCACCCGCACAATGCGGTCGTTCACCGAGAGGACGCCGTCGGCCGGGGCGTCGACCAGCACCTGCGCCACCTTGACCTCCTCGGGTACGTTTTCATCAATCGCACGCAGTGCAACGACGGCCGCTTGCTGCTGTGAGTCGGTCATCAACTCCAGATTCTGCTCACGCACCTCGGCCGGGGTGACGTCGGCGGGAAAGACCTCGGCCTCATCCACGATGCTGGCCGCAGGATCGAACTGTGCACCGACCCATTCCCACGCGCTCACCGGAAACCGCGGACCCCCACTCAGCGTGATGGTGGTGAAGTTCAAACTCCCCGACGTCGGGTAGGTCTCCAGGCCATCCACTTCGATGACACGAGTGCCTTCGACCTCACCCAAGGTGTCGTAGGTGGGCCCGGGACGGTAGATCACTTTCGGGACATGGACGAGGTTCAGCACGGCCACAACCGCAATCACGACCACCGCGATAAGCAGGAAAAGCCCGGCCCGCCGCGAAATGCCGGTGTGAGGGGGGCGGATCAGCGAGGCAGTCATTTACAGACCCACCCAACTCTGGTCCCCGTCGGTGAAGTGCTGCTGCTTCCAGATCGGCACGTCACTCTTGCATTCCTCGATCAGCCGGCGAGCACCCGCAAAGGCTTGCGCCCGATGCTCCGCCGCCACGGCACAGACCACGGCGCGGTCACCGATCGCCAACTCCCCCACCCGGTGCAGCGCCACCACCCCGCATACCCCGGGCTCCCCTGCCACGGACTCGGCGATCCGGCGCAACCCGTCGTCCGCGCTCGGGTGGGCGGTGTAGTTCAAGGCGGTGACGCCTTCGCGCCCGCCGTCATGATCGCGCACCGTGCCGATGAACAGCGCCACCGCGCCCGCCCTCGGAGCGCCCACGGCGTCCAACGCCTCATCCACCGACAACGTCGTTGAGCGGATGCCGACGAGCGGCACGATTTCGGTGGAAGTCACGGGTGCATCATCCCCCAACCTCCCTGAGACTCCCCTGGGAGCGGGCAGAATCAGACGCGGTTGCGACGCCGACGCATCAGCGCAGCGGTCGCAATCACCGCCAAGCCGGCGCTGACCGCACCGGCTGCTCCGATTGCTGCATCCCGCCGCTCAACCCGTCTTGCCATCACCGCGTGACGGCCTCGAATCCCTTCCAACAATATGCTCAAGCACGTCGAGTTGTCGTATGCCGGATACCAGCCGCGTGAACTCAACTGCTCGGGCGCGATCACCCAGGGATAGGACACGTACGCCAGATCGCTGGACGGAAGCGGAATCACGCCCACCCGGTGCAGTCGCTCGGCGGCGCCCTCAGCAGCGCTCGGCGACATCTCCACGCTGCGCATCCCAGAAATCTCTTCGGCCTCACCCTGCGACAGACTCCCCCAGGAGCCCACCGTGACGGTGGCCCCCAGATCTCCCTCGGCGACGACCGAACACGCCGTGGCGAGATCCTCGACGTGACAGAACTGCCAGGCTGGAGCGCGACCTCGAAGAGTCAACAACCGTGGCGCTTCGAAGTGCCGCGAGACCATCGTGTCGACTCCAGCACCTACCAGCGCAGCAGGGCGCAGCGAGGTAATGCGCAAGCCCGGGTGCACCGAGCGAGCCAGCGTCAACAACTGCTCTACCTCCACCAGATCGGCCACCATGCCCTCGGTGTCATCGGCCAACAGCGGGCTGTCCTCGGGCATCGGCACCGCGTTGTCGGCGCGTGCCCCATAGACCATTGCGCTGGTCACCACGATCAAGTGCTCCACGCCAGCCGCGGCCGCCGCCGTGGTCAGCGTCTGCACCTCACGAACGAGCCGGGACCGCCGCAGCGCTGGCTGCTCGGCCAACGCAGCGGCGAGGTCAGCGTCGTTGGCGACATGCACCAACACGTCAACATCGCTTAATGCCGTGACCACCGACGGTGAGGTGATGTCGCTCAACCGCCAGTCGACATCACCTTGCGGGCCGGCTCGGGTGTCGAGCCCAACCACTCGACCGCCCGCGGTGGCCAACTCTGCGACCAACACCAGACCCACTGCGGACGTGGCCCTGGTCACCGCGATGCGACGCGGGCCGAGGCTACGCCGAGAGCGCATCGCACCTGTTTGGGAACTCACGGCCTACTCCTTGTGGTTGTCTACTTACCAGTCATCTTGTCAGCAGGCCGGGCAACCGCACCACTGAATGCCTGGCCGCACAGTCCCAGGAAGGACGCAGCAGTGAGTTCCGAGCACGAGAGCCCAGAAGATCCAGACGATGCGGACCCGTTAGCCGCGCTGTTTGGAGGTGCGGTTCCGCCGCAGATGAGAGAGGCACTGGAATCGATGGGCCTGGACAAGATGGACCCGGCGATGATGCGCCAGGTGCAGGCTCAGATCCAGGCGATGATGAGCGGTCCCGATGAGGGACCGGTCAACTCCGATCTCGCCCGCGACACGGCCAGGCGCGTCGTCGCCGAGAACGGCGATACCTCGCTGTCGGCGCGCACCGTCGGTGACGTGGCCAACGTCGTCCAGGTGGCAAACCTCTGGATCGACGAAGTCACCGACTTTCCCGCAGCCGGTGGCGGTGGAACGGCGCTCAGTCGTGCCGAATGGGTGGAGCAAACCCTGCCGGTATGGCGCTCGCTGACCGAACCGGTAGCAATCGGCGTGCGTACGGCGATGAGTTCGGCGATGGAAGGGCAGATGAAGGAACTCGGCGAGGCCGGCGAGGGCACCGGGGGCATTCAGCTGCCGGGAATGCCGCCGGGCATGAACCCGGCCGACCTGATGGGTCAGATGCAACCGATGGTCGCCCGGATGAGCTCGGCGATGTTCGGGGCTCAGGTCGGTCAAGCCGTGGGCGGCCTGGCGGGGGAGATCGTCAGCGGCACCGAGGTCGGCCTGCCCCTGATGCCCGGCGAGCAGGTGGCGTTGCTGCCGGCCAACGTGGCGTTGTTCGCCGACGGGCTCGAAGTCGATTCCGGCGAGGTTCACCTCTACCTCGCCGCCCGCGAAGCCGCCCGGGCGCGCCTCTTCGCCGGGGTCGCCTGGTTGGGTCCACAACTGCTCACGGCCGTGCAGGACTACGCACGGGATATCAGCATCGACACCGACGCCATCGAGTCGGCGGTGCGCTCGGTCGATCCCAGCGACGCGAGCGCGATGCAAGAAGCTTTGGCCGGCTCGCTGTTCACCCCCGAACACAGTGCACCGCAAAAGGCAGCGCTGCGTCGCCTCGAAACTCTGTTGGCGTTGGTCGAAGGCTGGGTGGATGACGTGTCGGGTCGGGCCTGCACCCCGCACCTGCCGCAAGCATCGGCGCTGGCCGAGGCGGTGCGCCGACGTCGCGCCACAGGGGGACCGGCAGAAAAGGTCTTCGCTTCCCTGGTCGGCCTGGAATTGCGCCCCCGCAGACTGCGCGACGCGGCGAACCTGTGGGCCGCTTTGGAGTCGGCCCGAGGACCGGCTGGCCGAGATGCGGCCTGGGCGCATCCGGACGTAGCGCCAACCGCTGAAGACCTGGACGACGTGTTGGGCTACGTTGAGCGCTCTGGGCGCTCGGATGGTGCAAGCGCCGACCTTGATGCCGAACTCGACCAGCTGCTCCGCGACGAAGGCACCCCCTAGCGCGCCGGCGCCTTGCCGCCCCGGCCGGTAGCGGCGCGCGGTTGGCCCGCGCTGATTGCTCGACACACCCCGAGCCAGCCGCAAGCACGGTTGAGCACGCGCAGTGGACTAGTGTTGAGCACAATCCGGCCGCATACCGAATCATCGAGGCGTGTGCGAATCCGGTCACAACGAGGAGGATTACATGGCAGAAGGCACCGAGACATACCAGGGCGAGTTCTACTGCGTAAAGTGCAAAGCGAAGCGCGAAGCAGAAGGACGTGTCGTCGAAACCAACGGCCGCCGCATGGCCAAGGGGACCTGCCCCGTGTGCGGCACCAACCTGAACCGCATTCTCGGCAAGGCGGCCAGCTCCTAGTCCTGACCCTGCCACGTAGGGCACGACCAAGGCGACCTCGCTCCCATGAGGTCGCCTTGGTTGTGCACAGCTTGTGGACAACTACGGGCACTGTCGTCGACCGCCTGACAGGCTCCAGGTATGCCGAAACCTGCGCCTGAGATCATCCGCGTCCGACTGCGCGCACACCTTCGGCCACTGCGTCGCGGTCCGGGACAGATCCAGTTCGGGATCAGTGCCGAGCACGGCGTCGTGCTTGAGGGCCTGACCGACGCCGAGATCGGTTGGTTGCTGTCGCTTTCCACACGGCCTGGCGGCCAGCTTGTTGACCGCGGCCTGATCACCGGCAGCGCAGCAAATCCAGGCCTTCGTGCAGCGTTGAGCCCAGTTCAGATAGCTCACCTCGTCGACCTGCTGCGCACGCACGACCTTCTCGTTGTCGCTGCGGAGGCCAGCGACACGCAGCCGCATACCGCTAGTTTGCAGGTCAGCATCTTGGGAAGCGGGAGCACCACGGAAAGCATCCGAAAAGGCGTGGCCGAGGTGCCGTCGGTCACAGTGTGGGACGCGCTGGCGCCGGGCAGGCGCCCCGATCTGGCCATCTTCGTCGTCAACGACACGGTTGGCCCCTCGGATGCGGCGTCGTGGTCGCGTTCCGGGATCCGGCATACCCCCGTGGTGCTCGATCAGCACCGAGTCCTGCTCGGCCCTCTGGTCGAGCCGGGTGAGGGTCCGTGTCTGACGTGTATGCACTTGAGCCGCGCCGATCGCGATCCGGCGTGGCCATTGGTCGCCGCACAGTTCGACACCACCCCCTGTGAGTGGGCGGCACCCGTAAACGCCGACGCGGCGCTGAGCGCGACAGCGACCGGGTTGGCTGCACTCCTGGTCCGGGCCTTAGTGCACGGCACGCGGGTGCCGCCGGGCGTGACGTGGGAAGTGAA
This sequence comes from Ornithinimicrobium sp., assembly GCA_049649785.1. Classification (GTDB taxonomy): domain Bacteria; phylum Actinomycetota; class Actinomycetes; order Actinomycetales; family Dermatophilaceae; genus Ornithinicoccus. The sequence continues at coordinate 36,498 of JBARZG010000133.1, read as the reverse complement.
CACTCCGCTTCCGCAGGTCACGACTCGGCACTGGCTGCAGCATCCATTGTGCTCGGCTCACACCCAGGGCCACCAGTGGCTCGCGGACCCCGAGCCTCACGCGGCTTGTTGATCCTTGCGCGGCCGACCTCGGCCCCGCTTGCGTTTCACCACGGCTCCGGACAGGACGAACTCCCCGCCCCACACGCCCCACGGCTCAGCGCGTGACAACGCTCCGCGCAAGCACGCCTCTCGGAGGGGACACGGCATGCACAGGGCCTTGGCCACCTCGACCTGATCAGTCTGTTCGGCGAACCACAGGTCGGGTGGGTGGGTTCGACAGGGCAACGTGTCCGCCTCGAGAGAATCGGCTGCACCTGTGCTTCTGACCATCTTCGGGCGAGCGGGTGTCGTCGTAGACACTGGGAATCCTTCCAAGGTGTGCCATCGGGCACAGGAGTCTGCGGGGGATGTCGGATGAGGACGTCGGCTCCGCAGCCGAAAGGAGACCGGAGGAAGACTCAGCGAGTACCTGCTGTGACCGATCGGCGCGGCGTGCCGGACACGGGGCGGTGTCGCCCCTGGAAAATGGTCATTTTCACGGCACGCCTCCTTCGTCTCGGTCGCCCGCGATGATCGGTTATCACAGAACGCAAGTGACGTTACGCCCCCTTACGGGGGTGCGCAACGTATTTACTGCGACGGTTGATGTGTCTGCCCCGCCGGCGCTCTGACCGGCAGCAGGCGGATGACATCTGTCACCGTCGACTCATGACCTGATCACCTGTCCGGCAGTGCCGGTAGCGAGCACGCTGTGGGTATGTCGACAACCACTACTCCCCCGACCGGTGCCTCCGCCACCGGCACCGGCACAGGCATCGGCGCGGCCAGCACTAACAGCGAATCCACGGTCTCGTTGACGGGGGTCACCAAGACCTTCTCGCGCGCGGGCTCGCCGACAGTGCACGCCGTCAGCGACCTCGACCTCACCATCAGCCCCGGCGAGATCGTGGCCTTCCTCGGACCCAACGGCGCTGGCAAGACCACGACGCTGGACATGGTGCTCGGCCTCACCCAGCCGACCACGGGCCAGGTGCGGGTGTTCGGCAAGCACCCCCGCGCCGCCATCGCCGAGGGACGGATCTCCGCGGTGCTGCAGACCGGTGGTCTGCTCAGAGACCTGAGCGTCCGCGAGACGGTGCGGATGGTGGCCTCTACCTACCGCCGACACGCCGGTGTCGACGGTGTCTTGGAGCGGGTGGGCCTGGCGCCGATCGCCGGAAGAAGGGTTGCCAAGTGCTCTGGCGGCGAGCAGCAGCGGCTGCGCTTCGCCCTGGCGTTGCTGCCCGACCCTGACCTGCTGATCCTGGACGAGCCCACCGCCGGGATGGATGTCACCGCCCGCCGCGACTTCTGGGACACGATGCGCGCCGAGGCCCACGCCGGACGCACCATCGTCTTCGCCACGCACTACCTGGAGGAGGCCGACGCCTTCGCCGACCGGATCGTGCTCGTTGCGCGCGGGCGCATCGTGGCCGATGGTCCGACCGAGCAGATCCGGGCCCGGGCCACCGGACGCACCGTGTCGGCCACCGTCGACGCCGACCGGGTCGCCGATGTCATTGCCGCACTGCAACTCATGCCACAGGTGCACACCGTCGATACACAGGGCACGCGGCTCACCGTGACCTCCGCCGACTCCGACGCTGTGGCCCGCGCGCTGTTGGTCGAGCTGGCTGGCCGCGACCTGGAGATCGCCAGCGGCTCCCTCGAAACCGCCTTTATCGCCCTCACCGGCGACGCCGAACCCACCCCAACCGACCGCAGCCGAGCCGGCCCCGCACCCAGCGCCACTGAACACGGCGACACCACGCGGGGCGACCACACCCACACCGAGATGCAGGAGCAGAGCCGATGAATACGACATACCTGGGCCTGGAACTCAAGCGCACCACGCGCGATGTCGTCACGATGTTCTTCGTCGCCCTGCTTCCCGCGTTCTTCTACGTCATCTTCGGCGCGTCGATGGCCTACTCCGATGAGAATGCCGGCAACGGCAATGTGGCGATGTACATCATGATCTCGATGGCCGCCTACGGTGCCGTCGTCGCGACCACCGGGATCGGCGGCGCGGCGGCGGTGGAGCGAATGCAGGGCTGGGGCCGTCAACTCGGGCTCACCCCGATGTCCGACGGCTCCTATGTCGCGCTCAAGTCCGCGGTCGCGTTGGTCATAGCAGCTATCCCCATCGCGTTGGTGTTCACCCTCGGCGGGTTCACCGGCGCCGAAGGCACGATGTCGGCCTGGATCGGCTCGGCGCTGATCCTGATCGCCGGGGCCGGGATGTTCTCGCTCTACGGGCTGATCTTTGGGCTGGCCTTCCGCTCCGAGGCGGCGGTCGGCGCTGCCGGCGGCTCGCTGGTGATCCTTGGTTTTCTGGGCAACATCTTCTTCCCGCTGACCGGGTGGCTGCTGACGCTGGCCAAGTTCACCCCGCTTTACGGGTACGCCGCGCTCGCTCGCTACCCGCTGACCGAGGGTTTCACCATCGACACCACAACTGGTGCGCTACTGGCGCAGCCGCTCTGGCAGCCGTTAGCTAACGTGGTGGTGTGGACGGTGATCTTCGCGCTGGTGGCGACGTGGCTGGTGCGTCGGGGTCGGGGGCGCCAGTGAGCCAGAGGCCGCAGGACCCGTGGGACCGCTACGGGTGGGTGATGGCCGGGATCTGGTTAATCTTCCTGGCCTACCCGATCGTCGCGGCCGCGACCCTGGACGCCGGGTGGGTATGGCGCGGGCTGGGCATCTCGATCATCGTCGCCTATGCCGCGGTTTACCTGCACGGCTTCATTCGCCTGTCTGCAACCTGCTCCGTGCGCGAGCGAACTGCACTGGGGGTGTGGCACCTCGCGGTGATGCTGGGGCTCCTCGCGCTGAGTGCTCCGATCATCGGCTGGAACGTCCTGGGGATGACGCCGTTCATCGTGTCCTTCGCCATGTTCACCCTTCCGCTGCGCTGGGCCGGCGCGGTCTACGCGAGCACCTTGTTGGCGGTGCTGTTGCTGCCACTGACGGCCGGGCGCTTCACTGAACTGTTCTTCTTCGCAATCATCGTCGGCGGGGTGGGAGTCGCCACCGGTGTGGTGCGGTTCTTCGACGAGCGCAGCGCAGACCACAAGGAAGCTGCGGCCCAAATCATGATCGCCGGTGAGCGCGAACGGGTGGCCCGTGACGTGCACGACGTGCTCGGCCACAGCCTGACGGTGATCAGTATCAAGGCCGAGCTAGCTGAACGGCTCCTCGATGACGGTGGCGACAACGAGGCCGCACGTTCGGAGGTTCGACAGATCCACGACCTCAGTCGGCAGGCCCTGGCCGAGGTGCGCAGCACTGTCGGAGGCCTACGAATTGCGCGGCTGGATGAGGAGGTCGATGCCGCCCGCGACGTCCTGATCGACGCCTCGATCGAGGCGTCGCTACCCACCGACCTGAGCGTGGTCGACCCCCGCCACCGGATCGTGCTGGCCTGGTCGCTGCGCGAGGCGGTCACCAACGTCGTGCGCCACTCCGACGCGGCGCACTGCATCGTCGAGGTCGGCCCGCACGAACTAGTCGTCACCGACGACGGGCGAGGCATGAACGGCCACCGCGAAGGCAACGGTATCCGCGGCTTGCGCGAGCGGGTCGAAGCAGCGGGCGGCACGCTGACTCTGCAGCAGGGGTCACGGGGCACCGGGTCGCGGTTGGCGGTCCACCTGTGATCCGGCTGCTCTTAGCCGACGACCAAGCCCTGGTCCGGGGGGCCTTGGCCGCGCTGCTCGGGTTGGAGCGCGACCTGGAGGTCGTCGCCCAGGTCGGTCGGGGCGATGAGGTGGTCGCCGCCGCATTGAGCAGTCACGCTCAGGTCGCGCTGGTCGACGTGGAGATGCCGGGGCTCGACGGCATCGAGGCATGTCGGGAGCTATCGGCTCACGCCCCCGCAGTCCGGTCGCTGGTCGTCACCACATTCGGCCGACCCGGCTACTTGCGACGGGCGATCGACGCGGGGGCCAGCGGCTTCGTGGTCAAGGACACGCCAGCGACCGAACTGGCGCAGGCAGTGCGTCGGGTGCATTCGGGTATGCGCGTCGTCGACCCGAGCCTGGCCACCGAGTCGCTGCTCGGCGGCGCCAATCCGCTCACCGACCGCGAGCGCGCCGTGTTGCGCGAGGCGCTGACCGGGTCGCCGGTGGCCGACATCGCCCGGGCCGTGCACCTCTCGCCGGGGACCGTGCGCAACTACTTGTCCTCCGCGATCGGCAAAACGCACACGGCCACCCGTGCCCAGGCCGCGGCGACCGCTCGCGACCGAGGCTGGCTCTGATCTGCATCGAGACCCGGGCTTCCGTGCCAAGTTGAGCGTGATGTTGTCACCCCAACGGACCAGTTGAGCGTGATATTGTCACCTCGACGGACCAGTTGAGCGTGATGTTGGACATCCCGGCCATGATGTCCCTCCCGTGCCGCTGCCCTATCCGGGGTGATCGCCGAGGATGCTCAGCACTTCTGCACCGTAGAGGTCAAGCTTGCGTTTCCCGATGCCGACGATCTGGGTCAACCCGGCGACATCGGTGGGTAGCTGTTCTGCGATGGCAGTTAACGTGGCGTCGGTGAAGACCACGAAGGCCGGCACCGAGGCTGCCTTGGCGGTCTCACTGCGCCAGTGTCGCAAGGCCTCGAACAGCACCTCATCGTAGGTTGTCGGACAGTCAACGCACCGACCGATCTTTCGCTCGGTGACGGTTGTCAGATCACGGCCGCAGGTGCGGCATACCCGGGGCACGCGACGCTTCTTGGGCCGCGACGACGAGGCGCTGGGGTGGCTGGGTTCTTGGGCCATCCCGAGCAAGTCGGCCGCCGGTCGCAAGAACCGAGTGACCTTGCGACTTCCCCGACCTCCCGCGTTGCGACTCGCCGCCCAACTCAGGTCCAGGCGCACCCGCGCACGGGTGATCGCCACATACAGCAGGCGCCGTTCCTCGGCGACTTGGGCCTGGCTGGTCGCCAAGGTGATCGGCAGAAGCCCTTCGCTGCATCCGATCACGAAGACGTGATCCCACTCCAAACCTTTGGCTGCGTGGAGCGAAGCCAGGGTGACCCCGTCGACGTCCGGGGCGTATTGCTCACTGGCCCGGCGGTCCAACTCCGCTACCAGGTCGGCCAACGTCACCGATTCCTGGTCACCCTCGAAACTGCCCGCTAGCTCGACCAGCGCCTGCAGGGACTCCCACCGCTCGCGGGCGGACCCGCTGGCAGGGGCCGTGGCGCTGTGGCCCAGACTGGACAACACGTCTCGGACCCGATCTGCCAGGGGTTTGTCCAGGCTGTCGCTGCGCACTTGGCTGCGCAGCAGCACCAGGGCCTGGCGGACCTCGGCTCGGGAGAAGAACCGCTCACCGCCGCGCAGCACGTAGGGAACTGCGCTTGCCGTCAGCGCACTCTCCACCGCCTGCGACTGGGCGTTGGTGCGAAAGAGCACCGCCATCGTCCCTGGCGACTGCCCCTGCCGAACCCGTCCAGCGATAACGTCGGCCACGCCGCGGGCCTCGGCTTCATCATCGGGGTATGCCGTGAGGATCGGGGCGGGGCCGCCGCCTTGTTGGCTGTGCAACGTCGTGGAACCGGCGTTCACCCGGTTGGCCAACTCGACGATCTGCTGCGTGCTGCGATAGTTGCGGACCAGATGCACGGCGTCCGCGCCGGGAAAGCGGGTGCCGAACTCGGTCAAGAAGCGTGACGTGGCGCCGGTGAAGGAGTAGATGGTCTGCGCCGGGTCGCCGACGACGCAAAGGTCCTCGCGCTCACCGAGCCACAGATCGAGCAGCCGCTGCTGCAGTGGGTTGACGTCCTGATACTCATCGACCACGAAGTGTCGGTATTGCTGCTGGATGGCGGCAGCAATAGGGGGGTGCTCGGCCAGGATGCCCACCATCAACAGCAAGACATCCTCGAAGTCGATGACGTTGCGTTCGTCGCATACCTCGGCGTAGGTCTGCATCAGTCGGGCCACCGCGGTGCTGTCGAGGTCGGCCACCGAGCGGCCCTGCTGATTGCTGATCCCCGGATAGCGCTCGGCAGTGATCATGGCCACTTTGGCCCATTCGATCTCCGAGGCAACGTCGCGCAGGCTTGTCCGGTCCAGTCGCAACCGGAGTCGTCCGGCAGCCTCGGCCAACGCCGCGGCTTTGTGCGGCGCAATGTTGGGCGCGGGCCCTCCGACTGCTTGCGGCCAGAAGAACTGCAACTGGCGCAGGGCGGCGGCGTGGAAGGTGCGAGCCTGCACACCGGCGACTCCCAGGGTCCGCAACCGGGTGCGCATCTCGCCGGCCGCCTTAGCGGTGAAGGTCAGCGCGAGCACCCGCTGCGGCGTCAAGACGCCGCTGGCCACCCCGTAGCCGATGCGATGGGTGATTGCTCTGGTCTTTCCCGCCCCCGCGCCGGCCAGCACCACCATCGGACCGGTCGGTTGCGAAGCGACCAAGCGTTGTTCGGGGTCCAGCGCCATCAGAATCTGATCGGCGGTGGGGGGAGCATTCACGAGGGGTCGTGGCCGCGGAACGGACCATCCAATTCGTGTGGTTGGTCAAGCTCTTTGCCGTACCAATACTCGATCAGGCGGCGGGCGATGGACACCCGAGGCGGCAGGGCCACGACGCCGGATCGCACGGCATAGGCCAACTCACCACGCGCGAACCAGCTTGCTTCGGCGATCTCGGCAGGGTCCAGGTTCAGCTCGGTGTCGAAGGCACGGGCGGTGAAGCCGACCATCAGCGAGGACGGGAAGGGCCAGGGTTGGTTACCGCGGTAGACAATGCCGCGCACCCTCACGCCAACCTCTTCGCGCACTTCGCGAGCAACCGCGGACTCCAACGACTCCCCGGCCTCGACGAAGCCTGCCAACACGGACAGCCTCCCTTGGGGCCAGTGCGGTCCGCGCGCGAGCAAGATCCGCTCCTCGTTGTCGGTCACTGCCACGATCACCGCAGCATCGGTGCGGGGGTGATGCTGCGAGCCGTCCTGGGGACAAACCCGCACCCACCCGCCCTCGGTCGCCTCAGTAGGCGTGCCGCACCGAGGGCAGCAGCGGTATCGGTCGTGCCAGTTGGCCAAGGCAACCGCGCTGGTCAGGACCCCGGCATCAGTGTCGCTGAGCAGTTCACCGGCCTCGCGCAGCGTGCGCCAGCCCTTCGCTGAATTGTCCGGGCGTTCGGGCTCATCGACATCCCTGGCAACGGCGACGTGATCGCGGTCGTTGTCTCGCCCGAGATAAAAGGCCAACCGGTTGCCGTCGGCCACGTCCGGTGAACGCGGCACAAGACGCAACTCACCGTCTACCCGGCAGGTGCGCATCTTTCCGTCGACCAGGTCATAGACCCGGGTGCCGGATCGAGACAGCGCCACCCGGACCCTGTCACCGTCACGACGATGGGTGCCGTCGCGGTCCAATGTGCCACGGGACAGAGATAGATCCAGCAGCATCTCCTCAGCAGCGCTCACCGTCACACTGTAGGGGTCGAGACTGTCGGACCGACGGGCGCAGGGTGGCCAGCCGAACAGTTCGGGGTGGCTACCGGCCATGCCTGCATCAATCGGGCCCGGCCACGACATACCGTGACGGGGTGAGACGTAGTGACCTGGCCCTGGCCGGTATTGCCTGCGCGGCCGTCCCCGGAATGAAACCGACGTCCGTGCGCGAGGTCAGTCGTCGATCCCGGGACGAGCAGCTAAGTCATCAGACCGCCATCGTTGAGGACAGCACCGGCCGGACCTGGGTGGTGAGAGTCCCGCTGAGCACGGTCGCCGGTGCCGAGCTGGAGCGAAACGAGTCGTTGGTGGCCCAACTGGGTAAGCACCTGCCGTTCAAGGCCCCAGCTGCGATCGGCTACGCCTCCCTCGGCCCGGACCAGCCGCGGGCAGCGGTGTATCCCTATGTCGAGGGCTCGGCGATCAACTTGCATGGCATCCCGGCGGGCCCCGGCTTGGCCAGCGCCATCGGCCGGGCCATCGCGGCTATCCACAACATCCCCCGCGAGATCTTCGAGGAGCACGACGTGCCGGCATTCGACGCCGCGGCACATCGGGAGCTCCAAATCTCGGAACTGGACCGCGCTGCGGCGACCGGGGTGGTGCCGACCGGGCTTCTCGCTCGGTGGGAGCAGGCCTTCGAGGCCAGTGCGCTGTGGCAATTCTCGTCGACCCCAGTTCACGGAGCACTGACCGGAGGGGCCTTCCTGGTGGCCTTCGCCGACGACGACGCCTCGACCGGTCGGGTGGTTGCCCTCACGCATTGGGATCAAGCCTGCGTGACCGACCCTGCCCAGGACTTCGCGGCCATGGTCGATCAGTTGACGCCCGCCGCGTTCGATTCGGTGATCGAGAGCTATTCGCTGGCGCGCTCTAGTCGCCCCGACTCGCACCTGATCCAGCGCGCACGCCTAGCCGCGGAGATGCGGTTGATCAGCGGCTTGGCGCAGGCCGTCTCAGCGAACTCCGAGGAGGTCGTGCAAGACCGGATCGATGAGCTAAGAAAGTTGGATCGTTTGACAGCTGCCGACAACTCGCTGGTGCCGTCCACTGCGCCGGCGCAGGCCGAGCAGACGCCACCACCCCAGCGGACCGGCTTGCTCAGCGATGAGGTCGCCCTTCCAGTCGAGGCCGAGGACAACGGAGCGGACGATCAGATCCACCACGAGCCCGACCATGGCGCCGGTGCTGATCAGCACGATGACGATGAACCACGCGATCGAGATGCCACGGATATAGACGCCGAAGAAGACGACGATCAATATCCGGTCGAGGTTGACCCCACGACCGACGCTGCATTTGTCCCGATCACGAATGCGACCGACTCCGATAACACGGATGTCTTCGAGATCACGGACGCTATGCCGACCCTCGATCTCGATGATGAGGACGTGACCGAATCCTTGCCACGCGTCACTCTGGGCGATGAGCTAGAAGATTCGGATCGGTTGCACGACCTCTATGACGTGCCCGAGGACGAGTTTGAAACGCCGGACGACACTGACGCAGCTGATGCCGCTGCCGGTGCTGACGTAGCAAACGGGTCGGGCGACTCCGGTGATGAGGACGACGCACAAGCAGACAACGACCCATCGGGACGGCCGCGGGATGGAAAAACCTAGACTCAGGCCCTCGCGGCCATAGGGGCCTTTCCCTCGCGTCAAGCAGGGCCGTAGCCCCCGGCGGGCTGACCCGTTGTATTCGCGCCAAGCATCTCTGACCTGGACGACTGCGTTCTCGATTCCCCGCCCGTAGCGGCCACCGAGGTGGAGTTAGTGCCCCTCCAACGGTGAAGAGCTGACAAACATCTCGTTGAGCTTGCTCTCTAGACTTGCTGCGGTCGGCAGTGTGGGCCAGATCGTCTCTCCGGTGGCCGCGAAGTAGAACGCGGCATCGACCATCGAGGCTGGTACCCCGCGAAGGCGGGCATAAGCCAAGCGGTATACCTCCAATTGCATCGCCCGCTTGCTCAGGGCAGCCGCTGAGGGCACGGGGCCCGACTTCCAATCGACCACTGTGTAGCCACCGTCTGCACGCTCAAAAACCGCGTCGATCCGACCGCGCACCGCACGCCCGGCAAGGCGGGTGGTGATCGACAACTCGATCTCCACCGGCGTGCGATCAGCCCATTGACTGTCCAAGAAGTTCTCCTGCATGTCCTGCGCCGCCGCGGCCTCGGCGCTGCCTGACCCCCCTGTGTCTTCGACCGCGGCGCCGGGACCAGCCTGCGTGCCCGGAGCCCCTTGGCCGGGCAGGTCGCCGACCCACAACGTCGGGCGCGCATAGTGCTGCTCAATCCAGGCATGCAGGCGCGTGCCGGTCTCGGCAGCGGCACTGGGCGGTGTGGGCAAGGGTCGCCGTTGGCGGCGCAGAAAACGGTCTCGGTTCTCGGCCAGCTCGAGCAAGGCAGACGTGGACAATATGTCGGGGATCTCGGACGCGACGTCTCCGGACTCGACCCCAGACCATTGTCTGCGCTCACTCAGCAGCATCTGCACCAACTCGGGGTCAAGTCCGCCAACCCCTACGGCATTCCGGCCCATGATGTTTGCGTCCTCGGCGTTCATGCCCACACCATGCGGGTCCACGGCATTCCGAGCCTCCCCGTTCGCGTGCCCGTCATGGGGGTAGGCGTCGTTGCTTCCCTCTGGCGACACTGGCCGAGCGGCGCGCGCATCCATCACCGTATCGACCAATTCGATCATCGCGACACGTCGCCGTCCCGGCGCTACCGGCCACGGGGCACGCTCTTCCGAGGCGGCCAACGGGTTGGTCTCGGCATCGGTCTGCGGCATCGCAGCCCACGGGCCGACCTGGACCCCGTGCACTACTCGATCCGGGTCGGCAAGGACGTCGGCCAGGAACCGCGAGGTGATCCTGGGGTTCTTACCGGTCGACCAGACCGGCGCGCTCAGCAACATCGCATGGCGGGCCCGGGTCAGCGCGACGTAGGCCAATCGACGCTCCTCCATCTCACGGTGGCGTACTCCGTCGGCGGACACCGCTGCTATCGCTGCAGTCAAGGCGTGCGTGCTGTCGACGCCGAGATCGAGCATCGGCAGCCCGTCTTTGTCCCCACGCAAGGCGTACGGAACAGACCCGATGCCGGTCAGCCACCCTCTGTGAGCGTAAGCAGAGAAGGACCAGGTCTCCTGGAGGAACCCCTGCCTATCGGTTGCCCTTCGGTCAGGGCATGGCGCCTCAGGATCGTGCGGCGGCTCATCGCGGTCGCCGCCATCAGCTTCGTTGCTGTCGAACTTCGCGGTGCCACGCAGCACCGGAAATATCCCATCGGCCAGACCCGGGACGGCGACCACGTCCCACTCCAGCCCTTTTGCGGCATGCACGGTCAGCACTTGGACCGACCCCGTCGAGACGTTGACTTCGGCCAACTCGGGGATCTCGACGCCCTCCAATGCACGCTCGTGGGCCCGGGCGGCTTCCAGCCAGGCGAGGAACCCACCCAAGGTGGGTCGGTCCGCACTGGCGACGAAGTTGCTGGCGATATCGATCAACGCATCCAGGTGTGCGCGCCCCCAGCCGTGTGGCACGTCCGGATCAGCGGCCACTTCGATGTCCAACCCGATGCTGCGCTCAGCCTCAACCAAGAGATCAGGCAGCGGCAATCCGACCAACGATCGGACCCGAGAAATTGCGTGACCCAGCGACATCAACCTTCCGCGCGCGGCCTCGCTCAACGTCTTGCCACTGCTGGACACCCAGCCGCGGCGCGGCAGATGATCCAGCGCCTCCCCTAGGCTTGCCTCCTCGTCGGGGTAGTCCTGCACCAACTCCCTGGCCCAGCTCCAGAGGGCGTCGAGGTCGGCCGCGCCGAGTCGACAGACGGGGCCAACAACCAGCCGGATGACTGCCTCTCCGCGACTCGGCTCTTGGACCGCCCACAACAGCGCCACGAGATCGACGAGTTCTGGTGCATTCAGCAACCCACCTAGACCGACCACTTCAACGGGCAACCCGGCCTCGCGCAGGGCCGGCACGACCGTGTCGAACTGGGCGCGGCTGCGGCACAGCACGGCAGCGCTTCGACCGCTCCATGCGCCTTCTGTGGTGAACCACTGGCCACGGATCCACTCCGCAACCTGCGCCGACTCCTCGATATGCGTGATGGCGCGGATCGCGTCGACCTGGCCGACGCCGGACCCCGGTGCGGCACGCAATTCGGGCACCGGAACCGCACTGGCCCGGCGCAGCGGCTCGGCGACGGCGTTCGCGGCTTTCAACACGGAGCCGCTGTTGCGCCAGGACATGGATAGCGACACGACCGGAGTCGGTGTCGAGGCGCCGGAACCAAAACGCGTCGGAAAGCGGCGCAGGGTGGTCGCGCTGGCCCCCCTCCAGCCGTAGATCGACTGGTGCGGGTCACCAACTGCCACCACCGGCACCGCAGCCTCGCCGGCATCGGTAGAGCCGAACAGCGAGGCCAACAACACCATCTGCGCCTCGGAGGTGTCCTGAAATTCATCGAGCAGCACCACTTTGTACCGATGCCGCTCGCTTCGCGCGACCTTGGGGCAATCGCGGGCCAGCGCGGCGGCCACCGCCATCTGATCGGAGAAGTCCATCACGCCACGACGGGCCTTGGCCTCCCGATAGGCCTGCACCAACGGCACGATCAGAGCCTTCTTCCGCAGCGTGCGCGCCAGGTCTCGGCCCTCCTTGGTAGCCCTCTTGCCGGCTAAGCCCGGCAGGTCCTCCACCACACTCGCCTTGGCTAGCAGCCACTTAGCCATCGCCTCGGGCTCGACCAGATGCTCATTGAGCTCGCCGCAGACGTCGAGTACAGCCTGGACCACCGTGCCCTCGGCGAGGTCCATCCCGTCCATCTCACCGGTATGTGAAGTGACCACCTCGTGAGCGATCTGCCAGCAAGCAGCCTGGGAGAGCAGCCGCACATGTGGCTCGACGCCCCGACGGAGGCCGTGTTCGGCGACGATCCTGCCGGCGTAGGCGTGGTAGGTGGAGACCGTGGGGGCCAGCCCCGTTGCGGCCGCGTCGATGGACTCGGAAGCCGGATCGGGGACCTCGGCAGCGAGTCCAATGGAGGCCAACCCGCGGATTTTGTCGGACAGACGGATCGACAATTCGATCGAGGCCTTGCGCGTGAACGTCAACCCCAGCACCTCGTCGGGGCGCACGTGGCCGTTGGCGACCAGCCACAACACCCGGGCGGCCATCGTTTCGGTTTTGCCCGAGCCGGCACCGGCGACGACCAACATCGAAACCATTGGCGCCTCGATCACTGCGCACTGTTCCGACGTCGGATCCGGCGCCCCCAAAGCTCGGGCTATTTCGGTTGCCGACCACCGGGGGCTCGGCTCCGCGTCACGCGGCGCTAGCCCGGTGGCCGTGGGGTCATCAGGGTCGACGGTATCGGTAACAGTGTTGGTATTGGTGTCGCTGGCGCTGATCACTCCCGATCTCCCTCAGGTTGTAAGGGGCAGCAGGCTTTGACGTCGCACGAGCGACACCACGCGCCGAGGGTGGCAGCGAACTCGGCACCGGCCATCCCTTCTGCGCTGCGCTCCAACAAGTCGTGGGCCCACCGCGGTTCGGCGTCTTGCTCCAGACGCGGTTGCATCTGGGGAACGTTCTTGGTCAGCGACCCTTTGCCTAGGTGAGCCAGTCCTGCCCCGGAACTGCTGGCGTCCTGCCCGGTGATATCGACCAGCCCGCCTTCGCTAACCGCGACCTGATAGGCACCCAATTGCGGGTGCCGGGCAATCTCAGCCGCCGGCGGCTTGCTCGTTCCCGTCTTCAGATCGATCACCACGTAGGAGCCGTCGGCGTCGCGTTCGACGCGGTCCAGGCGTCCACTCAGTCGAGCTCGACCGACCTGCACCTGCGCGACGGCTTCTACCGCAACAACGGCGCGCCCCGCCTGCTCCATCGCGCTTCGGTAGGCCACATAGCGGGCCAGCATCTCAGCTCCACGGGCCTGGGCACGGGTAGAGATCCAGGAGTCTCGCTGCGCCAACTCCGGCCATCGCTGCTGCAGACGCAACTGAAGTTCATCCAGGTCGGCTGCGGGGTCATCGGCGGCGATCTGGTGGATCAGGGTGCCCATCGCGCTCGAGAGGTGACCGGGGCCTTCGCCGCCGTGATTGGTGAGTAGCCAGCGTAATGCGCATTCGTTGTACGCCTGCAACTTTGAGGGCGAGACAGGCACCGGACCGGTTGGCACCCTGTCCCGCTGGGTGCTGGTGGCGCGGCTATCCCACCAGGTGGAGGACTCAGCCCTCGACACGCCATCGGCGGCCAAGGCCAGCAGTTGATCGGCGCACGCATCGCGCGCCGCAGTGTCACCGGCCCGATGCGCGGCCACCATCGCCCGACGCAACTGGGCGACCACTCCCCGCAGGGTCAGTCTGGGCGGGACGACCGGCTGGGTGCGTAGTTCTGCTTGCGGGTCGATCAGATCGATAAAGGCTGAGGGCTGCTCGTCGACACTTGCAACGGCGGTCACGATCAACTGATCGGTGGCCCGTGTCAACGCCACGTAGAACTGGCGCAACTCATCGGACCAGACCTGGCTTTGGGCCGAGCGTAGCCCCGTGCTGCCGTCGATCGGCACGCCGTGCAGCGCGTCCACCAGCGCCTCGGCGCCCAGCAGGCTGCCGCGCAGCTTCAGGTTGGGCCACAATCCCTCCTGCACTCCCAGGACCGCCACCACCGCCCATTGACGTCCGGCTGCGGCCGCGGGCGTCAGCACACTGACTCCTTCACCGCTCGGCGCGCGGGCGACGAGGGAATCAGGCAGCACCTTTTGGGTCATGATGTGCTCGACAAACCCGCGCACGTCAGCCGCACTCGCCCCACACGAGTGATCGTGGGCTTGCCCGAAGAGCAGCATCACTGCGTCAAGATGACGATCGGCACGGGCGCCCGCTGCCCCCCCGGACAGGGACGCGCGAGCCCATTCAGCGGCCAGTCCGGTAGCGTCCCACAGGGCCCACAACAGCTCGTGGGCGCTCACCGTAGGCCCGCTCGCCTGTACCACGCGACGCCCCGCCCAAAGCACTGTCCCCAATCGGGCCATCGGCGCCAGATCGAGCTCACTGCCGTACCCGGCAAGGGTCCAGGTCGGGTCGAGAACCCACCGTGCGATGACCTCATCGATCGACGGCGGACCCTCCTGCTCACCCACAGCACGTGCGCTTGCGGGCGGGCGCTCCGCCGGTGTGCCCACGTGACGGCGCACTGCCCGCCGGAGTCGACGTAGCGCCACCGGGTCGGCGGCGGCCAGCGGCGAGGTCAATAACTCGATCAGGGTCTGCGCCGGCACCTCATCGAGGTCACCAGCAGCCCACCGCAACACAAACTCGCTGGCTAGCAGCAGCGGCCTGGTTGCCGGGTCAGCCGCCAACGGCAGCCCCCGCAATTGGGTGTGCACCGGAACTCCGCCCATCCCTAGCGCTCGGCGGATCGACTCATGCTGGGCATGAGAGCGTGCGATCACCGCCATCTGCGACCACGCCTGACCATCGAGCAGGTGGGCCTGCCGGAGCCGGTGGGCGATCAACTCAGCCTCTTGAGCCGGTGTCGCCATGATGGCGACCTCCAGGCTGCCCGACTGCCCCCTGGGCTTGGGCCCCCGGTGCTCTCGCCCGGTGGTCACCCCGATATGGCGCACCACTCGCTGCCCGGCGGCGGCAACGGCTGCCTGCTGTCGGTGGTCCGTTGTGAGCACGAATCGTCTCGGCCGCGCCGCCGATGCACCGCCGGAGATTCGCTTGTCACCCGCATGCAGATCGTCGGCGAGCGCCACGAAACGGCCGCCGAGCGCCCCACGAAAGGCTTGCACGACGCTGTCTCCGTCACCGAGCAGCACCGCGGGCATACCCGGGTGGTGCACAGCGGCCAACAACGCCGCGCCGGAGGCGGTCAACTCCTGAGCATCGTCAACCACCAGTAACCCGAGACGCGCCCCGATCTGCTCGCGCAGCTCCGGGTCGGCATACAGGGCATCGGTGGCTGCGACCGCAATATAGGCAGGGTCGAAAGCGCCCGGGGCGGCGAGCGCACTGACCTGTTCGTACTCCGCCAAAACGTCGGCAGCCGCTAGCCACTGCGGGCGATCGTGGCGCCGGGCCATATCGCGCAGCGCCTCTGGACCCACCCCGTGCTCCACGCACCTCATCAACAGATCACGCAGCTGGGACCTGAAACCTGAGGTGCCGACGGCCGGCATGAGTTCCTGCGGCCAGGGCGGACGCCAGAACGGATCTCGTCCCGCATCTGCGTCGTGTTGATGCCCCTGGAGCAGTTCGGCGATCAGTGCGTCCTGCTCCGCACCGCTCAGGAGGCGTGGCAGCGGCTCCTGAGGATCGGCGCGAATCGCCGCATGCCGCAGAATCGCGAAGGCAAGCGAGGAGGTCGTGCGGACCAGCGGCTCGGTCCGCGTTTGGTGGATCCGCCGGCTCAGCGCCAGTTCCTGTTCGGCGGCGATCGAACGAGTCGGTGCGATCAGCAGGGCCGCTTGCGGATCGCCGCCGGCGCCTATGAAGTCCTCGACAAGGCGTCGAGCGATCGTGCTCTTGCCGGTCCCGGGGGCGCCGAGCGTGACGATGACCTGCGGCGACCGCTCACGGGCAGCTGCCAACACTGCCTCAGCGTCGGGGTCGGCCAGCGAAGGAGGCGCGAGGCTCGAGTCCCCAGCCGACTCACGCCTGGGATGGGTGGTGGTCATGGCTCTATCAGACCAGTTCGGTCCGACGGACCCCCGGGCCGGGCCGAGCGCAAGGACGGGTGGATGCATGCCATACATGTCGATGCCGCATACTTATCTGCCTGCCGGGAAAGACCCGGGAAGGCAACGAGGAGGACCTGGCGTGGAGATTCGTGTTGGAGTTCGTAACGTCGCGCGTGAGTTGGTGTTCGAGTCGGACCAGGCCGGCACCGAGGTGCGCGACGCTGTCACCGAAGGTCTGGCAGCCACGAACGGGATCATTTCCTTGCGCGATGACCATGGGCGGATGATCTTAGTGCCGGCCGAGGCACTGGGGTATGTCGAAATCGGCAGCGGAGAAAAGGGCAAAGTGGGATTTGGGTCGGCCTAGCCGGCGCCCGATCGCTGGGTTGGTTAACCCTCACCTGATGGGGGCCGTAGACTCTTACTCACCACAGGTGCCCGGTCGGCACGACCGTATGGCTGCGCGGCAGTCGCAACAAGAAAATCCCCGATCGGCCCTCACTTCCGTCTGGCTTATGCGCCAGACGTTGCCGATCAGAGAGATTGATGGAAGAAACACGCACTTTCGCCGACTTTGACATTCACCCCGACGTGGTGGCCGCGCTCGCGGAGCACGGAATCACGCACCCCTTTCCGATTCAGGCAATGACATTGCCCGTGGCGCTGAGCGGTCACGACATCATCGGCCAGGCTAAAACCGGAACCGGGAAGACCCTCGGCTTCGGCCTTCCGATCCTGCAGCGCGTCGTCTCCACCACCGACCCACGCTTCGCCGAGTTGGCTACCCCGGGGGCACCGCAAGCTCTGGTGGTTGCTCCCACTCGCGAGCTGGCGAGCCAGGTCGCCCAGGACATCATGCGAGCCGGAGCACGTCGCGGCATCCGCGTTCTGACCGTCTATGGCGGCCGTGCCTACGAGCCTCAGATCGATGCCCTCAAGGCCGGCGTGGAGATCGTCGTCGGCACCCCAGGACGGCTCATCGACCTGGCTGAAAAGCGCCACTTGAGCCTGGCACACGCACGCACGGTAGTGCTGGACGAAGCCGACGAGATGCTCGACCTCGGCTTCTTGCCCGATGTCGAGAAGCTGCTGTCGATGACGCCTGCGGGCCGCCAAACCATGTTGTTCAGCGCGACGATGCCTGGCGCAGTGGTCTCGTTGGCGCGCAGCTACATGACCCAACCGACGCACATCCGCGCCGTCACCGAAGGCGACGACAAGCACACCATTGCGGCCGTGGAACACTTCGTCTACCGGGCCCACGCCATGGACAAAGTCGAGATGGTCGCGCGCATCCTGCAAGCGCGTGGTCGCGGCTTGACGATTATCTTCGCCCGCACCAAGCGGACGGCCGCCAAGGTGGCCGACGATCTCGCCACACGTGGATTCGCCTCCGCCGCAATTCACGGTGACCTCGGGCAAGGGGCTCGGGAGCAAGCGTTGCGAGCCTTTCGAAGCGGCAAGGTGGACGTCTTGGTGGCCACTGACGTCGCCGCTCGCGGGATCGACGTCGAAGCGGTGACTCACGTCATCAACTTCCAGTGCCCCGAAGACGAGAAGACCTACCTGCACCGCACCGGGCGGACCGGTCGCGCCGGTGCAACCGGGGTGGCACTAACGTTTGTGGACTGGGACGACCTGCATCGATGGACGTTGATCAACAAAGCTCTCGACCTCGGCATCCCCGAGCCGCAGGAGACGTACTCCTCCTCGCCCCATCTATTCAGCGATCTCGACATCACCGAGGGCATTAAGGGCACGTTGCCCCGCTCCGAGCGCACTCGTGAGGGGTTGGGCGCGGAGCGCATCGAGGACATCGAGGGCGCTGCGGCGAAACGTCACTCCGGCGGCGGACGCGCCGGCGGATCTCGACAACACCAGCGGCAACGCTCAGGTTCGGCAAGCGGCTCAGGCTCTGGAGGCAACAGCGCGTCCGCTGCCTCCGGCCAGGGACGGCGCCAACGCCCGGCACGCAGTAGCACGGTGGAGACGTCGCCCGGTAGCGGCGGCGGTGGCAAGAGGCGACGTCGCCGCCGTGGCGGCGCAGGCCCAAGTTCTGGTCCTGCCTCCAGCTAGCTGCCTGCCTGGGGGCGAGTGATCCGGACCGGATCGACCGCGGCTTGCACTCAAGTGGCCCTGTCGTGTTCCGGGTTGCCGGTGGCTTCTGCTAAGGAGTCCAGCCCGGCCCATCCCGGCTGCGGCGGGCCGACCGCACGTCCGGGCCCGCAATGGGCCTGTACTGAGCACCAACGGCACAACGCGCTCGGCACCGGTTCGAACAATTTCGAATCTGCGCCTCGCTGGGCGAAGTCGGCTTCGGCCCGGCGCAGGTCGATGCCGATCGACTCCGCCTCACTGAGTTTGCGAGCCAGCGACTCATCGGTATGCACGTGACGCTCCCGCATACCGGTCGGGATGTGATGCAACTCGACTGTGCGCACCGGGCGACGGAACATTCGTGACACGGCCAACGCATACAGGCCCAGGGCTAGTGAGGAGCGGGCCGCACCCGGGGTGGCTGCACCCGCTCCGGTCTTGTAGTCGATCACGACAAGTTCGCCGCCGCGCTCCTCCACCCGGTCGACTCGCCCGGTAATCGCCAGATCAGGCGTTGGCATGGCCACGGTGCGCTCGATCGCAACCGGCTCGGTGACCCGATCAATGGTGCCGAGGTACGCAACGACCCAACCAGCGGCGCGCTCGCGCCAACGTTCACTCTCATTGAGGTCAGCGAAGCCGCTGGCCTGCCAGAGTTCCGCGAGGAGTCGACGGGTCTGCGCACGTGTTCGTTCTTCGATCGGTAGGTCCCAAAACTGGCTCAGCGTGGCGTGCACGGAGTTGCCGATCGAGATGATGGCTCGCTGCGGGCTCGGGGCAGGCCGGGGACGGTCGAGGTACATCATCCGGTAGGCGCGTGGACAACTCAGCCATTGACCCAAGCGCGACGGGCTCACCGCAAGCAGCCGGCGGTGCTCGCTGGTCACGATGCTTGTGCCTGGGCCAGCGGGGCGCCCAACAACGGTGTGCCGCTGCCGAGCTCACACAGACGCTGGAACGCCTGCAGGTCCGTAGTCTGCTCGGCGAGCCGGTTCGGTTTACCAGCCCCGTGGTAGTCGCTGGACCCCGTGCCGATAACTCCTAGCCGCCGGCAGAGCTCGGCGGCTCGTCGGGTGTCTTGGGCGTCGTGGTCCGGATGATGCACTTCTAGCCCGGCCAGGCCTGCGTCGACCAGGACCTCGATCTGGTGCTGGGTGATGGTGCGCCCGCGGGCACGAGCGAACGGGTGGGCCATGATCGGCACGCCACCGGCGGCTCGGATCAACTGAACCGCATCGAGGGTTTGCGGGGCCCAGTGATGCACATAATAGGGGCTCGACCCATGCAGCACAGTGGCAAACACGGCGTCTCGGTGCGGGAAACTCCCGGCGCGCACCAACGCATCCGCGACATGCGGGCGCCCCAGCGTCACGCCCGGGCCGCTATGGGCCACGATTGCTTCGTAATCCACTGGATAACCATCGACTGCCAACACCTGCACCATCCGACGCAAACGACTCTCGCGGTGGCCCCTGATAGCGGCCATCAGGTCGACCATCGCGGTGTCCAGCGGGTCGATCAGGTAAGCGAGTGTGTGCACCGAGATCCCCGCAACCTGTGTGGAGAGCTCCACACCCGGCACCACGGTCACCCGGGTCGCCGCCCCAGCAGCATCGGCCGCGGCCCAACCCGCAATGACGTCGTGGTCGGTCAGACCCAGCACCTGGACGCCGGCCTGCCCGGCGGCGTGCACCAGATCTGCCGGGCTTTGCGTCCCGTCACTGCACGACGAGTGAGTATGCAGGTCAATCACGGGGGCCTCACGGGCAGGCATGGGGACGGGCATGAGGTCAACCGTAGGCGCTGACACCCTCAGTCCAGGTCGGCGGCCAAGGATCCTCAGTCCTGGAAGGCGCCCAGAGATCGTCGACGAGCCCGCCAGGCCGAAGGGTCCAGCCCGAATCGGCGCCGCGCAAGGTAGCCGCCGATGGACAGGCCGGCCGCCAGCCCTAGCCCGACCGATAAGGCCGTGAGCAGCTGAACTGCGGCAAGACCGAGGAATTCGGCAGAATCCAGCATCACCAAGAAGATGGCGCGGTAAACGGCCAAACCCGGGAGAAGGGCCACAATGGCGGCAGTGCTGATGACTAACTCGGGCACTCGAAGGCGGTGATGGACGGCATAGGCCAGGGCACCCACCACTGCGGCTGCAGCAGCCGAGGCAGCCGGTTGCTCCACCGTCAACTCAGAACAGAAGCGAAAGGTCAACCAGCCCACACCAGACATCACGGCAGCCACCAGTGTTGCCCGTGGGCCGGTGTAGTGGGTCAGGCAAAATCCGACGGCGACGATCATGGCACCGATCGTGCCGCTCAGCACCGTCGTGCGATCGGCGACGTCGGGTTGGACGATCAGCGCCACGCCTGCGGCGTTAGCGACGGCGAGCACAACAGCCACTCCGACCGCGATACCCAGCGTCATCATCACCACCTCCAACCCCCGTGCTCCGGCGGTGACGTAGTACCCGTCGAGGGCGTCTTGTGCCGCTCCCATGACGGAAAGCCCAGCCAGCAAAACAAT
Organism: Ornithinimicrobium sp.; assembly: GCA_049649785.1. GTDB lineage: Bacteria > Actinomycetota > Actinomycetes > Actinomycetales > Dermatophilaceae > Ornithinicoccus. The sequence continues at coordinate 15,629 of JBARZG010000133.1, read as the reverse complement.
GATGCCAGACACCACCACGAGCGATGGGGTGTCAAGACCTGGGATATCGATGTTGGGCCCGGGCAACGTCCCTCCCCCATCGGCCGACGACGAGATCCAAAACAACGCTACGGCGATAGTCGAGGGAATAGCGGCACTGACCACCTGACTGAAGAACGACGCCACGCCCAGTCGGAACAACAACCGCTGTGCCCGGTCGACTGCCGCGGCACTGAGCCCCGCCACGATCCACATCGTGGGCCCGGCGCCGAACAGGACCACCACTCCGATGGCCGTCAACGCCATACCCAGTGTGACGATCCACCGCCTGTAAGGATGCGGAGCCGTGAGGATGTCGCTCAATCTGGCTCGCGCTTCCTCAACCCGTGGCTGGGGAGGGCGAGCGACGGATGGGTGGCCCTTCGCCTGGTTCCGGCTGGAGGTACTCAGGTCGTCGACGAGACGTTGCAGCCCCTCCAGCCGAGTGAAGTCCATCGACCGGGCTTTGATGACCCGCATCACCGCTAGCGGATCCTCCCTCATACCCCGCTGCATCGACACCGAGATCGAGGTGTAGGTGATGTCGACCGAGGTGGACTTCACGCCGTAGGCCGAGGTAACCCGCAACACGGTCGCCACCACATCGGCCGCTGAGGCTCCGGTGGACAAGGCGGCTTCACCGATCCGCAGCGCCAAGTCGAGGACGGCTCGGGCGTGCTGCTGGGAGACATCGTCATCGTTACCTGGGATGGCAATAGGCACGGAGGGAGGGCCGATGCCGCGCACCGCCCACGTGGCTCGGTCCCGCCATGCCTTGCCCACCAAGGCTGAGGGCTTCAACTGTGGCGCAGTGATCTCCCGGCCGCGTGGATTCGACCCGCCTGTTCTCAGCGCTCCTGCACTCACCTAGGCAGAGTAAGCACGCCGTGGGGTGCGCAACGAATCTGCCGTGTCACGATGGAGCAATGAGTGAGGAACAAGCAACCGCAGAGCATCGCAGCCGACCTACCGGGGCAGTCTTTCGTGAATTCATGACCACCGGGTGGCGGGCCGCGGACCACACTCCCCCCGAGCGCAGCGTCGTTGCTCAGTACGCGCTTCAGCGCCGCGGCGTGGTCAGCCGGGACTTTGCCGGTGAGCGACTCGTCATACCCGCCGGAGGACTGAAGGTCCGCAGCAACGACACCGACTATGACTTCCGGCCACACAGCGCGTTCGCGCACTTGACCGGTCTAGGCGCCGATCGCGAGCCGGACGCGGTGCTAGTGCTGGAGCCGCTGGTGGGCGAGGACGGGCATGAAGCGGTCCTGTACATGCGTCCCCCCGCCGGTCGCGACAGCGCCGAATTTTTTGCCGACTCGCGGATGGGTGAGTACTGGATCGGCCCGCGCCCCTCCCTCTCGGATGTCGCCGCCGAGTTGGACATCGTCACCAGAGATTTGGCTGAGTTGGCCGACGCTGTCGCCAAGGACCTTCCCGCCGCCCAGTTACGGGTGGTGCGCGATGCCGATCGTGACGTGACCATGCTGATCGACCACCTTCGTTCTCAGGTCGCCGGTGAGGATCAAACAGCCCAGCAGCAGACGCAGGACTCCGCTCAGGAGGCCGACCTGGCGCTGGCTCGGCACCTCTCGACGTTGCGTCTGGTCAAGGACGTCTGGGAGATCGAGCAGATGGAGCAGGCGGCGCAGGCCACGGCGCGAGCCTTCGACGCTGTGGTGGCCGCGTTGCCGCAGGCTGCTGACTCTCCCCGGGGTGAGCGCCTTATCGAGGGAGTCTTCGGTCTGCATGCCCGCCAAGACGGCAACGGCGTCGGCTACGACTCCATCTGTGCTGCCGGGGAGCATGCGACGACCCTGCACTGGACCCGCAACACCGGAGAGCTCGACGCCGGTGAGTTGCTCCTGCTGGACGCCGGGGTGGAGACCGAGGGCCTGTATACCGCCGATGTCACCCGCACGCTGCCGATCAGCGGCACGTTCAGCCCGGCCCAGCGCAAGGTGTACGACGCAGTGCTCGCCGCTCAGGAGGCGGGCTTAGCCGCCTGTCAACCGGGGAACACCTTCAGCGACGTCCATACCGCTGCCATCGGAGTTATCGCCCAGACCCTTTTCGACTGGGAAATGCTGCCCGCGGGAGTGGGCGTCGAGGAAACCTTGGACGCCGAGACCGGGCAATTCCACCGACGGTGGATGGTGCATGGCACCAGTCACCATCTGGGCATCGATGTGCACGACTGTGCCCTGGCGTTACGGGAGGACTACATGGAGGGTGAGTTGCGCGAGGGCATGGTGATCACGGTCGAGCCCGGCCTGTACTTCAAGTCCGATGATGAGTTGGTTCCGAGCGAGCTACGCGGCATTGGGGTCCGGATCGAAGATGATGTCCTCATCACTGCCGACGGCCACCGCAACCTGTCGCAGATGTTGCCGCGCACCGCTTCGGACGTCGAGGCCTGGATCGCTGCGGCGGGCAAACGCTAAGGCTCGGCAGTCACGAGCGCTCGCGGTTGGGTCTCGGGCACGGCAGCGAGCCTGTCGGTATGCCGATCGGGGACTTACTACACAGGTCAGTCGCGCTGACTGCCCATCCCGGCCAACAGTTCGCGGGCCCGTTCTGCGTGCTTGTGTTCGGTCAGTAGCTCATACCGCGTGGCCACGACCTGCGACACGGACGTGAAGTCACGCCGTCCTTGGGTCATGGCGTAACCGATCATCGCCCACACGACGCCAAAGAAGGCACCGAACCCCACGCAATAAACAATGGTCATCAGGGCATCGCCGGAGTTGGCAAACAGTGCGAAGATCAGCCCGATAAACAAACCGAGCCAGGCTCCGGAGAGCACACCACCAGCTGCTACTCGGGTGCCCGTTAGCCGACCGGTGACGCGTTCTACCTGACGTAAGTCGGTCCCTACGATCATGCAGTTCTGCACCGGAAACTCTTCATCGGATAGATAGTCAACCGCTCGTTGGGCATCCTCGTATTTCTCGAAGACCCCGAGGGACATTGGATAGTTCAGCGTCAGCCCACCGCCGAAACGCCGAGAGCGGGGACTACCTGAGGGCATTGAACTCGTCACGCCCACTAGTCTCCCACCTCGGCTCAGTCAGAGCGACACCCAGGGCCGGTTTCAGCTCGACATAATCCCGCGCCGGGCCGGCCTGGGTCGATGAACAGTCTCGCGTCAGCGCGAAAACCAGCGGTGCCGCGGCTTGACCGGGCGGCGCGCGATGTCTGCAGGGGTGGTGTGCCGGAAGGCACGGTCCGCCGAGGCAATGTAGGTGATGATCATGATGGTGCTGCAGTCCCCTCTCAGGAGTGAAAGTATCTGACACTCATTACTACAATGCGTGAGGCCGCATTGTTCCCCGTTGAAGGGGTGATGCACCTCACCAGCGGGGGAACACTGTTCGCACTCCCGCTCGATCGGCACTTATATCGGTATTCTGCGTGGGGTGAGCACTTCTCGCGTCTTCGTTGCCCGCCTTGCCGGTGTGAGCGTGTTCGATCCGCTGGGCGATGAGGTCGGCCGGGTACGCGATGTCGTCGTGGCCCTCGGCCCTCGCTCCAATGTAGTGTCACGCGGGGTGCGCGTGGCCGGCTTGGTGACCGAGGTGCCAGGCCGTCGCCGCGTCTTTTTACCGATGACCAGAGTAACCAGTATCGATCCCGGTCAGGTGATCACGACGGGCCTGGTCAATATGCGCCGCTTCGAGCAACGTCGAGGGGAGACCTTGGCGCTCGCCGAGTTGCTGGATCGCTCGGTCACCGTCCGCGAGGACGGCGAGGAGACCTTCCCGGCCGTGGTCGAAGACCTGGGGCTCGACCTGCAACGCACGCGCGAGTGGCGGATGACCAAGGTCTTCGTGCGCAAGGGAGCTCCGGATGGACGTCGAAAGAGCAGTTTGGGGCTGCGGCGGCGACGCGGCGACACGGCGTTGGTCGACATCGACAGCGTGTCCGGATTGGCTCTGAGCGGCCCCCCGCAGGCTGTCGATGCCCTGCTGGAGGCTTATGAAGGTCTGAAAACCGCCGATCTTGCCGAGGCCATTCATGATCTGGCCCCCAAACGGCGCCAGGAAGTAGCGGACGCCTTGGAGGACAGCGTCTTGGCCGATGTGCTCGAGGAGCTGCCGCAGGACGACCGGGTCGAGATTTTGAGCAAGTTGGATCCGGAGCGGGCGGCCGACGTGCTGGAAGCGATGGAGCCCGATGACGCGACGGACCTGATCTCGGAGTTGCCGGATGACTTGGCTGAGCAGCTGCTGCAGGTGATGGAGCCCGACGAGGCAGAGCCCATCCGCCGGTTGTTGGCCTACGACGAGGACACCGCAGGCGGCCTGATGACTCCTGAGCCGGTGATCCTCGGCCCGGAGGACAGCATCGCCGAGGCCCTTGCGCTGGTCCGCCGCCAAGAGTTGTCGCCTGCATTGGCTTCGCTGGCGTTCATCACCAGGCCCCCGCACGAGACTCCGACGGGCAAATACCTGGGCGTCGTGCACATTCAGCGCCTGCTGCGCGAGCCACCGCAGACCGCCGTGGGGGACGTGTTGGACAAAGCGATCCACCCGATTGGGCCGGAGGCCACGTTGAGCTCGGTGACCCGGCTGCTCGCGACATACAACCTCGTGGCCTTGCCGGTCACCGATCGCTCCGGACGACTCCTCGGGGCGGTCAGTGTCGACGATGTACTGGACCACTTACTCCCCCACGACTGGCGCGAGAAGGACGACGTCCTCGAGGTGATCAACCATGGCTGATCGCTCGCAGTCCTCCCGGCGACCCCGACTCCTATCGGACCGTGGGCGCAGCAGCGATCGGCTGGACCAGCCCATGAGCAAAGAGCGGCGGCGGCTCTGGCGGCCCAGCATGGACCCGGATACTTTTGGCCGCTTCGCCGAGGGATTCGCCCGGTTTATGGGCACGGCTCGATTTCTGGCCTATATGTCGCTGTTCGTCGCGATCTGGCTGCTGTGGAACAGCTTGGCTCCCACGCCTGTTCGGTTCGATCCCTACGCCTTCATCTTCTTGACCCTGATGCTCAGCCTGCAGGCCTCGTATGCCGCGCCGCTGATCCTGCTTGCTCAGAATCGCCAGGCCGACCGGGACAAGGTCACCACCGAACAGGACCGCAGCCGGGACGAACGGGTCTTGGCCGAGACGGAGTTCCTGACCCGCGAGGTGGCCTCTCTACGCATCGCAATGCGCGACACCGCCACCCGGGACTTCGTCCGCTCCGAGTTGCGCAACCTACTGGAGGAGATGGCCAACCGCGGCCTGCGCGTCACTGCTGACCCGCCGGAGCCGGAAGCCTCGCGCAAACCCGCCGACTGACAGCCATACCATTGGGTCATGCCAGCACCCTCGCTCGATGCACTGCACGCTGCCCTCGCGAAAGTCAACGACCCAGAGATCCGCAAACCGATCACCGATCTGGGCATGGTCGAGAGCGTGGACATCACCGACGCGGGAGCGGTCACCGCGACAATCCTGCTGACGGTGCCCGGCTGCCCGATGAAGGAAACCATCACCCGGGAGGTGACGGCGGCCCTGAATACGGTGGCCGACGTGTCCGCCGTCTCGGTGCAGCTGGGCGTGATGAGCGATGAGCAGCGCAAGACGCTGCGGAGCAATTTGCGTGGCGGGGCCCCGGAGAAGGAGATCCCGTTCGCCCGTCCGGACACGCTGACCAGGGTGTATGCCGTGGCTTCCGGCAAGGGCGGGGTTGGCAAGTCCTCGGTCACCGTCAACCTGGCCGCGGCCATGGCCGAGCAGGGGCTGCGGGTCGGCGTCGTTGATGCCGACATCTACGGCTTCTCGGTCCCGCGGATGCTGGGCGTTTCGCGACCGCCCACGCAGGTCGATGAGATGATCTTGCCGCCGATCGCCCAAGAGGTGAAGGTCATCTCGATCGGCATGTTCGTCCCTGGCAACCAGCCCGTGGTCTGGCGTGGACCGATGTTGCACCGGGCGATGCAGCAGTTCTTGGCCGATGTGTTCTGGGGAGACCTCGACGTGTTGTTGCTGGACCTGCCGCCTGGCACCGGCGACATCGCGATAACCGTGGCCCAACTCCTGCCGAACTCTGAGCTCTTGGTCGTGACGACGCCGCAACTGGCTGCGGCCGAGGTGGCCGAGCGCGCCGGATCGATCGCCTTGCAAACTCACCAACGCTTGGTTGGCGTGGTAGAAAACATGTCCTGGCTGGAGATGCCGGACGGGTCGCGCCAGGAAATCTTCGGCTCCGGCGGGGGTGCCACCGTCGCAACATCGTTGTCCCGAGCGATCGGCGCCGACGTGCCGCTGCTCGGTCAGATCCCGCTGGACGTCACTGTGCGCGAAGGCGGCGACACCGGGGTGCCTGTGGTGCTCGGCCAACCCGACTCTCCGGCCGCAACAGCGCTGCGTGCGGTTGCTCGCACGCTGGCTGCTCGCGGTCGCGGGCTGGCCGGTCGAAAGCTCGGGATCACCCCTACGTAGCCATCCGGGGCCAGAAGATCACCCTACGGAGCCACCCGGGGACAGAGGATCGCCCAGACATCGAAACATCGCCCTAGAGGGCGATGTTTTGATGCTTCGCCGATGTTCTGATGGCTCGGCGAAGCTTTGATGGCTCGACGATGGTCAGCATGGGGCTCGGGGCTTAGGTGGCGTCGACGTCGAAGGGCGTCGGCAGGCTCGGGTCATGACGTTTGCGGGGGCGGCGCACGGTTGCTGGGCGCCGCGCCGGCTTGTCCTTCGCCGAAGCGGGCGAAGACGTTGATCGCCCGGATGCCGCCGAGTGCTGATCCGAAGACGAGTCGCCGATCGGCACCATCCCGGCCTGTTCTGCCGTGGTCTTCGCCTTGTCGCTGGGGGTCGACAACGCCTCGCGGACGATCCGCCGGGGGTCGTACTGGCGAGGATCCAGTTGGTCCCACTGGACGTCGTCGAAGGCCGGGCCCATCTCCTCCTTGATCGAGGACTTGGCGCCCTCGGCCATGTCTCGCAGGTTACGCACCACCCGAGCCAGACCGGCGGCATACTCGGGGAGTTTGCTAGGCCCCAGGATCACGACCGCAAGGATCAGCAGCAGAAGGATCTCACCACCCTGAAGGTTGCCCATCAGCCCTCCCTCATCGTCACTTCGAGCCCTGCAACGTCACAGAAACCGTGCGCTCCTCGCCGTCGGCGTCGCGTAGGAGGAGATCGACCTGATCGCCGATCTCTCGGGATCGTAGCCGCACAATGAGGTCGCTGCCGTCGTTGATGCGCTCTTCGTCGATAGCCAAAATGATGTCGCCCGGCCTGACACCGGCGAGCTCTGCCGGCCCTCCAGGGGTTACCGGCTCATCACCGTCGGCGGTCTCGGTCAGCACGCGCGCGCCCTGGCCGGTGTACGCCAGGTCGACCAACACCCCCATCACCGGATAGTCGCTTTCGCCTGTTTCGATCAGCGACGTCGCCGTGCGCGAGACCTGATCGGCAGGGATCGCGAAACCCAGGCCGATGCTGCCGGACTGGGTCAAAGTCCCCTGCCCAGGAAGCTGCGCAATCGCGGAGTTGACCCCGATCACCCGACCGGAAAGATCCAGCAGCGGCCCGCCGGAGTTCCCGGGGTTGATCGCCGCATCGGTCTGCACAGCGTTGATGTAGGAGGCCGACTCGATGTCGCCGGCCACGACCGGGCGGTCCAGAGCGGACACGATGCCGGAGGTGACCGTGGCCTCGAGGCCCAGCGGAGCACCCACGGCAACCACCGGTATGCCGATCTGAACCTGCTCGGAGTCCGCGAACCGCAAAGCCTTCAGCCCTTCGCGCTCAACTTTCAGGACAGCGATGTCGTATGCGGAGTCGCCGCCGACGATTTCCGCCGACAACGCGGACCCACCCATGAAGTCGACCGTCACCGACTGATCCGCATCGAGGGCGGCCTGGACGACGTGTTGGTTAGTGACGATATAGCCGTCCTCGTCGATCACGAATCCTGAGCCGACACCGCCGGTGGAATCCTCCCCCACGCAGATCAGGACCACGCTCGGCAGCGCAGCCTGGGCGATGGCGGAGACCGAGCCAGCCGAGCCCTCAGCGGTGAACACTGGCGAGGCTGCATCGGTGACCTCCGGGCCGTCGGTGTCAGAGTTCAGAAGTCCAACGCCGAGCGCTCCAAGGATACCTCCCAGCAGCCCCGTGAGCAGCACCAGAGCCAGCACACCTGGGTGCACCAGACGAGATCTGGGGTCAGACCTTTCGGGGGCAGCAGCGGGCCATGACATAGAGCGATTGTGCCCGATCAGGAAAGCGGCGTTAGCCGAGGGCTGGCAGAGCGACCGTGACCGGGGCGGCGGGCGGCGTCGAACGGCCGCGGTTGCTCGGGGCTCGGTGAGCCAAGGCGTGCCGCAACTGGGTGCGCCCACGGTGGATCCGCGAGCGCACGGTGCCGAGCTTGATTCCGAGCGTCTGGGCTACTTCCTCATACGAATAACCCTCGATGTCACAGAGGACAACTGCGGCACGGAACGTCGGAGCCAGCGCGTCCAGGGCTTGCTGGATGTCGCCATCCAAGTGTCGGATATCGAAACTCTCCTCCGGACCGTGCAGTCGGGAGGGCAACCGGGCGGCGAACTCATCGGAGAGCGCGTCGAACCGGATGCGCTGTTTGCGCCGTGCCCGGTCCAGGAAGAGGTTCGTCGTGATCCGGTGCAGCCAGCCCTCGAACGTGCCGGGGCGGAAGCTGTCGAGCGAGCGGAACACGCGAATGAACACGTCGTGCGTCAAGTCTTCGGCGTCGTGCTGGTTGCCGGTCAACCGGTAGGCCAACCGATATACCCGAGCGGAGTGCTGGCGCACTACCTCATCCCAGGTTGGCTGTTGCCATACCTGCACGTCGTCCATTTCGTCCTCTCAAGGAGCTGCCACGGTTGGCTGCTCATGACTCAAGAATTCCACCGCATCCTGAGCATTGGCTGAACAGGATTAGGCTGGCGTCATGGCTGCACAGCGAATGACTTCATGGACCTATGCCGAGAACTTTACTGCCACTTCTGAGCACGTGGCTGCGGCGACCGAACGTGCTCAAGACCTCGGGATCGACACGCTGGGGCCGGCCGCCGGGGCATGCCTGCGTCTGCTTGCCGCTACGTGTGCTGCCGGGCATGTGGTCGAGATCGGTTCTGGCACCGGAGTCTCGGGCCTGTGGCTGCTGGAGGGCATGGCCGCCGACGGCGTGCTGACCTCCATCGACGTGGACCCCGAGCGGCAGCGGGCCGCGCGAAGTGCTTTCGCCGCGGCCGGTATCGCCCCGCAACGGACTCGCGTCATCAGCGGTGAGGCTCACGCCGTCCTCCCCCGGATGACCGACGGCGCCTACGACATGGTGTTTGTCTCTGCGGGGCATCAGGGCGATGCGGCATACGTGGAGCAGGCGTTGCGTTTGTTGCGCCCCGGTGGCGTCCTGGCAGTGGCCAATATGCTCGGCAGCGACCGGGTCGCCGACCCGGCTGCTCGCGATGAGGTCACGGTCGCGATCCGCGAACTTGGCAAAGCACTGCGCGACGACGAACGCCTGCACACCACGCTGTTGCCGGTCGGTGACGGCCTGGTGGCGGCCGTCCGTCGCTGAAAGCGGGTGGGGGCCCGGATTGCGAACGAAGGCCGCGAAGACCCCACAGGCCACACAAAAGCCCCACACCGACGGTGTAGGGCTGAAGTGAGGTATGTAGAGCCTTAGCCCAGGCACTCCGAAATGGCGTCACCCAACGCGCCAGCCTCTTCGGCGTTCATTTCAACGACGAGTCGACCACCGCCTTCCAGAGGCATACGCAGCACGATGCCACGCCCCTCTTTCGTCACTTCAAGAGGACCGTCCCCGGTGCGGGGCTTCATTGCAGCCATGGTTGACCTTCCGTCTGGCACGTTCAGTAATGGGCACCCAGGGCGAGCGAAAAAGTGGCACAGCACCACGGGGACTTGCCCCATATTATCCAATGCTACGTGCTGCTTGGTCTAGTCGCTGCGGCAGACTGGCCTACGTGCGAGCACGCTCGGCGGTATTCGACCTCTACGGCGACCATCTGGCTTCCCGGTCGGGATGGGCTCCGGTGGCAGGCGTGGTCGCGTTGAGTAGGGCATGTGACATCGCAGCACCCGCGACACGCACCGCCCTACACCGCATGGTTGCCCAGGGATGGCTAGAGCAGCAAGCGCGCGATGGACTGCGCGGATATGCCGTCACGCCGGCCGCGACTAACCGTCTGGACCGCGCGCGGGCCCGGATCTACGCCCCGGGACCGCGAGACTGGAACGGCTCCTGGCACACACTCATCCCCCAGTTGGCGGGGGCTCGTTCCGTGCGCGAGCGAGCGATCAGCGCGTTGGCCTACCTCGGTTACGGGCGGCTGGGCCGGCAGGTCTTCATCAGCCCCTGGCGCAACCCTGAGGCCAGCGAGGTGTTGCGCGGCATGGACGTTGCCTACACCGACGTTTACGGGCCCTCCGTCAGCGCGCCCCAGGCCATGGCCGCGATGGTGTGGGACCTGGATCACCTGGCCGCGCAGTATCGAGACTTCGCCCGCAGCCTCCCGGCCGGTCAGCCGTTGGCGGAACTGCCACCAGAGGTGGCCTACCCACGACGCACCGACCTTGTCCATCGTTGGCGCACCTTCTTGTTCCTCGACCCTGGCCTCCCCCGCGAGGCCTTACCGCAGCCCTGGCCTGGGCATCAGGCCCGCACCGACTTCTTGGCCGCCGCCGCGGCGCTGGCACCGGCAGCAAGTAGATTCGTCGATCTCACCCTCGCGAGCGCCGGAGCCAGAGTTACGGCGGCAGAGCCCGATCAACGCCTCAGCGACAAGGAGCAGGAGCATCATGAGCGATAGTCCAGATCAGGTGGTGAGCACTACCTACTCCGGTGCGGTGGCGACTATCCGCATGGAGCGCCCCAAGGCCAAGAACGCGCTTAACCTCGCGACGAAGGAGGCGCTGCTCGCCGCCTTGACCGACGTCGCCGCCGACCCCGAAGTGCGTTGCGTGGTGCTGACCGGCAGTGGCGACTCGTTCAGCGTGGGCCAAGACCTCAAGGAACACATCGCCCTGATCAACGCCGACCCCGCCCAGGTATGGCGCACCGTCCGGGAACACTACAACCCGATAGTCCAGCTCATCGCCGGGATGGACAAGCCGGTGATCGCCTCCGTCAACGGGATGGCCGCCGGAGCCGGGGCCTCGTTCGCTTTTGCCGCCGATCTGCGATATCTGGCCGACACCGCCGGGTTCACGCTGGCTTTTGCCGGGGTAGCGCTGTCTTGCGACTCCGGCGCCTCGTGGTCGCTGCCGCGCCTGATCGGGATGGCCAAGGCCAAAGAGCTGATGCTGCTCGGCGGCCGCTTGAACGCCGAGCAAGCTGAGCGGTGGGGGTTGGCGACTGGCGTGCTGCCCGCGGCCGACCTAGAAGCACATGTTGCGACGGTCGCCGGCCAGTTGGCGCAGGGCCCGACCTTGGCGTTCGCCTCGATCCGTCGAGCGATCGCGTTCTCGGCTGCGGAGCCGCTGGGGCCAGCGCTGGAGCACGAGGCGGACTTGATGGACCTCACCGGCAACAGCGCGGACCACAAAGCGGCCGTGAGGTCCTTCTTGAGCAAACAGCGCCCGCAGTTCCTCGGTCGCTGACGGCGGCGCAGAGCCAGCCACCACGCGGCCACACAGACTCCGACGAACACCGTCCAGATCCAAGCCATCGCCCGACCGGTGCCGGCACGTCATCCGGGACATCTACGACCGTGCCTTCCAGGCCGCCGACCTGTTCCACGCCGAATAGGCGGTATGTCTCCAGGTAACTGCTGATATGTCGCCAGGAGGCGACCTGAGGTAGCGCCGGTCCGGGTCTCTTCAGGGTGGGGTCTACCTTGATCGAGTGAGCAACAGCCGCGCCCCGCTCGATCCGACCTGGCTGCAGGAGACCTTGGGGTGGTCGGCCACCGCGGTGTCTTACACGCGGATTGCTACCGACCGTGGCTTTGCCGGGGTGGTCCTTCGTGTCGAGATCACATCGGAGGCGGGTCACGTATCGACCGTGATCGCCAAGGTCGGACCGGATGATTCGTTCGGCGCAGAGATCGACTTCTACTCACGATATGCCGTCACTCTGGGCGCACCCGTGCCGCGCTGCTACTTCGCGGAACCGGCGCCAACGGAGCACCCCTGCTTCTCCTGGAAGACTTGGCCGCAGCACGCGAAGGCGATGCACTTGCTGGCGCAGCCGTCGACGACGTCACAGCAGTGCTGGAGTCCATGATCCCCCTCTGGAGGTATCCGTCCGCTGGCGCATCGGTCGCCAAACTGCCGAGATGGGGCAGCGACCCGCAAGAACGGCAGGCACGTTTCGTTCGCGACTGGGCGGACCAGCGAGACATCCTGGCTGCGGAACTACCACCAGACATCTGGCAGACCGCAGACCGCCTTTCAACATCGCTCGCGCAGGTCGCAGCAGAATTGGCACGCTCACCAAGCCGTGTCGTGCACGCCGACCTCCACCTGGACAACGTCCTCTTCGCCGACGAGGGCCCCATCGTCCTTGACTGGGGCTCCACTTGTGCTGGGTCACCGGCCGTCGACATCTTCCTGTTCATCAGCTCCTCGCTGCCTCCGCAGGATCAACAACGCCACGGCGGCGACCTCCTTGACGATCTGGGCGTGGGCTCGGCCGGTTTCGATGACGGGAGGCGCCGTCTGCTCTGTGCACTGGCCGGCGTCGTCGGCTGGCGCAACCGCCCGCCGACCGGTAACCGGCGCGAGCAAGCGCTGCGCGAGGCCTCCCTGTCCGACGGGCGTCTTATCCATGCGCTCCGACAGTGGGACGCAACACGCGCACTGCCTTGAGAAGTCAGCCGTCGACCGTGGAGTCCCAACTCTTCATCGCAAGCCGAGAAGGGCAGTGCGTCGTGTCCCATGCCTCAGGGCCGAGGTCGCAGGGTCAGGGTGAAAGGCGTGGTGGGTTGGTTGTCCCGCCGGACATGTTGAGCTGGGAGTCGTTGATCATGGATCGTTGCCCATCAGCTGCGTCGTAGTCAGCGATCAACTCGCGAGTTTCAGTGTCGTAGATGAATACTCGGCCGGTGTCACGTCCGGCCACAAGCAGTCGGCCCCTATCCACTGCGAGCCCGGTTACTGCAGTGCGCCCGTCCTCGCTGGTGCTTTCGGCGGCCGATGGCGACGCCCCAGATTCCGCTTCTGGAGAGGAACATGCAGCCAGAGCGACCGCGGCCACCCCCCTCAAGTCCGTGTACCGAGCATGCTTGATCGAGCCGTCATTGAGTTCTGGAGGCACGGCTACGCCGGTCTGGGACTGGACGATCTGCTCACCCAGATCGGTTTCTCCCGGGCCAGCATGTATCGCACCTTCGGATCCAAGGCCGACTTCTACGCCTTGGCGCTCGATCGATACCGGCTGACGGAAGGCAACAAGTTCCATGAATGCCTCAACAGCACGGGGTCGGTCACAGATGCGGTGGCTGCGGTTTTCGGTCTCATCGTCGACCAATCGGTGGATCCAAACCGACCCCCAGGCTGCTTCGTCGTCGCCGCGACCGCTGAACGGGTCCCCGACGATCAGCGGACCACCGGACAAGTCACCGAAAAACTCGACATCCTGTGCGGACTGTTCGAACAACTCTTTCGCCGAGCTCAAGCGCAGCGCGAGATACCCGCCGACTTCGACGCGACCCGATGGGCTAGATTCACCGTCTCGGCCATACGATCGCCCTGCGCCAGAGCGTAGCCCCCCAACGCGGCCCTGACGGGGCTCACGGCGGGTTATCCCGGGGCGGGACGAACCTAAACAACTCCCAGGTCCACCACACCTGCCAGCCCAAGAACAACAGCAGCAGGATCATGGTGCGTACCACCAAGAGCCACCTAGGTTGGCTACCGCGTGGGTCGCCGGCTGCCCAGCCGGCTCCGATGAAGACCACGAACAGCGGGAACAACAGCAGAAGATAGCGATAGATGCTGGTCCATGGCTGCAGCGCAGCCAGCAGGTACAGCGGGTATCCCAAGGTCCACGCTCGCAGTTCGGCACCCAACCCGGCCGCCCACGGGCCGAGTGCAGCGATCAGCAAGAGGCTCACGCCACCGGCCAAAAGCCATGGACCCAACCTCGGGCCGATCACCAACTGCACGACGTCGATGGTGGGCGTGAAGAGCGCTACTGCCTCCCCGCCGCGCCACGCCGACATCGTGGCCGGATAAGCATCGCTTTGGCCGGTTCTGGCCCACGCGAGTGCAGGCCACATCAGGCCGGAGAGCCCGCACGCCACCAGCGACGACACCATTCCAACTGCCTCGGCACCGGTGATCGGGGCCTCATCGCGGCGGCGCCAGCGCTGCACGACCGCGACCAGCGCAACAAGCCCCAGCGGCAAGGCGATCGGCCGGGCCAGGCCTGTCAGCAGAGCCAGCGCCGCTGCCCAGAACCAGTGCCGCCGGATGAGGAGCCACAAGACACTGCCGAGAAGCAGGAGTGCCAAGGACTCGGTATAGGCCACTTGCAGCACAGGGGCAGCCGGGAACGCCGCCCAGAGCGCGACGGCACCCAGTGCCCCCGCTGACCCCACTTTCTCGCGGAGCAGACCGGCGATCACGACCGCTGCGGCATACCCCAACGTCGTGGCCAACACCACCCCGGCCACCGCAAACGGCCACCCGGTCACCGTCATCACCACCCGGGCCGCCATCGGAAAGAGTGGGTAGAAGGCCCATTCGTTCTGCGCGACCTGGCCGGTGGCGGTCAGTGGCAGCGTCGAGGGGTAGCCCTCTTCGGCGATCCGGGCATACCACTGCCCGTCCCAGAGCGCGGCCACGTCGAAGTAGCGTGGGTTCTCACCGCTGAAGACCACCGGGTCCTGCTGGGTATGCGCGATCCACAGCAGCACCGCGGTCGAAAAGCCGCGTAACGCGGTGTAGATACCCACGACCACCAGGACGAAGCGCCCCCACGCCATGGCTGCGTCGGGGCGTGACTGAGCACGTGCGGTGGTCTCGATCACGAGGGCGAGGCGACCTCGGCCCGGAAACACCCCACCAGATGGTCATCGACCACACCACACGCTTGCATGGCGGCATACACCGTCGTCGGACCGAGGTGGGCAAACCCGACCCGCTTCAACTCCTTGGCCAACGCGGTCGACGCCGGCGTGATCGCCGGCACCTCGCTCATCGCGGCGGGCCGCTCCCGGCGTGCACGGTCAGCCTGCGCGGACCAGAACAGCGCGTCGAGACCGCCGCTTGCTCGCAGCGCCACGGTGGCTTGAGCATTCGCAATGGTGGCCTCGATCTTGCGCCGGTTGCGGACGATGGATGCCTGCTGCATCAAATCTGCTACGTCACTGTCGGTGTAACCCGCCACCAGGTCGGGATCGAACCCGGCGAACTCGCGCCGGAACGCCTCACGCTTGCGCAGGATCGTCAACCAGGACAAACCCGATTGGAATGCTTCCAAACAGAGACGCTCCAACAAGGCCTGCTCCCCATGGACAGGCCGCCCCCACTCGGTGTCGTGATATGCGCGGTGGTCCCGACCCGCCTGGCCCGTGGCACCCACCCAGCCGCAACGCGTCACCCCGTCCGGCCCGACCAGGCAGCCTCCTGCCCGCTGCACCTGCGCCGCCTCGGGC
>JBARZG010000132.1:0-1677 GCA_049649785.1 Ornithinimicrobium sp. | reverse complement strand
TCGTAGTCGATCACGCCAACCATCCCTCGTGACACGGCGGCATACGGGGTCTTCTTTGAGCCCTCGCGGCGCAGCATTTCGGCCATGCCGGGCATATCGCGAGTGATCAACGTCTTGCTGGCCTCGGGGGTGAGGTCGCGTGGGCCGATACCGGTACCACCGGTGGTGATGACCAGCAGGATGGACTCATCGACGGCGTCTTGGACGGCACTAGCAACGGTGTCCACACCGTCGGGCACGACCACCGGACCGGACACCTCGAAGCCGGCCTTGGTCAATAGCTCGATCAACAGCCGCCCGGAGGTGTCCTCGCGTGTGCCGTCCGAGCTACGGTCCGAGACGGTGATGGCACACGCTCGGCCCATCGACTGGACGGCAACGTCTTGCTCGCTCTCTTTGTGATGGGTGTGTCCGTGGTCATGAGTGTGCTGATGGCCCATCACGTCAGTATGCGGGATTCGACGGTTGGAGGCCGGCTTTCATCGGTCGCAACCTCGCGCTCAACTCGGTGGTGAGGCGACAACATCATGCTCAACCGGGGAGATCGGCGACAACATCATGCTCAACGGGGTGGAATCCGCGGCAACTTCGCGCTGAACCGGGGCTAACCTGGCAGGCCGGGGTGCCTCCCGGTAGTTGTCCGCGGTGATCGGCCACCCAGCGGTAGGCGCGCGAAGCCAGGCCGTCAATGCCGGGCAGAGTCAGAGCCACGCCGACCGGCCGCCATACCGGGAGGGAGTGTCGCAACGCCTGCGCGATCGAGCGGTGACCGGCATACACGGAGCCGTCGGCCTTGACGAACTGTGCCGCCTGGTCGCAGTCGGAGGCGGTCAGCCCGTATGCGGTGAGGTCGAGACGCTGATAGGGCGCGATGGCATACCGCACTCTCGGGTCGAAGAATCGCCGGAGTACGCCGGCCGAGCTGGTGCAGAAGCCGCAATCGCCGTCGAAGATGAACACCGGTCGGGGGGCCGTGGCCCACTGATCGCTCATGGGAACCAGCCTGCCACTGATCCGGTGGACTGAGAGTGCTGGGTGCGTGACGGCCCCGACCTAGTTCGGTGCGTGAGGCCCCGACCGGGCCTGGTGCAGGGGCCCCGACCTGGTCCGGTGGAGGGCGAGCTGGCCGGGCTACCGGGGTTCGACTGTAAGGACGGGTTGCTGAAGGCGGTGCCGCAGCATCGCATAGGCGGCGCGTACCCCCGTGCTCAGTGTGGGCTCTATCACCGGAGCGAAGTATGGGGAGTGGTTGAACGGAACCGGGTCATCGGAGTCCACCAGCTCATCCGCAGTGCCACCGAAGAACCAATACACCCCGGGCACGTCGATCGCCTGTGGCAGATGGCCGAAGTCCTCGCTGCCCATCGACGGCGGCACCGTGCCGACCTTGTCGCCGCCCAACTCGACGCCGAGCACGCCGAGCGCTTCGGCGGTTAGCTCTTCGTCGTTGACCAGGAGCGGAAAGGTGTAGAGCTCCTCGATGGTCGGTGCGGGGGCCGCCGAGGCTTGCGCCTCCGCGAAGATCACCCGGCGCAGGGCGGCGAGCACACGCTGGCGAACGCCTTCGTCGAGATTGCGAACATTGACCGTGAACTCTGCGGTCGCCGGGATGATGTTCTCTTTGAGGCCGGCATGGATGGTCGCGACGGTGATCACGGCCGCGCTTTGGGCGGCGAG
>JBARZG010000131.1:0-6341 GCA_049649785.1 Ornithinimicrobium sp. | reverse complement strand
GTGAGCTAGGCACCCAGCAGGCCGCGGATGTCCTCGGCGGTGATGGCGCCGGAGCTGAACTCACCGTCGTCGACGACCCTGGCAAACAGGTCGCGCTTGCGCTCCTGCAACGCCACGACCTTGTCCTCGATCGTGTTGCTGGAGACCATCCGGTAGACCATGACCGACTTGGTTTGCCCGATCCGGTGGGTGCGGTCGACCGCCTGAGCCTCGGCGGCCGGGTTCCACCAGGGGTCGAGCACGAAGACGTAGTCGGCCTCGGTCAGGGTCAGCCCGAAGCCGCCGGCCTTGAGGCTGATCAGGAACACCGGGTCGGTGCCTTCGCGGAACGAGGCGATCCGGGTGGGGCGGTTGCGGGTGCGGCCATCGAGGTAGACGTACCCGATGCCGGCGGCATCCAGCCGGTCCCGGACCAACCTCAAGTAGCCGGTGAAGGAGCTGAACACCAGCGCCCGGTGTCCCTCGGCGGCCATCTCGGTGATCTGTTCCACCAAGGCATCGAGCTTGGCGGAGGCGGCCTTACCCGCATACTGCTGGTCGATCAGCGAAGGGTCCAACGCCAGTTGGCGCAGCGCGGTCAATGCGCGGAAGATCGCGACCCGGTTTTGATCCATATCGGCCAGCAAGCCGAGGACTCGCTGGCGTTCGCGCTGCAGGTGTTGCTCGTAGATGCGCCGGTGTCCGGGGCTGAGCTCGACGTGCAGCACCTGCTCCTGCTTGGGCGGCAGCTCTGGTGCGACGTCGGCCTTGGTTCGCCGCAACATGAACGGGCGGACCCGGCGACGCAGCGTCGCCAACTGCTTTTTGTCGCTGGCCATCTCGATCGGTTTGCGGTATCGCTCGGTGAAGATCTCGGGCTTGGGAAAGAGCCCCGGCGCAGCCAGCGACAGCATCGACCACAGATCCATCAGCGAGTTTTCCAGCGGCGTGCCGGTGATCGCCACAGTAAACGGGGCCCCCAACCGCCGCGCCGCCTGATAGGTCTTGGAGCGATGGTTCTTGACGAACTGCGCCTCGTCCAGCACGAGCGCGCTCCAGGTCAACGCCTGATAGTCCGCCGCCTCGAGGCGAAAGAGGGTGTATGACGTCACGACGATCTGCGCGCCGGCAGCGGCATCGGCCAACGACAGGGCACGCCTGGTGCCGGTGGCGGTAATCGCCCGCACGTTTAAACCGGGCGCAAACCGGGCCGCCTCTTCGACCCAGGTGCCGACCACGCTGGCCGGAGCCACCACGAGCAACGGCGACGTGAGGTCGCCGCGCTCGTGGGCCCGGACCGCCATCGCCAACGTCTGCACCGTCTTGCCCAGGCCCATGTCGTCGGCGAGCACCGCTCCGAGCCGAGCGTCCCACAGCGCGCACAGCCAGGCATACCCCTGGTGTTGGTAGGGCCGAAGGGTCGCCACGAGTCCCTCGGGCACGGGCGCCGAGGCCGGGTCGGGGTCGAGCTCGGCGAGGCCGAGAAGTCCGCTGATGGCCTTAGTCCACCGCTGGCTCTGCTCCCGCACGACACCGAGAGCCACGAGCTCCTCCCACAGACTGACCTGGTAACGGTTCACCCGCACCGTGTCCCCATCGCGCTGGCTGTCGCCGAGCTCGCGAGCCTCGTCGATCAGGGTGCGCAGGGACTCCAACTCTGGTCGGTCGAGGGAAAACCAGGTGCCGGAGTCCAGCAGCATGACCTCCTCGCCGAAGTTCAGGGCCGCGAACAGCGGAGCGAACGGGACCTCTTCATCGCCAATCATCACGGTGACCTGGAGGTCGAACCAGTCGTGGGAGGTGTCCTGACCGGGTTCGGGGTCGACGGTTGTCAAGTGAACCGTCGGTGCGTCGACCGCCTCGACATACTCGGCCGGCTCGCCCTCGATCTGCAGCAGCACGTCGTCTCGGGTCGCCAACTGCGGCAATACCTGGCCCGCCAATGTCGCGGTGTCCAAACCGAGGATCAGGCTATTCGGGTAGGGATGCATCGCACCGGAGGTGGAGCGGTGTTGAATGTGGGGCATCGCGTCGAGTTCCGTCAGGCTGCTCAGGAGCCGCTGCTCGGCCGCCACATCTCGCGGCGGGTCACCCGGGGCGGGGTCGAGACCGACTCGGATGCCGAGGGATTCATCCGGCCTCTGGTCATCGGCGGCTGGACGAACCCCGTAGGCGAAACCCCAGGTCAGCGTGGTTCGGTGACCTTGCTGGTAGACGACGTCAAGGGTCAGCAGCGGCGGGATGGCCTCGGGAAGCGAGACGCTGTCGTCGGAGGACCCGACGGTGACCTGTCGAGCGAGCACTGGGTAGTAGAGGTTCACGAATCGGTCGGCGTCCACGGCTGGGATGTCCACCCTGGTGCCCACGGCGACCAAGGCGCTCAGTGCCTGCGCTGGCACCTCGGTCAGGGCGGCCAGGTGCAGACAGCCCAGGTCATCGATCACGCCGACACCGTGTGTCGGCTTACCCAGCACCAACGAACGTCCCTTCAGCGCATCGTCGCCGACCCTCACCTCGGGAGACACGGTCAAGGCCCCATCGGCGTGCTTGCTCACGTCGAGCACAAAACGGGCAGCGTCGTCCAACAAGCGAACATCTTCGATGCCCGAGCCGGCGATCAGCGGCATGCCGAGCAGCAACGCCCGCCGCAACAACGGCCACGCGCCCGGACCGAGGTCGCACAGATGAACTTGCGGCGCGCCATACCCGTAGGAGTGGCTCGTCGATCGATGCAGCGTCAGGATGTCGCCGATCAAACTTTGATGAGCAGCACGCGCGGACGTGCGGCCCCAGTCCATGCCGACTTCATTCCAGGTGGCACCGGTGCGCACCCACGGTTTGCTTTTGCCTTCGCGGAGCGGACGCAACTCGATGGTGTTGCCGACGTCGTTGCCGGCGCCCATCATTGAGTACCGGCGGACGACATTGACCTCAAGGGCCAGTCCCGGCGCGTCGGGGACGGACTCGGTGGGGCCCGCTGTATTCAGCAACGGGGTGAGGACGTCTTCCCACGGCGTGCGGGGCGTGGCGGCGGCCAGTGCGCGCCGAGCCACCAGGATGACGGCGGCCACGTGCTTGCAGTCATCCAGCATGGGGCAACTGCAGCGGCCGGCAAAGGTCGGCTGGTCGAGTGTGTCGTCGAACCTCTCGACGATCGTTTGATAGCTCGATCGGCCGCTGCCGCGGACCGTCGCCAACAGCACCTGGCCGTCTGCTCGCTCGACCAGGGTCAGCACAGACCCGCCGTCGGCATACTGCTTTCCCCGAGCGAAGGCGCCCGGCCCGACACACCGCATCAGCGCTTGGTCGCTGACGGCGCAGACCCAGCGAGCCGACTTCACGGAGATGGCCACCCGTCGAGACTAGAGGCGCAACACGACATACCTTCTCTTATCCACCGGTCCACTGGTCGGCGTCCCCTTATCACCCGTCCCCCTGTCCGGCACGTCCCCTTATCCACCCGTCCCCTTGTCGGCACGTCCCCTTTTCCACCCGTCCGCTGGTCGGCACATCCCCCTATCCACCCGTCCGCTGGTCGGCACGTCGTCTTCTCCACGTGTCGGGACTCGGCGTTAGTGTTTCGGCCATGGCAGTCGGGACTCATAGCTACGCCGACGATCCGCGCAATGCCGACATCCTGGTCTGGATCAACGGCGCGTTGCTGCCGCGCACGCAAGCAGTGGTCTCGGTGTTCGACGCGGGCTTCATCCTGGGCGATGGCGTCTGGGAGGGCATCCGGGTTCATGCCGGCCATCCGGTGTTTATCGAGGCGCATCTCGACCGGCTGTGGCAGGGCGCGGCCGCGCTGATGCTTGATATCGGGCTGAGTCGGGAGGAGATCAGAGCCGCCATCGACGAGACACTTGCCGCCAACACGATGACCGACGGGGTGCACATTCGGCTCATGGTCACCCGCGGGCCGAAATCGACGCCCTACCAAGACCCCCGGGCGAGCGCCGGCCCTGCCACCGTCGTGATCATCGCCGAGCACAAAGAGGCATTGCCGGAGACGGTCCAGGACGGCATCACGCTCTTCACCACGCATGTGCGTCGCGCGCACCCGGACACGCTGGACCCGCGGCTCAACGCCCACAGCAAGCTCAACGACATCCAGGCGTGCATCCAGGCGGCGAATGCCGGTGCCGACGAGGCGTTGATGCTCGACCCGGACGGTTTCGTGGCGACCTGCAACAGCACCCACTTCTTCGTCGTGGTGCAAGGTCGCGATGGCGATGAGGTCTGGACATCCGATGGCCGGTATTGCCTGCACGGCATCACCCGGCGGGCTGTGCTCGATGTCTGCGAGGCCGCCGGGATCGTCGCCCGCGAGCGGACATTTTCGTTGATCGATGTGTATTCGGCGGCGGAGGCTTTCGTGACAGGCACCTTTGCCGGCGTCGTGCCGGTGACCTCGGTCGATGGGCGGACCATCGGGTCTGGCACGCGCGGTCCGATCGTCCAACGACTGCAGGAGCTGTATGCCGAACATGTCGCTGCAGATATCGCGGGCCGAAGCGCGCGATGAGCACGGGTGGAAGGCCGGCCAGCGAGCCCGACCGGGGTGATCACCGGATGGAGCCCGACCTGGTTGATCACCGGATGAACGCGGGGCAGCAGTCCGCCGATCACCAGAGCGCGGCTTCGGCCGCTGCGCGAGCGATGTTCACGGGCCGGACATCGAACGGCCCGGCCGTGACCCGCGTTGCGGTGTGGTCTGGGCCGCGAAACATCTCGACCGCGATGATGCGCTCATGGGAGAACCGCGACGACACCGACGTCGTCGACGAACCGTTCTACGCGGCATACCTGGATCGGACCGGTCTGGACCACCCGGCGCGTGGAGAGATCATCGCCTCGCAGCCTGCGCGCTTCGCTCAGGTCGTGAAGCGGCTGCAGACGATGCCCGGTGGGCGCGCCGATGGCGGCGGCGTTGCGTACGCCAAGCAGATGAGCCACCACATGCTGGCCGAGGACGACTTGTCGTGGACCCATGACTTCGCCAACGTGCTGCTTATTCGCGACCCGATCGAGGTAGTCGCCTCCTACGTGAAGTCGCGGGAGTCATGCGAGCCGGACGACATCGGCATACCGCAACAGGCGCAGCTCTGGGCGCAATGGCAGGACGCCGGGCTGGACGTGCCAGTGATCGAAGCCGCCGACTTCCTGCGCGACCCCGAGGCGCACCTGCGCTGGGTATGCGACTGGTTGGGCATCGAGTTCAGCGCCGCCATGTTGAGTTGGCCTGCTGGGCCCAGGGCCAGCGACGGCGTCTGGGCGCCGCATTGGTACGACGCCGTGAACGCCTCGACCGGATTCGCGCCGTGGACCCCGCGCGGGGTCGACCTGAACGATCACGATGCCGCGGTGGCCGAGCAGTGCCGAGCGGTATACGAGATGCTGTGGGAATACCGCGTCCGCCTCTAGCGGCGTGCATCTGAAACGTGAGACAGGGAGGGATTGGATGGGATCGCACACTCCACCGCAAGACGTGCAGAAGGCGGCGCAACGGGCCCAGCAGTGGATCGAGGACGGCAGGGCTGGCAAAGGCTTCAGCGACGTCGGACGCAAGCGCGCGCAGCAGTTGGCCGATGGAGAGTCGGTCAGCGATGAGGTGATCGAACGGATGCGCAACTACTTCTCTCGTCACGCGCCGGACAAGGACGCCAAGGGCTTCACTCAGGGCGGCGAAGGCTTCCCTTCCCCTGGCCGCGTCGCGTGGGACGCCTGGGGTGGGGACCCCGGCGAGCGCTGGGCCGATAGTGAGACGCTGGACGACGACTGATCGGGCCAACAGCAGGTCTTTCACTGGCGGCGACGATGTGCGGCCACATGTCATTCTGATGGCCCTGATGATCCAGCCGTCGATCGACTCAAACCCTCGGTTAACCGGACCGTCGATACGACCCAAACTCTCGCTTAACCGGACCGTCGATACCACCCAAACTCTCGGTTAACCGGACCGTCGATATCACCCAGACTCTCGGTTAACCGGACCCTAAATTGACCTAGCCGTCGACGGGCTCAGCCATCGGTTGACCGGCGCTATCGATTGACTGGGCCGTTGATCATTCAGGGGCGCCCAACTGGCCGGTGAGCCTGCCGTGCCAAGCCTGGCTCGCATCATTCAACCCGACGATGTCCACGCTCTTGCCGCGCTGGTGATACTTGAACTCGATGGCATCCAGCGCCGCGACGGTGGAGGAGTCGAAGATCTGCGCGTCACTGAGGTCGATGACAATGTGCTTGGGGTCGCCGGCGTAGTCGAACTGGTAGACCAGGTCGTTGCTGGAGGCGAAGAACAGGACGCCGCGCACGGCATACATGCGAGTGTCGTCGTCGGGCTGGGCGACATCGACGACCTC
>JBARZG010000130.1:0-3788 GCA_049649785.1 Ornithinimicrobium sp. | reverse complement strand
TTCCGCCCGGCGTCCTGGAGGGACCCAGTCGGGGTCAGCCGTGAGGGCCCGCTCCTGCCCGAGCCACGCCTCCGCGTCCATCTTGTTGGCAAACGTGTGGGGTGCCGAGTGCCTGGCTAGATCAGGGCCCACATAGGTAGCCTGCCATCGCTTGGACGGCAGCTTGCGCAGGGTCCCGAAACCGCGTCGCGTCGTCATCTGACCTCCATTTCGTGCATCATACGTGCACTAACGGTGGCCTCGTGCGTCTAGATCTGTCAACACCTGGCAACGAGGAGGAGAGACACCTGCAGCACATACCTGCAGGTTAGAGGCCTATTTCTGCTGGTCAAGAGGAGAGCTGGCGAGGGGACTCGAACCCCTAACCCCCTGTTTACAAGACAGGTGCGCTACCGATTGCGCCACGCCAGCACGCCGGACATTCAGGCCACGGCTGTCCCGACTTTAACGTGCCAGGACGGCGACGCCCGACCAACCCTCAAGGTCGGCCGGGCGCCGTGCAGGCTTGAATCAGTGAGCGTTAGCGGACAACATCGTGTTACCGATGTAGCGGCCTTCGCCGATCTTCAACCAACCGTTGTGCCATTCACCGCTGACCTTGGTGCCACGGTCGACCTTGTCGATCACCGCGTTGTCATAGCTCGGACCGGAGCGAACGTAGGCCCGGATGTCGGCGCTGACGTAGCGGGTCGCGTGGCCCGATGACGTCGCGTGGCCAGAAGACGAGGAGTGGGTCGAGCCGCCACCCACCGAACTGGACGACAACATGTTGTTGCCGATGTAGCGGCCGTCACTGACCTTCAACCAGCCGTTCACGATCGGCCCAGTCACCTGGGTGCCGCGGGCTGCCTTGTCGATCACGGCGTTGTCGTAGCTCGGGCCAGAGCGCACGTAGGCCGCAATGTCAGCGCTGACGTACCGGGTCACCGGACCTGATGTGACTGCCGGCTGTGACTGCGTCGGAGCCGAGGAAGCGCTGCTGGAGGACGACCGGCTGCTCGAGGACGAGCTGCTGCTAGAGGACGAAGAGCTGCTCGGGCTCGAACTGCTGCTGGAGGACGAGCTGCCGGAACTCGAGGAGCCGCTGGAGCCCGAGGAGCCGCTGGAGCTCGAGGAGCCGCTAGAGCCCGACACGCTGCTGGAGGTGGCGCCACCGTTGGACCGGGTCAAGCCGGCTTGCACCGAGCAGGTGGGCCAGGCGCCGGGGCCCTGGCCGGCCAGCGTGCGTTGGGCGACGGCAATCTGCCCCGACTTGCTCGCCAGGTCGGCGCGCGAGGCGTAGTTGAGGCCACCGTAGGCCTCCCAGGTGGACTGGCTGAACTGCAGGCCTCCGTAGTAGCCGTTGCCGGTATTGATGCTCCAGTTGCCACCCGACTCACAGGCGGCAACACCATCCCACACGCTTTGGGCCTGAGCGGCAGGCGCGGTCACCGCGAAACCACCGAGAGCCACGGCGCCGGCCATGGTCAGGGTGCTTGCACGTCGGGCGAACACGGTCTTGCCACCAGGCTTACGGGCAGCGCGATGCTTGCTTCGAACGGTCATCAGGGGGTTCCTTCCAAAACACGACGGTATTGTCACGAATTGGTAACGGTACGTCTCGTTTGCGTATATCACAAACCACCTGTTCCGCACGGGGCGAAACCACCTGTCTCCCAGCCGAAGGCCGCAAACCGCTCTAGACGGGACTACCCGACAAGACGGATGATCCGATGTAGCGACCATTGCCGATCTTGAGCCACCCATTGACCCAGGTGCCTTGCACCCGGGTGCCACGTCGCTCGGTGTCAACGACCCGATATCCAAACCCAGGACCAGACCGCACGTATGCCGCCACATTGGCCGACACATACCGGGTCACCGTGCCGGGCGAGGGTGACTGCCCACCACCGCCACCGACGGGGCGCGAGGAGAGCACGGCGGGGCCGATGAAGCGGCCGTTCGACAGCTTCAGCCACCCGCCGACGAGCGTGCCCGTGACCCGCTCGCCACGTGGCTCGCTGCCGACAATGCGGTAGCCGGTGCCAGGTCCCGACCGCACGTATGCGGACACATTGGCCGACACGTACCGGGTCACTGTGCCGGGCGAGGGTGACTGTCCGCCGCCGCCCCCGACCGGGCTGGACGACAACACCGCCGGGCCGAGGTAGCGACCACTGGACAGACGCAACCACCCACCGCTCAAGCGCCCTGTCACACGCTCTCCGCGGTCGATCGAGCCGACAATGCGGTAACCAGTGCCTGGGCCAGAGCGCACGTTCGCCGACGTGTTGGCCGAGACATACCGGGTCACCGTTGCGCCCGTCCCTGGATCGCTGCTACCGCCACCTGGCTGCGCGTTCGGGTCCGCCCCGCCGTTGGACCGGGTCAGCCCGGCGCGTACCGAACACACCGGCCACGCCCCCGGGCCCTGCCCTGCGAGCACCCGTCGAGCCACCGCAATCTGCTCACTCTTGCTCGCCAGGTGCGCGTATGACGCGTACTCGCGGCCTCCGTAACCGACCCACGTGGGCTGGTAGAACTGCAAACCGCCGTAATAGCCGTTGCCTGTATTGATGCTCCACCGCTGATTGGACTCACACTCCGCGACGCGATCCCAGACTGTGTCTGCGGAGGCAGCGGGCACCCCTACCCCCAAGACTGCTACCGAGGTGACCGCCGTCAGCGCGATAGTGCCCGCGCGTCGAGCGAAAGCAGAACTGGAGCGAGACGTGCGCTTCGACCGGCTTTCGGGCATGCGGGACGGTGAGAAAGTGTCATTCATGGGGTGTCCTCCTAGGACTTCACGACATAACGTTTTGGTTACGTTACGCAACAATGCAGGACAAGCCAACCGCAGTGACTAAATCTTTAAGAAGTCCGCACCAAGCAATTGCGTCGGAACTCGGTCGATCAAGGGGGCGCTGTCGGAGGGGCTTGGCCACCAACTCACAGGTTGTTCGCCCAGCAGCGCCCACACCCCTAACGCAAGGGACCCCACCAGCAAGAATGTCACCACGATCTGCGTTGTTAGCCCCGGCGGCACGACCGCGCGGATCAACGTGCGCGTCCCTCGTCGCATCGAGACACTGCCCGGCCCCCACCATCCGATCACTGCGCCGAGCGCCGAGCCGACCGCAATAGGCAGCGGATCCTCTATTCCCACAATCATTCCGGCGCCTTGGGTCAGCCCGATCGTTGTGGCGACTGCGGCCGTGAGCGCAAAGCCCAACGGCAAGATCAGCCACAACAACGACGTCAACACCGCCGGCACGAGCCGTAGTGGGGCCGCAAGCAACGTCAGCGGTATGTCACTTCCGCGTATCCCCGCCTCGTGACGACGCAACACGAGGCCCGTCATCGAGCGATCAATCCACCGCGTGAGCACTGACCACAGACCGAGCAAACCCCACGCCAGCAGGGGCGCCTGGGTGCACAACGCAACGAAAACGGCCAACAACGTCAGGATCGTGCCGGTGCGCATCGGTCGTCCGATCCGCGGATCCCCCTGGCTCCCCCGGGCCTGAGCGGGGTATTGCCCCGCAGTCCCACCAGGGCCCTGATGGCCTCCCGGGCGCCCAGGCCCCGGCTGACCCGGCGGCGGCGGGTAGTTGTAGGGCGATTGGCCAGCCGGGCTTGGGCTGGGCACGCCCTGGCCGGGCGCCGGGCCAGCTCCCGCGAACCGCTGTGAGGGGTAGGACTCGGTATGCGGATAAGCCTGCGGCTCGCGGTATGCCGACGGGCCGGGTGGCCGCGTCGGCGGCGCCATCGGCGCAGCACGGGTCTGTGGAATGGGTTGGGCTCGGGTG
>JBARZG010000129.1:0-6370 GCA_049649785.1 Ornithinimicrobium sp. | reverse complement strand
CATCACCAATGAGAACGACGGAGCGGTCAGCAATGTCGGCGTCAGAGCACTGGCCGAAGAACTGGAACCCAAGGCGCAAGAGCGCACAGATCAGGTCTTCCCAGCCTCCGATGGGTTCGGGCATGACCTGATTGACCCTGAAGGCGAGGACGCCCAATACCTACCGGAGATCTACCCGGTCCTGGGGCCGCTGCTGGGTATTCCGGATCTCACCTACCCGTGATA
Organism: Ornithinimicrobium sp.; assembly: GCA_049649785.1. GTDB lineage: Bacteria > Actinomycetota > Actinomycetes > Actinomycetales > Dermatophilaceae > Ornithinicoccus. Next base: position 6,145 of record JBARZG010000129.1, on the reverse strand, counting down.
CATCAGTTGAGCGGCCGCACAGCGGTCCAGGGCGGTGACGACCGGGCGCGCGGGAGTTAGTGCCTCGCGGACATAGACCGAACCCCTTGCACGAGGCAAAAGAGCCCGACTAGGACGGGCATGACAAAGCCGATGCTCGCGACCTCGACAATATTGAAGACGACAACGACCACCGCCACGACGGCTGCAAATGCAGCCATGCCGAACCAGTAACCGGGGCCATGAGCCGATGCGCTGAACGTCGACTGCGCCGATTCCTTTGCCATGGACGGAGTATGCCAGATCGGCCCCCGCTGTTGGCTCAGGGTGCCAATCCGACCCTACTCGGCCTGTGTGATGGCGTCCCGGATCCGAAGAGGGTGTGCATCTAGTCGGCGACCCGCCACAACGATGCATGAGATCGCAAAGCCGATGCCCACCAGGAGCGCGAGAAACGCCAGGAGCAGCGTAGGGACGCTGTCATCGAGCAGCACCCAAACCCAGATCGACAGTCCTAGCACTACGAAGTTGACGAAAAGCGCGAGAAGGAGGCCGGAGGTAGCCCGACCACGGCGGCGCGAAGCCTGATCCCGGTCAAAGGCTGCTAGGACACTGTGGACGGCTCCGATGCCGATGCTCAGACACAAGGCGGCCACCCCGGTCACGACGGCTGGCAACACTTGACCCCAGCGAGATGTGATGGCGGCTTCGATCACCACCAGGAGCACCATGGCGGGAACGATGAAGACCGCTGGTGCCAGGAGTTTGCCGAGGAAAACGTCCCGCAGGCGCACGCCTGTGAGCACGAGGTACTCCATCCCCGGCCCGTCGCTGCCGAAGACGTTCGTGGTGGCGCTTTGGGCCGCCATCATGGCGAACGCGGCGGCGGTCACCATCAAACCGAACTGGGCACCCAACGAATGCGCCACGATCACCCCACCCACCGGCGGCAATGCCAGGGCCTGGACCGCTCGGGGGGAGCGAAAGAGGAAGTACCGCAACTGTTGAGCGGCAGCAACGGTGACAACAGTGAGCGGCAGGGCGCCCATCGCGGCCGGTATGAGGGCGAGTCCACTCATGTCGCGACTCACCTGACGCTTGCCCCCACCGCCACCGCCCCGGGTGTGGAGCTCCAGCGCCCAACCCCACGCCCATACCATCGCTGCGATCGCGGCACAGGCGATCAGCCCGCTCGCTGCCGCCAACAGCCATTGGCCATCGCGTGCGTGTATCCCCATCTCAACGGCTGCGCCAGGGGGCAGCCACGAGAGGACATGGCCCACCGGTGTCAGCAGTTGCGGCCCGACGTCGCTGGCCTGCACGCCGTGTGCGATGACGGCGAAACAGCTGAACACAACTGCTGTGCCCCCGATGGCCAGGTCACGCCCGCGCGAGGTACTGATGACGTGGACGGCTATCGCCTGGACCGCCCGGCAACTAGTAACGCATAGCAGCGTGAACAGAATTGCTGACAGGAAAAAGAGCGCCCTGATCTCGAACGGCTCCCCAGAAGCCAGTGCCACCCCCGCCGAGAAGACGAATGTAGCCATAGCCGGTGGCGTGATGAGGCCACCGAGCAACAAGCCGCCGACCTGCTCTCTTCGGCTCAACGGATAAATCGCCAGCGCCTCGGGGTCCACGGTCGAATCCACCAGGTCGGGAAGCGCAAGCGGAGTAACCGCCCAGCCAATGAATACGGCAGTGTGCAGCATCACCACGAGGACGTCAAAGGTCGGCAACCCTGCACCGGCCAGGAAGCGCATGAGCTCAGCACCGGCCACGCCGACCACCACGGCCGCGAGCCAACCGACCACGAAGCCTACGCGGTGCACGCCCCCGGCCCGTTTCAGGGAACCGAAGTGGAGGGCGAGCCCTAGTCGGAAGAGGACGAAAGCCACGAAAGCTCACCTTCCTGCAGGTCCCGTCCACCGACGATGTCGATGAAAGCAGCCTGCAGAGACTGCCCACCTGCAAGTTCTGCGACGGTCCCCTCGGCGTGCACTTTCCCGGCGTCGATGATGACGATGCGGTCGCACAATCGCTGCACGACGTCCATGACGTGGCTCGAAAACACCACCGTCCCGCCGCCGCTGCGATACCGTTGGAGCATCTCCTCCATCACTTGAGTATTGACGGGGTCCAGGCTGCCGAACGGCTCGTCGAGGACCAGCACGCGAGGTGAATGCAAGAGCGCGACGGCCAACCCGATCCGCTTGACCGTTCCCAGCGAAAAGTCCGAGATGATCTGGTTGGCCTGCTCCTGCAGGTCTAAGACAGAGAGCAACTCGGTTGCTCTGCGCTGGATCATGGGCGGATCCATTCTGCGCAGCAAGCCGGCATACTCCAACATCTCGGTGGCCGTGAGTCGCTCGAATAGGACCGGATTGTCCGGAACGAACCCCAGGCGCGCCTGAGCAGCGCGCGGGTCTGGCCACACGTTCGTGCCCGCTACCACGACCTGGCCGGCATCGGGTCGGAGCAGCCCGGTCAGCATGCGGATCGTGGTGGTCTTGCCCGCGCCGTTCGGACCGGCAATGCCGTAAAAGGCCCCGCTCGGGATCCGCAGATCGATCCCGTCCACCGCCTGGTGTTGCCCGAAGGCCTTGTGCAGATTTTCGATCTCGACCGCGTGTGACATCGGACCAGTGTAGGGAGGAGTCGTGGACCGTCAGGCGGTTGTTGGGTGGGTTAGCGGGGTCTGCTCAACCCTGAGAGCCGCCGCTGCCCCGTTCTACGGTGCGAGACGAAAGCTCTCGAGCAACGAGCGAAGCAGCAGGACTGTCCCGCTGAAGAGGCCCACCCACCCCAACAGGTCTGCCAGCCGGAGCTCGGTTCCGCCGAGTGCAGTGCCCCCACCGAAGGACAACAGGATGACCGAGACCAGCAGGACCCCCAGTGCACTAACCACCAACAGGATGCGGCTGAGCAGCCTGTCGAGCACCGCCACGTCGCCGGGGTGCTGCAACACGCTGACACGGGCACTCAGTTCTCCGCGCTCGACCTGAGTGGCGATGCGCTCGACGTGGGCGGGTAGCCGTTTGGCGAATGGGAGCAGGACCGCCATCTCCCGCTGAAGGGTTTTGCGTGCATTCTCGGGCCTGAAGCGGGACAGGACTTCGAGCCCGGCGATGTTGGAGACTCGCTCGACAAAGGGGAAGTCGGGATCTAGCGCTTCCAAAGTTCCGCTGAGGGTTGCCACGGTTCGCAACATCGTCGAGGCTTGCGAGGGGAGCGCGATGCCTTGTTCCGCGGCAAGCCGGAACATGGCGGCCAACCCGTCGCCCGACAACACCTCGCCTCCTTGGTAAGTGGCGAGGTAACCCGCGAGGGCACGTTCGATGACCAGCCGATCGACTCCTGGGTCGACCGAGCCACCGGTAATCAATGCCTCATACATCATGGCAGGATCCCCGAGTTGCACTGCTCCCATCAGTTCGACCACGAAGGCCCGCCCGAACGAGTCCAGCTGGCCCGTCATACCGAAATCGATCAAGCCGAGTTTGCCGTCCGCCAAAAGCAGGACATTGCCCGAGTGGGGGTCTGCGTGGAACATCTCCCCGGCCATGATGGCGCTCACTTGCGAGTGGCACAAAGCCTCGGCCAATCTGGCGCCGTCCGGTTCGGCCGTCTGCTTTCCTGAAATGGCGTCTGCGAGCGGGCGACCATCAAAGCGCTCCATGACCAGCACCCGAGATGTGGTCAAGGACATGTAAGGCGCGGGCACGCTCAGAAGTGGGTCGGAGTCTAGAGCGGTTCGGGCCGCATCCATGTGCCCTGCCTCGACTGTGAAATCGAGTTCGTCACGCAGCGTCGCAGAGAACTCGCTCGCTAGTCGGCGCGCGCCGTAGGCACGAGCTGCCGCGCTGCGCTGTTCGAGTTGAACAGCCAGCCAGTCCAAGATCGCTAGGTCATGCGAAATGCGCTCGGTCAGACCGGGGCGTTGAACTTTGATGACGACCGGTGTCCCGTCGAGCAGACGTGCTGCATGAGCCTGGGCGATGGACGCTGAACCCAGCGGGTCTTCCTCGATGGAGGCGAAGGAGGCGTCGGGGTCACCGAGTTCGCCGGTGAGAACCTCCACGATGTCGGCAAACGGTAATGGAGCGACCCCGGACTGAAGATCATGTAACTCCTGGCTCACCTCAGGGCCGAGCAAGTCCGGGCGAGCCGCCAAGATCTGGCCTAACTTGACGTACACACCGCCGAGTTCCTCCAGGGTGAGCCGGAGCTCGCGACCCCACTGCTGTGGCGTTTTCGCCTCCCCGAGATGAGTATGGGCGGCAAACCCGTGCCGTGCGGCGATCGCGCTCACCTTGGCGCCTCGAGCCGCCAGGGCGCTCCTTCGGCGCGCGGTGCTGATGGGGTTGTTGCGCAACATGCCTCGACGGTCCGCCGGCTTCGCGAGTGCCAACTCGAACATCGTCACCAATCCCATGGTGACGATGATTTGCAGCGGCAACGCGACCACATTCGCCTCTGCCTGGATGTTTCCGCCTGCATCGACGATGCCGCCCGATCGGTCGACGACGAAAACTGCAGCCACCGCCCCTAACACGAGTCCGCCGACACCCGCCACCACCAGGCGCAACCATGTGACGTAGCGGGTGCCCAGCAGACTCCGTACCACTAGTGCCAGGCCGATGACCAGGAGCACGTTGATCAACCAGTCCATCGGACCACCTTAGGCTGACGTCAACCGGCGAGACGGTCCGAGAAGTCCTGGTCCGGAGGCGGCGCTACTGAGTCAACCCCGGGCAAGCGCGGGATTGAGTCAGGCGAGACACTGGCCCTACGGGCAGAAGGAAGGGGTCACCGCGGTCCCGTGGTGTGAGACCCCGACCCGTTTGGCCATCCCCGATTGGGACGACTTGCCCTAATCGGGTTGACAGGGGCTCAGTGACTTTGAAACTCTTCCCGAGCGATGCGACGGGCGATGTCCTCGACGTCGGATTGGGACAAAACGTCTGCGCCTTGCTGCATTGCTTGGCGCAGCAGGCGGCGGACCAGTGCTGAGGTTGGGATGCCTTCGCCACCGGCCCGCTGGCGCAGTTGCGCGTCGAGGTCCCTGTCGATGCGCAGGTGCATGGGCACGTCCAGCGTGTTTGTCCTCTCGACGGCCTCGGCTTCGCCGGCCTCGGCCTCTTCATCGGCGACCTCAGCGCGGATCGTTTCGTGTCGCGCGCGTCGATGTCTCTGGGCACTATCGGTGGTGTCAGTCATCTGCGATACCCCTTTCTTGGAGGTAGTGCCGCAGGTCAATCCCGCGGGTCTTCCACGCCGTCACTCCCGAGAAGTCCTCCGGATCGATGATCACAGTTAGCACGAACCCGGCGGTTGGTGAGTATCCAATCATCCGGATGTAGGCCGCTCTCCTCTTCGGGTCTGGGTCGCACATTACCCGTGCTGGATCGGCGCTCGATTCCAGCGTCCAGTCTGGCTCGATGTCTGTTGCACCCGGATAGCGAGAGGATCTGCTCCGGATATGCGCGGCATCCTCCTATTCCCACCAGAGCGTGTTCGGCACTTCCCAATTGTAGCGCACTGTGCTACAAGACCGATTGGTGTTGTCGGTGGCCGCAGCATGTGCGGGTCGTCGGGCTGGCCTCGGCGTTCGGCAAGCCATTCGCGCAGGACGGTGGCGGTCTCGCGGGTGAGTGTGACGGGCGCGCCGTTTGCGCCGTATACCCATGACCTGAATGTGGGCGGCGGTGGTGGGCAGGTTGACGTCGCGCAGGCGCAAGGCGGTGAGATCTGTCACGCGCACCCCGGTCTGGATCATGGTGAGCAGCACAGCGTGGTCGCGATCATGGTGAGCAGCACAGCGTGGTCGCGCCGACCCGGCCAGCGACTCTTGTCCGGCGCGGTCATGAGGGCCTCGATCTAGGTCAGGTCAAGGTAGGAGATGCCTTGGTGCCGATGGCGCTTGGTTGGGATCGCGATCACCCGTGCCATCATCTGTGCGTACTCGGGGTGGCGCAGCGCGGCGTGCCGGTAGAGCGAGTGGTTCGCGGCTAAGCGGTTGTGGCGGGTGCGCACGCTGTTGCCGCGAACGGTTTCCAGGTGGCTGAAGAAGGCTCCGATCAGGGGCGCGTCCACGTCGTCGAAGTCCAACTCGTGGGGGCCTTGCCCGTGTGGTCGTGGGCGTGCCTCAGTAGCAGGCGCATCG
>JBARZG010000128.1:0-10404 GCA_049649785.1 Ornithinimicrobium sp. | reverse complement strand
GATCATCGGCATCCCGTTCGGCATCGCCTGTTGGAAGATGGTGCCGCTGGCGCTCCTCCCCTTGGGCCAGCGCATCGTCCCGATCGAGCGGCCAGAGCAGGATCCGTTCGCGGGGGCGATGACACGGTACTGAGCCAGGTCCGACCTGAGGCAGTCGGCACCCGCACAAGCCCAGGACCTCAACGCGCAGCTGCTCACAAACAAGTGGGCCCGTGGGACTCGTACCCACAACCTACGGATTAACAGGGCGTCCGAGGGCTGAGTGGGTGACCCCTGCATAGCTCTGAGCAGCGCAAACGTCATCAATTAGCGCAGCGAAAACACCCTGTTTTGAACCTGTGAAGGCCTACTGACGGCCTACGCGTTGCGGGTCCCGCCTCGGATTCAGGCGCTTTTCTGCTCTTGCCGGTCGAGGATCCAGAAGCGCACAAGCGTGGAGGCTGGGCGCTGAGCCGCACCGAGTACGCCTTGGACCCTTATGCCGTTTCGATTATTTCGGATAGTATGTTCTCTTCAGTGAGAAGGGAGTGACCATGACCGCGAAGAAGGCAGTTGCGAGGGCGCAGGCCAGCGGCAAGGCGCAAAAGCACGCCGCCCGCGCGAAGTCAGTGTCCAAGTCCGCCCGGATTAAGACCATCGATCTGGCGACAGTGCTCTCCGCGGACCGTGTGACCATTTCCCGGGGCTGGGAGCAAGTCGAACTGCCAGGCGACGTGGTCCGTGCTCTCCGCCGGTACGCCACCGAGATCGCAGGCGGAGGCAAGCCCCGACTGGTCGCCGTCACCGAAGACAAGGCCACCCTGTCCAGCCAACAGGCCGCCGACATGCTGAACGTCTCCAGACCTTTTGTTGTCAAGCTCGCCCGCACCGGACAACTCAGACACACCAAGATCGGCAACAGGCACCGGTTCGCGTTGGCGGACCTCCTTGAGTACGACGCGCGAGCGCGACAAGAGCGAGACGACGCGCTACGCGAGATGGTCCCACCCGACGGCTACGACGAAAACGATTTCTGAGCGTGGCCGAAGTCCGGGGGAGGCCAGCGCGACCGGTCGCAGTTCTAGACGCGAACCTGCTCATCCCCCGGGCGTTACGCGACCTGTTGCTCAGCCTGGCCGACGGCAAAGTATTCCGGCCCGTCTGGCAGCAATCGATTCTCGACGAACTCGAGCGCAACTACCCCAAGGTCGCGGTGAGTCACCGAGGCGCCGACCGCGGGGAGGCCGTCAAGGAAGTTGCCGAAGTGCTTGCCAATATGGCTAGGGCGTTCCCCGACGCATCCGTAGCGATCGACGAGTTGATTCCGCTGGGGGAGGAGATGACATGCGAAGAGAACGATCGACACGTCCTTGCTGTCGCCGTGGCAGCGGGCGCCACCCACGTCGTTACGGAGAACACCAAAGATTTTCCGGCTGCATCGGTCCCTGCAGGCATCCAGGTCATCAGGGTGGATGCGTTCCTGTGCGAGCTGCTCACCTCTGATGCTGAGGCAGTCCTCGATGCCGTCGAGGTCATGTGTGGCCGGTACAGCCGTCCCACCATGACCGTTGCCGAACTGGCTGAGAGGTTCGCAAGCGGAGAGAGCGCCCCCGCATTTCGGTGCCCGGCTACGAGATACTCTCGAGGCCCCTTCGTAGGCCCTCGCCTACATCCGCGAGGGCGTCGCCATGCCGCCAGGAACATGGGATCCCGGAGATTGCCTGAGCGGACAGCGTCAAACGGGGCGCCTTATCGCTGCGAATAGACGCGCCTCTGACTTGCCTATCGTGAGGTTGCTGCCAGCATGTAGGTGGCAGTGGCCGGCCGGGCCGCGTCGCGGTCCCAACGCAGCCACATGAGACACCGGCGTCGCTTGATTTCGGATCGACCGACAGTCCACCAAAAGTGGCCGGTGACGGGTGAAGGCGTTACACAGCGTGCTTAAATGCTGGGGCGCGCGGTAATTGCCGTGTTCGAGCTGGTCCAATCCCTGGGGGCGGGACTCGTCGCGCGAGGGACCGGGAGTTGCGCAACGAGATCACCGGACGAGAGTTGACACTTTCCGAATCCGGGGCCCCGAGGTCTTTACTCGGCCGTCTCCCCTTCAGCGTCGCCCTCTTTCAAGCCGAGGATGCGCCGGGCTCTGGCAGATAGATCTCGGTCCCCGCCGACAGCCACATCCATCTCACCGGTGTATACCTCATTGTGGTCGCGGGCTGTCAACTCCCAAGTGCCATGAATAGACGTGAGTGAGCGGTCAGATACGAGCAGCACGATCGCCTCATCTTCCGACTCGTAGGTGCCGCGCGGGCGCAGCTCGCCGACCTCAAGGTCCAGCTTGACTGAGCCGCCGTTCTTGTAACTAATCGAGGGCGGGATGTACTGGCTGAGGTTTGGGGTGGAGAGGTGCCCGATGTGCGCGTAGTTCGGCAGGCCGAACGAACGTTGCGTCGGCCCCCATTTGCGTGGTGGCTCAGGCAAGTCGAGGTCTGAGAATGTCTGGGCCCACTCAGGTTTGGTGTAGTCAAAAGCGAAGACGCCACCCTCCAGATGAAGCTTCACTTCGACATCGTGCAGGAAGGTCGTAGTGCGATTCCTGATTCTGATGACTGTCGGTTGGGACTGGCTGACGGCGATCTTGGGCATTGCCGCTTGCCACGCTGCTCGGAAGTGTCCCTCCCAGTGATCGATTGATTCGGTGTACTCCTCCTCGGTGCGCCCCTCGGGCTCCGTCATTGCACCGCGGAGCGCTGACAGGTTGTCGAACTTGGAAGCGTATCCCGAAAGGTCGGCAAGACTCCTGTGTGCGGCGGGCGCAGTGGCTGAACTCGCTTGCTTCCTCGGAAGTGCAGCTAGCAGGAGCTTGCGCATCCTGGCCAGGTATCTATCGACGGTCGTGGCGCTATCGAAGGTCACAGTGGCTATCTCGCCGATGATCTCGATCGCAAAGTCGACGTCGCCCTGGGCTCCGGCGGCTCCTCGCTGAACGAGCAGGTCTACCTCTTCGGACTTGGCCTCTCGCGTCTCGCCTTCAACACGAAGGTATATGCGCCCATCGGTGAGGGACTCACCGCTAGCCCTACATGGGAACGGGCCTTGGCCCGCTTTAGGAGGGTCGACCAGTATTACGAGCACTTGGTTGCTTGATTTGTTAACCGGCACCCACACGATGTCCCAACGAGGGCCAGCAGGACCTACGTACTGCTGGATAGCTTTGGAGATCTCCATCATTTCGACGGGCGGGATGCCCGTGATGGCCCCTTGGGCAACGCCTACGACCATCACGCCGTAGCCCTCAAAGCCTTTGGCCGCCACATCCGGCATTCGGTTCCCTGCGCCAAGAATAAACTTCGCGATCTTCTCTCTGTCCTTCTTCGTGGATAAGTCGAGAGCGCTTTTAAGTTCGAGGTAGTGTCGCTCTGCCAGGTCCCCTTGTTCCGTCACCGCAGCAACGAGCGCCTGTGCTGCGAGGAGGCCCCTCGGCGCTCTCGTCGTATCTAGCTCGGCCACTGATGCCTCCACTTCCTCCGAACGGCTCCGCGTTCGCCACGCAACAGGCAGAGCGCCTCTCCTCCGGCTAGCATGCGCGTGTTCCCAGGGCCCTACAGGCGCGACCCTTCAGATGTCGTCCTCGGGTCCTCAACTCTACCGAGGGCACGGAACCCGGCGAAGTGACGCGCCCGGCGGCAGGCCAAGATGAGGCGTAGTCCGAACTTGCGGCACTGACACGCGCTCATATTCTAATGAGGCTCCGCCTCGCACCGCCGAGGTGGGCGGTCCGGTGGGGTGGTGACAGCACCGGGGTGGTGGGTGGAGTCTGGGAGACGACGGCCGGGTGGCCGTGGGAGGTGCGCTATGGCGACGCGGCCGGTGAACGTCAACGACATCCTGGATGGGCATGTCACGTTGGATCTGCGGTGTCTGGACCGGATCTACCTGAACGGCTACTTGCCGACGGTGCAGGTCGGTGGGCAGGTGGTGCAGTTCTTGGCCCCTCGTGGTCAGCCGATCCCGTCACCGGCGGCGGTGGCCAAGATCGGTGAGGCATTCCGGGTTTCGGTGCGCCGGTTCGCCGAGGTCAACCAGATCCCGGTGATCCGGTTCGCCAAGGGGGACCGCAAGATCGAGGTGATGCGCCGATATGTGGCGGCTCAGGCTGCGACGGGCCGGGCGGGGGTGGCCGCGATCGGCGTCGCCCAGGAGTTTCAGCGGGTGTGCACCGCGTCCACTATCCCGGCCAGGGGCGGTGGGGCGCCACACTTCGCCTGGGGCAAGGCAGACCGGCGGGTCACCTGCTACTACTTCTACGTGTGGGACGCCGACTTCGGGATGGCGTTCATCCAGATCTGCGCGTACTTCCCGTACCCGGTCAAGATCTGGCTGAACGGTCATGAGTGGGCCAAGCAGCAGGCCAGGGCCGCGGGGATCGGCTTCACCGAACTGTCCAACGGGTTCGCCGCCACCGATGACCCAGAAGGTCTGCAGGACATCTGCGACCGGTTGGGTTCGGGCACCATCAAGGTGTTCTGCGAACGCTGGTGGGCACGGCTGCCGCTGCCGCTGACCGCCGCTGACCGCGCACGCGGGTACTGGTGGGACATCTCGATGCGCCAGGTCGAGGTCTCCCGCACGATCTGCTTTGACGCCCCACGCCAGGGCCGGGCGTTCTTCGAGGCGCTGGTCGCCGACAACCTGGACGTGGGCCGTTCCGACCACGTCGAACTGATCTTCGGCCAGCACGATCGGTCGAGAAGACCCGGCGCCTTTGCTACCCGGGTCATAACCCGAGGTGTGAACGTCACCGTGAACGCCTTCTTCAAGCACTCACGAGTCAAGCAGTACCTCAAGGATGGGCGGGCACTGCGGATCGAGACGGTGATCAACAACCCGACCGATCTGGGGTGCCTGCGCCGGTTGGAGCACCTGGAAGAACTGGCGGCCAAGGGCCGTGACATCAACGACCGACTGGTGGACCATGAACGGGTAGGCCAGGGCTGTGTCCTCGCGAGCCCAGCCTTTGAGCGGGTCGCGCAACCATCCCTGGTGGATGGCCAGAGGGCCCCAGCCCTGCGGTTTGGCGACCCTCGGGTCATGGCCCTGGTCGGTGCCTTGCTCATCGCCAGCAACCTCGTCGGCGGGTTCAGTAACGCCTCCCTGCGCGAGCAGGTCAGCGCGCTGCTCGGCATCCCCTACAGCCGGTCCCAGGCCAGTTACGACCTGCGCCGGCTGCGCCTCAAAGGACTGATCGTGCGGTTGGAGCACTCCAACACCTACGTGCTGACCGCTGACGGACAACGCATCTGCGTGTTCTACACCAAGCTGCACGACCGACTGCTCCGCCCGCTGCTCGCGGCCGACCGACCACCGGCCAGCCTCCAAGTCCGCGCAGCGCTGCGAACCCTGGACAACGCCGTCCAGGACTACATCGGCCAGGCACGCCCGGCCGCATAGAACTTGCCTCAAGCGTCAACCCCCTAGCGACCAAGGGTCGCTAGACTCATCCAATGTGCTCGCTGAATCCCGGTGGATGGCTCGGGTGCTGCGATCTGCTGGGGGTTGGACAGGTTGTCGATGGCTGCCAGGCGTGAGATCACGAAGAAGTACGCACCTGACTACCGGCGGGCGGGCAAAAAAGGACAAGGGCCGGTTGTTACATGAGTTGGTCGCGGTGACCGGGTGGTCCTGGGCCAACGCCCGCCGCGGTGGCCGGGGCGGTAAGGCGAAGGCGAAGGCGAAGGCGCTGATGCTGGGCCCGAGGGAATCGATGCACGCAACGGTGACTACATCGATCGGGACCCGGTCGATATTTCCTCTCCGGAGTCTTACAACCCCACACACGCCAGGAAGAACTCTCGTGCTCAGCTGAGCAGATCACCGCAACCGCGTGAAGTCGAATCGCGCAGCAGGAAGGATTGTGAATGGCCGCCGAGGATCCCTCTACGGCGACGCGAGTAGTCGACGCGCGTGGCTGTCAGTTGATTCTCGCCCTTGCGTCCAATTTCGGAACCTGAGGTGGTGTCCGTCGACCGCTGCGCAGCTACTTTCGGAGGTGCGGTAGCCGCCCCAGCTGGGCGCGATATTGAACGACGTGGGTGACGGTTCAGTCCATTCTGGTAGGGGACCTTTCGCCAGGATGCAGTTGTGGACGCCGACTCCGTTCGACAGTGGCTTTTCGCCCCAGAGCGGCGTATTTCAGTCAGGGTCGATCATCTTCGCGACTACCCAGCGGTGCTTGCCGATCATCCGATCGCGGGTGAAGCCGAGATGGTCGAAGGTGGACAGTGCGCCGTGGAAGAGGAACCCTGCTGGAACGGCACCGGCGGGCTCGGGGTAGCCCTCGGCGCGTCCGCCTCCCATTGAAGCGATGAGCCCGAGTGCCCCAGCGAGAGCGTCAGTGGCAACTCGGTGTCGGCGGTAGCCGGCTCGCACGTAAACACAGCCGATGCGCCAGTCAGGGAGTGCGGCTTTTCGAGTTTTCTCATACCCGCGGCGGTTCTTGATCCGCACGACCTCGTCGGATGGCCCAAATTGGCACCAGCCGACACACAAATCGCCTTCGAACACCAGCGCGGCGTGCGTGGTTCCGGCGAGCACCCGGTGATGTTTGCGGTCGCGGTTCAGAGCGGCGGCATGCCTCGTTGGGCCCTCTTCATGAAATCCGATGCAGTAGCAGCCGCTGGGAAAACCGTCGCTATTGGTACACAACTCATCGAAGGCATCCCAGGTCGACTGGTCAAGGGCGCAGACGCTGCGTAAGCCCGTTTGATGACGATCGTTGGGGTTCATGTCAACGACCTCCACGGCGGAGTGGTTCGATGACCGGCTCGTCCACGACGCTCATGCTCTATCCAACAAACTGAGGGCCCGTTCGATGAGCAATTCGGTGGCGTCTGGGTCGAATGTCGCCAGCGTACTGTCGGCGAAGTAGTGCTGATCGCCGGGATACAGGAACAAGTCGGCGTCATCGGTTGATTCGATGATCTGTCGGGCAGCTTCGAGGTCGCCCTCACCGGTGAAGATCGGGTCGCCATCCTTACCGTGAATTTGCACGGGAACGCCCTTGGGCCACGGCCCGAAGAACTCCGTTGGTACGCACGCGTAGAGCAGCAGCGCTCCCTTGGCGCCGGGCCGAGTCTGCGCCAGTTTCTGGGCCGGCAGCACGCCGAGGGAGAAGCCCGCATAGACCAGGTCGTCGGGAAACTGGTTCGCCGCCGCGACACCTCGACCAATCATCGCGTCCATCCCGACCGCTTCGGCGTGGGCTAGGCCCTCCTCAATCGTGTCGAAGGTCCTGCCATCGAACAGATCCGGTGTGTGTACGACGTGGCCCGCGCTTCGCAAACGGTCTGCGAAGGCGATCACCCCCGCCGTTCGTCCCAGCGCGTGGTGGAACAACAGCACTTCAACCATCGTCAGTGTCTCCATCCGCGAATGATCCAAAATATTCGATTCAATGACCGTACCTTATGATCCAGAAATGTCGAGCGACTATCCAGTGCCCGACTACGAGCTCGATGAACTCCGCATCGTCACCTCCACGGAAGAGCTCAAAGCAATGTTCCACCCGCTCCGGGGCGTCCTGTTGGACCTTCTCCTGGAGCGAGCCGCCACGGTCAAGGAACTCGCCGTCGCAGTCAAACGCCCACCCAGCACCGTCGCCTATCACATCGGGGTACTGCGCGACGCCGGCCTGTTGAAGGTGGTCCGCACCCGCAAGGTCCGCTCGATCGACGAGCGCTTCTACGGACGAGCCGCCCGCATCTTCTACGTCGGCGAGATCCAGCCCGGACAACTCGGCACCATCTCGAACGCACTCGCGGTAGCCGCCAGCGAATCCGGGCCCGCCCACGATGTGGACGACTTGCGCGCCATTCTGCGCCATGCACGCATCCCGAACGAGCGAGCCGCGGAGTTCTGGGAAGCGGTGCTCGACCTGGCCCGCCAGTTCAGCTCGCTTCCGCGCGAAGGCGACATCGCTTACGGATTCATTGCCGGTCTCTACCCGAGTGACCACCCCAACCTGCCGGCCACAACCGGCCAAAGCGCTCAACCCAAGTCGACGTGAAGACGCCGATCTTGCTCCTATTGGCATACCGTCCGCCCAGGGTCTGGCCGCCAGCATGCACCTGCACCTGGGCGATGGGTGCCTGCGTCAAGGGTATGTAGACCAAGCAGGTCGCCACCACGACAACGGTCAAGCGGCGGCCCATCATCTAGGCGATGACGGGTATGGAGCCATCATCCGTCAAGGGCTCGAACGCCTCGACACACGGATCATCACCGCCGAACACACCAACAGCTGACCGTACGAGGATCCCGCCGCGGTCACCGATCGGCTATCGGGTCGATGCTTTGTAGAAAAGCTCGGGGTCTGCGTCGTCGAGCCCGTAGACGATACCCACGGACTCCCACCTCAGGTGGCCGAGCAACGCCTGCATGGGCGAGTTGGAGAGATTCGTAGACGTGAACATCTTCTCGGTGCAGCGCTGAGCACTTGCCGCGTCCAGCAGCATGCTCGCCACACCGCGGCGTCTAGCGTCTTTACGTACCTGAAGCATTTCGATGAAGTCATTCCCAAAGAACGTGGGAGTTGTCACCGAGAAACCGACGATGCTGCCTCGCCGCACGGCGACGAGCGTCCCGCCCGAGCCAATCCAACGGATCGCTGTAGCACGAGTCTCCTCGGACGGCTGTTCAAGAACTCCAGCGACGCCTTCGAAGTCATCAGGGAGCGCGGCACGAATCGTAGAGTCGGCCATGCCCCGAGAATAATGGGCTTCCGGGGACCGCACGGGGATCGGCGACCGGACGGGATCCCTATCTGTCAAGCTCAACGGGCCTGGTAAGTGCCCACTCGACGGGGTCAACCTCAGGCGCTGGCAGCGCAGACCATCTCAATGTGCGAACGTCGTACGCATGACAGACCAGGCATATCGGGTGTGGGGGTACGTTTGCGGGGACCCGCTCCCTCCCGACATGGTGTTCAACTTGGGAGGTGGTCCTTGGCTGCGGCTGACCAGGGACGTCCCTGACGTGCTGCACCGTTGCGGACCCGTCTCTTCGCTGCAAGTCAGACCTGCGGCACCAAGCACCTGGATCGGTGGGACCTCCAGGTTGACAATGGGGGGCTCCGAGTTGGCGTTCGAGACAGCCGTGCTCAGTGTTGACGAAGGACCGTCGATGCGGCATGTACAAGATGAGGTGCTTCCTCTCTACCTTGCCACGCTGTCGGCCCTAACCGATGTCCCCGTCTACGGCGTTGTCATAGCCGCGCACCCCGAGGCTGACCCCGGAGAGAGCGTCGGCTGGGTGTCAGGCAGCCCGACTGTGCGCATCTTCGATTGGTCCTACCTGGTCCGGCCAGGATGCCCGTCGCAGCGCTAGAGAAGAGCCCAATCCACTTACGGACGGTGATGGATGATGCGGCAGCAAGGCAGGCTGCGTACTACCTGCATTCCGCGAATCTGAACCTCTACTCACGAACCGACGACGCAGCCGACCTGCAGTCCATCTTGATGACCTACTACTCCGTGGTGGAGGGGATCAGCAGACAAGTCGGACGTTCACATCCCCAGCCGCCCCCGCCAGCTACCGCCACTCAGCGCGCGGTGGTCAAACTTGAGACGGCACTAGAGAGCAGCCACGCAGTCGACCAGAAGGTCAAGGCGGTCCGTACTGCCGCTCGAACACTTCAGGCTCTGCACTCCAGGTCCATGCGTACGCAGGTGGAAGACGCTGGGAAGGCAATCGGGGCTGACCCAGACGTGGTTCACCTTGCGGGTAAGTTCACTGACTTGCGGCATCGGCGATTGGGCCATGTTTACGGGCTCGGGCACGAGTCCGACGAACTGAACGCTTGGCTGGATGACGCCCAACGGTGCGCTGTGAGCTACTTCAGCAAGTATCTCCGGTGGGCCGGCAAGCGAGGCGAATCATTGCCTGACTAGAAGCCGGACTGCGGCTGCAGACTCTCAGCACGCTCGACGCATGAACGCCTCAGACAACCGAACCCCGTCTCCCACAAGTCGAACCTCATGCGGCGCTGACATGGGGATCGATACCGCCGCGAACCGAGGTCGCCGCCGTCACCGATTGAGGATCCGCCTGTGGTCGCCGCCCGGTCCTCAGTCGTAGATGACCGCCAGGCCCCGGCGCTGGAGATCAGCAAGGCCCTCTCGCATGGCCTCCAACTGGTCTGGGGAATGTGGGGCCCAGTGCGAGATCTCGCCAACTACCCTCACGGGCTCTCGGGTGCGGTAGGACCGCGTCGGATTGCCGGCGAACTTCTTGTCCGTCAGGTTCGGGTCGTCTTCCAGCGCGCCTAGTGGTTCGACGATGTAGATCCGGCCCCGGCCCTCCCCGGCCGCCAGTTCCGCACCCCACGTCGCGGCGTCCAGGGTCTCGGTCACATAGACGTGGTTCGCC
>JBARZG010000127.1:0-3804 GCA_049649785.1 Ornithinimicrobium sp. | reverse complement strand
CGCCCAGCAGACCGGCAGTCGCGGCTGCCCGTGGGTTAGCGGTGACCCAGGTGACGCGCAGGCGGCGGGCGAGCACGGCATACCAGGCGTCGGTGAAGGACATGAACTCGCGCCATCGCCACGCCGGTTGGATGTCGTCCGGATCGAAGTTGCGATCGAAGGGTGCGCGCAGATGTCGATCGACGGCCCGTTCGGCCTTGGCGAGGGGCAGCGTTCCACGCTGCACAAGGCCCCGCAATGGCCCGATCACCTCGGCGTCGAAGTGCGGCGGTACCACGATCGCGTCATCGCAGGCCTGCGCCGAAGAGCCACCGACGAGCACATCGACCCACGCGGAGGCGTCCAGCACGATCACTCGGTGCCCATCTCGCGGCGCACTTCGGACAGCGCTGCGGATGTCTCCCACCGAGAGACCAGATGCTCCCGGATGCCGTCGTCAGTTTCGAGCACTGGGTAGTCTCGAACGCGCCGACGGGTATCGGCGCCTGCAGCCACCGCGTCCCCGTCCGAGTCTTGGACTTGGTCGGGGACAGCCGCGTGTGTCGAGTCGCGAGGTGCGAATGGCAGGTTTCCCGATGGCGCCTGAGGTTGTCGCATCGCGAATGTGGGTCTATGGCGACAGAGCACGGTCCGCCTAGCTGGCCCTCTAGCGGTGGATCAAGAGCGTCCGGTTGTTCGCCCCAGGTGAGTTGGCAAGGCGCGCGTCCAAGGTGAGCACCTGAGTGTCCAAGGCCTCTGCGAGAGCGACGTATGAGGCGTCGTAGGTGGTCAGGTTATCCCTGAGTTGCCAGACGCGGGGCAGCAACGGGCGATGAGGATAGAGCGTAATGTCCAGGTCGGATAGGTCTTCGAATGCTGCCGACGAACGGGTCAAGGTCAGGTGGCCCTGATGGCCGTAACGCCGGAATGTCTGGGCCACTTCAAGTAGGAACACGTCAGGTGCGTGCACCGTTGCCGCATCGATGTGGTTGTCCACGGTTCGCGCTCCTGGCAGGCCGAGCAGCCATGTCACCGCTGCTGAAGCGTCGAGAACGATCACCGACTGTCTCGCTCGGAGCGCACGTCCGCAGCCGGGTCCAGGTCTGAACTGACCGCCGTGCGTGAGCGCACTCGGTCCGAGAGCTCCCGCCGGGTTGGCCGCTCAAGCACGCGCTCGACTTCAGCCAGGAGATAGTCCGAAATCGACATGCCCTCCATGGCGGCCCGAGCTTTCAACTGGCGGTGGAGATCGTCGGGGACGTTGCGAATCTGAAGAGTGGACATGCACCTAGCATAGAAGCATGTGCTGGACATGCTTTCAACGCTGACGAATCGAACGTGTGATTCCCGCGCGAGGTGTTCAACCGTTGCGACCAGCTATGGCGCTGGTCGTTCCGAATCGGTCATTCCTGTCTACAGCGACAGGGCGCGGTCCAGGCCCTCAGCCAATCGGGTCACGGTGCCGTCGACATCGGCCAGTTTGTCCAGTCCGAACAGGCCGATACGGAACGTTGACCAATCGTCGGGTTCGCCGCACATCAACGGTACGCCGCCGGCGATCTGCAGACCGGCCTCGGCGAACTTCGCCCCGGACTTCAGCCCCGGGTCGCCTGTGTGCACCACAACCACACTGGATGCCGCATACCCCGGGGCGGCCACCGAGGCGAAGCCGCGCTCGGCCAGCATCGCCCGCACCGCGGCGCCAAGCTCGATCTGAGCGTCGCGCAGTGTCGATAGCCCGCGCTGGGTCGCTTCCAGAGACACCTCGAGGTTGTGGGCGAGGGTGTCGGTGGGCATGGTGGCGTGGTAGGCGTGCTTGCCCTGCACATACCCCTCGGCGATGCCGAGCCACCGCTTGAGGTCGGCGGAGAAGCTGGTCGACGTGGTCTCGTGGATTGCGGTCTTGGCCGCCTCGTTCACCAGCACGTATCCCGCGCCCGGGCTGCCGCTCCAACCTTTTTGGGGGGCCGTGATCAGCACGTCGACACCGAGGTTGGCCATGTCCACCCACAGCGCACCGGAGGCGATGCAGTCCAGCACGAGCAGCCCGCCGGCCTCGTGCGTGGCCCGCGCCACCTCGCGCAGGTAGTCATCGGGCAGCACGATCCCCGCCGAAGTCTCGACGTGCGGGGCGAACACCACCTGTGGCTGCTGCTCGCCGATGGCGGCGACGATCTCGTCCACCGGTGGCGGTGTCCACGAGCTGGGATGGGTCTGTTCGGTGGGTCGGGCGGTCAGGACGGTGACGTCGTCGGTGATGTTGCCCATCTCGAGGATCTGGGACCACCGGTAAGAGAAGAAGCCGTTGCGCACGATCAAGGCGCGCCGACCGGTAGCCAGCTGACGGGCGACGGCCTCCATGCCGTAGGTCCCGCCGCCGGGGACGATGGCCAGCGCGTCGGCCCGGTAGGTCGTGGTCAGCACCTCGTTGAGCTGTTGCATCACGCCGATGAAGCGCTTCGACATGTGGTTCAGCGAGAGGCCGGTGAAGACCACCGAATACTCCAGCAGTCCGTCAGGGTCGATGTCAGGCCGAGGAAGCGTCATACCTCAGACGCTAGCCGGTTTGTCGTCAACCTCGCGCGCGGCGAGGGGGCTGGTAGCGTGCTTGACCGGTGAGTTCCCCTGCTGGCCGGGCGTGACGTCGACCCGGCCGCATCGCAACGAGGAGGCCCGATGAAACACATCCCGTCAACGATGCGAGCCAACGTGCTGCTGGGTACCCGCCAGATGGAGATGCAGGAGCGCCCGGTGCCGTCGCCCGCCCCGGGAGACGTGCTGGTGCGGGTGCGCTCGGTGGGGGTGTGCGGCTCCGATGTGCACTACTACACCGACGGCCGGATCGGCCCGTACGTGGTCGACGCGCCGCTGGTGCTGGGGCACGAGGTCTCCGGGGTGATCGCCGACGTCGGCGAGGGCGTGTCGCCGGAGCGCATCGGACAGCGGGTGGCGATCGAGCCGCAGCGTCCGTGCCGCCGGTGCCGTCACTGCAAGACCGGCCGGCCCAACCTGTGCGAGCACATGGAGTTCTACGCCACGCCCCCGATCGACGGCACGTTCTGCGACTACGCGGTGGCACCGGCCGACTTCGCGCACTCGGTGCCGCAGGTCCTGTCGGACCATGCGGCCGCGCTGCTGGAGCCGTTCTCGGTCGGCATCTGGGCGTGCCAGAAGGCCGGGGTCCAGCTGGGCGACACCGTCATGGTCACTGGTGGAGGGCCGATCGGTGCGCTGGCCTGCCTAGCCGCCCGCTCCTTCGGCGCCGACCGGGTCGTGGTGACCGACCTGGTGGCCAGCCGCCGCGAGCGCATCCTGAGCTTCGGGGCCAGTGAGGCACACGACCCCGCCGATCCCGACTTCGACCCCTCGACCATCGGGGCCGACGCCTTCATCGAGTGCTCCGGAGCCACCCCGGCCGTGCATGCCGGCCTCGAGGCGCTACGGCCGGGAGGCACGGCCGTGCTCGTCGGGCTCGGGCCGCCGGAGATCCCGATCCCGGTGGGCCTGGTGGCCATGAAGGAGATCATGCTGACCGGGGTCTTTCGGTATGTCGACACCTGGCCGAGAGCCATCGCGGCCGCCCAGCAGCCCGGCGTCGATCTGGACGCCCTGGTCACCGCCGAGTACGAGCTGGAGGATGCCGAGGCGGCGTTGACCAGCGACTCCGACCCGGAGAGCATGAAGTCCGTCGTGGTGGTGTCACGCGGATGAGCGTGCTTGACACGTTCTCCCTGGCCGGGCGGACGGCCCTCGTGACCGGCGGCTACCGCGGCCTGGGTATGGCGTTCGCGCGCGGCCTGGCGCAGGCTGGGGCCGACGTCGTGA
>JBARZG010000126.1:0-61882 GCA_049649785.1 Ornithinimicrobium sp. | reverse complement strand
CGTCGACGTATGCAGACGCGGACATCGTCATCCTCGGTGCGCCATTCGACGGCGGGGCTTCGTATCGAGCCGGTGCCCGGTTCGGCCCGAATGCGATCCGGGGCACCGACTATCTGCCGCACGACGGGTCCCGGCCCTCGTTGGCGCTGCGCACCGACGCCCTCAAGGATCTGGTCGTCTACGACGCGGGCGACGTGGAGATGTTCAACGGTGATGTTGTCACGGCGCTCGGGAACTTGGAGCAGGCGGTGGAAAAGGTGTACCGCAACGGCGCCATCCCGTTGACGCTCGGCGGGGACCACTCGGTGGCCTACCCCGATGCCAAGGGCGTGGCCAACGTCATCGGGCTTGGCAAGGTGTCGATGATTCACTTCGATGCCCACGCCGACACCGGCGACATCGAGTTTGGCTCGTTGTGGGGTCACGGGCAGCCGATGCGACGGCTGATCGAGTCCGGTGCGGTGCGTGGGGACCGGTTTTTGCAGCTCGGGTTGCGAGGCTATTGGCCCGAGCCGGAGACGCTTGACTGGATGGCCGAGCAGGGTATGCGGTCGTATGAGATGTCCGAGATCGGCCATCGCGGGCTATCGACGTGTCTGAGCGAGGCTTTCGCTATCGCCACCGATGAGTGCGATGGCGTCTACCTGTCGGTGGACATCGACGTCGTCGATCCTGGCGCTGCACCCGGCACTGGCACACCCGAGCCCGGTGGTCTGTCCTCGCGTGAGTTGTTGGACGCTGTGCGCCGGATTTGTTTGGAATTGCCCGTGGTGGGTATTGATGTTGTCGAAGTCAGCCCGCCGTACGACCACGCTGACATCACCGCGGCGCTCGCCAACCGGGTGGTGTTGGAGTCACTGTCAGCCATCGCGCGGCGTCGCCGAGATGACCGAGACGGCACCACCTGGGATCCCGCGCTACCGTTACTCGACGAGCGCAACGCACCCATCCCCGAAGGCACCATCCGAGGCCACTCGCACGACGCGTAAGCGGTCACCCCTAGGCTCAGTGAGCGCTGAACCAATCACTACAAAACCCACCAGCACGAAGAAGGACAGAATGAGCGTTGAAACGTCCCATCGCGTCGGCGGACCATCTCTGCCGCAACACCGACGTTTGGTCACCGACCTGCCCGGCCCCAAATCACGGGAGTTGATGGACCGCAAACAGGCTGCCGTGGCCGACGGTGTCGGCGTGATGATGCCGGTGTATGCCGCATCGGCCGGGGGCGGCGTCGTGGTCGATGTCGACGGCAACTCACTGATCGACCTTGGCTCCGGTATTGCGGTGACCGGCGTCGGCAACGCGCACCCGGAGGTCGCCCGTGCGGTCGCGGCCCAAGTGGAGCAGTTCACCCATACCTGCTTCATGGTCACCGGATACGAGGGCTATCTCGAGGTCGCCGAGCGTCTGAATCGGTTGACGCCGGGCGATCACGACAAGCGCAGCGTGCTGTTCAACTCAGGTGCCGAAGCGGTAGAGAACGCGGTCAAGATCGCGCGGTCGTACACCGGTAAGCAAGCCGTGGTCGCCTTCGATCACGCCTACCACGGGCGTACCAACCTGACCATGGCGTTGACGTCGAAGTCCATGCCCTACAAGCACGGCTTTGGGCCTTTTGCCAGTGAGGTCTATCGGGCACCGATGTCCTACCCGTACCGCGACGGCCTCGACGGGGCCGCGGCTGCGGCCTTGGCGCTGACCCAGATCGAGAAGCAGGTCGGCGCGAGCAACCTTGCGGCCGTCATCATCGAGCCGATTCAGGGCGAGGGCGGGTTCATCGTCCCGGCTCCGGGCTTCCTGCCCGCCTTGTCGGCATGGTGTGCGGACAACAACGTGGTGTTCATCGCCGACGAGGTTCAGACCGGCTTCGCCCGCACCGGCGCGATGTTCGCCTGTGACAACGAATCGATCGTGCCCGATCTGATGGTCATGGCCAAGGGAATGGCAGGGGGTATGCCGTTGTCGGCGGTCACCGGCCGGGCCGAGATCCTCAACGCTCCCCACATGGGTGGATTGGGCGGCACCTACGGCGGCAACCCGGTGGCGTGTGCCGCGGCCGTGGCAGCCATTGACGCCTTTGCGGGTGATGGTCTGATCGAGCGTGCGCAGCACATCGAAGCCATCGTGACGGAGCATCTCGGTGCCGCCGCAGCGGCCGATCCACGGATCGGAGAAGTTCGTGGCCGTGGCGCCATGCTGGCGATCGAGTTCGTGGACCCGGCCACGGGCTCTCCCGATGCCGCTTTGGCCGGGCGAGTTGCCAAAGCCGCGCACGCTCAAGGCGTGATCGTGCTGACCTGTGGCACCTACGGCAACATAGTGCGGCTGCTTCCGCCGCTGACGATCGGGGAGGATCTGCTGCGCGAGGGGCTCGGCGTCCTCACTGACGCCATCGCAGCCAACTAGGCCAGGGGGGCCACGTCGCTCCCGTAGCGCGACACGACATATCTGCTGAGTCTGTCGGCGAACGACTCCAGCGTGGTAGCAGCGTGGTGACCGGGGCGCCACGCCGCGTACAGATTGAGCCGCAGCGACCCGTTGGACGTCGCAATCGGCACGCCGCGTAGGCCAAATCGAGGATCGTCG
Organism: Ornithinimicrobium sp.; assembly: GCA_049649785.1. GTDB lineage: Bacteria > Actinomycetota > Actinomycetes > Actinomycetales > Dermatophilaceae > Ornithinicoccus. The sequence continues at coordinate 59,293 of JBARZG010000126.1, read as the reverse complement.
GAGACGACGGCGACCCCGCGACCCGCCGCCGCGACGGCCTGGGCGACCCGTGAGGAGGTGAACTCTTTGACGTTGTGATAGCCCAGCGAGTCGCTCGCCAGCTGGGCATCCAGGGTCCAGCGCACGTGCGATTGAGGTGTCAACAGCAGCAGGTCGTGTTCGATCAGATCGGGTAGGGCAATGGTCTCCAGGGCGGCAATGACATGCTCGGGGCGCACGTAGGCGAGGATGGGGAGCCGAGCGATCCGAGCGTGCGCGAACTCTTGCGAGGGCGGCAGGGCGCTGAGGACCAGGTCAGCCCCTCGACCCAGCGCTCCATATCCAGTGCCGGGACGCAACTCTCCCACGGCTGGCATGGGGTCCTGGGCATCGAAGGTGGCGATGAAGGGTGCGACGACATCGGTCAGGGTAGCGGTTGGCGCGAGGATGCTGATGCTTTGCAGGCGACCGGCCCCGATATCGCGCGCTGCATCTCGGGTGCTGTCTGCTTTCTGCAGCAACTCTCTCGCCGTCGGCAGGAAGGTCCGACCCGCGGTGGTGAGGATCAGGCGCCCACCCACTCGTGAGAACAGGGTCAGCCCGAGTTCGCGCTCCAGGCTTCTCACCTGTCGAGACAACGATGGTTGCGTGATGTGGACCTGCGTGGCCGCCGAGGTCACCGAACCGGCGTCTGCGACGGCGACGAAATAGCGGATCGTGCGCAACTCCACGCGTCGCTCCCTATGGGTACCGATACCGACCCGTGCCGTATCTCTTGAAGACCATTGTGGAGGCTGCGTTGACTCAGCACGAGATGCCTCGGGGGAGGTGTTGGTCTGCGCCCGCGGGCAAAGAGGGGGTAAGCGCTATCCCCGCGCATCGTTAGTCCTTGGTTCCGGTTCGGTATTCGATCCGCGTCGGTCAAAGTGACCGTGTGAAACTCCCACTACCTACGCCACTTTGGCGAACTCCTGTGCAGATAGTAGAAGAGGATGCATATGCCCATGTTCGGTCGGCTGACGGCGGTCGTCGCGGCGTGTTCCCTCCTGATCTCAGCGCCCATGGCAGTGGGTCAAGAATCCCCCGATGACCAGGGCGAGCGCGATTCGAGCGGACTCATCGCCGACCAACGCTACGGGCAGCTGAGCACGAAAGAGCTCAGCGATGTCGAAAACGTCCGTCCAGCGGTCATTGAGCAGGGTGTGACGGCGCTACCTGCGCCACAGCCCGGCGCCGAGGTCTACCCGCGTCCCGCGGATGGGAGCTATGACATCACCGGCGGGGGCTTCGGGCATGGCATCGGCATGTCGCAGTACGGCGCTGACGGGGCCGGACGCCAAGGTCTGGACCATCGCGAGATTCTCTCCTTCTACTACCCCGGCACGCGGCTGGACACCCGAGACCTGGACACGATCCGGATCGGTATCACGATCGATAACGACGGGACCACCCGTGTCGACCACCGCCCAGGTCTGGTTGTGAGCGCAACCCCGAGCGGCCCCACATACCCACTGCCACCGGGACGAACCCAGTGGCGGGTGCGCGCCACCGGCAGCGGACCGGCCACCTGTGTGCTGGAAGGAAGACGCAGCGGAACGTGGGTGGCGAGTTGGCCAAGCGGTATGCCGAAGAGTTGCCCCATCACGTTTAGCTCCGCAACCGAGGGCAGCGTCGATCTCTACCTTCCGTCTGGCGAATTGCGCGTGTACCGCGGCGGCCTCACCGCCGCCTACTCTGGCTCCGGCACAGTGCAGAGCGTCAACACGGTCGACACTCAGCGCTATCTCTGGTCGGTGGTCAGCGCCGAGATGCCGAGATCCTTCCATCAACAAGCCCTGCGCGCTCAGGCGGTTGCCGCCCGGACGTACGCCGAGCGAGGGTCCAACGGCACGTCCTTCTACGACACCTGTGATACCACGTCTTGCCAGGTATATGCCGGGCGGGGTCGACGTGTCTCTAGCGGCGACATTGTCTCGACTGAGCAGACGCCGAACAAAGCGGCCGTCGATGCCACCGATGGGCAGGTGTTGACCTACGGCTTTTCTGTCGGGCGAGCTCTGGCGACGACCATGTACTCATCCTCCAACGGCGGGTGGACCGCCCAAGGTGGAGCAGGGCATGGCTACCTGCGGGCCCACGCCGACCCTTACGACGCGGTGGCCAGCAACGCACGACACCAGTGGACCGCCGATCTACCGGTCAGCTCCCTCGAGGCCCGTTACGGCATCGATCGCCTCGAGCGGGTGCAGATCTTGCGCCGGGACGGTGATGGGCAGTGGGGTGGTCGGGTGTTGGAAGCCAGAGTCGAGGGCTACACCTCCGCCGGGCAGTACACCTGGGCTTATGCCACTGGCAGCGGCCTGCGACTCGCCCGATCATGGCCATATTGGCGCACTGGTCTGTCCTCCAACTACTTCACCTTCGACGCCCCAGGTGCCTCGATCCAACCGGTCCGACTGGCAGGGAGCAACCGTTGGGGTTCGGCCGCAGCGGTGGCCGGTCAATGGGATACCGGGGTGGACGTGGCCTACGTTGCCTCCGGCCAGGACTTTCCCGATGCGTTGAGCGCCGCGTCCCGTTCGGGCGTGTATGACGCTCCCGTTCTGTTGGTCGACCCTGCCTCGGTGCCGAATCGGACGGCTGCAGCCTTGCGAGACCTGCAGCCGAAACGGATCGTGGTCGTCGGCGGCACCGGCGCCGTGAGTGGTCCGGTGTTGACCGCGCTCCGCTCCTACGCGACCACCGGCTCGGTGCAGCGCGTGCAAGGTGAGGATCGCTACGGGACAGCAGCAGCGATGGCTTCCTACTACCCGCGAGGCGTGCGCCGGGTGTACCTGGTCAGTGGTGAGGACTACCCCGATGCCTTGGCCGGTGCCGCGCTCGCGGCGAACCGCGGCGAGCCGCTGCTATTGACCACGGCCGGCAGCCTTCCACCGCAGTCCCGCACGCAGTTGGCTCGGTTGGACCCGACCGAGGTGGTGGTGCTTGGGGGGACCGGCGCGGTGTCGGCGCCGGTGGCCCAAGCCGCCGGGGCATACAGCGACGGTGGCGGCTTCACCCGGCTGGCCGGCAAGGATCGCTACGCAACCGCCGCCCAGATCGGTGGTCAGTTCCCGGACAGCACGCAACGCGTCGTCGTGGCGTCTGGCCAGGCCTTTCCCGATGCCATCGTCGGTGCAGCCCTGGCCGCACACCACTCGGGGCCGCTGCTGCTGACGCCGGCGGGCTCTCTGGCCCGACCGACCGGGAATGCGATGCAAGGGTGGCCGTTGACTGGTGCCTACGTTGTCGGTGGCAGCGGCGTGGTCCAGGACCGAGTCCTCCGCGCCATGTCGTCCTATCTGCGCTGACCAGTCCTGAGGTGCGCCGTCTTGCCCGGTAGTGCGGGAGACTGGGGCCGATGCCCACCCTTGATGATGTGATCCCGCCGGGGTCGCCAGACCCCGACACGCTGTATTCAGTCTTCGCCGACTGGGCTGCGGAACAGGGCACCAGCCTGTATCCGCATCAGGACGAGGCGATCATCGAGTTGTATGCCGGGGCCAACGTCATCCTGAGTACCCCCACCGGGTCGGGCAAGTCGTTGGTCGCGACGGCCGCTCACGTCCTCGCGTTGGCCGGTGATCGAGTGTCGGTGTACACGGCCCCGATCAAAGCCCTGGTCAGCGAAAAGTTCTTCGCGCTGTGTCGACTCTTCGGGGCCGACAACGTCGGCATGATCACCGGAGATGCCTCCGTCAATGCCGATGCGCCGATCATCTGTTGCACAGCCGAAATCTTGGCGAACATCGCGCTGCGCGAAGGCGAGGCGGCGGATGTCGGTTTGGTGATTATGGATGAGTTCCACTTCTACGCCGAGCCCGATCGTGGGTGGGCCTGGCAGGTGCCGCTGCTAGCGTTGCCCCAGGCGCAGTTCCTCCTGATGTCCGCCACCCTCGGCGACATGACCGTGATCGCCGACGATCTGAGCGAGCGGACCGGGCGGGAGACGGCTGTCGTCGATGACGCCGAACGCCCCGTGCCTCTGTCGTTCAGCTGGGCGATGACGCCGATCACCGAGACCATCGACGAGCTGATCTCCACCCATCAGGCACCGGTGTACATCGTGCATTTCACCCAGAAGGACGCCCTGGAACGTGCACAGTCGTTGACCTCGATGAGGATTGTCACCCGAAAGGACAAGGACGCGATCGCCGCCCGAATCGGTGCCTTTCGCTTTACCGCCGGCTTCGGCAAAACTTTGTCGTCCTTGGTTCGTCAAGGCATCGGGGTGCACCACGCTGGGATGCTGCCGCGCTACCGGCGACTGGTCGAGCAGTTGGCCCAAGACGGTTTGCTCAAGGTGATCTGCGGCACCGACACGCTCGGAGTCGGCATCAATGTGCCGATCAGGACGGTGCTCTTCACCGGACTGACGAAATTCGATGGCACCCGTCAGCGCGTGTTGCGGATCCGTGAGTTCCACCAGATCGCCGGTCGGGCCGGGCGAGCGGGCTACGACACCAGCGGGTATGTCGTGGTGCAAGCACCCGAGCACGTCATCGTCAACGAACGGGCGCTTGCCAAGTTCGGAGACGATCAGAAGAAGCGCCGCTCCTACACCCGCAAGAAGCCACCGGAGGGTTTCGTCGGGTGGACGCAGGAGACTTTTGACAAGCTCGTGGGCGGTGAGCCGGAGGCGCTTGCACCAAGGATGCGGATCGACCATTCGATGATCCTCAACGTGGTGGCTCGTCCAGGGGACCCGTTCGTGCACCTGCGCTCGTTGCTGTTCGACAATCACGACCATCGCAGCGCCCAGGTGCGGTTGGCTCGACATGCGATTGCGTTGTCCCGCTCGTTGTTGGACTCGGGGGTGTTGCAGCGCCTGCCGCAACCAGAATTCGACGGCAGGAGTGTCGTGCTCAGCCCCGATGTAGCCGACGACTTCGCGCTGAATCAGCCGCTGGCCCCGTTTGCCCTGGCCGCTCTCGACGTGCTCGACCCAGCCGATCAGCGCAGCGCCGACACGGCATACCACCTGGATGTCGTCTCGGTGATCGAGTCGGTGCTGGACGATCCGCGTCAGGTGCTGTTCGCTCAGCGCTCCAAGGCCAAGGGCGAAGCGGTTGCGCAGATGAAGGCCGACGGAATCGAGTACGACCAACGGATGGAGCTGCTGGAGGAGGTCAGTTGGCCGATGCCGCTGGCCGAGTTGCTGGAGGCGACGCTGGCGATCTATCGGCAAACTCATCCGTGGGTGCGTGCGGATGCGCTCAGCCCCAAAGCGGTGGTGCGGGACATGTACGAGCGGGCCATGAGCTTCACCGAGTTCGTCGGTTACTACGGGTTGACCCGCTCCGAAGGGGTGTTGCTGCGCTACCTCAGCGACGCATACCGCACGCTGCGTCAGACGGTGCCCGAGGCAGCCGGCAACGAAGAGTTGGACAACCTCATCGAATGGCTCGGCGAGACCATCCGACAAACCGACTCTTCGCTGCTGGAGGAGTGGGAGGCGTTGACCGATCCCGCCGCGGTCGCGGCCGCCGCCGCCCGGGTCGCTGCGGGGCAAGCGGCCGAGATCACCCGACCAATCACCGGCAACGAACGCGCCTTTCGGGTGATGGTGCGTAATGCCATGTGGCGCCGGGTCGAGTTGGCCGCCCGCGACGAATGGCGCACGCTGACCGAGCTGGAGACAGCCGTCGCCGCTCTCCCGGAGCCGCCGGGTGAGGTCCAGATGGACGAAGCCGACTGGGATGCTGCCCTCGGCGCCTACTTCGAGGAGCACGACGTGATCGAGACCGACGGAGCCGCCCGCGGGCCGACCCTGCTACACATTGAGCAGGTGGGCCGGCAGTGGCAGGTCCGTCAGACGCTGGCCGACCCCGCCGGAGACAGGGATTGGGTGATCGAAGCGAGCTGCGATCTGGACGCTTCAGATCAGGTCGGCGAGCCCGTGTTGCTGGCAACCGCAATGCGGCGAATGGGCTGAGGTCCTCGGTAGATTGGGGTCACACGGACGCACACGATAGGGACTGTATGCAGCCACGCTTAGCCATTGCCTTCGTCATCGGCGCCGTCTTCGCTGCGAGCGGATGTGCACAGCAGGCGCCGACCGCCGACGTCGGCGAATGCCTGCAGACCGAAAGTCTGGAGGGGGAGGTTCGCGACCTCCCCACCATGGACTGCTCCGAAGAGCACGACGCGCAGGTGGTGCATGTCTTCGACATGCCGGGGGAGGACTACCCCAGCGATGAGGAGTGGACCACGACTCTTGAGGAGAACTGTCTGGCGGGGTTCGAGGAGTACGTGGGAGTCGAGTATGCGGAGTCGACTCTGTCTGTGCGCGATCTCTCACCCAGCGAAGAGTCGTGGGAGGCCGGTGATCGGCAAGTGCTGTGCATCGCCTTCACCGAAGGTGAGCCGGCCACCGAATCGTTCGAGGGTGCCGAGATCTAGTGCCTGCCGCCGCTCAATCCCGCGCAGTTTCCGGCCTCGGAGTCGAATCAGTCGGCGACAGCCCACCCCGATGAACAACGCCAGCAGGTCGGCACAGCCCGTCCCCTCGCCGAGAGGGGACGGGCTATGTGGAGGGGTGCTACCGCGAGCCCGGAGACTTACGGCGTATTCGCCCAACTGGGAACGTACAGATTGAGCTCGTCCTCAACGTCCTGGGACACCGCAGCGGTGCCGCCCCCCACGACCATTGCGTCGTCCGGGGAGAGCCGGTCCAGCTCCTCCAGGACAGCGTCCGGCAGCTCGTCGTTGGCGCCCGGCTGGTTGACCAGCAAGACGGGAGTGGCATAGATGCCGGCCAGCGCGGAGATCGCCAGGGCGTCCGGGAAGTTGCGCCCGGTCACGACGGCCGCGGAGGGTGCGTCCTCGCCATTTCCGTAGCCGAAGGCCTTGGATATCTCCACGGACGTCAGGTAACGGTCGGCCCCGGCCAGCCTGCTCGTGCCACCGAGCTGGGTGAACGTATCCGCGTCGATGGCCTTGGGTCCGCCCAGGATGACGACCTCGGTGGCACCCAGGTCCTGAATGGTGGACGTGACGATCTCGGGGGCCTCATCCTTCTTGGTCAACAGGACCGGGACACCCTCGAACCCGGCTAGTGCCGAGCCGGAGAGCGCGTCGGGGAAAGCCTCGCTCTCACCGGTGGCGACGTAGACCTTCTCGGACGACCCGTATTCGGCGGCCAGCAGCGCGGCCGTTTCGTAGCGGGTGCTTCCGCCGACCCGCGTGACCGTCGCGCTAGTACTGGCATTGAGCTCGTCCTCGACACTCTGCTGGACCGCGCCAGTGCCGCCCAGGATGATGATGTCAGCGGGGTTGATCGCGTCGATCGTCGTCTGGGTGATCTGCGGGATCTTGTTCGACTTCACCAGCAGCACCGGTGCCGGCTCACCTTCGGGCGTGGCCTGAACGCCGGGAACGTCAGGCACCATGCCGCGGCTAGCTGCTGGTGCGCCCGCGAGCGCATCGGCGTACGACTCACCCGTGGTCACGTAAACGGCCTCCACCTCTTCGGGGTAGAACGTCGCGACCTGGGCGGCGGTGCCGTACCGGTTGGCGTCCGGCGCGACCCCAGCGATGCGTAGGACGGTCGGGTCGGGCTCGGGCTCCTGGGCTGTGGCGGTCGTAGCGGGTAGCGCACCTGCCAGCATCCCGGTACCAACGACGACTGCCAGGGTACGCCGACGCGTCCCCCCACGTGAATGTGCTGACATAGTTTCCTCTTCTGATGGGTGTCTATTACGAGCCCTGTCGCAATGAGCGTGAAGTTGTTGCCTCGCCGAGCTACTTGAGCGCGGTGTTGTTGCATCTTTGGGCTACTTAAGCGTGAAGTTGTTGTATCTCCTCGACATGAGGCATGAATAATTTCCCACAGAATCTCCATCACGAAGACTACGCGCAAGCAATGGTGTGGGAAATGCCTTGTGGCAAAGTCTGAGTAAATATTCGGTTAGCCTAGGACAGATCACGCGGTCGAGGCGAGGAGTTCATCGCAATCGCGTGGCCGCGCGTTTTTGCCGGTCGGGGAAAGTAGCCCGCCAAGATAGTCGCGTAGATCCACTCGCACGGGCATCAGATAGATGTGTTGACCCAACGTGCGGGCCACGCTCATGGCGCGCTCGGCGTAGTCGCGCTGCCACGCCAATGTCGACTCGAAGTCGGCCGGAAAGACCACCTTGTTCGCTCGTTGCCAGTAGTTCAGCGACCCCGGGCTGGTGACCGTGGTGGCGCCCCACCACACCGACGCCGCAGCCGGGATCATCTGGGCCCAGGCGCCCATCAGGGCGGTGTCGAAGAAGGGCTGGGTGAAGAATCCGGTGGCCCCCGCCTCGAACTTCTGCTCGGCATACCGGACCTCGTCAATGGGTGCTTGACGATAGGGGTCCAGGCCGGCATACACCTGCACATACGGTAGTTCGCGTCTCAGACGTTCGATCGCCTCCAAAGTCGAGACGCCGGCAGGACGGTGGGGTTGCTGCAGCGGGGAGTCACCGTTGACGATCAACACCTCGTCGATGCCGGCCACGTCCAACACGCGCAACATCGGCAACGCCTCGCCCGGGGCAAGATCGCGCGCACGAATGTGCGGGATCGTCCGGTAGCTTTCAGCCGCCTCCCTGGCGACCGCGCAGGCATCCCAGCTGGTCAGTTCGAACTTGGTCAGGTCCGGGACGTTGATGGTGTCGACATCGTCCAAGTGGTTCTGCACCGTCTCGACGTCGCAACGCACCGCGTCAACGCTTCGCGGAACGAGTTCGACCGAGATGCGGCTGCGAGGCTGGTCGGTGACCGGGGCGGTCACGGCTGATAGGCGAGTTGCGGGGCGAGCCATTTTTCGGCCACGGCAAGGGGCCAGCCCTTGCGGTTGGCGTAGTCGCTTACTTGGTCTCGATCGATCTTTCCGAGCGAGAAGTATGCCGATTGTGAGTGCGCGAAATAGAGTCCAGAGACCGCCGAATTCGGTGTCATTGCGAAGGACTCGGTCAGCGACATACCCACGTCCTCGGCGTTGAGCAACGAAAACAGGGTGCGCTTTTCGGTGTGGTCGGGCTGGGCAGGGTATCCCGGTGCCGGGCGGATGCCGGGATATCGCTCCTTGATGACGTCCTCGACGCTCAACTCTTCACCGGCCGCATAACCCCACAATCTCGTCCGCACGTCGCGGTGTGCCCACTCGGCGAACGCTTCAGCCAGTCGGTCGGCAAGCACTTGGACCATGATCGCGGTGTAGTCATCGCCGGCATCGCGGTGTTCGCGGGCGACGCCATCCGCCCCATGAATAGCCACCGCAAACCCGCCCAGATGATCACTGTCTTCGGCAACAAAGTCGGCCAACGCGGCATACCCACCGCCGCGACGCTCGCGCTGCTGTCGCAGCGTGTGTAGCCGCCTCACACCGTCCGGCGACGTGACCACAATGTCGTCACCGTCTCGCCGGGCCGGCCACAACCCGACCACGCCGCGGGCGCTGACCCGGTCGTCATCCAGCAACTGCGTGAGCATGGCCTGACCCTCGGCCAAGAGTTCCCTGGCCTGGGCGCCTTGCCGCGGGTCGTTGAGGATCTGCGGATAACTGCCTCGCAACTCCCATGCGGTGAAGAACGGCGTCCAGTCGATCACCTCGCTCAACTGCGCGAGCGTCGGCTGCAACAGATGTGTGCCCGGCTGGGCAGGGGCTGGCGCAGGCTGGTGCGGAACCACCTTCGCGTGAGCCCGCGCGGTCTCCACTGGCACCAGCGTCACCGAGCGGTCGGCGTGGCGTTGCCGCACCTGCGCATACTGCTCACCGATCTTGACGCCGAGGGCCGCTTCGCGGTTGACCGCCTCAGTCATCACCCCGACCGCTCGGCTGGCGTCGACCACATGCACCACGGTGCCGTCGTATGCCGGGTCGATCTTGACCGCCGTATGCGCGGTGCTCGTGGTGGCCCCGCCGATCAACAGCGGGAGTTTCAGCCCGCGTCGGGACATCTCCGTCGCCAGGTTGACCATCTCGTCCAAGCTCGGGGTGATCAGCCCGGATGCGCCGATGACGTCGGCACCGATCTCCTCGGCGCACGCCAAGATCTTCTCGGCCGGCACCATCACCCCGAGGTCGGTGACCTCATACCCGTTGCAGGCGAGGACGACCCCGACGATGTTCTTGCCAATGTCATGCACGTCGCCCTTGACCGTGGCCATCACGATCTTTCCCTTGCTGTGGCCTTTGCCCGAGGCCGCCGCCAACTCCTCCATATAGGGAGTGAGATGCCCGACCGCCTTCTTCATCACCCGGGCCGACTTCACGACTTGGGGCAAGAACATCTTGCCGCTGCCGAACAGGTCGCCGACGACGTCCATGCCGTCCATGAGCGGACCCTCGATCACCGCCAGAGCCGAGCCCATGTCGTGGTACGCCTCTTCGGCGTCGGCAACGGCGTAGTCGCTGATGCCGTGCACTAGCGAGTGGCGCAGCCGCTCGGCGACCGGCTGCTCGCGCCATACCTGCTGGTTCGCCCCGGCCTTGGGGCTGCTTGCGACGCCGCTGTATGCCCCGGCAATGTCGATGAGCCGATCGGTCGCGTCGGGGCACCGCGCCAGCACGACGTCCTCGACGGCCTCGCGCAGCGGCGGATCGATCTCGGCATAGACCCCCAGCATCCCGGCGTTGACGATGCCCATATCGAGCCCGGCTCGGATCGCGTGAAACAGGAAGACCGAGTGCATCGCCTCGCGCACGGCGTTGTTGCCGCGGAAGCTGAACGAAACGTTGCTGATCCCGCCACTGACCCGGGCATGCGGCAGGTTGGCCTTGATCCACGCGGTGGCCTCGATGAAGTCCAACGCATAACGGTCGTGCTCGCTCATGCCGGTAGCCACCGTCAGCACGTTGGGGTCGAAGATGATGTCGCGCGGGTCCATCCCGACCTGACCGGTCAACAGGTCGTAGGCACGGCGGCATACCTGAATCCGCCGCTCGAGGGTGTCGGCTTGGCCCTCTTCGTCAAAGGCCATGACCACCACCGCAGCGCCGTACTCACCGACGATGCGTGCCCGCTCGCAGAAGGTGGCCTCGCCGTCCTTGAGCGACAAGGAGTTGACGACGCCCTTGCCCTGCAGACACTGCAGTCCGGCTTCCAACACCTCCCAACGGGAGGAGTCGACCATGATCGGCACCCGGGCGATGTCGGGCTCGGCGGCGAGCAGGTTCAGGAAGTGCGTCATCGTCTCGGGGCCGTCGATCATGCCCTCGTCCACGTTGACATCGACCAGTTGCGCGCCGGCTTCGACCTGCTGTCGGGCGATCTGCACACATCCGTCCCAGTCCCCGGCGGCGATCACCTTGGCGAACTTCGGCGACCCGGTGACGTTGGTCCGCTCGCCGATGTTCACGAAATTGACCTCGGGAGTGAAGGTGAAGGCTTCCAGGCCGCTGGTGCGCAGATAGCGCGGCGTTGACGGCGGGTCTGCACCCAGCGTTCTCGCTGCGCCGGAATGAGCACGACGACGAGGCAGTATGCCGTGAGTGGCCTCAGCGATCGCCCTGATGTGATCCGGAGTCGTTCCGCAACAGCCGCCGACGATGTCGAGCAACCCCTCTTGGGCAAAGCCGCGCAGGGTCGTGGCCATCTGCTCGGGGGTTTCGTCGTAGCCGCCGAAGGCGTTCGGCAGCCCGGCGTTGGGGTGCGTCGAGATCAGGGCCGCGGAGGACGCAGCGAGCTCTTGCAGGTGGGGCCGCATGGCTTCTGGGCCGAGGGCGCAGTTGAGGCCGATACTGAAGAGGTCGACGTGCTCGGTGGAGACGGCAAAGGCCTCGGGCGTTTGGCCCGAGAGGGTGCGACCGGAGGCGTCGGTGATGGTTCCGGACAGCATGACCGGCATGCGCAGCGCACCGCTGACACCCCCCGTCGCGCCGTCGACGTCGGCCAAGACATCGGCAATGGCATGAAGGGCTGCTTTGGCGTTCAAAGTGTCGAACACCGTCTCGACCATCAAGATGTCGGCGCCGCCGGCGATGAGGCCACGGACCTGCTCGGCATACGCCTCGCGCAGTCCCGCGTAGGTGATCGCCCGGTACGCCGGACGTTCGACGTCCGGCGACAGGGAAGCGGTGCGGTTCGTGGGGCCGATGGCGCCAGCGATGAACCGCGGTCGACCGTCGGCCGCCTCGAACTCATCGGCCACCTGGCGACCTATCCGGGCCGCCGCCTCGTTGAGCTCGAGCGCAAGATTGCTGGTGCCGTAGTCGGCTTGGGCGATCGCTGTCGAGGAGAACGTGTTGGTGCTGCTGATGTCGGCCCCGGCGGCGAAGTATTGGCGATGTACGTCAGCCACGACATCTGGCCGGCTCAGTTGCAGCAGGTCGAAATTGCCGCGGTAGGAGCGGTCCGGATCGGCTATCGGCGGACGGAAGTCGGCCTCCTCCAACGTCACCGACTGCAACATCGAGCCCCAAGCCCCATCAAGGATCAACAACCGCTCGTCGGCTAGACCGCGCAGGGCAGCGCTACGATCACGTGGTGAGGCCATGCACCGAGGATACTTCGGTTGATGAATGTATTCGACCACCAGCGCCGAAGAAACTGCTTTACCTATCCCTCGTGACCCAATATTGAGAGACTTGCCCACGATGACCACTGCCCCAGCCGAAACGCGCCCCGTGACTGCGACCTACCGCTTGCAGTTGCACGCCGGGTTCACCTTTGCCGACGCCGCGCAGATCGTGCCGTACCTGGCTGATCTGGGTGTCTCACATCTCTATCTCTCGCCGATCCTGACGGCAGTGCCAGGCTCGGAGCACTGCTACGACGTGCTGGATCACACCGAGGTCAATCCGGAGATCGGCGGCGAAGACGGCCTGCGTGACCTCGCCGGCGCAGCGCAGGGGCACGGACTGGGTGTGATCCTCGACATCGTGCCCAACCACATGGCCTTGGCGCAGCACCTGTGGCGCAACGGGCCCGCCTGGCAGGTGTTGCGCGAGGGACCACGCAGTGAGCACGCTCACTGGTTCGACGTCGACTGGGACACGCTGCAAGGCAAGTTCGGCCTCCCGGTGCTCGGTCAGCCCCTAGCCCAGGTGCTGGAGGAGGGGGAACTGCGGTTGGATACTGCCTCAGCCCACGAGGGGCGGGCCGCCGGGCAGCGGGTGATTCGCTACTACGACCACGTCTTCCCGGTCGCCGAAGGTAGCGACGAGGGTGACGGCAACGGCAGTGACAGCGATGACGGTGTAGACCTCGCAGTCGTTCTGGAGCGGCAGCACTACGTTTTGGCTTCGTGGAAGGAGGCCGACGAATACCTGAACTACCGGCGCTTCTTCGAGGTGGACACCCTGATCGGGGTGCGGGTCGAGGAGGCCGACGTCTTCGCTGCGACCCATGATGCTCTGCTGGGGTGGCACCATGAAGGTCTGATCGACGGATTCCGGGTCGATCACCCCGATGGATTGGCCGACCCGCAAGCGTATCTGGACACGCTCGCCAGCAAGCTGAGGCCCGGCACTCCGGTGTGGGTGGAGAAGATTGTGGAAGGGGAGGAGCGCCTACCCCCGCAGTGGGCCTGTGTGGGCACCACCGGGTATGACGCACTGGCGGCGTTGTCGGCGTCGTTGGTTGACCCGAACTCGGCACACGAGGTCAGCCGATCTTGGGCGCGTGTCGGGGGCACCCCGGACATGATGGACGTCGTCGAGTCCTGCAAACGCCAGTCGGTCGAGCACCTGCTTACCCCCGAGATGAATCGTCTACTGCGCCGGGCCAGAGAAGTGTTCACCGGTCACAGCGACGACGAGTTGCGCGCTGCGCTGAGCGAGATCCTGGTGCGACTAGAGGTCTACCGGGCCTATGTGCGTCCTGGGGATGAGCCCACCGAGTCAGCGATGCGCCACCTGATCGACGCCGTTGGCAGAGCCCGACGCGGCGCGCCCGATCACGCCGAAGCCATCAACGCTTTGGGTGAGGTCTTGGCGGCACCTGAGGGAACAGACGCAGACCCGGCGGCGGCGCGAGACCTGTGTGTGCGTTTTCAACAGACCGCCGGACCGGTGATGGCCAAGAGCGTTGAAGACACCGCGTTCTATCGGTGGCATCGACTCACGGCGTTGAACGAAGTCGGTCTTAACCCCTCGATCGGTGCACATCCGCGGCTGCGCGAGATGCACCATTGGGCCCAGCATCAGCAGTCCAGTTGGCCGGGTGGGATGACCACCTTGTCGACTCACGACACCAAGCGATCGGAGGATGTCAGGGCCCGGTTGTTGGCTGTTGCCGGTGACGCCGAAATATGGCACGAGTGTGAGCGCGCCGCCCACGAGGCCGCGAACGAGCACGGCATCGACGGACCGATCACCCACTTGATCTGGCAGACGCTCGTCGGAGTGGGTCCGATCAGTGGCCGGCGGCTGGCCGAATACCTCACCAAGGCCATGCGTGAGGCCAAGGTCCACACCTCATGGGTGGAGGTCAACACCGAGTATGAGGGGCGCGTGCTGGACTGCGCCGAGCAGGCCCGCACCGGTGGTGACTTGTATGAGGCCATCGAGCGCGCGGTGCAGCGAAGTGGCCACCAGATCGAGGCGACCGTGTTGGCTCAGAAGCTCCTGCAGTTGATGCTGCCGGGCGTTCCCGACACCTACCAGGGGACTGAGGTGCTCGATCTGAGTCTGGTGGATCCGGACAACCGCAGACCGGTGGATTATTGCCGTCGCCAGGCCGCATTGGACCGGATCGATGCCGATGAGGACCCGAGCGACTTGTCCGAGATGAAGTTGCTGGTGACTGCCCGAGCCCTACGCCTCAGGCGAGCGATGCCTGAGGTCTTCGGCCCCCGCGGGTCCTACCGGCCGCTGCATGCCGGACCGAGCGTGCTCGGGTTCGTCCGGGGCGAACAGGTCGCCGTGTTGGCGTTGCGGGCACCCCACCACGTCGATGCTTCCGCGCTGCGCAGTGAGCATCTCGAATTGGACCCGGGTCGCTGGACCGATGAACTCACCGGACAACACTTCGAGGTCGGTGCCGGCGGTCTGCTCGCTGCCGAGGCGTTCCTGAACGCGCCCGTCGCATTGCTGGTCGCACAATGACGCATACGTATGCGGTGTGGGCGCCCACCGCCGCAACGGTCCAGGTGCATATCGGGGGTAGCGCCGACGATGGCCAGGACAGCAATGGCCACGAGATGGAACATCACGACGACGGCTGGTGGCGACTCGAGCGTGAGCCGACCAGCGACCGATACTCGTTCAGCATCGACGGCGGTGACCGCTTTCCCGACCCGAGGTCGCTGAGCCAGCCGGACGGGGTTCATGCGGCATCTCGGATCGTGGACCTCGCCGCCTACGGCTGGCAGGACTCGGGGTGGTCCGGCGTGTCCCTGCAGGGCAGCTCGATCTACGAGGTCCACATCGGCACCTTCACCGACGAAGGCACCTTGGACGCTGCCATCGATCGGCTCGATCACGTCGCCGACCTCGGCGTGAGCACGATCGAGTTGATGCCGGTGGCGGCCTTCCCCGGCGAGCACGGATGGGGCTATGACGGAGTCGCGCTCTTTGCCGTGCACGAGCCCTATGGCGGTCCGGAGGCTTTACAACGGTTCGTGGATGCGGCGCACCAGCGCGGTCTCGCTGTCTACCTGGATGTCGTGTACAACCACCTCGGTCCTAGCGGCAACTATCTGGCGCAGTTCGCCCCCTATTTCACCGACCGACACCACACTCCATGGGGCGAGGCGGTCAATTTGTCCGAGGCATCCAGCAACGACGTGCGCGCCTTCGTGCTGGACAACGTCGAGATGTGGCTGCGAGATTTTCACCTCGATGGCCTTCGGTTGGACGCGGTGCACGAGCTGCACGACCAGCGCGCGACGCACATTCTGGAGGAGATGAGCGCCCTCGCGGACCACGTCGGCGAGGATACCGGGGTGCCCCGGACACTCATCGCGGAGTCGGATCGCAATGACCCAGCCACGGTGGCCCGGCGCGCCCGTGGTGGCGCCGGAGGATTCGGCATACACGGGCAATGGGCCGACGACGTGCACCACTCGTTGCATGTGGCGTTGACCGGTGAAACGCAGGGCTACTACGCGGACTTCGCCGACCCCGCAGCATTGGTCAAGACCTTGGGCCACACGCCGTTCTTGCACGACGGGACCCTGTCGACCTTTCGTGGCCAGATCCACGGCCGACCGGTGGACCCTAGCGTGACCCCCGGGTGGCGCTTCGTGGCATCACTGCAAACCCATGACCAGGTTGGCAACCGTGCCTGCGGGGACCGGCTCAGTCACGTAACCAGCCACGGGATGGCGGCTATCGGGGCGGCCTTCCTGCTGACTTCGCCGTATACGCCGATGCTGTTCATGGGGGAGGAGTGGGCCGCGTCGACCAAGTGGCAGTACTTCACCCAGCACGAGGAAGAGTGGCTGGCACAATCGATCCGAGACGGACGGCAGGGGGAGTTTGCGGCGCACGGCTGGACGCAGGAGGTTCCCGACCCGCAAGCGCAGAGCACCGTGGAGGCTTCCCGCCTGAACTGGGAGGAACGAACGGAGACCGAGCACGCCCGGATGCTGGCCTGGTACCGGCGGCTGTTGCAGCTGCGCAGCACAACTCAGGCTCTGCTGGACACGGCCTTAGGTGGCTCGAAGGTGTGGAACGACGAGAAGCGCCATCTGTGGTGGGTGCGCCGCGGCGAGGTGACCGTCGTGGCGAACTTCGCCGAAGAGGTGACCTCGGTGTTTCTGCCCGATGATGTCAATGCGTGCCAGGTGCTGGCCGCGTGGAGCGGCGCGGAAGTGAGCGATGGCCAGGTGGAACTGGCTGGTCACGACGTGATCGTGCTCGGTCCCGACAGTGCGCAATGAGGTTTCACAAGCCCGCTCCGATGGACCCGGTGCAATTCGACGCCTTGGCCGGGCCGGACCCGTGGGACGTCGTGGAAGCCGCCCACCGGACGGCGGCGATCGTGGTCGGACGTGGCCGTGAGAACGATGATCCGGAGGTCACGGCTCGGCTGATCGAGCTAGTGCCCGAATTGGGGCTCGTGACGTTGGCGCAACTGTGGGCTGACCGGCCGGCGCGCTCGTTGCCTGGGGCACTATGGCGGTTGTACCTCCTGCACGAGTGGGTGCAGCGCTCCCCGGGCGAGGTGGCACGTGCCTACACAGCAGGGGCCGCCCACGCGGACGTATACCGGGTGATCGCCGGGCTGAGCGAGCCTCCCGCTCCAGAGGACTTGCGCGAGTTGACCCAGGCGATCTTGAACGGCGTCTTCACCGGTGATCTCGAGGTGGCCTTGGAGCGGGCAGCTGCGTTCGCTCACGTGATGGCCGTCGGACTTGCCGACCCTGCGGCCGACATGACCGACGTGCCCGCCGAACAGGTCAAGCGAGCAGCCCGGATTCAATCGATGGCCCGCGATCTGCACGTCTGCGCTGGCCTGTGGGGCCGCGGTGACCTCACCTAAACCCACCTGAGCACGATGTTGTCGTGCCTCCGGGCCGGTTGAGCGCGGTGTTGCGTGGCCCTGAAGCCGGTTGAGCGCGGTGTTGTCGTGCTTCCAACTCAGTTGATCATGATGCTGTGGGCTCACGTGAACTCAACAACACCACGCTCAAGTCAGTATGAGGGCCGCAACTTCATGCTCAAGTCGGTGCGCAAGGCCGCAACTTCATGCTCAACTGCGGGAAAACCTGCGCAACATCGCGCTCAGGTGCGGTGGGGGAGTGGCGTGCCGGGCCGGGAGCGCCTCTCGGCGCGGGGCCGCTCGTAGCGGCTAATGTTGGAGCCCGGGGCTTCCGCAGCCCGACACGCCAGATGAGTGTAACCTCGCCAACCCCCCCACATTGTTCCGGCATGGGCATCGGCATGGGCATGGGCATGGGCATCGGGTCGGTATGGGCATCGGCATCGGCATCGGGTCGGCATGGGCATCGGGACACGGTGAGCGACCTCGTAGATTCAGCCGTCGTTCATGGTTCGTTCACCGATTTGGACATTTGAGGCCACATCACGCCCCTACGTTCTCCACTGTTGGCAACGTAGATGTTGGCGACCTGGGCGAGCCTGGGCACCGTCAGCGTGCCACACCGGGCAAGCCCCCTCACCGCCTGAGATGAAAGAGGAACTCCGTGAAGCTCCACCGCATTGGTACAACGCTCACCCTGGCCCTTGCCGCATCCTTGACGCTGTCCGCCTGCGGCGATGACAGCCCTACCGAAGGTGGCGGCTCAGACGCCGAATCCGAAGACAGTGGGTCAGAGGGGGGCGACATGTCCGGCTCCCTGCCCGCCTCGGGCGCGAGTTCACAGAACTCGGCGATGACCGCCTGGATCGCGGGGTATCAGGATGTCCAGCCGGATGTCACCGTGACCTACGACGCCATCGGCTCCGGTGGCGGACGTGAGAACTTCCTAGCCGGCGCTGTCGACCTCGCCGGCTCGGATGCCTACCTGGACGAAGACGAGATTGAGGCTGCCACCGAGGTATGCGGTGAAGGCGGTGCGCTCAATCTTCCCGTCTATATCTCGCCAATCGCAGTTCCGTACAACCTGCCCGGCGTCGACACGTTGAACCTCAGGCCGGACGTGCTCGCACAGATCTTCGACCAACAAATCACCACGTGGGATGACGAATCCATCGCAGCCGACAACCCGGATGCAGAGCTACCGGACACCGACATCACCGTGGTGAACCGCTCGGATGAGTCCGGGACCACCGAAAACTACATGGAGTATCTCTCAGCGGCTGCCCCAGACTCATGGAGCTATGAGCCAGCCGATGCGTGGCCGGTCACCGGCGGGGAAGCCGCCGCTCAGACAACTGGTGTGATCCAAGTCGTGAGCGGCACCGAGGGCTCAATCGGCTACGCCGATGCGTCGGCCGTAGGTGACCTGAACACGGCCTCCATCGGAGTGGGCGAAGAGTTTGTGGAGTACTCAGCCGAGGCCGCCGCGAAGGTGGTGGATGCCTCGGAGCCGGCCGAGACCGGCGTTGAAGGTGACTTGGCTCTGGAGATCGCCCGAGACACGACGGAATCGGGTGCTTACCCGATCGTGTTGGTTTCGTACCACATCGTGTGTACCGAGTACGACGACGCGGCGACGGCCGACCTGGTCACGAACTTCGTGACGTACGTGGCCTCAGAGGACGGGCAGATCGCGGCAGCCGAAGCTGCAGGGTCCGCCCCGATCTCAGAAGACCTTCGCGGACAGATCGAGTCCTCGCTGGAGATGGTGAATGGCGGCTGAGCGCGGCCGATGAACGAACCGGCGGTGGCCGACCCGACCTGGTCGGTCACCGCCGGTAGTCAGCACATTAGATGGGGGTGAAGGAGAGAAATGAGCCAGGACAGCGAATCACCGCCGGAGAATGTGTCGACCCGCCCAGAGGGCCAGGTCGACACGAGAGATCCTTCGCCCCCGAGCAGTGGTAGTAGCCCGAAGCGCCTCGGCGATGTCCTCTTCAGCGGAGCGGCATTGGGATCGGGCGTCCTCATCCTGGCGACACTGGCCGGAGTCGCCACCTTCTTAATGATCGAGGCCGCGCCGGTGTTCGGTGCCCCGGCGGAGGACATCACCGGCGGCAACGGGTTCTTCGCCTACGTCTGGCCGCTGGTGATCGGGACCCTAGTCGTTTCGTTGATCGCACTCGTGGTGGCCACGCCGATCGCCGTGGGCATCGCGCTCTTCGTCTCGCACTACGCCAACCGCAGGGTGGGCAACGCGATTGGCTTTGTCATCGACCTGTTGGCGGCCGTACCCAGCGTGGTCTTCGGTATGTGGGGGTTGGCGGTGTTCGCGCCGGCAGTCGTGCCGCTGTACGACTGGCTGGAGGAGCACCTTGGCTGGATACCGTTCTTCCAAGACGCCTCGAGCACCGGCCGGACCCTTTTGACCGCATCGTTGGTGCTGGCCGTGATGATTCTCCCGATCATCACCTCGGTTTCGCGCGAAGTCTTCCTGCAGACCCCGACATTGCATGAAGAGGCGGCGCTGGCTCTTGGTGCCACCAAATGGGAGATGATCACCACCGCAGTTCTGCCGTTTGGTAAGCCCGGGGTGATCGGCGGCACGATGCTCGGCCTCGGGCGTGCCCTCGGAGAGACGATGGCGGTCACCATCATCTTGTCTCCCGGCATACTGAGGCTCAACCTGATCGGTACCGGGAACGCCACCATCCCCTCGGAGATCGCCTTGAACTTCCCGGAGGCATCGGGGCTGCGGCTCTCCGAGCTGATCGCTGCCGGTCTGGTGCTCTTCGTGATCACCCTGGCCGTCAACCTGTTCGCGCGCTACATCGTTGAAAAGCGCGCCGAGTTCTCCGGAGCCAACTAATGAGTACCTCGACCAAGGCGACGCCAACGGGCACCGAGCCCACGAAGTCCGGCCCGGAGAGGAGCCGCCTGGACCAATGGGAAGGCGTCACGAGTTCTCCCGTGCGCCCGGCCCCACCGCGGTTAGGACTCATAGCGTTAGGTGTGGGCGTGGCGGTGGCGGCGGCGGCATGGCTGGTGACTCGCAATATCGCTCTGAGCGCCGTGATCGGCTATGTCGTCTACGTTGCCACGACGTACATTGCGCACCGTCAGCTCGCCGGCAAGCGGGTCGGCAAGGACCAGCTCATGCGGGCGCTCGTCTACGGCGCCTTCGCTTTGGCTCTGCTTCCGCTCATCTCGCTGCTCTTGACAGTATTGATTAACGGAATAGGGCGTGCGCTTAACCCCGACTTCCTGCAACAAACGATGAACGGCATCACCGGATTGGCAGACCAGGCCTACTCCGATGGCACCGGCCCGTTCATCGGCGGCGTGTACCACGCCATATTCGGCACCCTGATCATCACCGGTCTGGCAGCTGTCATCTCGGTGCCGATCGGTGTGTTTGCCGCCATCTACCTCGTGGAGTATGCCGATAAACCGCGGCTGACCAAGCTGTTGCGTTTCTTCGTCGATGTGATGACGGGAATTCCTTCGATCGTGGCCGGGCTGTTCGCTTTCTCCCTGTTCGGGGTGCTGTTCGGGATCGGCACGAAGAATGGTTTTGCGGGTGCTATCGCATTGTCCGTGCTGATGGTCCCCACGGTGGTACGCAATAGCGAGGAGATGTTGCGCATCGTGCCAAACGAGCTGCGCGAAGCATCGTTGGCCCTCGGCGTGCCGAAGTGGCGCACGATCTACAAGATCGTTTTGCCGACGGCCGCCTCTGGTCTGGCCTCGGGCGTGACCTTGGCCATCGCCCGAGTCATCGGCGAGACGGCGCCGCTGTTGGTCGCCGTGGGCGGGTTCTACGCACTGAACTACAACCCCTTCAGTGGTCCCATGCAGACGCTGGCCGTCTACGCCTACGAGATGTTCACCAAGCCGCTGAACCCAGGTGTCCGTGACCCCAGCCTGGAACGGGCCTGGGCCGCCGCGCTCATCCTGGTGGTCATTGTGATCGCCCTGAATCTGACTGCTCGCCTGATCGCCAAAGTCTTCGCTCCGAAGACCGGCCGCTAAAGACCCATGGAGTGTTGAATGTCTAAACGGATCGAAATCGAGAACCTGAATATCTTCTATGGCAACTTTCACGCCGTGGCCGATGTCAACATGGCTGTTCAACCCCGCTCGGTGACTGCGTTCATCGGGCCGTCCGGGTGTGGCAAGTCGACCTTCCTGCGCACCCTGAACCGGATGCACGAGGTCATTCCGGGCGCGCGGGTCGAGGGCCAGGTCTCGATGGACGGCAAGAACCTCTACGGCAAGGGCATCGATCCTGTGGATGTGCGGCGCGAGGTAGGTATGGTCTTTCAACGCCCCAACCCGTTCCCGACCATGTCCGTCAAGGAGAACGTGTTGGCTGGAGTCAAACTGAACAGCCAGCGGATTACCGCCAAGGCAGCGGATGAACTAGCCGAGCGGGCGCTGCGCTCGGCCAATCTATGGAATGAGGTCAAAGACCGCTTGGACACGCCAGGGTCAGGCCTCTCCGGCGGCCAGCAGCAGCGCCTCTGTATTGCTCGGGCCATCGCGGTGCAACCCGAAGTGATCTTGATGGATGAGCCATGCTCGGCCCTCGACCCTATTTCGACGTTGGCGATCGAGGATCTGATTGATGAACTCAAGGAGGAGTACACGGTGGTGATCGTGACTCACAACATGCAGCAAGCCGCGCGGGTCAGCGCTCGCACCGGCTTTTTCAACCTCGAGGCCACTGGCAAGCCCGGCAAACTCATCGAGATGGATGAGACTCAGAAGATCTTCAACAACCCGTCCAATAAGGCGACGGAGGACTACATCTCCGGCCGCTTCGGCTGATCTGCGAGAAGGCCGTTGTCGGACGGGTCGGCAGGGCTTGGCAGAGGCAATTCTCCGTTCCGTTCGGCGGCCAGGAACTCGATCAAGCCCCAGACTTGCAGGCCACCCAGAACGATCCACAGAATCGCGCCGCTGATCATCAACGCGACATCGTCGATATCGCCGCCAAAGCCGAAGATTAGGTAACCAAGCAACAAACAGGCTCCGAGTATGTCGATGCGTACCCGTGCTCTACGGCGGAACTCGCTCTGTATGAAGCGCAGCGTCACGCCGGAGTCGTCACGAAGGCGACCCGAGGCCAGGCTCCGCACGAGGAGCGACCGGCCGGTCAGCACAACGACCGCGAAAGGCCGCAGGCTGAGCAGCGCAACGACTGGGCTCGATGCCAGCATCACGATGAGTACGCAAACCGCGGCGATGGATCGGGAGTGCCTTGAGCACAACGAGAAAACGAAAGGCCCTCACCTCATACCTCCTCCATTGACCCGATGGTCGGTCGATACCGAGGGGCCGTCAACACCGTATGCCTCAGATTCTGACCGAGCGCTAGCTAGCACAAGGATCGCGAGGTCATCCGAGCACAGAGGGCAACGGAGCGATGAAAAAGACGGCGGATGTGTGGCGCTCGCTACGCGGACATGTGCGCGCACTTCGCTGATCCGAGCACAAGAGGACCAGAGACGGGCGGGGGAGACGGTGCATCTTTGGCGCCGGAGGAGGTGAGCTCAGGGACTAGCGGGGTATGCGGTGACGCGACGCGGTGATGATCATCGCCTCCCTGCCGCGCCCGACCACGGTGCACGCCAAGATCTCGCCCTTGTCCATCGCGGCTCGGTCCAGGTGACTCAGCAGACGGTGAACGGTCTTGTTGTCGGCGCGCGGTAACAACTGATGGATGACTTCGTTCAGCACCGGCCCGTGGGTGCAGATGGCGACACTTCGACCCGCCGAAAAGGCCTTCGACAGATGCTTGGCGACCTTGTGGGGCTTGGCCTCAAAGCCCTCCTCGGAGAACCCGCGTTTGGTGCTGAGCGGTACGACGTACTCTTGGGCGAACGGTGCCATCGTGTCGTGGCACCGGGTCGAGGGCGAAGTCAGGATGCGCTCGGGGGCGTAGGCCTGCAGGATCGGCACGATCCGGGAGGCGCGGCGCTTGCCGACGGTCGTCAACGGGCGGGTCATGTCGGGACGATTCCAGGCCTTGCGGGGTAGTGCCTTGCCGTGTCGGACCACCAGCAGCGACCAGGTGTCAAGTCGGGCCTTTTGGGCCAGGGCGACCAGCGCAGCCAACTGGTCGACGTCACGTCGATAGGACAGTCGACGGGCGGCCCTGTCCGGGGTCAGCCAGACGATTTTGTCGATCTCATGCTCGAGCTTGCCCGAGCCGCCGATGGGACTAGCGGCCCAGTACTCGACCCGTTTGCTCAGCGGCCGGCCGGCGTCACGCCCCAAGGGGTAGGTCTGCGACGGCAATCTCGCCCCGAGCCGGACCACCAACCCGGTCTCCTCTGCGGTTTCCCGGGCAGCGGCCGCAGCCCAATCCTCCCCCCGGTCCAGTTTGCCCTTGGGCCATGACCAGTCGTTATATCTCGGGCGGTGCACCAGGGCGACCTGCAACTTACCCTTCTTCCGTCGCCACGGCAACGTCCCGGCAGCCCTAACGACGGTGCCGCGCCGGTGCTTCGGGTCCGGATCCTGCCGAGCCTGCGAAGGCATCATCACCTCCAGCGGCTGGATGCTCATCGCCGACGGCCTGGGCGTCGCCGGGCGGCATACTTGGAGACCAGCTCCGTCTGAAGGTCCTCAAGCGGAAGCCCATCGTCGCCCAAGTGCTGGCGGATCCACTGGCCCCGTTCGTTCAAGTGCCAGGCTTGGATGTCGTCGCTCATCCCCCGATCCAGCAGCTTCATGAGCGATTTGACCTGCGACTCGTCGTTGACCGGTGCAAGCGCCTCGACCCGGCGGTCCAGGTTGCGGTGCATCAGGTCGGCCGAGCCGAAGTACACCACCGGGTCACCACCACCGCCAAAGGCAAAGATCCGTGAATGTTCCAAGAATCTGCCGAGAACCGATCGAACGGTGATGGTCTCGGACAAGCCGGGGACGCCGGGTCGAACCGCGCAGATCCCACGCACCCACAAATCAATTTTCGCTCCGGCCCGGGAGGCGCGATACAACGCGTCGATGGTGGCCTCGTCGACGATCGAGTTCAACTTCAACCGGATGAGGCCATCGGATCCCAGGTCTGCTTCGGCGTCGATCAAGTCCACCAACTGCGAACGCACCGAGCGCGGCGCGACGAGCAGTCGCTTGAACTTGGCCTTGGGGGCCATCCCGGACAGCTGGTTGAAGAGTCGGGTGATGTCTTCCGCGACCGCTTCGTCACAGGTCAGCAAGCCGATGTCCTCATACAGGCGAGCTGTTTTGGGGTTGTAGTTGCCGGTGCCGACGTGACAGTAGCGGCGCAACCCGCCGGCTTCTTGGCGCACCACCAGGGTGAGTTTGGCGTGCGTCTTCAAGCCCACCATGCCGTAGACGACGTGCACGCCCGCGCGCTCCAACTTGCGAGCCCAGCTGATGTTGTTCTCCTCATCGAACCGGGCCTTGATCTCCACCACGGCCAATACCTGCTTGCCGCTCGCAGCAGCCTCGATCAGCGAGTCGATGATCGGGCTGTCTCCGCTGGTGCGGTAGAGAGTCTGCTTGATAGCCAGCACCGACGGGTCGGCCGCGGCCTGCCCAATGAACGCTTGGACCGAGGTCGAGAACGAGTCGTATGGGTGATGCAGCAGCACGTCCTTGTCGCGCATCGCGCCCAGCACATCACTGGGTGCCGCCCGCTCCACCGGCGCCAGCTCGGGATGTGTTTTGGGCACGAAGGTGGGGTAGCGCAACTCGGTGCGGTCCAGGTCGGCCAAGGTATGCAGGGCGGTCAGGTCCAGCGGGGAAGGTAACCGGTAGACCTCGCCGTCATGGACCCCCAGCTCGCGGATCAACAGGTCACGGACGTGATCGTCCATGTCGTCTTCGATCTCCAGACGCACCGGCGGACCGAAGCGTCGGCGAGTGAGCTCGCGCTCCAGGGCCGTCAGCAAGTTCTCGGCGTCGTCCTCCTCGACCTCGACATCCTCGTTGCGGGTGACCCGGAAACTGAAGGTCTCCTGCACCGTCATCCCCGGGAAGAGCTGGTCCAGGTTGGCTGCGATGACCTGCTCCAGCAGGACGAAGCGATCCCGGTAGAGCCCGTCCTGCTCGGCATCCAAGCGGATGAAACGCGGAAGCAGCGGGGGCACCTTGACCCGCGCGAAGTGCTCCCGGTCGGTGCGCGGATTGGTCAACACCACCGCCAGATTCAGGGACAACCCGGAGACGTGCGGGAACGGGTGGGCGGGATCGACCGCGAGTGGGGTCAGCACGGGATAGACGGTGCTGCGGAACATTTCGGCCAAGGTCGACTGCTCGTCGGCAGACAACTCCAACCACGGCACGACAATGATCCCTTCGTCGATCAGTGCCGGGCTCACCGTCTCGGCGAAGAGTCGCGCGTGTTGTTCCATCAGGCTGTGCGCACCCACCGAAATCTCTTCCAAGACCTCTCGTGGCTCCAACCCGGAGGCCGAACGGCCCGCGATGCCGGTGGCGATGCGCCGCTTGAGCCCGGCTACCCGCACCATGAAGAACTCGTCCAGGTTACCCGCGAAAATGGCCAGGAACCGCGCCCGTTCCAGCAACGGCAACTCAGGGTCTGCGGCCAACTGCAGCACCCGCTCGTTGAACTGCAACCACGACACCTCGCGGTCCAGGAAGCGCCCCTCGGGCAGCGCCGTCGACTCGGCCTCGTCGACCTCGGGATCATTCAGGCGCACGAATCGGCCGTTGGCCCCCCGCGGTCGCTGTGCCCTGATGGTCGGCAGCGGCACCACGCTGTTGGACTCAACCAACTCAGGGATGACTGACTGTCTGCTCGAGGTGCTCATCGCTCCATCCTGCCATCGCGTAGCCCGCTGTGGCAGCGCCAACCACTGGTTATCTACTACAGGTCTGCGGACTTGGCGTACATCACGTCGGTGGTGCTGCGATCAAAGCCCAATCGATGATATGTCGCCACCGCCGCCTCGTTGTCTCCATCGACGTACAGCGTGACCTCTCCCAAGCCGCACGCCGCCAGGTGGCGGAGCCCCAGTAGCGTTGTCGCAGTGCCTAATCCACGCCCTTGGTATGCCGGATCCACGCCCACGACGTACACCTCACCGGCGGTCGAGTGGCTCGACCCGGGCTCGGCTGGCTCCACCTTGGTCCAGTGGAACGCCGCCAACTGCGGCACCGGCCCGCTGACGTCCTCAACCAGTAGAAATCCATGCGGGTCGAACCAGGGCTCGGCAAACCGATCCTGCAGATCGGTCAGGGTAGTGCGCCCCTGCTCGTCGTGATCGGTGAAGGCCCGCGCGTTGACCTCCAACCAGGCCGCCTCGTCGCGGCCCACCTCAAAACTGCGGACCGCAAACCCGTCTGGAAGAACCACTTGCGGCAGGTCGTGTTCACCGGACCCCCGAGTCAACTGCCGGTCCATTTTCCACAGTTCACGCACACTGCGCAGGCCGGTCGACTCGGCCAGCTGCTGGGCGGCCTCGATGTTGCCGTGGGCCCAGCCGCGAGCGCCTGGCCAGCGCCGGAGCACCTCGTCCAGGAGACCACCGCCCAGTCCCTGACCGCGATGGTCGGGATGCACGACGAGTTCGTATGAGGCAACTGCACCGTCGGCATCCTGCTCACCGTCGGATGGCGGGTGCTCGACATGGGCGTAGCCCAGCACTTTGGCGTCGATTTCACCGGGCCGGTCGAAGAGAATCAGGTGGGTGGTCGCCGACGCCGCCGCTCCCTGCGCCGGGAGCCGGCGTAGGTCGATCACGGTCTGCTCGGACAACGGCTTGACCCCGTCGTGGGTGGTAGCCCGGATGGCGAGGGCCAACACGTCGGCCGATTGTCGTGGGGGCAGCGCTTGGAGGGTGGTGACGTCCATGGTTCTACTCTGGCAGGTCTGGGCGTGGGCTGCCGACGGGCTGGACCTGCGACAGGCTGGCCTTAGTCGGTGCTGCGAGCGCCGGCGAATCGGTAGCCCACACCACGAATGGTCCCGATCAGCGACTCACGTTCGGGGCCGAGCTTGGCGCGGAGGCGTCGGATGTGAACGTCGACGGTGCGAGTGCCGCCGTAGTAGTCCATGCCCCATACCTCCTGCAGCAGCAACTCTCGGGTGACGACCCGACCGGGGTGTTGCACCAGATACTTCAAGAGTTCGAACTCTTTGAACGTCAGGTCCAACGGCACACCGCCGGCCCGTACGGTCCAACTGGACTCATCCACCACCACGTCCGCGACCCGGATCGGCCCGGCTCCCACGGCCGCCCGCTCGGCCCTGCCGTGGCGGTGCCTTAGCAGGCGCAGGCGGGCTTCGATTTCGGCCGGGCCGGAGGTGGTCAGCAAGATATCGCTCAGTGGCCACTCCTCATCCACCACCGACAGACCAGCCTCGGCAAACACCCCGAGCACCATCTCCCAGTCGCCCATCGCCGCAATGGTGCGCAGCGCCGTGCGGGCGCCCACCATGTTGGTCACGGCATCGACCAGCACCACGTCGGGCTCGGGGCCGCGCAACAGCACGCCGGGGTCCAGCGTTTCGACCCGCACTTGGTGGGGCAGCAAATCCAGGGCCGGGAGCACACGTAACACGGCCCCCTCGCAGGGGCCTGGAGTGAGCAAAGCCATCTGCGCCACGGGGTAAGAATAGTGGGCAGCGATCGCGGCGGCTCATCACCTCCTCGGCGGTTGTCCCGCCAGGCAACCCCGGCGAGAGGCCGCTACCCGGCATACTCGGCATATGAGCACCACCGTCGAGCTCGATCAACCCACCGCGGTGCCGATCAGCGGCCTCGTGGTGGCTGCGGCTGCCTTCTATGGGCTGACGGCATGGGCCGGTGAGACCACGTTGGTGCTCGCGCTCGCGGTCAGTATGGGAGTGCTGGCCTGGGGGTGGGCCGGGGCGCTGGGTTTGCCGACGCCCCGCGGCACGGTTGCGGTCCTGTTGGTAGCCGGACTGTCGATCCTGATCAGCGTTTACGTGCCCGAGCAGGGCGCTCAGATGAGTCTGCTCCCGGGCGCTCTAGCCGTGTCGATCATGGCGGCCTTTCTGCATCAACTGCTACGGCGCGATGGTCGCCCCCGGGTCGCGGAGTCGGTCAGCTCGGTCGTCTTCGCGCTGGCCGTCTTCACCTGCTCCGCCTTCTTCGTGCCGCTGGCCTCAACCGTGGCCGGCGTGTACTTCGTGGTCGCCGCCCTCAGCGCGGTGGCTGCCTCGGTGCTGGTGTCATTGGTCTTCCGCCGTCTGCCGGAGCCGCTCGCACCCTGGATGGTCCCGGCCATGGTCTTGGTCGGCGGGGTGGTCGGCGGCGCCATCGGGGCCCTGAGCGTCGTGTCCTGGGCCACGTTGGCCCTGGTCGGAGTGCTCGCCAGCGGACTGAGTCACGCGGTCAGACATGCGTTCTCACTGCTCCCGACCATGGCCCACGCGCGACCTCGGACCGTCGTCGCCCTCGCTTCGGTACTGATCGTCGGGATCATTCCGTATGCCGCCGCGCAGGTGTTCTATCCCGGTGCCTTGTAGTGCCGGGTCCAGGACGCCGGGCGGAATATCATGGTCGCTATGCCTTTTGAGTTGGACCCGACAATGCACCCCGATCTTGCGCCATTGGCCTGGCTGATCGGCCGATGGGAGGGAGCAGGAGTCGTCGGATACCCCACGATCGAGTCGGCGAACTTCGGACAGGCGGTGGAGATCACACATGACGGGCGCCCCTTTCTGGAGTACCACAGCCACAGTTGGATCTTGAATGAGGCCGGGGAACGGCTGCAGCCCTCAGGCACCGAGTCGGGCTTTTTCCGGCCATTGCCCGACGGGGAGGTCGAGTTATTGCTGGCTCACCCGACCGGCATTATCGAGATGTATGTCGGCGCCACCAAGCCGGCTCAGCTGGAGTTGCGCACCGACAGTGTGGTTCGCAGCCCGCACGCCAAGGAGTACGCGGCCGGTCACCGGCTCTACGGCCTGGTCAATTCCAACCTGATGTGGGCGATGGACATGTCGGCGATGGGGCATTCGCTGACCAGCCATCTCTCGGCCGAGCTGAAGCGCGTCGACTGAGCGGTGACCTCGGACAGCGATCAGTTGCTGAAGCCCGTTCTCGGTGAAACGTCGTCGACGTAGGACTCCATCGTGTCGTTCTGCAAATGCTCGACCAGCACATTGAGTTGGTCGGTGGCCGGAACCACGATCGACCCGGCGACGGGGTCGTTGGCGATGCCCTCCCAGGGCGCGGTGATGAAGTTGATGTCGTCACCACGCACACCACGCATCGAGAACGCCAGTGAGCGCATCTGGCCGATGTCGAGATTGTCATCGACCGTGAGGTTTTGGGTGGCCGCATCGACCACCTCACTGAGCCGTGCCGGGTTGGTCAGGGTCTCGCGGGCCAACGCCTTGAGCATGACGGCCTTGATAAACGCCTGCTGACGCTGCCCGCGGGAGATGTCGCCCTGGCTGAGCGCATACCGTTCTCGGACGAATTCGAGACCGGTATCACCATCCATTTCCATCATCCCCTCCGGGAATCCGGGGCTGGCTTCGGCGACGTTGACGTCGACTCCGCCGACGGCATCGGTCAGCGCCTTGAAACTCTCGAAGTCGACGATGGCCAGCGAGTCGATCGGGACGCCGACCAGCGGCTGGATGGTCTCGACCAACAGTGGTGCCCCGCCAAAGGAGAAGGCGGCATTGATCTTGTTGGGACGTGAGGAGCCCGGGATGTCGACGAAGTAGTCCCGCGGGAAATGGATGAGGTCAACCCGCTCGCGGTCATCGGAAATGTGCATCAGCACGATCACATCGGATCGTCCACGCTCGGCGTTCGGGTCGCGGGTGTCGGTGCCGACGACGAGATAGTTCAGTGCATCTCCGGCCGCCTCCGGTCGGTCGATGGGCTGGGGCAGTACGGTCCCCGATTCCGTGGTGACCGGCTCAGTGTCATCGGGCATTAACGGCTCGTAGGTCAGGTTAGTGCTGACCTTGTTGTTCAGGAACGCAAGATACCCGGCACCAATCCCCACGATGAGCAGGGCCAGAATGGCGAGCGCGACAACGGCAATGCGCAGTCCGCGCCGCGGTCGGCGGCGCGTGTCCTCGCCGTGATCCGTCGACGCGTCCCCTCCGAAGACGGAGTTGTCATCGGTGTCGGTGCCGGCGGTCATAGGCGGATTCTAGGCTCCTCATCGTGGGTGGCGCTGGGCCGTAGCCGAATGCGATGTGGGACACGGGTGGCCGCGGCACTGGCAAGGGACCTGCGGTGACTTCGGTACGGTGAGTAGGTGGAATCCGATACTCGCCTTCGTGACCCCGCCGCCGATGCCGCATACGTCAGCCCGCTGGCAACGCGGCCCCGTGCGGTGCTTGCCTCGGGTGTGGACGCCGGGGTGGCTGCCCACTACGGCGACCCGAACCGCGAGCAGCGTCTGCTGGCCGAGTCGCTGGCCTGCGTTGATCTCTCGCACCGCGGCATCGTCACGGTCAGCGGGGTCGACCGGCTGACCTGGCTGCACTCACTGACCACACAACACCTGACAGGCTTGGCACCGGGTGTCAGTGCCGAGACCCTGATCCTGTCGCCCAAGGGCCACATCGAGCACGCGCTACACGTCGTCGACGACGGTGAGACCACCTGGCTGACGACCGAGCCCGGCGTGGCACCGGCCGTGGCCGGTTGGCTGGACTCGATGCGTTTCATGCTGCGAGTGCAGGTTCGTGACGCCAGTGCGGACTTCGCCATCATCGGGGAGCCGATCGCCGCCGCATCGGCGCCGGGAGAGCCGCTGGCCTGGGTTGATCCGTGGCCGAACGTCGTCGGGGACAGCGTGGCCTACGGGCCGGTGCTGGATCACCCGGCGACCGGACGAGCCTGGCGCGAGTTGATCGTGCCGCGTACCGAGCTGAGCGCCGCGGTCGCGGATCGCCCCCTTGCCGGGATATGGGCCGCTGAGGCGCTGCGGGTGCTCGCCTGGCGTCCGCGGGCTGGAGTCGACACCGATCACCGCACGATCCCGCACGAGCTGGACTGGTTGCGAACAGCGGTTCACCTGCACAAAGGGTGCTACCGAGGTCAAGAGACGGTGGCCCGAGTGCACAACCTTGGACGGCCACCGCGCCGAGTGGTCTTCATGCATCTCGACGGCTCGGGGCACATCCTGCCCGAGGTCGGGAGTGACGTGCGGCTGGACACCTCCACATCTCACGTCCAGGACCATGCGGTGGCTGCGGCCACCGGGTCCGCGGGCCGGCCGATCGGCCGACTGACCAGTGTCGCCCGGCACTACACCGACGGCCCCGTCGCGCTTGGTGTGATCAAACGCAACACCGACCCGCAGGCGCCCTTGCTGGCCGGAGACTCCAGTGCCGCACAGACTGTGATCGTGCCCAACTGATGGCCCCGGCGTGGCAACAGGGCGACACCGGTCGCACCCTCATTACCGTCGCTCCGACCGGGGCGGAGAGCGCTAAGGCCGATGTGCCGCAGTTGCCGACAACGCTGGACGAGCTGGTCGAAACGGCGGTTCGTTGTCAGGCCGCGGGTGCAGGTTTGATTCATGTCCATATTCGAGACGGTGAGCACCAGCCGTCGCTGGACCCGGCGGCGCTGCGTGACACCGTGCAGGCGTTGCGGGAGGCCACCGAGCTGGTCGTGCAACTCTCGACCGGTGGCTCGGTGCACGACCCGCTGGAGCGCCGGCTGCGAGTCCTCGACGCCGAGCCGGACTCGTGCAGTCTGACCTGCGGCACGGTGAACTTCGGCGATGCGGTGTTCAGCAACCCGTACCCGTTCATGAGCGAGTTGTATCAACTGGCCCAGGAGCGAGAGGTGGTGCCCGAGTTCGAGCTGTTCGACCTGGGCCACGTCGCCGCGTTGGCTCAATTGATCGCCGCCCATGGAGTGCCGTATGGCGGGAAGGTGCACGTGGACTTCGTGACCGGAGTGCCAGGGGGTATGCCAGGTACCGTGGCCGCGTTGGCGGCCGGGTTGGCAGCGCTGCCGCAGGAGGTCACCAGTTGGTCGGCCACCGGCATCGGACGCAGCCACCTGCCGATCGCGGCGGCTGCGTTGGCGATGGGCGGGCACCTACGAGTCGGCATGGAGGACAACCTGATGCTGGCGCGGCGCAAGCCGGTGCAACACAACGAGGAACTGGTCTCGCGCGCCGCCGATCTGGCAACCCTGTTGCAGCGTCCAGCGATGACGACCGGGCAGGCTGCGGACCTGCTGGCGATCAAAGATCGCCGTTGACATCCCCGGATTCCCGGCGGCGTTGCGGGGGCGTAACCGGCACCGGCGAGTGCGCTTGAAACGGCGCATCGGGTGCGGCCATTAGGGTGAGCCGGATGAGGGTATCCAGTGATCTAGGCCAGGCTCCCGTCGTCGCCACGGTGACCCGTTCCGGGCTGGTGGAGTCGGTGCACCACGGCATGGTGGTGGCGACCGACAGAGACGGTTCGGTGCTTTTCGGGGTGGGCCCGCACGACATACCGATGTATCCGCGCTCGGCCAACAAGCCGATGCAGACCATCGCGATGCTGCACAGCGCCCTGTTGCTCGACGGCGGCCTGTTGGCGCTGGCCAGTTCCAGCCACAACGGGGAGCAGATGCACCTCGACGGGGTGCGGGACATCTTGGCCCAGGCCGACGAAGGATTGACCGAGGACGACCTCGGCAACACCCCGGACTATCCGTTCGATGAGCACGCCAGGTGCTATTGGATGGCGCAGGGCCGCGGTCCGTCCTCGATCGCGCAGAACTGCTCTGGCAAGCACGCGGCGATGTTGGTCACGTGTATCGCCTCGGGCTGGGACACCACCACCTACCTGGACCCGCATCACCGACTGCAACGCGCGATGGCTGCCACGATCGAGGAGTTTTCCGGTGAGCCGGTGGCTGTCACCGGCGTCGACGGATGCGGCGCCCCGGCCATGGCGATCTCCTTGGCCGGGTTGGCTCGCGCCTTCGGTAAGATCGCCAGCGCGCCGACGCATACCCCCGCCGGTACTGTCGCGTCCGCCATCTCGGCCCATCCCCGGATGCTGGGTGGCACCGGGCGGGACGTGAGCGCGTTGATCGAAACCGTGCCCGGCCTGGTCGCCAAGGATGGCGCCGAGTCGGTGTATGCCGTCGGTTTGCCCGACGGGCGCGGCCTTGCGGTGAAGATCACGGACGGCGGGCAGCGGGCTCGCGCGGCGGTCACCGTCAAGGCTTTGCAGGCCCTCGGGCTGAGTGAGTACGACGACGCGTTCGCCACCTTGGCTCACGAGCCGATCCTGGGGCACGGCAAGCCTGTTGGCGCCGTCGAGGCTGTCGACCTGCACCTGGCTTCGGGGGGAGGTTGAGATGCGGGCCGTGCTGCAGCGGGTGAAGAGTGCCAGCGTCACCGTGGAAGGCCGCATCGTCGGTGAGATTGGTGCTGGCGTGTTGGCCCTGGTTGCGGCTACTCACGAGGACACCCAGCAGGACGTCGCGAAGATGGCCCGCAAGATCGCTGACCTGCGGATACTGTCCGATGACACCTCACTGTCCGACCACATCCCGGTGGTCGGTAGTGCTCCCGATTCTGCACCGCCCGCTCAGCCTTCTCGCGATGGGTCGTCAGCGGGATCGGCTGCGGAGAGCGCAACGGCTTCCTTGGTCGCACCGGCTGCCTTGGTCGTCAGCCAGTTCACTCTGTACGGCACGATCAGGAAGGGGCGGCGGCCGAGTTGGAGCGCTGCGGCTCCGGGATCGGTGGCCGAGCCGCTGGTCCAGGCGGTGGCACAGGGAGTGCGCGAGCGCGGCATCGAGGTCGCCACGGGTGTCTTCGGTGCACAGATGGACGTCGAGTTGGTGAACGATGGGCCGTTCACGCTGATCGTCGACACCTAGGAGTTGTGGAGTGGGTCGGCGGTGCGGCGTGACGGACGGTGTTGTCGAGGGTTCTTTCATCTTCGGGTCGTAGGCTATTGCCGTGGGTAACCTTCCGGCTCAGATCGACCTCAACTTGTTTACCGCGCAAGCGGGCATCGGCATGTTGTTGGGAGTGCTTGCCTTCGCGATGCAGGTATGGGCTTTTATCGATGCCGCGA
The DNA here is from genome assembly GCA_049649785.1 of Ornithinimicrobium sp. GTDB lineage: Bacteria > Actinomycetota > Actinomycetes > Actinomycetales > Dermatophilaceae > Ornithinicoccus. The sequence goes on along the minus strand of JBARZG010000126.1, from coordinate 24,838 downwards.
TCACCCGGCCGGACGCGTTCGTCGCCGCTGGCAAACGTACGAAGAAGTTCTGGCTGGCGGTGACCGGTGTGTCGATGCTGATCGGGTTCTACTTCGTGCTCGCGCCGTTTGGGATATTCGCCTTGCTGGCGATAGTTGCGGCGGCGGTGTATTTGACTGATGTGCGCCCAGCTGTGAAGTCCTTACGCGGCGGCAACAACAACCGTGGCACACATATGGGCCCGTACGGTCCGTGGTAGGGCTGACTGCGCCCGAAACACGCATGGTGGCCGGGCCCTTTGGTCCGCTTGAGACGCTGACTCGCGGACGGGGTGCACCTCATACGGTCTTCGTTCACGGTTTGACGGGTTCCATCGCGACCACCCGACCGTATGCCGGGCGGACACCCGGGACACGGACGTTCGCGCACATCGCTGGTCACGGCCGATCCACGCGGCCAGCCGAATTGAGCTACCCGACGCTGGCCCGCGAGGTCTGGGCGGTGGCCGACGACGTCCAGGCCGACGCGGCCGTGGGGATCAGCATGGGGGCAGGGGCGCTCTGCGCGGGCCTGTCCAGCGACCCCGACCGGTTCGACGCCGTCGTGCTCGCGCTACCTGCCTCGCTGGACCGGCCCCGGGTGGCCATGCAAGAGTTCACCGGGCTGGCACGCCTAGTGCAGGCCGCGGACTCCGAAGCGGTCACCGCACACCTGTTGGCCTTTGAGCCTGCGGACGTGGCGGACCTGCCCGAGGTTCAGCGGTGGTGTGCCGAGCAGGCGGCGCGCCTGCTCGCGGGCAGTGCGGCAGCGGCGCTGGAAGCCCTGCCGCATCAGGTGCCGGTCGCTGACGCGGCGACCTTGGCGGCGGTCGAGGCGCCGGTGTTGGTGATCGCCCAAACGGATGACGAGATACACCCCGTCTCGGTGGCCGAAGAGCTGGCGCAGGTGTTGCCTCGCGCCCGACTGGAGGTCTTCGGCGCCGGTGGCATCATCTGGGCTCATCGCGAGCGTGTCACCACCGTGGTGGGTGATTTCCTTGCCGAACACACCGGATGAGGAGAATCCGATCGACGCGGTCACCACGACGTCGTGTCCGTGGGGGAGCTACCGCCGGTATGTGGCCAACGAGCCGGTGACAGTCAAGGTCATTACCGTGCAGCCGGGGCACCGCTTGTCGTTGCAGCGACATCAGCAGCGCGGCGAGATGTGGCAGATTCTTGATGGCCCGATGGACGTTGTTGTCGATGACCGGCGATGGCAAGCCGCACCCTCAGAGTTGGTGTGGGTGCCGCCGGGCAGCCTGCACCGGGTGTCCAACCCCGGTAGCGTCCCCGGGCGACTGCTGGAGATCGCCTTCGGAGAGTTCGCCGAGGATGACATCGAGCGTCTGCAGGACGATTACAGACGCGACTGATGGTCGACGCCTCGGCGCCCGGGCTCGCCGTGGTGGTGCTGGGGACCGTCGTCGTGGTCGCTAACACCGAGCGCTCGGCGCTCGGTGTGGCGGCTGCCGGATGGGTCCGCCACCGACGCGAGCGTTCCTGAGTGGTGGGATCGCTGCCGTCGGTGCACTGTCACTGCTGCCGTGCGAAACTGACCCGATGAGCCTGGGTGGTGCCGCTGGAGTCAACCGGGTGGCGATGATCAGCGTTCACACGTCACCGCTGGATCAGCCCGGCAGTGGGGATGCCGGCGGCCTCAATGTGTATGTGGTGGAGACAGCTCGGCGGCTTGCCGCGCGTGGCACCCAGGTCGAGATCTTCACCCGGGCGACCGATGGCGGCCAGGCCGACGTCGCGCAGTTGGACCCGGACGGGCTCGGTGATGCGGTGCTCGTGCACCACGTTCCGGCCGGTCCGTTCGAGGGCCTGGACAAGGACGACTTGCCCGGACAACTTTGTGCGTTTGCCGCCGGGATGATGCGGACTGCCGCCTCGCGGCCGGAGCACTGGTATGACCTGGTGCACTCGCACTATTGGCTGTCGGGGCAGGTCGCCTGGTTGGCCGCAGACCGGTGGAACGTTCCGTTGGTGCACACGATGCACACGATGGCGCGAGTGAAGAATCAGGGGTTGGCCAGCGGTGATGTCGCTGAGCCGAGGGGGCGCGAGATCGGCGAGGAGCAAGTGGTGCAGGCAGCGACCACGTTGGTGGCGAACACCGAGCAGGAGGCCTCCGAGCTGATCGAGCTGTATGCGGCCGACCCGGCAAAGGTCCGGGTGGTCCACCCGGGGGTCGACACTGAGTTGTTTACGCCGGGCGATGCCGGCGCCGCTCGGGATGCGGTGGGAGTAGCCACCGACGCGGTGGTGCTGCTGTTCGTCGGCCGGATTCAGCCGTTGAAGGCACCGGATGTCGTGGTGCGCGCCGCCGCGCAGATGATCGAGGCCGACCCGGGGCTGCGAGGCCGGCTGGTCGTGGCCGTGCTGGGCGGCCTGTCCGGCGCCGGCGTCAAGGCCCCGCTGTGGCTCGGCGATCTGGCAACCGAATTAGGCATAGCCGACGTGGTCCGGTTCGTGCCGCCGACATCCCGGGCCACCCTCGCCCAGTGGTACCGCGCGGCCGACATCACCTGCGTCCCCTCATACAACGAGTCGTTCGGTCTCGTCGCGGTGGAGGCACTGGCCAGCGGCTCGCCGGTGTTGGCGGCGCGTGTCGGCGGGTTGCCGATCGCTGTAGGGCCAGCCGGAATGTTGGTCGATGGGCATGAGCCGGGTCGCTGGGCCGAGGTCATGAGCGGGCTGCTCGCCGATCCGCAGCGGCGGCAGCAGATGACGCAGCAGGGCCCCGAGCATGCCCGCCAGTTCAGCTGGGAACACACCGTCGATGCCTTGGAGCAGGTGTATGCCGACGCGATCGCCGGACCTGAATCCAAGGGCCTGCAGGACGCACAGTTGCTGGACGACATACCCTCGGCGCTGGTCCCATGAGCCCGCCTGATCGGGCCGAGGACAGGCGAGACCCGATGAGTAGGGCCATCCGCGGGCATCTGGACGCACTCGGGGTGCAGTGGGAGGCCGGTGCCCGGACCGGGGAGACGGTGGTAACGCTGCCGGGGGAGCGCAAACTGAAGACAGTGGTCTCCTTGATGGTGCGCCGGCGCACGGTGCGGGTGCGTGCGTTCGTTATTCGTGCAGCAGATGAGAACCACGAAGGCGTCTATGCCTTCCTGCTGCGCCGCAACTTGTCGATGCCGGGGATTTCCTATGCCATTGACGCCAGCGGCGACGTCTACGTCGTGGGCCAGTTTGCGGCTGAGGAGCTGAGCGAGCAGGCCCTCGATGACGTGTTGGGTGCCGTCCTGGGGGCCTGCGATGAGCCGTTCAACGAGTTGCTGGCGCTGGGCTTCCTATCGGCGATGAAGACCGAGTGGGCGTGGCGCACCTCCCGAGGTGAATCGACCGCCAACCTATGGGCTTTCCGACATCTGCTCGACCCTGGCAGCATCGACTAGCGCGCCTGGGGCGCCGACTGCTCTCGACTCGACGACGATCAGCCGGGTGTACACCCACCGGATATGACAGGTAGAGCGTTGCGATCCCACCGTCGTCATGACCCACCTTCACGCTGAGTCAGCAGATTCTGGGTCCGTTGACCGACCTGCGCTGTCGGCGGCCCCTTCACTAGACTTATCTGCCATGAGCACCGATGCCGGCCAGACCCACCACACGCTGATCTTGCTCCGCCACGGAGAGAGCCTGTGGAACGCCGAGAACCTGTTCACCGGGTGGGTCGACGTCGACCTGTCCGAGAAGGGCAAGGAAGAAGCCCGACGCGGTGGCGAGCTGCTCACTGAGGCAGACCTGCTGCCGGATGTGCTGCATACTTCGTTGCTTCGACGTGCGATCAGCACCGCCAACACGGCGCTGGACGTGGCCGACCGACATTGGATCCCGGTACGCCGCTCGTGGCGACTCAACGAACGGCACTACGGCGCGCTGCAGGGCTTGGACAAGGCCAAGACCCGGGAGAAGTACGGCGAAGAACAGTTCATGCTGTGGCGTCGCTCCTTCGATACGCCGCCACCGACGATCGAGGCGGACTCCGAGTACTCCCAGGCAGGCGATCCGCGGTATGCCGATCTGGGCAATGAGTTGCCGGCCACGGAATGCCTCAAAGATGTGATCGAACGCATGCTGCCGTACTGGGAATCCAGCGTCATCCCCGACTTGGAGGCCGGGCACGTGGTGTTGATCGCCGCCCACGGCAACAGCCTTCGGGCCCTGGTGAAACACCTGGACGGCATCAGCGACGAGGACATCACCGGCCTGAACATCCCGACCGGCATTCCGCTGTTGTACGAACTCGACGCGGACTTCAAACCACTGCAGCGCGGTGGTCGCTATCTCGACGCGGACGCAGCGAAGGAGGCCGCGGCCGCCGTGGCCAATCAGGGCAAATAAACCCCCAGTTGAGCACGACATTGCTGCCGCTCAGGAACGGTTGAGCGCGAGATTGCTGCCGCTTCGCACCGGTTGAGCGCGGGGTTGTCGCGGCGTTAGGCGTCTTCGAACTTGTAACCCAACCCGCGCACCGTGAGGATGTGCCGCGGCTTCGCCGGGTCCGGTTCCACCTTGGCCCGCAGCCGCTTGACGTGGACGTCCAACGTCTTCGTGTCGCCGACGTAATCACTACCCCAGACCCGGTCGATCAACTGCCCTCGCGTCATCACCCGCCCGGAGTTGCGCAGCAGCATCTCCAGGAGTTCGAACTCCTTGAGCGGAAGGGTGATTGGTTCCCCGGACACCGTGACGTGGTGGCGCTCCACGTCCATTCGAACCGGCCCGCCGGCCACGCTGCTCGGCAGCAACTCCTCCGGCTCGTGCTGTCGGCGCAACACAGCTTTGATCCGGGCCAGCAACTCACGGGCGGAGTAGGGCTTGGTGACATAGTCGTCCGCGCCGATCTCCAGGCCCACGACCTTGTCGACCTCACTGTCTTTGGCCGTCAGCATGATGACCGGCACCGAGGAGCGTTGCCGCAGCGCACGGCATACGTCCACCCCGGACAGCCCGGGCAGCATCAGATCGAGCAGCACCAAGTCTGCGCCGTTCTTGTCGAACTCCTCGATCCCACCCGGACCGGTGTCGGCGATGGCGACCTCATACCCCTCCTTGCCGAGCAGGTACGACAACGGGTCGGAGAATGATTCCTCGTCTTCGACCACCAGTATGCGGGTCATATGGCTACCTTTCGTGGGGCTGGGCGATGGTCGGCAGGGGCATGCGATCCGACCGGACGTTCATCGTCGACGATGCCAGGAAGTCGCATAGTGAAGGTAGACCCCTGCCCTTCCTGACTCCACAACCTGACTTCTCCGCCGAGATTCGAGCAGATGTGTTTCACGATCGACAACCCGAGTCCGGTGCCACCGGTCATCCGAGAACGCGCCGCATCGACTCGATAGAAGCGCTCGAATATTCGCTCTTGGTCGGCCACCGAGATGCCTCGCCCCTGATCAGAGACCTTGATCTCCACAATGTCCTCGACCCGTCGAGTGACCACCGAGACCCGAGTCCTGTCCTCGGAGTAGCTGATGGCGTTGGTGACGAGGTTGCGGATAGCTGTGGTGATCAGTTCCGCGTCACCGTAAACGCGTAGCGAAGCGACCGGACCGGCGGCGCGAGAGGTGACGACGCGCTCCCCGGCGATCACCCGGGTCTGTTCAACGGCCTCGGAGGCGCAAGCGTGAACGTCGACTACGCGCAACTCGGTGAGCATGTCGGCAGTTTGGAGACGGGACAGGTCGACGATCTCACTGACCAAGGTGCTCAGGCGCTCGGCCTCGACCTTCATCCGCCCGGCGAATCGGCGCACTGCCACAGGATCGTCGCTCGCGCCTTCGACTGCCTCGGCCAGCAGCGACAACCCGCCGACCGGAGTCTTCAGCTCGTGACTCACGTTGACCACGAAGTCGCGTCGCACCTCCTCGACGCGGCGTGCGGCAGTGCGGTCCTCGATCAGCATCAGCATGAGCCCATCGGCCAGTTGGGCGATGCGAACACCGATCACGAGCCGGCCTTGGCCGACCGGCCCCCGCGCAGACTCGAACTCACCATCACGCGTGCCGCCATCGCCGAGCACCAACATGAACAACTCCAGCAGGTCCGGGTGGCTCAGCTCCCGACCCCGGATCAGACCGAAGGTCAGCGCAGACGATGTGGCTCGCAACACCCGTCCGCTACGGTCGGCGACGATCCCCCCAGACCGGGTGGCGGCCAACAACTCGGCCACCCCGTCGGCCAACTCTTCCGCGGCGACGTCGCTCTTCGGGTCGTCTGGGTTTTCACCTGGGTTCGCCGATGGTGGGATCGCCGATGCATCCCGGGTGGGGGGTTGTATGTCTGGTTTTCGGCGGGGTAGTGCGATAATGGTGATGAGGAGCGCGGCAGCGAGCACAGCGAGCACCAGGATCCACAGCGCGCTGATATCACCCATACCCGCCAGCCTAGGACGCGGCACCTGGTGTCGCGTGCACTCGGACTACTTAGCCGACCAGCGGTAGTGCAGAGTTCACCTGCAATCAGCGCCTCGTTCATATGGCGATGTCACCGTTCTCGCGAACCTAGACAAGAGGAGCATCATGCGCACGGCATACCACGAGGAACTGGTCACCATCACTGACCAGTTGGTCGAGATGACTCGGCTGACGGCCTCGGCGTTGAACCGCGCCACTCAGGCCTTGATGGATGCGGACCTGGAGTTGGCCGAGAGCGTCATCACCGCGGACGAGACCATCGACCAGATTCGGCGCAACCTGGACAACCACGCCGTTGACATTTTGGCCCGGCAGCAGCCGGTGGCGACCGATCTGCGCATTCTGGTGACGTCCATGCGGATGAGTTCGGACCTGGAGCGGATGGGGGACCTGGCGCGCCACGTAGCCAAGGTTGCCCGGCTGCGCTACCCCGAGCCGGCCATCCCTCGGTCGCTGCAAGCCACGTTCGCCGAGATGGCCCAGCTGGCCGAACAGATGGTCATGAAGACAGGCGCGATCATCCACAACAACGACCTCGAGGGCGCGAGTCGCCTCAAGAAGGACGACGACAAGATGGATGAACTCCACCGTGACGTGTTCCAGGCGTTGTTCTCGCCGGAGTGGAAGGGGTCGATCGAGGCGGCTGTCGACGTCACGTTGTTAAGTCGCTACTACGAGCGGTTCGGCGATCACGCTGTCTCCGTGGCCCACCGAGTGGTTTACCTGGTGACCGGTGAGTGGCACGACGAGGTCAATCTGGACGACGCGCTAGAAATGCGGACCGCTCAGAGCGCCCGCTACACCGCTCCGGTGCGGAGCCACTAGCGCAGACTGCTGATGACCTCGCGGTATGGCGCAAACACGCCGTCCGGAGGTAACACCGGAATCCGCTTGGAAACAGTGCCTTCGGCGGACGTTGTCATGCGCACCGTGACCAGGCTGCCTGCGATGACGGGCACGCTCTCGATGGTCACCGGATTCGTGAATTCGTCGTCGTTCGAGGTGCGCCCGTCGGTCCGGGCCGCATCCCCGGGCTGAATCTCGACCTCAGGCTGCAAGGGCTGGCGTTGGCCGTCCACCTCCAACGCGAACTCAACCGTGATCGGCTCGGGCCCGCTATTGACGATGTAGCCGGTCAGCACCCCCGGAGCCCCATCGCCCTGACTGACGATCAGCAAGTCCAGCCCCTCGACGAACTCGGTGTCCACGCTCAGGCCATCGGCCGGGTCGTAATCCAGGTCCGTGGTGATCGGCGAGGTGATCTGGCAAGCGCTTAAAGTGCAGGTCGCGGTCACGGCGAGCGCGGCGAGCGCGAGGCGTCGAGGTCGGCTGCGAGTCGTCGTCTCAGTCACACCCGATAGCCTACCGGGTGGCTCGGTTCGCTGCACAGGCCGCTGACCAGCGTAAATGTCACCGCTGTCATTTAGTGATCTACGCCACTCGTGATATTCTGAAGGTCCGCGAAAGGGGCTAACTGAATGGTATTCAAGGTCGGCGAGACGGTCGTGTACCCACACCACGGCGCAGCACTCATCCAGGAAATGAACAAGCGAACGATCAAGGGTGAGGAGAAGGTCTACCTCAAGTTGAAGGTCGCTCAAGGCGATTTGACGATTGAGGTTCCCGCCGAGAATTGCGACCTTGTCGGCGTCCGTGACGTGGTCGGCAAGGAGGGGTTGGACAAGGTGTTCTCGGTTCTTCGAGCCGAGCACACCGAGGAGCCGACCAACTGGTCCCGCCGATACAAGGCCAACCTCGAGAAGCTCGCCTCCGGCGATGTCGTGAAGGTGGCCGAGGTGGTCCGTGACCTATGGCGTCGGGATCGTGACCGGGGTCTGTCGACCGGCGAGAAGCGGCTGCTGAACAAGGCACGCCAGATCCTCGTGTCGGAGTTGGCTTTGGCCGAGAAGACCAACGAGGACAAGGCTGAGGCCACCCTCGATGAGGTCCTCGCCTCCTGAACGTAGGAGTCATCCTGGTCGCTGCCGGCCAGGGCTCCAGGCTGGGTGCCGGCGTACCCAAGGCGCTCGTTGAGTTACAGGGACGTTCGCTGGTCGAGCGTGCCCTTGCGCTGTCCTCACAATGCTCCGGAACGAGTGAAGTGGTGGTGGTGGCACCGACTCGGCATCTTGATCGGGTCCGCGATCTGGTGTCGGCGTCGGTGCTGCCCCACGGCGTCCAGGCCACAACGGTCACCGGCGGGGCCACCCGGAGTGCCTCGGTTGCGCGCGGTCTAGCCGCTCTGTCCTCGGGCATCGGCATTGTGTTGGTGCATGACGCGGCTCGCGCCTTAGCCCCGGTTGAGGTGTTCGACCGCGTGGTCGCCCACGTGCGTGCGGGTCACAGCGCCGTGATCCCTGTCGTGCCGGTAACGGACACCATCAAGGCCGTAGACGCGCTCGGACGCGTGCAGCAGACGCTGGAGCGTTCGACGTTGCGGGCGGTGCAAACCCCTCAGGGCTATCTGCGAGAGACGTTGGAGCATGCCCACGGAGTGCCCGGCGGCGAAATTACTGACGATGCAGGCATGGTGGAGCGCCTCGGTGGCACTGTGTCGACCGTGTCCGGCGATCCGGCCGCCCTAAAGATCACCACGGCCCACGACCTGCGGGTGGCGGGCACCTTCTTGGCCGACCATGAGCGGCCAGGCGGGTGAACGGCATACCTCGCGTGGGGGTGGGAGTCGATGTTCATCCGTATGCCGAGTCGTCCCGACGCCTGTGGCTAGGCTGCATCTCGTGGCCCGGTGAGGTGGGAATCGAAGGTCATTCCGATGGTGATGTGGCCGCTCACGCCGCGTGCGACGCGCTGTTGTCCGCCGCGGGTCTCGGCGATTTAGGCGCTGTGTTCGGGACCGATCGACCGGAGATGACCGGCGCCAGCGGGGCGCAGATGTTGACTCAGGTCGAGAGGTTGCTGGCCGATGAGGGCTATCGGATCGGCAATATCGCCGTGCAGATCATCGGCAACCGGCCCAAAATCGGGCCACGTCGAGCCGAGGCCCAAGAGGCACTGTCGGCGGCACTGGGCGGTGCGGAGGTTTCTCTCAGTGCCACGACCAGCGACGGTCTCGGGTTGACGGGTCGCGGCGAGGGCATTGCTGCGATCGCTACCGCGCTGATTGTCCCCGCACCCCGCTAAGTGCCCCCACCTCGGGGGCAAGGTCATGCGGGCGCCTCGGGGGAATGGCAGGCCAGCACGACGCATAACCTTGCCTAGGCGCTCATCGGCCAGCAGTGGTCCCGATTGTCGCCAGGTCGCAGACGGATTAGCCTCGACGCCAGCACATCGGATTGCCACTCACGTCAACGGAGACACCTATGCCCAGCACCGTCAAGGGCGTCATCGCCCGCCACAAGGACGCGCCCGTCGAGGTCGTCGATGTCATCGTGCCCGACCCCGGGCCCGGCGAGGTCACCGTCACCATCGAGGCCTGCGGTGTCTGCCACACCGACGTGCACTATCGCGAGGGCGGGATCAACGACGATTTCCCGTTCCTGCTCGGGCACGAGGCCGCAGGCACCGTCGAGACCGTCGGCGAAGGCGTCGACAACGTGGCGTCCGGCGACTTCGTCATCCTCAACTGGCGGGCGGTATGCGGGCAGTGCCGCGCATGCTCGCGCGGTGAGCCCTGGTATTGCTTCGACACGCACAATGCCAGCCAATCGATGACACTGACGGACGGCACGGTGCTTTCGCCGGCGCTCGGCATCGGTGCCTTCATCGAGAAGACCCTCGTCGCGGCGGGCCAGTGCACGATCGTGGACCGGGAGGCATCGGCTGCGGCCGCCGGGCTGCTCGGCTGCGGCGTGATGGCCGGATTCGGTGCGGCGGTCAACACTGGCGGTGTCACCCGCGGAGACTCGGTCGCCGTCATCGGGTGCGGCGGTGTCGGCGATGCTGCGATCGCAGGTGCCTCGTTGGCCGGCGCGAGCACGGTGATCGCGGTCGACCTCGATGACCGAAAGCTGGAGACAGCCAGGAAGTTCGGCGCCACGCACACGATCAACTCCACCGAAGCCGATGTTGTCGAGGCGATTCAGGCGCTCACCAGCGGCAACGGTGCCGACGTCGTGATCGACGCAGTCGGCCGGCCAGAGACCTACAAGCAGGCGTTCTACGCCCGCGACCTTGCCGGCACCGTCGTGCTCGTCGGGGTGCCGACGCCGGAGATGACGATCGAGTTGCCGCTGCTGGACGTATTTGGCCGAGGCGGATCGCTGAAGTCCAGTTGGTATGGCGACTGCTTGCCGTCCCGTGACTTCCCGATGTTGATCGACCTCTATCGCCAGGGCAGGTTCGACCTCGGCGGATTCGTCAGCGAAGAGATTGGCATCAACGACGTCGAAGCGGCTATCGAAAAGATGGCCCGCGGCGAAGTGCTGCGCTCGGTTGTCGTGATGGACAGCGCCGACCACGACAGCGCCAACCAGGACAGCGCCGAGGCTGACTCAGCCGCGAGCGAAGCGGGCAACGCATGACCGCGCTGCCGTCGGCGCGCGTAGGTCACGCCGTCACCTCGGGCACCTTCAGCCTGGACGGTGGCACCTGGGAGGTCGACAACAACGTCTGGGTCGTCGGCAACGACAACGAGTGCGTCGTCGTGGACGCCCCGCACGACGCTGACGCCATCCTCGACCTCGTGGCAGGCCGGAGCGTCAAGGCCCTGCTCTTGACCCACGCTCACGATGACCACATCGACGCGGCCGCGCAGGTATGCCGTGCCACCGGTGCTTCCTCATACCTGCACCCGGAGGATCGGATGCTCTGGGATCGGGTCCACCCCCAGGGCCCGGATGAGGACCTGGCCGACGGGCAGACGTTTGAGGTTGCCGGTGTCAGCATCGAGGTGTTGCATACCCCTGGTCACAGTCCCGGTGCATGCTGTTTCTATATCGCTGACCTCGGTGTGCTGTTCACCGGCGACACCCTGTTTCAGGGCGGGCCGGGTGCGACCGGACGTTCGTTCAGCGACTACGACACCATCGTTGCCTCGATCACCGATCGACTGCTGGCCCTGCCAGCCGACACAACCGTCCACACCGGTCACGGCGACTCGACGACTATCGGCGACGAAGCGGCTGGCAAAGAGGAGTGGAAGCCCTAGTGCGCGGTCGCTCCGGACACGGTGATTATCACCGTTGCGGCCAGGATCACTGCCCGAGCATCCGTCATGCCCTTGGCCACCGCAGAGCTTGCCCAGTCGCCCTCGGAGATGGACAGGGCGCTCGCTTTGGCTTCCTTGCGACTGAGCCCGCTGGATTCACCGGTAATCCTGTGGGTGAGGTCGGGTTCACGACCCCGGCTGCTGCCAGCCGTTCATAGACAGCGTTAGGTAGGCCCTTGCCGACCTGGGGCAGCACGCTGTCCGGTTTCTTGCCAGCGCGCTCGGAGAAATCCTGCAAGACTCGATCCGTGAGCTCGTCGCCGGTGGGCGAGTCATCCAGGGTCTCCCATCGATTCTTGGCGCCCACGTCAAGCCGCTGCTGTTAGGCGAGATCGCCCGGTACGACTCGCGCATCGGCGACGAGGATGACGACGTATGGATGAGACACTGACTGCAGCCTGAGCCGGATAGCCTGGGTCACGTGAGTCTGCGCCTCTACGACACCGCCACCCGCGAGCTTCGGGACTTCCAGCCCCTGGTTCCGGGCCATGTCGGCATCTACATTTGCGGGCTGACGACCCAAGGTGACCCGCATATTGGGCACCTGCGCTTCACCGTGGCGTTCGACATCCTGCGGCGTTGGATGATCCGCGGGCACGGGTATGAGGTCACGCTGGTGCGCAACGTCACCGACATCGACGACAAGATTCTGCGCAAATCCGCCGAAGCCGACCGCCCATGGTGGGCCTGGAGCTATCAGCATGAGCGGGCCACCTCTGAGGCGCTGGACACCCTCGGGGTCATGCCGGCGACGTACGAGCCGCGGGCCACCGGGCACATCACCGAAATGGTCGAGTTGATCGACCTGTTGGTCCAGGCTGGGCACGCTTACCCGGCCGCCGACAGCAGCGGCGACGTCTACTTCGATGTCGCGTCGTGGCCCAGCTACGGCGAGCTGACCCGGCAACGGATGGAGGACATGGAGCCCGCCGCCGACGCCGACCCACGCGGAAAGCGCGACCCCCGCGACTTCGCGTTGTGGAAGGGCGCCAAGGGTGATGAGCCGGAGAGCGCGAGCTGGCCCACGGCATACGGCCGGGGCAGGCCGGGCTGGCACCTGGAGTGCTCGGCGATGGCCCGCAAATATCTCGGGGACACCTTCGATATCCACGGCGGCGGTGTCGACCTGCGGTTCCCGCACCACGAGAACGAGCAGGCTCAGTCGCGCGCCGCCGGTCTGGGGTTCGCGAAGATGTGGCTGCACAACGCGTGGTTGACGGTCAGCGGGGAGAAGATGGGCAAGTCGCTCGGCAACTCGATGCTCGTCTCGGAGATCACCAAGCAGGTGCGGCCACTGGTCTTGCGCTACTACCTCGGCGCCGTTCATTATCGGTCGACCATCGAATACGGCACCGGCTCCTTGGAGGAAGCACAAGCGGCCGTCGAACGCATCGAGTCGTTTGTGTCCAGGGCTCTGGGGCTCACCGGGGCTGCTGCCCATGACGTGGTCACCGAGGCCGAGGATGTTCCGCTTCCTCCAGAGTTCGTGGCTGCGCTGGACGATGATCTGAACGTCTCGCAAGCCCTGGCCGTGATCTTCGGTCACGTTCGCGATGGCAACCGAGCTGTGCAGGACGGGCACACCGTTGACCTGCCGGAGTTGTTGCGCGCCATCGTGGCGATGACCGCAGTGCTCGGCGTCAACCCGCTCGACCCACAGTGGGCGCAGAGTTCCGGAGATTCCTCGGAGCAGCCCCTGCTCGATGCGCTCATCACGGCTCGACTGGCTCAGCGTGACCAGGCACGGACCGATCGCGATTTCACGGCTGCCGATGCGATCCGCGACGAGCTCAGCGCGCTGGGCATCATCATCGAAGACACTCCGGCCGGCGCCCGGTGGGCGCTTCACTCCTAGCCAGAAAGTGAGGTATTCCGCATGCCCGGCAACTCCCAGCGCCGCGGCGCGGTGCGCAAGTCCAGCAAGAAAGGCGCCGTCGTCGGTAGTGGCGGTCAGCGCCGCAAACAGCTCGAAGGGCGTGGCCCGACACCGAAAGCCGAGGATCGGCCATACCACCCGGCGGCCAAGCGATCCTCGGGATCAGGCTCCGAGGGGCGTGGGCAGTCTTCGTCGAAGCGGCCGGGTCCGCGTAAAGACAAACCCAGCACCGAGATGGTGGCCGGGCGCAACTCCGTGGTCGAGGCGCTGCGCAGTCATATCCCCGGGACAGCGCTGTATGTCGGAGCCCGGATCGACTCAGACGATCGGGTGCGTGAGTCGATCTCGATGGCAGCCGAGCGCGGGATCGCCGTGCTGGAGGCCCCACGCGGGGAGATGGACCGGCTGACCGATGGCGCCTCTCACCAAGGCCTAGCGCTCGCCGTTCCGCCGTATGACTATGCCCACCCTGATGACTTGATGGATGCCGAACTGCCGGGCTTGCCGCTCATTGTTGCCCTCGATGGCATCACTGACCCGCGCAACCTCGGAGCTATCTTGCGATCGGCCGGAGCGTTCGGGGCCCATGGGGTGGTGGTGCCGGCGCGTCGTTCGGCCGGGATGACCGCAGCAGCGTGGAAGACCTCGGCGGGTGCCGCGGCCCGGGTTCGGGTTGCTCAGGCGACGAACCTGACTCGGGCGCTGGAGGCATACCGTAAGGCTGGCTATTTCGTCATCGGCCTGGCGGCCGACGGCGACGTGGAGCTGCCCGAGTTGGCACTCAGCGACCGCCCGTTGGTGGTGGTCGTCGGCTCCGAAGGCAAGGGATTGTCGCGGCTGGTGACCGAGACCTGCGACCAAATCGTCTCGATCCCGATGACCTCAGCCACCGAGTCGCTGAACGCGGGCATCGCGGCAGCCGTCACCCTGTATGCGATTGCTCAGCAACGAGCCTGATGATGGGCTGATGAGGCCCTTACGCTGTATGAGTCCGCTGGTGCTCGGGGCGGTGCTTCTCGCGGGTTGTGCTGGCGACGCCACGTCGTTCGATTCGCCGCAGAGCGGGGAATCGAGTGAGACGGCTGAGGTCGCCGAGGAGGCCGCCGCTGTCGAGGACACCGCTGTCAAGGCCACCGCTGTCAAGGCCATTGAGGTCGAGGACATCATCGAGGTCATCGACCGGGAGGCCAGCTTCACGCAGGGTGTGGAGTTGTTAGGGGACGGCACGATGGTCCATAGCCGGGGTCTGTACGGCGAGTCAGGGATTGAGCTGCTGTCGCCGACCGGTGAGGTGCTGGGCGGTGCTGAGCTGCCCGATGATGAGTTCGGTGAGGGGGTGACCGTGGTCCCCAACGAAGACTGGGATGAGGACTGGCCCGATGTCGGCCCGCTGCTGACGGCATACCAACTGACCTGGAAGTCCGGGGTGGTGCATACCTGGAGCCTGCCCGACCTCGTCGAGGGCCCGTCGCTGCACATTGATGGTGAGGGATGGGGCCTGTGCTACGACGATTCGCGCGAGGCGCTGTGGCTCTCCGATGGTTCATCGACCCTGCAGTTGCTCTCAGCCAGCGACCTGACACGGCTGGCCGAGATCACCGTCACCGAGGACACCGGCGTGGGCAGCGAAGAGATCGACCACCTCAACGAGTTGGAGTGTGTCGGCGGGCAGGTGTGGGCAAACGTCTGGCAGAGCGATGACATCGTGCTGATCGAACCCTCGGAGCAAGACGAAACCGGCAAGGTCGTTCTGCGGCTATCCCTCACCGACGTCGTGCAGGCCGAGGGTCCTGCCGACGCCGCCAATGTGCTTAACGGCATCGCGTGGGACTCAGCAGACGACAGCTTGCTGGTCACCGGCAAGAACTGGGAGCACCTCTACCGGATTAGCCTCGGCGAGGACTAACGTCCCGCCTGGGTAGCCACGGCCCCTATTGCCGTCAACTCCAACGCCTACTGCCCTTCAACTCACTGGGGTGACGTCAACTCCAACGCTCAAGCAAGGGCCGCCAGCGCGGACGACACTCTGCGATGGGGAGCGAGCCAAGGCTCTCGATCGTCTGCGTTGGGTCGTCCTGTATCGGCGTATGTCTTCGTGTGTCGGTGTATACCGGCGCACAGGTCAGATTCTGCCGTCACTGGCACGTTGAATCGTCGGGAGGCTGAGGGTCGTCGGGTGGCTGGGGGAGGTCGGGTGGCTGGGGGAGGTCGAGTTCAGGTGGGTAGCGCTGCGCGGATCGGGATCTCGTCGGTGTCCAAGCCCAGCACAGCCGCCTCATCCGGCTTGTTCGGCAAGATCGTGTCGACGTAGTCGCGTGCGGCATCCGCGATCGTCATGTCACGACCGGCTCGCTCAGACAGATACCACCTGTGCTCCAACAACTCGTGGAACAGCTCGGCAGGCTCCAACTTGCTGCGCAGCTCGGCAGGCACGAGTTGAGTGACGGGCTCGTAGATGCGAGATAGCCAATCGTGGGCGACCTGCGCCTCGTCGTCGTTCTGCCGGTCGGTGGCCGCCCGGTATGAGTCCAGGTCGTTCAGCAGCCGGCGAGCTTGGTTTTCCTGCACGTCCAGGCCGGTCAGCGACATCATCCGGCGGGAGAAGTGACCGGCGTCGACAACCTTGGGCTGGATCTGGATGTGGGTGCCCTCGATGTCGGTAGTGATCGCCAGTTCATCGACGTCGAAGCCGAGGTTGTTGAGCCGGGTGATCCGCTCTTCGACCCGCCACCGGTCACCGCTGCCGAAGCGTTCAGTCGCCGTGAGCTCTTTCCACAGCAGCTCATAGCGATGCATGATCCGGTCAGCGGTTTCGACCGGATCGATGCTGGGGTCGAGCAACTCACCTGCTTCCAGGTCCATCAGTTCGCCGGCGAGGTTGCCGTAGGCGATCTGCAGGTCGTGAGCCCGCTGCCCGTCGCTGAGCTGCTGGTAGATCGTAGCTGTCTCCGCATCCACCAGGTATGCCGCGAAGTCGCCTGCGTCGCGCCGAAAGAGTGTGTTGGACAGCGAGACATCACCCCAGAAGACGCCGTTAACGTGCAGCCGTACCAGCAAAACGGCCAACGCGTCGAGCACCCTGCGTGCCGTATCTGGCTGCATTCGCTGGCTGAAGATGGCCCGGTAGGGCAACGAGAAGCGGAGGTGCCGGGTCACCAGGCAAGCGTCCAACGGCTCACCATGGACGTCGGTGCGACCAGAGATCACAGCCAGCGGCTTCACCGCCGGCTGATCCAGCCGCCGCAGCATCCGGAGCGTGTCGTATTCGCGGCGAGCCAGGTCGGCCTTGATCTCCTTGATCGCTACCACTCGGCCGGACATCTTCACGAAGCGGACGACGTGTCGAGAGATGCCTCGGGGGAGCGCCGCGAGGTGACTCTCTGGCCAGTGCTCCAAGGGCACCGCCCACGGCAAGTCCAACAGTGCCGGGTCCGGTCGCGCCGCAGAGATGTCGAGCGCCATACGCCCACTCTAATCGCGTCGCGGGCAGGGGAGTGAGCCGGAAACCTCGCAGCAACGCGTTCGTCATCGCGTGTCGGTGCGGCGGGCTAGGCTCACCCAGCCGACCAGGGCAGCCACGCTGACGCCGATCAAGATGAGCCACCCCCCAATGTCCATCTGGCCGATTCCCAGCCAGGCCGACTGGATCGAGGTGATCGACTGCGTCATGGGCAGTGCCTCGGAGATCGTTCGCATCACCTCGGGCATCGCTGCCGGCGGCGGTCCGCCACCCCCGAGCAGGAAGAACGGCAGGAAGAGGCCCAGCCCCACCGCATCAGCCGCTCGGGCGGTGGGCAGGATCAGTCCGAGCAGAAGTCCCACGTTGATGAACATGTTGGCGCTGAGCGCGATCGCCCCGGCCGTTGCCCAGGGACTCTGGACCGCGGGCACACCGTAGGAGAAGTATGATGTGACGAGCGTCACCGCGAAGCCCAAGAGCGCCATCACAGTAGCGACCACGAACCACGCCGCCGGCAGCGCCCACGGTGGGAAGGGTGAGGCGTGGAACCGCCGCAACACGCCGCGCTCCTTGTATGCCGCCAAGTGGACGGGCAGCATGATGAGCCCGATAGCGGCCATCACCACGGCGATGTAGGCGGCCGTGTAATAGGCGGCGGGGGTCACGCCACCGAACGACGGATCGTCCGGGTCGAACACGCCCCCCATGACCAAGACAATGAGGGCGGGAAACGCCAGCACGAACACCAGACTGACGGGTTCGCGGGTGAACAGCCGCATTTCGGTGCAGACCAGTGCAGGCAGAGCTGTCTTCATGACATTTCTCCGATCACGTTGAGCATGGCTTCGTGCATCCGCGGATGGCTGACCTGCAGATCTGTCGGTCCCATAGCGCCACCGGTGAGGGTCGAGGCGCAGATCGCGGGGATCATTTCTGCGCCGGTGACGACGTGGACTCGCTGATCGGGGCTCTGCGCGGCAGGGATGACCTCGGTGATGCGTGGATCTTGAGGCAATGATTCGAGAGTCCACTGCGGTGGTGGCGTGAAACTGATCCGGGTTGGCCCACCGAACCGTCTCGTGAGGTCTGCAGGGGTTCCACGTTGCACGACTTGACCGCCGCCCATCACGATCACGCGATCGCACAGCTCCTCCACCTCGTCTGCGAAATGGCTAACCACAATGACCGTCGTGCCCTGGTCGCGGACGCTGCGGATGACCTCCCACACATCCCTTCGCGCTGACGGGTCCAGACCTCGGGTCAACTCGTCGAGTAAGAGCACCCGGGGTCGGTGCAGCAGAGCAAGGGCAATGAAGAGTCTTTGCCGCCCGCCGCCCGATAGATCGCCGAAGGCCGTGTTTCGATGCGCCAGCAGGCCCCACGGGCGTAACACCGCCTCCACGTCGATGTGGTCCTGTGTGACGGCACCGAAGAGTGAGATGGCTTCGCCGACCCTCAATCGATCGGGGAGGTCTGCCTCCTGAAGTTGGCTGCCGACCACCGTCCGCAGCCGTGCTGGGTCGGTGCAGGGGTCGACTCCGAGCACTCGCAGAGATCCGGAATCGGGGCGGCGCAAACCTTGGAGGCATTCCACGGTGGTGGTTTTACCGGCGCCGTTGGCACCGAGCACGCCGAGAATTTCGCCGTGTCGGACCGAGAACGAGACGTTGTCGACCACTCGCGCACCGGCATACGACTTCACTAACGAGTCGACCTGCACGGCGGGTTCGTTCGAGGCGGGGACATCGCTGGAGGGCGGCCCATGGAGGAGCTGATGTCGAGTCATGACACCAATGTGTCGAGGTCACGCTGCGATCACATCGGTCTCCGGGTCAGTTGTTGGCTCTGGCCCCGGTGGGAGTCAACGCCTTCTCCTCAGTCTTGAGACGAGGTAGGCCCACAGCCCACCAACCGCCTACAGAGGGTTCGGCCACGAGTGTTCCGCCGATGGATTTGGCGCGTTCTGACATGCCGATCACTCCGAAGCCGCCTGGCTTGAGGGTGGATTGCTCAGGTGGCTGGCCGTAGTCCACCATGCTCAAGCGCAACTCCCTTTCGTCAGCCAGGCAGATTGTGACGCGCATCCTGTTGCCCCAGGCGTGCCGCGCAGTGTTGGCCAACGCCTCCCCGCAGATCCGAGTGACAGCGAGGGCGACAGGCCCCTCGATCTGGGCGACGCGGGGATCGATCTGTGCCTGAATGCTCACACCAGCGCGCCGGTAGTCTTCCAAGATCTGGTCGATATCAACGGCACGCGGCAACGGAGGATCGAGCCCTTGCTCGGTCGTCCGCAGTGCAGCCACGGTGGTGCGCACTTGGGCCAGTCCGGAACGACCTACCGCCTCGGCATCGTGCAGCGCTTCGTCGGCTTCGTCGAGATCTCGGCGCAGCACGTGTCGCGCGCCGGTGACGTGCAACATCATGGCCGCCAAAGTGTGACCGGCGAGGTCGTGCAACTCGCGGGCGATGCGTCGTCGCTCTTCCGCGACGGCTTGGCCGGCCAGTTCCTCGCGCGCCAACTCCAAAGCCGTGATCACCTCCCGCTGGGCAAAGAGGACTCGACCCAGAACGAAGGTAAAGATCCCGGCAGCCACCCACGGTGCCCAAGCGAACTCCTCAGGATTGATAAGGCTGACAACTGCGATCATGGCTATGGCGAGTAGCGCAACAAAGCCGGATCGCGCAGCCGAGCCGAGATGCCATGCCGTATACACCGTCAACACACTGAAGATGAACAGTGAGGCCTCCACTCGTCCGCTGGTCCCCACGGCCAGACCGACCGCCGTGATAACCAGCGTCGCGAGCAGTTCAATGGGCACATTGGTCAGCGCCAACGCGATCAATGCGGCACTGCCCACCAGCAACAGCACGAGGGCCGGCCAGGTGGCGGGGTCACTGATCTGAGCGATCAGGATGATCACGACCGACGAGCCGGCCAAGAACGGCCACTCGCGTGTCTCTACGCTACGGCCTGGGCGTCGAAGGTCGGCACGCAACCACTGGAGCACACCCATCACACGAGGCTACGGCGGGCGAACCGCCCCAGCCTCCCCCTGCAGTCGATGTCCAATCCACCTGCGGGCGGACTGGGCCTGCTCAGACATGGGTATGCCGCCCGCTCGAGTGAGCAGGCGGCATACCTGGGTAGTGCGGTGACGTGAGTGAGGTCAGGGGTTGATCCGCGCACCCGACTCGGTGTTGAACAGGTGGATGTGGTCCAGGTTCGGGGCGAAGTGGACCGTCTCACCCTTGCGCGGCGGCGTGCGGCCATCGACGCGGGCGATGAACGGCTTGTCTGTGGCCTTTGCACCGGGCAGTTCACCGTAGATATAGGCGTCGGCGCCGAGCTCCTCGACAACGTCGATCTCGACCTTCAGGCCGCGGCCGGAGTCGTCGATCTCCAGGTCTTCGGGACGGCTCCCGGCGATGACCGTCTTGCCCGCCTGGGCGAGCACGTCGCGGTCGATCGGCAGGACGGTCTCGCCGAACTTGATGCCTCCATCGGTGACCGGCAACTCCATCAGGTTCATCGCGGGTGAGCCGATGAAGCCGGCGACGAAGACGTTGTCCGGGTGGTCGTACATGCGGCGCGGGGAGTCGCACTGCATGAGGAGGCCGTCCTTGAGCACGGCAACCCGGTCGCCCATCGTCATGGCCTCGACCTGGTCGTGGGTCACGTAGACGGTGGTCACGCCGAGCCGACGCTGCAACGAAGCGATCTGGGTGCGGGTCTGCACCCGCAACTTGGCGTCGAGGTTCGACAGCGGCTCGTCCATCAAGAAGACCTGCGGAGAACGCACAATCGCGCGGCCCATCGCAACACGCTGGCGCTGACCACCGGAAAGGGCCTTGGGCTTGCGGTCAAGGAACTCGGTGAGGTCCAAGATTTTGGCGGCCTCTTCGACCCGCTCGCGGATGTCGGTCTTGTTGACTCCGGCGATCTTGAGCGCGAAGCCCATGTTGTCTGCGACGGTCATGTGTGGGTAGAGCGCGTAGTTCTGGAACACCATCGCCACGTCGCGGTCCTTCGGCGGCAGCGACGTCACGTCCTTGTCGCCAATCAAGATGCGGCCGCGGTTGACTTCTTCGAGGCCAGCCAACATACGCAGGCTGGTGGACTTGCCACAACCGGAGGGGCCGACGAGCACGAGGAATTCGCCGTCTTCGATATCGATCGACAAATCGGTCACCGACGGGGAGTCCGCACCAGGATAGATGCGGACGATGTTGTCAAGGGTCACTGTTGCCATGAGCCATTCTCCTTCACCGGCAGGTACGTGCCGGACGATCCGTTGTAAAGGTATCGCCACTGGGCAGGCGCCTGGTGGCGGGCCGACGGAGCGTTCGGAGAATGCGGGAACCGCAAACATCGTGGCGCCATTGCCGAGACCACTTGGGAGCCTACCGGTTCGAAAGTGCCAAGGCTAGGGCTGACAGCGACGACTGTTGCTCTGACCTCAGCGTTCTTCGGCAATGGTCAGGCGGCCGCGGGTGGCTCGCACCGCCCACAAGATCTCCAGCATGCTCACGACACTGTGCTCGTTGGTCACCCGATACCGGGCGGCGGTCTGCCCAGGCCCCACCTTGACGCTGACATCGTCGCCGCTTAACTGCTCGAAGGCGTCCTCATCGGTCACGTCATCTCCGGCGTACACAATCACGTCAGCCCCGACCGAGCGCGCCAAGTCCAACAGGGCTGACCCCTTGTCCGCCGTGGTGACGGCCATCTCGACAACGTCCTTGCCGCGGGTGACGACCACGCCTTCGTGTTGCTCGGCCAGCGTGAGCACTTCCCCGGTGACGCCGCGTGCCACGTCCACCGGCAAGCCTCGGGTATGCAGCACCACAGCGGCCGGCTTGAGCTCAAGTCGCGCCTGTGGATGGTCGGCCAGCAAGTCTCGCAACTCGGTATGCAGCGTGTCGTATCGGACGTGCTCTTGCGCTGAGAGCGACAACTCGCCCACTCTCGACCTCTCCGCGCCGTGGCTGCCGATCAACACGACCGACTCTTCGGCCTTGGTCAGTTCATGCAGTGTGCTGAGCGCGCGTCCGGAGATGAGTGCGACGGTCACATCGTCCAACTCGGCCAAGGCGTGTAGGGCGGGCATCGCGCCGCTGACCGGCTCGGCGTCCATCGGCTCGTCGGCGAGCGGAGCCAGGGTGCCGTCGAAGTCGACGCCTACCAACAGGTGCTTGGCTGCACCAAGGGGGGCCAACACGGCTCGAAGAGCGTCGTTCACCTGGGACTCCCGTCCACATAGCAGCACGTCGACGACGTCCCGAAGGACGTCGCAGGGGCCTATTCGCGCGGGGGCTTATCCGGAGCGTGCTCCAGGGCCTCCAGGTACATCTTGGCCCAGGAGTGCACGTCGTTGCTACGCACCCTTCGGCGCATTGACCGCATCCGCCGTCGGCGAGCCCCCTGGTCGTCATTGAGGGCGGTCAAGATGGCGCGCTTCAAACCGACGATGTCGTGCGGATTACAGGTATAGGCCGCGCTGAGTTCCTGTGCGGCGCCGGCGAATTCGCTAAGCACCAGGGCTCCACCGAGATCGTGGCGGCAGGTCACGTACTCCTTGGCCACCAGGTTCATCCCGTCCCGCAGCGGGGTCACCAACATCACGTCGGCGGCCTGAAACATCGCGGCCATCTCTGCGCGCGGGTAGCTCTGGTGCAGATAGTTCACCGGTGTCTGCCCGATATTGGCGAACTCGCCGTTGATCCCGCCGACCATCCGCTCCACCTGCGAGCGAAGCCGCTGGTATGCCGCGACGCGCTCGCGACTCGGGGTGGCCACCTGCACGATGGCGACCTCGGCGGGGTCGATCGCACCGTCGGCGAGCAACTCCGAAATAGCTCGAAGGCGATGCCGAAGGCCCTTCGTGTAGTCCAGCCGGTCGACGCCCAACATCACCGACCGGGGATTGCCCAGCGAGGCCCGCATCGCGCTGGCACGCTCTTGGGCCTCGACAGTCATGGCCAGATCTTCGAGTCCGCCGAAGTCGACCGAGATCGGCACAGCGGCCGCTCGCGCGACGCGCTGACCGGCGCCAATTTCGCCGTCGTCACTGCCGGGCCAGGTGACGACATCGCCCTTGGAGGTGGCGCCCAGCAGATGCCGGCAGGCGCGGATGAAGTTGCTAGCGTCACTGGCCAACTGGAACCCGAGGAAATCGGCTCCCAGCAGTCCCCGCAACAGCGGTGCTCGCCAGGGAAGTTGAGCAAACAGTTCCACCGGCGGGAACGGAATGTGACAGAACCACCCGATCCGCAGGTCCGGGCGCAACTCGCGCAGCAGGGCCGGAACGAGTTGAAGTTGGTAGTCGTGCACCCACACGGTCGCCCCGTCAGCGGCGACTTCCGCTATCGCTCGGGCAAAGCGTTCATTGACCGTGCGGTACGTCGCCCACCAACGCCGGTGGAACTCCGGCTCGGTAATCACATCGTGGTAGATCGGCCACAGGGTGCCGTTGCTGAAGCCCTCGTAGTAGTCGCGAATCTCGTGCGGTTGCAGCGCAACTGGGTGCACTTCCAAACCGTCGTCGGTCTTGAAGGGATCGGTGACGACGCCGGGCTCGCCCGCCCAGCCCACCCATGCCCCCTTGCGCGACTGCATGACCGGCAACATTGCGCTGACCAAGCCTCCGGGGCTGGTGCGCCATTGTGAGTCACGGTCCGGGTGAGGATCGCGGTCGACGGGCAAGCGGTTCGCGGCGATAACGAAGTCTGCTGATCGGTCTGCGTGGGCCATCTGTCCCCTCTCCTCGCGCCGTGTCCCACAGTACGGGACCGAGGCGGCAGCCTGAACGGACCGAGGAGCGCCCAGGACGGACCGGGGCCGCAGCGGCCTCGCGTGAAGGCGATGCTCAGGTGGACCGCATACCGTGGAGTCTGTGAGTTCACCCGAAGGCTCGAGCGGGCACAGTCCGCGGCGCGTGGGGCCCTACGACCTCGGTGCCCGACTCGGCGAGGGGGGTATGGGGGTCGTCTGGCGCTCACAAGACCAGTCCGGTCGGGAGGTGGCCATCAAGGTCCTGCGCCCACACATCGCACACGATGAGAATGCGCGGGCCAGGTTGCGGCGTGAGGTTGACACCCTGGAACGGGTTGCCCATCCAAGGGTGGCTGCCGTGCTCGATGCCGACGTCGATGGCCCGGCGCCCTACATCGTGACCGAGTTCGTGCCGGGTGCGCCGTTGGATGCGGTGGTGCACGAGCAAGGTCCGCTGTCCCCGGCGGCGTTGGCGCGGTTGGGGCGCGGCTTGTCCGAGGCGCTGGCCGCGATTCACCAGGTGGGAATCGTGCACCGTGACCTGAAACCGGGAAACGTGTTGATGGTCGGCGATGACCCGGTGGTGATCGACTTCGGTATTGCTCAGGTCGCCGACGATTCGCGCTTGACGATGACCGGCATGGTGATGGGCACCCCGGGCTACCTGTCACCCGAGGTCGTCGAAGGTGGGCAGGTCACCCGGGCCACTGACTGGTGGGGCTGGGCTGCGACGCTGTCTTTTGCGGCCAGTGGGCAACCGCCGTTCGGCACAGGTCCGATGAGTGTGGTGTTGGACCGCGTGGTGCGGGGACGAACGAAACTGGACGGGGTCGACGAGCAGTTGCGGCCGCTGTTGGTAGCGGCACTCGGCGTTGATGCGTCCCGCCGACCTGAGGCCGCCGAGGTCATGGCCGCGATGGAGGCGTATGCGGCGGATCGTCCGGTCACAGAGGCGATGACGGCGCGATCGCTTGCGGCGGCGAGCGGAGGGGGTCGGCCAGGCGCAGGTGCTGGATTGGCTGCCGGGGCGGCTGGGGTTGCCGCCCAGGGTGGCGGCGCCGAACAGGCGCGAGCGGCGGCAGATGCGACCCAGCGCGAGCCGCAG
>JBARZG010000125.1:0-10741 GCA_049649785.1 Ornithinimicrobium sp. | reverse complement strand
TGGTCCATCCCACTCCAGGTGCTGCCCACGATGCGCACGACGACGGCGAGGTTGAAGAAGACGAACGCCAAGAGGATGGAGATCCAGTGCCCGTCCCACCCGAGGAAGCCGGCCGGCCCGCCCGGCGCCAGCAGCGATCGAAACATCACCCCGACAACCACCGTCGGCAGGACAAATGGCATCACGATGACGGCCCGGGCCACGGTGGCTCCAGGGAACTGCAACCGATACAAAACGTAGGCCACCGGCAGGCCTAGCAGCACGGTGACCACGGTGCCGGCGGCTGCAATAGCGACCGTAAATGCCACCACCCGCCCGGTCCGCGCCCGGCCCAACACGTCGGGTATGCCGGACAGGTCCAGGGAGCCGGAGTCGGTCACGAACCCCCTCGCCAGCATGCCGAGCAGGGGCAGGAAGAAGAAGACGGCGATGAACGCCAAAGGAATCAGCGCCAGGACCACCACCGCCGCGCGGGGCAGCAGCCGGGAGATCACCCCGTGGTGATGTCGGCCCACTCATTCACCCATTCCATCCGGCGTTCATCGACCTTCTCGGCGGGCAACTCATACGGCTCGTCGGCGACCTTGGCCCACTGCGCCCAGTCCTGCGGCAACTCGACCTGCTCGGAGACCGGGAAGACGAACATCGACTCGGGGAGTGAGGCCTGCACCTCATCGCTCAGGAGGTAGTCGACGACAGCCTGCCCGCCCGCCTCGTTGGCTGCGCCCTCGATCACGCCCGCGTACTCGACCTGGTGGTAGCAGGTGTCCATCAGGGCGGCCGTCGTCGATTCGCCAGTGTCTTCATCGATGGTGAACGGCGGTGATGAGGCGTAGGAGAGCACGATCGGCCGCTCCCCCTGATCGCGCCCGGCGCTGAAATCGACCAGGTATGCGTCTTCCCACCCGGCAGTGATCTTGACGTCGTTGGCTCGCAGGTCGCCCCAGTAGTCCTGCCATCCGTCCTCGCCGAACTCTGCGATGGTGGCCAGCAGCAAGGCCAGTCCGGGGCTGGAGGTGCTGGCACCCGGTGTGACGAACAGGCCTTCGTATTGGGGCTCGGTCAGGTCCTGCAGAGTCTCGGGCGCTGGGATGTCGCGAGCGCCGAACCACTCCAGATCGACGTTGACGCAGACATCACCGAAGTCGACCGGTGTCAGGTATGAGGCAAGCTCGCCGGTCAGTTCGTGCTTACTCACGCCGTCGGGCACCTGGTTCGGGGTGTACTGCGCGAGGACGCCCTCCTCGACGGCACGGGAGGCGAAGGTGTTGTCGATGCCGAACACAGCATCGCCGAGCGGGCTGTTCGTCGTCAGCGCCAGGGTATTCGTCATCGACCCGGCGTCCCCCGAGGGCAGCACCGTCAGGGTGTAACCGGTCTCGGCGTTGAAGTCCTCGATCAGGCCGGGCGGCAGATAGAACGAGTCATGCGTGATCAGCACGACTTCTTCCCCCGATGCGGCAGAGGTTGACCCGCTCATGGCCTCGGCGCCGGCGCCTGCCTCGCCCGATGAGTCTGCGGTCGAGGCAGCTTCATCGTCGCCGCTGAGCAGCGTACAACCCGTCAGACTCAGCATGCCGAGCACTGCTGCGGTCAGGGCCGGCCAGCGTCGGAGTTGGGGTCGCGTTAGTTGGGGTCGCGTCAGTTGAGGTCGCGCTAGCTGCGTTCGCGTTGGGTGGCGTCGGTGTTGCTGGGAACTCTGTGTTGCGGCGCGTGTACCTGTGCTCATGGCGACCTCCTTGACTCAGGAGGGGTGTTGGCAATGGTGAGGCCAACGAGACTCGACTTCCTCCACCGGTGCTAACCGGATCAGGTTCGAGGGTCTGCGGCCCGGTGGCCGCACTCTCAGCGCATCTGCGCTCCCCTGTCGTGTGACTAGCGTACACAGCGCGCGCTAGTTCGGCATCAGGGCTACCGGTCGCGCGCGGCTTACAGCGTATGGCAGGGTGAGCCTATGGGAAATGTGATGTGGAAGGTCATGGCGATGGGCTCAGCCGTCGGCGCGAGCATAGTGGCACGCAAGATCGCCGACGGTAGTTGGAAGTTCATCCGCGGGGAGGAAGCACCCAAGAACCCCGAGGACCCCGACGACGATTGGATGGAGGCCGTCTTGTTTGCCGTCCTCTCGGGGGCAGTCGTGGGCGTTGTTCGGACCGTGGCACGGCGCCAGGCCGCCGTGATCTACAAGAAGTCGGCCGGTCATCTGCCCAAGGACTTGCAGAAAAGCAGTTAGCGCTCAGCAGAGCATGCGATGGTAGGAGCATGACCACCATCCTGGCCTTCCTCACTCTCGGGACGCTGCTCCTGTTTGGGCTGGGTCGCGCAGTCACTCCTCGGTCCAAGAAGAAGCCCATCTGGAGGATGAATCTGGACGATCATGGAGCCACGCTCCTGCGCGGCGTGTTGTTGTTCGGGGCCGCTGGGGCACGCAACCGCTGGAAGATGGAGAACCTCCAAAAGCAGGCAGACTATACCGAACGCGGTCGCTATGACGGCGATCGAGCACCTACCGACCACGTCGAGCAGCCGCCTGAGCAGATCCCGCCGGGTGCTTTCCCTCCTGGGCAGTTCCCCACTGATCGTTTCCCCACGGGGCACTATCCCACCGAGTTCATCCCGCCTCCGTCGAGCACGAATCCACCTCGTGACCACGAGCCGCCGGAGCAGGCCGACGATGACGACTCCCCTTCCACTCGCTGAAGGGCCGCTGCGCGTCCTGATCGCCTATTCCTACTCGGCGCACTATCGGCGCGGAGTTTTCGAGGAACTACTCGCCATGCCGGGCCTCGACGTCACGATCGCCGCTGGACAGAGCCTCCCGTCCGGCGCAGGGCCGGACACGCAGGTTGCGCCGATCGAACCGGGCGACCTGCCTGCGATGCAGTGGCATCGCACCTGGTCCTTCGGCCCGCTCCGATTTCAGCCCGGGCTGCTGCGACGCAGCCTGTCCAGCCGATACGACGTGGTGATTTGGGACCCTTCCCTGCATTGCGTGACGATGTGGATTTCCTCGGCGGTCCTGCGGGCACGTGGCCGCACCCTGATCTACTGGGGTTTGGGCTGGACCCGCACGCACAACGCCGTCAAGGAGCGACTCAAGGTCGGGGGCTTCAGGTTGGCGCACGCATTCTTGACCTACGGCGAACGCTCCGCTGAACTGGCGCGGGCTGCGGGGTATCCCGCGGCGCGGTTGTATGTCGTCGGCAACAGCGTCAGCGACTCGGCGCCGGCCCAGCGGGTCGCGTCCCACGGGCTGACCGAGCCCGAGCCCTTGGTCTTGGGAGTCGCCCTACGGTTGACCGAACGCAAACGGGTCGATCTGTTGATCCGGGCCGTGGCGGCGCTGAACCGGCAGGGTGTGCCCACCCGTGCCGTCGTCGTCGGGGACGGACCTGCCCGCGCCGATCTGGAAGCGCTACGGGACGAGTTGGGTGTCGATGTCACCTTCACCGGGGCGATGTACGACGAGGACGACATCGCGCGGTTTTACAGCCAGGTCCATCTGAGCGTGATCCCCGGCCACGCCGGGCTGACTGTGACCTCGTCGTTGATGCATGGGCGCCCGGTCATCACCCACAACAACTTCGACCATCACGCAGCCGAGTGGGAGGCCATCCGGGAGGGCATCAGCGGTGCCTTCTTCGCCGAAGGTGATGAGCGCGACCTGGTAGCCGCCATCATCACGATGCGAGACCAGATGGCGGTCAGTGCTGAGGCCAGGCGCGAGATCGCCCGGCGGTGCCGGGCTGACTACGCCCAGCACGGGTCACCGCAGGCGCATGCAGCACGCATCGTGGCCGCCGCCCAGGACGTCATCGTGCAGCAATTTCAACTGGCCTCCCGGTAGCGACGAACCACGAGGTCGACTAACGCCGGGTGTACCCCAAGGGCCGGAGCCACCACATCGGCTCCGAGACGGCCGGCTTTGGCCACAAAGAACCCGGGCGCCAGCAGAGCCGGAAGCACGGCGACCCCCTGCGCACCACTGCGACGCAGTTCGCTGACACACGACGCGGCGCTGGGGCCGGCGCCGGACAGAAACCCGGCCCTGGTGGGCAGCGACAACGATGCAGCGACCAGCGCCGCCAGGCACATCACCTCGCGCCGTGCGCCAGCATCCGAGGAACCAGCCCCGGCCACGACAACGGCGTCGATCTGATCACCGCCCACCCCGCCCGGACCCGTCACGGCCTCAGCCCAGCGGTCGCACAACGCCTGCACGACTTCGGGGGTCACACCGAGGGCAGGCGTGAGGCCGACGTCACCACCACGTCGCTCCACTGCAGCCGGGATGTCATGGCGAACGTGGTAGCCGGTGGTGAGGAGATACGGCACGACAACCGCGCGGGTGTCGCTCTGCCTCGCCAACGCCTCATCGGCCCCCGGTGTGCAGACATCGACGAAGCCCACGACGACCTCGGTGGCGGGCAGTCGCCGACTGACCGCCTCCGCGACGCCGTACACCACCGCTTGCCCACGCTCATCGGCCGTCCCATGCGCCAACAGCACCAACGGGGCAGGTGTTGGGCTCATCGAGGCAAACCAGCACGCTGCCGACGTCGCGGTCCCAGCGGTGCCGAGCCGCTGAACTGCGCACCCTGCTCGATCGGCTCCAGCGCCGCGTCTGGCTCAGCATGCTGAGCGTGCTCCACGTGCCGGTTTGGCTCGGCGTGCCAGTCTGGCTCGGTGTGCCAGTCTGGCTCGGTGTGCTCAGCGTTCAGGGAGTGCTCGGAGCAGGTGCCCGGCCAGCCCGGGCTGAGCCGGACGACGTCACCGATCACCACGACCGCCGGGGAGCTCACGTCGGCGCTGCGGGCGCGCTCGGCGATATCACCGAGCGTGCCGTATGTGGTGCGCTGTCCTGGCATGAACCCGCGCTCGATGATTGCCACGGGACAGTTCGCTGCCCGCCCCTGCCGCTGCAGGGCCTCAGCTGACTCGGCCAGTCGGGCTACCCCCATCAGGAGCACCACCGTGTGCTCTGAGCTCGGCGGCACCTGCGCGATCTGATCGTGACCGGTGAGCACCGAGAAGGCGCGGGCGACTCCGCGGTGGGTCAGCGGTATGCCGGCAGCCGCTGGCACCGCGATCGCGCTGGTGACGCCGGGCACTACCTCGACGGCCAACCCGGCGGCCTCGCAGGCCAGCCGCTCTTCGCCTCCGCGGCCCAGCACATACGGGTCGCCGCCCTTGAGGCGGACCACGCCACGGCCGGCACGTCCCTGCTCGATGAGGATCTCGTTGATTCTGCCTTGTGGCACGGCGTGGGCGCCGACCTCTTTGCCGACGTCGATGACTGTGACATCGGCGGGCAAGGTCGTCAACACCGAGCGTGGCGCCAGACGGTCGACCACTATCACGTCGGCTGCGGCCAACAGTTGAGCGCCGCGCACGGTCAGCAGGTCGCCGCGTCCCGGGCCGCCACCGACCAGTGCCACCCAGCCGCGCGAACGGGCCCGCCGCGGTCGAAGATCGATGGTGCCGTTGCGCAGACCCGCGGCAATGCCGTCCCGCACCGCGACGGCCCGTCGTGGGTCGCGGCCGGTGCTCACCGCGACCTCGACCGGCCCATCCGGAGTCACGAGCCCGGCCCTGGCCGGCGTCCGCGCCGACCCGTGGCCTGCATCGGAGCTGTTGATGCACCAGATCTGCTGAGCGTCGGCGTCGGCCGCAATCGCCGCGTCAACTAGGGGGTCGCCGGTTGCCGCGTGCACCAGCCAGGCACCGGCCAGGTCGGATGCTCCCGCGTATGCCCGCTGCCACCACTCGATCCGGCCGGCGGCGATGTCGTCTACGAGCGCTTCGTCCACACCGGGGCTGATGATCCGCACCCGGGCGCCGCGCGCCACCAGGTCAGCCACTCGTTTGGTCCCGACCGAGCCTGCACCGACCGCGACCACCAGGCGGCCGCGTAGGTCGAGGGCGAACATCGTCGAGGCACTCATGAGTGCAACCCGCATTCGGTCTTGGCGCTACCGGCCCACCGACCGGAGCGCGGATCTGCCCCGAACAGCGGCCGCAGGGTGCACGGGCCGCACCCGATCGAGGGGTAGCCCTGGGCGATCAACGGATTCACCGGCACGTCGTGGGCCGCGATGTAGGCCGACACCTGCTCATCGCTCCACGCCGCCAGTGGATTAAGTTTGACGATGCCGTGGCGTTCATCCCAACTGATCACCGGTGCCTGAGCCCGGGTCGGGCTGTCGGCTCTGCGCAACCCCGAAGCCCAGGCCGCAAAGCCCGTCAATGCCTCCTGCAATGGTTCGACTTTGCGCATCCGGCAGCACGCAGCGGCGTCCCGGGCAAAAAGGTCGCGGCCCATCCGGGCATCCTGCTGCTCCACGCTGAGCCGTGGCGTGACGTTGTTGACGGTGACCGGCAGGCGACGGTGCACGTCGTCGCGAGTCGTCAGCGTTTCGGCGAAGTGGTACCCGGTGTCCAGGAAGAGCACCTGCACTCCGGCACCCTGCAGCTCCGGGCGCACCGTGGCGGCGAAAACCCGAGACGCCAGATGTGGCAGCACGGTGTCGGCCATGCTGCTGGCGATGGCCAGGCCCGGCCCGAAATGGTCGAAACCCCACGCCAAGATGTCCCACGCGTCTGCGTCGCGCAGTTCGCGGGCCGCCCACCAGGCTGCGCGGCGGCCGTCTGCCGATTGCTGCAGGGCCTTGGTCTCGCGCACCTCGGGGGTCTCGCGAAACTGCGGGGTCTCGCGGGTCTCGCGCCCCTGCGGGGTCTGGCGGGTCTGGCGCACCTGCGGCTCCACCATTGTGGCGCTCATACCAGTGCCTCCTCATCGGCGCGGTGGGCCCAGGTCGCAAACGATTCGTCACCGCGGCGTTGATCGATCCAGGTCCGCACCACCCGTTCGACGTAGTCAGGGAGATGCTCGGCGCTGACTTTCAGCCCGCGCACCGTGCGGCCGAGCTCACCTTCTTCAGTGGCATCGCTTGCCAGTCCGCCACCGAGGTGGACTTGAAAACCGGGCACCTGCTCGCCGTCGACCGTGATGATCTGACCTTTCAGGCCAATGTCGGCCGTTTGGATACGGGCACAGGAGTTGGGGCAGCCGTTGACGTGTAGCGACAGCGGCCTGGTGAGATCAAGATCGGCGAGGCGCTCCTCGAGTGCATCGATCGCAGCGCTCGCCGTGTCCTTGGTCTCCACGATCGCCAACTTGCAGAACTCGATCCCGGTGCAGGCCATCGCACCCCGGCGCAGGGCGCTCGGACGGGTGCGCAGGCCGAGGTCGTCCAGCCCCGCGGTGACGGCATCCACATCGGCGGCCGGGATGTCCAGCACCACCAGCTTTTGGTGCGGCGTGAACCGCAGCCGATCCGAGCCGGCGGCCTCCATCAGGTCCGCGACCGCGGCCAGCTTCGTGCCGCTGACGCGTCCCACGGTCGGCGCGGCTCCGACATACCGCAAGCCGTCTTTTTGGAGATGGACTCCAACGTGGTCGCTGGCACCGACCGGTGGGGGCGGCGCTGGGCCGTCGGCCAGGGCACGGCCGAGGTACTCCTGCTCCAGGACGGACCGGAACTTCTCCGGCCCCCAGTCGGCTAAGAGGTACTTCAGCCGAGCCTTGTTCCGCAGGCGCCGATATCCGTAGTCGCGGAAGACCTGGAGCACCGCATGCCAGACGTCGGCGGCCTCGGTGGGTCGGACGAAGGCGCCGAGGCGCTCGGCGAGCCGGGGGTTGGTCGACAGGCCGCCGCCGACCCACAGGTCGTAGCCGATTCCCAACTCGGGATGAGTGACCGCGACGAGTGCGATGTCGTTGATCTCGTGCACGACGTCTTGGCTCGGGTGCCCAGTGATGGCGCTCTTGAACTTGCGCGGCAGGTTGGCCAACTCGGGGGCGCCGATGAATCGCCGCACGATCTCATCGACCACTGGGGTCGGGTCGATCAACTCCTGTGCGGCGACGCCTGCCACCGGGCTGGCCAGGATGACCCGAGGCGTGTCACCGCACGCCTCGGTGGTCTGTAGGCCAACCGCCTCCAGTCGTTGCCAGATCGTCGGGGCGTCTTCTATCCGGATCCAGTGCAACTGCACGTTCTGCCGATCGCTGATGTCCGCGGTGTCGCGGCCGAACTCAGTGGAGATCTGCGCGATCGTGCGCAGTTGCGCAACGCTGACCGCTCCTGCGTCGAGGCGGATCCGGAGCATGAAGAACTCATCGGACAACTCGTGCGGTTCCAATTGCGCGGTGCGCCCACCGGGTATGCCGGGACGCCGCTGGGTGTACAAGCCCCACCACCGCATCCGACCGTTCAGGTCGTCCTTATCGATCGAGGCGAAGCCCTGGACGGAATAGATCTGCTCGATCCGCTCCCGGACGTTGAGGCCGTTGTCGGTCGCCTTGAACTCTTCGTTGTGGTTCAGCGGTGTTGTTCCGTCGACGGCCCACTGTCCGTTTGGGCGGCGCGAACGAGAGGGGCGGGCACTGGCAGTGGTGGCGGCTTGGGCGGTCATGGGTTCCTCACGAAGCGGGGCGGCGCGTGAGGCAAGCAGACCGAAGATGTGGTCGACCGGGCTTCACACGCCCGGTCGTCGGCTCAGGTGAGCGATCGAAGTGGGGCGCGCTAGCGCATCCCACACATCAGCGTGCTGTTGGTCCGAAGCAGGTCGACGTACCGCCGCAAGGCGGGGTGCGTGCTCCGGTGGTCGATCACCCGGCCATCATAACCACAGATCATCGAATCCATAACACCATAGGCCAGCCCGCGTGGTGTCGGTTGCGTGCTCAGCTGCCCTGGGCCAGCAGTTTGTCGACGATGAGATCGCTGATGGGCAGCGCGGACGTTGCGGCCGGCGAGGGCGCGTTGCACACGTGCAGCGTCCGATCCGAGGCGTACAGCAGAAAGTCGTCAACCATCGTGCCGTCTCGACGAACGGCCTGCGCACGAATGCCCGCCGGCTCTGGGCGCAGATCCGCCAGCTGCAGCGACGGGCAGTAGCGTTGCACGCGGCGTAGATAGCCGGGCTTGTACAGGGAGTCGCGTTGCTCCGCCGCACCGGTGCGGACCAGCCCTTTGGCCAATCGCCAAAACCCCGGAAACCGCAGGAACTCCATGGAGTCGGCCCGATTGGCCGAAAGTTTCGGATATCCCTCGCGCGCCCAGCCGAGCACCGCGTTCGGCCCCACCGTCACGCCGCCATCCATCATCAAGGTGAGATGGACACCGAGGAAGGGAAGCGAGGGGTCAGGCACCGGATAGATCAGCGTGCTGACGATGTCGCTCTTGTTGTGCGGCAGTCGGTAATACTCGCCGCGGAAGGGCACCATCTGGAAGTCGACGTCCAGTCCGGCGATCCGGGCGAGACGGTCGGCCTGGATCCCCCCGCAGACGACGACCTGCCTGGCATATACCCGTTGCACATCCTGCTCAGGGTCTGCGGCGAAGTCGACGTCGAGACGGACCTCGCTGAGTGACTCAGTGATGTCCAGCACCCGAGCGCCGGTGTGGATCGACCCTCCGGCTGTGCCGACTAACCCGGCCATCACTCGGCATACCTCGGCGTAGTCCACGATCCCGCTGGTGGGTGAGAACAGCGCCGCGACACCAGCGACATGGGGCTCCCGTTGTCGCAGTTCGGCGGCGTCGAGCCGCTCCAGCGTCAGCCCGTTGGCGCTGGCCCGCTCGTGCAGGGCCTCCAGCCGGGTGGTTTCGGTGTCATCCGTGGCCACGATCAACTTGCCGGTGTTGCGGTATGGAATGCCGTGCTCGTCGCAGAACTCCCTGGTGCGCCGCGCGCCCTCGGTGCACAAGCTGGCCTTGAGGGACCCCGGCTGGTAGTAGACGCCTGCGTGGATGACCCCACTGTTGTGCCCGGTTTGGTGTGTTGCGAGCGCGTCTTCCTTCTCCAGCAGGATCAGGCTCGCACCGGGCCTGCGCTGAAGCAACGTGAGGGCAGTGGCGACCCCGACAATGCCGCCGCCGATGACGGCGAAGTCATGGGCGGTGGCATTGTCCGTACTCGGCGAGGGTCGGCTCATGCCTGGGCAGGCTAGCTCACTCCATTCAGGAGTTGATCATCCCGGCTCCGACGGTGGCGCCAGTAGCCTCGTCGATCAGGATGAAGGAGCCGGTGGCCCGGTTCGTGGAGTAGTCATCGCACAGCAGCGGCTGCGTGGTGCGCAACGTGACCCGGCCGATCTCGTTCAAACCCAACTTGTCTGCATCCAGGTCTCGGTGTAGCGAGTTGATGTCGAGGCGGTACTGCATGTCCTTGACCACCGCCCGCGCGGTGCGGGTGGTGTGCTTGATGGCCAGTTTGCGACGCGCGCGCAGCGGTGCCGGGACCATCCAGGCAATCATCGCGTCGATGTCCTGCGCTACCCGCGGGGCGTTCTTCGGGCGGCAGATCATGTCCCCGCGGGACACGTCGAGGTCATCCTCCAGCCGCACCGTCACCGACATCGGCGGAAAGGCTTCGTCGACCTCCTCGTCGAAGACGTCGATGCCGGCGATAGTCGAGGTCAGCCCACTGGGCAAAACCATCACATCGTCGCCCTTGCGCAGCACTCCGCCCGCCACCTGTCCGGCATACCCGCGGTAGTCGTGGAACTTGTCGGACTTCGGTCGCACCACGAACTGGACCGGGAGCCGGGTGTCGATCAGGTCACGGTCGGAGGCGACATAGACGGTTTCCAGGTGGTGCATCAGCGAGGACCCCTGATACCAGGGCATGTTCTCCGAGCGAGTCACCACGTTGTCGCCGGCAAGCGCCGAGA
>JBARZG010000124.1:0-4147 GCA_049649785.1 Ornithinimicrobium sp. | reverse complement strand
CAATGGCGGATCATCGAATGGGCGAGCTCGTCATTGGCCATGAAGAGACGGCGCAGGTAGGGCAGGACAGGCGAGCCCTCAGGAAAGGCAGACGCGACGGTGCCCATCATCGAGTCCGTCTTCGACGCATCGCCAGCCGCTGCGGCCTGAACGTCCGCGGGTGACTGCCGCCGACTGATGTCGTCGATCAGGCCCACCACGTATTCGCCAACGGCGGTCCGCAATCCGTCCTTGCTACCGAAGTGGTGCAGAATCAGCGCCGGCGAGACCTCGGCGGCGGCTGCAATCTGGCGGACGCTGACGGCGTCAGGTCCGTGATCCGCGAACAGCGACAAGGCCGCGTTGCGAATCGCTGCCTTGCCGGTGATGTCATCCTCAGCTGAACGCACATTCAGCATACTAAACGTTCGTTCACCAACCGGTCAAGGCAAGCGCTCTGCGCGTCCAGTGTGGGCCCAGGGCGCGCTCTAGGGCTGCGTTCGCCCTCCGGGATCTTCGCGCTGCGAGTTCTCGGAGCTCAACTGCCGGACGAACTCGAAGAAGTGCGACCATCGACCGCGCGCTTCATTCAAGTCCTGACGGGGAGTTTCAACCTCGATGCCGGCGTGCGCCATTGCCCGGCGCTCCCGCAACTCGCCCCGGATGTCGCGCAAGGCCCGCTCAGCCTCACCCAGCATCTGACTCAGTTCATCTTCAGACGCGCCGTTGAGGTCGTGCCCATTCCACTGCTCATCAGGCTGATCGTGCTGACTCATCGCGCTCCCTTCATCTCCCTCAGTACGTATCCGGACCGCAGGCGCACACCGGACCTACCGCTCATACGATCACTGAGACCGCAACGATAGCCGCCGGTAAGGCGAGATAGACCCCGACCACCCAGGCCACGACGTACCACTTGTTCTTCGTCGCCGCGTTCGCCAACCCGGTGGCCCCCCTCAACGGGAGGTTGCGCAGGAACGGGATGCCGTAGATGAAGGCTGTGGCGAAGACGTTGAAGAGTAGATGCACCAACGCAATGGTCAACGCCGCCTCGGCATGCTCCGAAGCCGCCATCGCAGCGATCAGCGCCGTCAGTGTGGTGCCGATGTTGGCGCCCAGGGTGTAGGGGTAGATCTGCTTCAACGTCAACGTGTTGGCTGCGGCTAACGGAATCATCAGCGAGGTCGTCACCGACGAGGACTGGGCCAACACCGTCACCGCCGCCCCGGAGGTGATCCCAGCCACTGGACCCCGTCCGATCGACTTGTGCAGCAGCATCTTGGCACGGCCAACCATCAACTGGCCAAGGATCATGCCCAGCAGCCGGACGACGATCAGGATGCCTGCGGCACCGATAATCGCCAAGATGATGCCCTGAGTCACCTCCTGGCTTACCAGTCCGGTGCCCCACTCGGCCGCACCGACCACGGGCGAGGTGGCCATACTGACGATGTCTGCGTCATCGGTGTTGGCTCCGCCCGAGCCCTCAAAGATGCCGGCCAGCCAGCCTGCGCTGTTGGCCAAGAATCCGGTCATGATCTCCAACGGCAAAAAGATCACCACGGCGAGCAGGTTGAAGAAGTCGTGAACCGTCGCCGCGGCAAAGGCCCGGCGGAACGGCTCGCGCTGGCCAACCGTGCCAAGACTGGCCAGGGTGTTGGTGACCGTCGTTCCGATATTGGCACCCATAATCATCGGCACCGCTATCTCCACCGGCAGACCACCTGCTACCAGACCAACGACGATTGACGTCGTTGTGGAGGATGACTGAATCATCGTGGTCGCCAGGATGCCGATCAGCAGCCCGACCATAGGATTCTCCGCGTAGGCGAAGAGTTCCTCCGCGCGCCCACCGGTGGCCATTCCGAAGCCGTCACCGATGATGTCGATCGACGCGATCAAGGAGTAGAAAAGGAACGCTACGCCCACCCAGCGCAACCATCGACCACCGGTGGTTAGCTCGGGTGCCTCGGCGACGTCCTGGTCGCCGATCGCTAACTCCTCGGCGACACTCTCCTCGGTGTCTGCGTCACTCTTTTTTTCGGTCGCCACGGGCTTCTCGATCCTTGCGTCGGGGGTATTCGCGTCCCCAACGTAAGAGCCCTTCTGCGCTGCTCGCGAGTCGGATGAGGGCAATCCGCTCAGTGTTTGCGCGGTATTCACAGGCGCCCACTTACCTGTTCACCAGCGACCCCGGGAGTTTACTCAGTGGCCAAGGCTCACATCATGGTGAAATCAGCCGTCTGCGGGTCGGGGAACATCCGGGTATCGGTGTCCAGGTCAGTGATCGCGCTCATCTGCTCGTCGCTGAGTTCGAACGAGAACACGTCGATGTTGGACCGCACCCGCTCAGGCGTGACCGACTTCGGTATGACGATCGTTCCGTTCTGGATGTGCCAGCGCAGCACGACCTGACCGGTGGTGACGTCCAAGGCCTCGGCGGCCGCCGTCACCGCCGTGGAGTCAAGGTCCTGGGCCTGGCCAAGGGGCGCATACGCCTCGACCGCGATCCCG
The DNA here is from genome assembly GCA_049649785.1 of Ornithinimicrobium sp. Taxonomy (GTDB): domain Bacteria; phylum Actinomycetota; class Actinomycetes; order Actinomycetales; family Dermatophilaceae; genus Ornithinicoccus. The sequence goes on along the minus strand of JBARZG010000124.1, from coordinate 1,654 downwards.
GCGTCGCGACTTGCGCTCTGGGTGTTGGGCTGCTGATAACTGGGGTGCAATTCGATCTGGTTCACCGCCGGAGTGACTTCAGCGTGCTGGACCAGGCGCGCGACGTGGTCGGGCAGGAAGTTAGAGATACCGATGGCGCGGACGGCGCCATCGGCATACAGCTTCTCCATTGCCTTCCAGGTCTGTAGGTACAGATCCTGGCTCGGGGCCGGCCAGTGGATGAGGAACAGGTCGATCACATCGACACCCAATTCACGGCGGCTGTTGTCAAAGGCCTTCAGGGTGGCTTCGTGCCCTTGCTCGCCGTTGCGCAGTTTGGTGGTGATGAACAGCTCGTCGCGCGCTATCCCGCTGGCACGCACACCAGCTCCGACGCCCGCCTCGTTCTGATAGGCCGCCGCCGTGTCGATGTGCCGGTATCCGGCCTCAAGAGCGCCCTCGACGGCCGACTGCGTCTGGTCATTCGGGATTTGGAAGACGCCGTATCCGACCTGGGGGATCTGGACGCCGTTGTTCAACTCGATGTTCGTGACGTGGCTCATAGCGGTGCCTACGCTGCGCGCCTCCGTGGTATTCCGAGGCCGCACTGCCCAGTCAAAGACACGCGTCAACCATCGCTGCCTGTGCTCGCCGCTCGGGTAGGCCAAGGGAATTGTCAGCAACGCACCGCAGACTGTCTTGATGGAGTGGGTCGTCGCGGCGTTGGCTCTTGCACTGCTAGTCGGCAAGGGGCTGATGCCTTTGTGGCGACGAGACGATACATCGGCGCCCCACTATGAAGCCGAACTCGATGAGATCTTTGCCGCCGTCGACGCGCAGTCCTCTACCGACCTCGTCCGGCTGCTGCGGATCCGCACCCAAGAGCTCATCGGTCGCCAAGTGCCTGTGCGCGATATTCGCGCCGCCCCAGCGCCTCGGGTGGCTCGGATCGCTTTCAGCAACGGTGACATCGTGCTGGCGACCGCCCAGCGGCCAGGAGATCTCATCGGGATGGCGAAGGCAATGATCGTCACCTCGGTGACGTTGACGAAACTGTCGGTCACCGATGACGGGCCGATGCTGCACTTCGGCTGGAACTACGGCCACTCACTCGTGGTGCATGCGGTCGGGCTCGATCAAGCCGACTGAATGGGAGGCCTACTCGGTATGCCGGATCGGCGCTCTCAGCAGGAGTGTGACGATGCTACTTAGGCTGGGTAGGCAACCCCGCACGCCTGGAATGTCGCCTCCGGACCGACCACGGAGTGCGCGAGTTTGCCGAGCCCGAGACTCTTCAGCATGATCCTGCCTTCGCAACTGAAATCGAGGCTGCTGTCGGGTTGCAATGTCGCGTTAGTAGCGACGAAGGACACTGGCGAAGGTCTGCCTTTGGCCGACATGATTCCCGACACCACATCGTCATTGCCGCTCCCAACGAACCCGATGGTTGGAAAGGCATCAGCGTCTAGGAAAGCGGGCCCCCGAAGCCGCCTGTCGCGTCGTCGGGATCCGGAGCTCACAGAGCCTGCCAACAACGAGAGATTGACGTGCCGCAGACGGCCCTCGTCGTCCACCACAGCAGGCTCTTCGCTGCGAGCACTGAGATCGACGTGTAGCCGCCAGCCGAAGATGGTCATCGCCGTGATCCGGGCGACGGTGCGACTCGCGTCGAACA
>JBARZG010000123.1:0-3811 GCA_049649785.1 Ornithinimicrobium sp. | reverse complement strand
ATTCACTCCGACAGCATCACAGGCCGCCTGCAACGTTGAGCCCGCAGCGATCGACACCCAGAACCGGGCCTGTTTCTCGATCAGTTCCTTCTTGGACCACATTCACAACACCTCACGTCAGTAGGGGGTGTTGCAACGACCGACTGAGCTCAACCATGGTCTACTGGGCCGATCTGGGCCCGGCAGTCGGCAGCCGACCCGCTAAACGTCGACCAGTCCTAGTGGTACAGGACGACAGCTTCAACGAGAGCCGTCTGGCAACAGTGCTGGTGGTCGTCATCACCTCCAACACAGCCTTGGCCGCGATGCCAGGCAACGTTTTTCTGCCCGCTGCTGCGACCGGTCTACCTCGAGACTCTGTGGTGAACATCACCGCTCTTGTCACGCTCAACAAGTCAGACCTGGTCAGTCAGGTCGGCTACGTGCCCGACAGCCTGCAGTATGAAGTCGACCGCGGCCTCCGCCGCGTTATGGGCCTATGACCCTTTGATCACATAACGGGTCCCGTACACCGATCCCCTACGGGACGGTCACCGCCATTTCAGTCCAGTCGACGGCCAAGAGCAATTCGCGGTCCGATAGCGGTTCGGCTACCGGGACGGCGGGCTCTCGTGGCCAGCATGGATGGGTTCACAAGCTGCCCACGACGCGACGGGCACGACCTCATCGACCCGCAAGGTGAAGACGCGCAACAGCTTCCCGAGGTCTATCCAGTGATCGGGCCGCTCATAGGTCTCGATGAGCTGAGCTACGAGCAACCCGACGGACAATCCTGAGGCCCCGACTGGGCGGCACCGTCACCCTCTTGTAGCCTTTGGTAATGTTCACTATCGACTTCATGGTGGGAGACCAGCCAGCGCAACTCGCGGCCAAGAGATGGGTCGCCGGGACCTACCTCACGGTAGGTGGCCAGGACCCCATCAAACTGCAGGGCTCACTCGACCCACGGGGCTACGCGTCTTTGAGGACCACACGCGTGTGGCAACGGAACGTGAATGGGAACGACATTGAAATCACTAAAGTGCGCACACGACTCTTCGGGGGTTTACTCCCCTCGCAATACACGATCCGTGTTGACGGAGAGGTAGTCAAAGTCGCCAGCGGCTAACAACGGTGCATCTGTAGACGCAGCGGGGCGCGTTTTGCATACTGCCCCAGATGCCGAAGCCCAAACACCATTATGACAGCCGTCCTTTCGCGTGTGGTACGGGTGTCCGCGACCACATCTACGAGTGACTGTCACCAGTCAGCGATGCCCTTACGGAGCAGCGCACTCGTTGCGGCAGACCCCAGCGTTGGGGGCACCGCGCATCGCGCGGATGTCAAGGCTAGCAGTCCTCGGGCTATGCCTGTGGGTCTGTGAGGTTGCCTATCGCCGGGAGTAGTGAGTCGTGAATGTAGGCCAGTTCCGGGGACGCTTTGGTCCCAGGATGTGGTAGTGGAGTCAGCGCTGTCCCAGGCCACGTCTGAGTCTTCCTAGGTCGTCTCCCACTCCGCATCGCTGTGTTGCCCCACCCACCGGAGGTTTGCCGACTGGGTCCTTCACGCGCGAGAAGGCCGTGCCGAAGAAGTCTGTTGGTGAAGCGGACCCGATCACCCACGTGAAGCGTCAAACCAGTGAAGCAGTGTGGGTTGGAGGAATGCAGTGTCTTAGCCCCATCAACGGTGTTGCCAAACTCGTCTGAAACCGACTCGACGCGCGGGAAGTAGTCACCACCAGGGTCCTGAGTGCTCATATATATATCGTCACCCTATTCCGAATGTCGCCAGCGATGCCCGCGATCAGGTCCACTTCGAACGGCACCAGTTCGCGACCGTGTGCGACAGTATTGCGAAGGTCGTCTAGTCGCTTCAGAAGCGAAAGGGCCTCCTTGCCCTTTCCAAGCGCGTGAGAGACCAGGCCCCAGTCCCTCTCGCACATGGCGATCAGGTCAAACAGATTTGAGTAATCGAGCAGGTCGCTCGAGGTCGCTGCGCCCCCGCGTGGCTGGCGCTTCTTGGCCTCGACCTCGGCGCGCCCGCGCCACCCCTGCACGCGCTCCTGGCCAGCCCAGGACTCCAGAGATGCACCACCACTTTGGATGACGTGCCGCAGCAGTTGGCGTAGCGCCATTTCGCAGGTGGCGATCCCAGACGCGGGGTCGAGCGTAGCCATTGGTCTTCCTCCATCCGTTAGGCAAACTCTGTCATCGTCACCAAGATCGTCAGCGGACCGAACCCGTCACTACCAAACATCTGCCCTGAGGACGAGATCTAGGCAATGTTCTGCGGGGATCCGCTAACGGGCTTAGTCTGTCTCGTTTTCACCGATGGCCGCTTGCGATGCCTCGAAGTGCCCGAGCAGCGAGGCCTTCCATGATGGCAAGTCACGGGAAGGGTGAGCCAAGTCAGTTCGCGGTTGATCTCGTCGTACTGGTGGATCAGAAAGTTGCGGTTGGCGACGACGATCGCCCACTCGACGCCCTCCGGTGCGAGCACCCCGAGCCTGGACAGGCGGTTCGCGGCCTCACCTAGTTTCATCATGAGCGAGTCGCCAGCCTCTTGGAGCAGGTCATCGCCAAGGTAGGCCTCCTTGCCACGCTCAGCGATCTCGTCGACGCGGTTGAGCCAACCCTGGATGTGCAGTAGCTCCTTCGCGGCTTTGCGATCCACTCCGTTCCCCGTCACAGAGGCACCGCCTCACGCCGGATATCATCGTCGATTCTTGGCTTGAGCCCGCCGTAATCGATGAGGTCGACCTCTCGGCCGAGGACCTGGTCAATGAGCTGCTTGAAGCCAACGAAGTCGAGGGTCGAGGTCCCCTCGGGCGCTTCGACGATGAGGTCGATATCGGAGTCGGCACGGGCCTGATGGCGTGCAACGGAACCGAAGACGGCCAACCTGCTGTACCCGCTCTCGGCGGCGAGCGCCTTGAGGATGGGCGCGGCAGCGTTGAGGAGGATCTCGGGGTGGACCTCCCCGAGATCGGGGCCGAACTTCAGTTGCTGGCTAACGGCAGGCTGGGTGACGCCAAGTGCATCGGCGACCTGGCGCTGGCTCATCCCACTAGCGACCATGGCCCGCAGGGCCAGGACACGACGGAGCCTTGTGACGTCCTCGTCGCGACGAGCATCGAGGTACTCAGCCAGCAGAGTCATAAGAGCATCTTATCGCAAACGATTCAGGCAGGCCCTGTCCCACAACGCAAACGTCTAGTGAGGACCGCGCCTCGACCGACACCGGCGCAGCCGCAGCCGCAGCCGCAGCCGCAGCCGCAGCCGAGATGCTTGCCGAAATCCCGATAGACGACCGCCTGATTTCGCCAACCGTCACCGGTCAACGATCGTGCTACGGGACGCGCCGGAGTACTCGGGCCGGCCCGCAGCTCCTTCAGCCTCAGTGATTGCCGCGATAGGCGTCACGGCGATGCGCGACGTCGACGACCGTCACTGTCATTTGGGTGTCATCGATCCGGTAGATGACGCGGTAGGTACCGCGCCGGGCGCTGTGACGGTCGGCCAGCGGTGGGCGTAGGCGCTTCCCGACGCGCTGAGGGTTGTCGAGAATGGGGCCGACGATGAACTCATACGCCGCGAAGGCCGCTGCCTCGGGCAGGTGCTCGGCGAGTTGACGCCGAGCAGTGGGCGTGATGACGAGCGAATAGCGACCTGCAGCCTGCGTCACGCAGAGTTCCTACCTCGCTTCGACATCGCCTGGGCGAGGTGAGCCTCAGACTCACCTTCGCCCCGTGCCAGTTCCGCATCGGAGGCCGACAGCCGCTGGAGTGTCTCCGGATCGGAGAGGATAGCAATCGTCTCTTCGAGAGACTCGA
>JBARZG010000122.1:0-2589 GCA_049649785.1 Ornithinimicrobium sp. | reverse complement strand
TCGCGGGCCCCATACAGACAGACTCGATCACGCTCAGCGAACCAGCGGAGCCCGAAACCGTCGGGGCAGATCCCGTCCAGTCGTGCTTGGTATCGCTTGAGTGTGCTCAAATCGAGAGCAGGTGGTGAAGCCACGCAGACGTAGGTCGGTGTCGAAGACACATCCCGCCCGGTCGCCGAAGAGCCCGGGCTGGCGCAGAGCTGGGCATTTAGTAGGTCTGCAGGGTCAGACAACATCTTCAAGAGTCCGTTTCGTCGAGGGACACATTCCTTGATCCCTATGAACTCTCCCGAACCGCGTTGATACATAGGCATACCCAACGATGCGCAATGCTAGCGGGCATCGGCATGCCAACCACGCACGGAGCCCTCGGGCATCGACATTTCCACGGATAGACATAGCCACGGATGGACATAGCCCTCGGGCAGCGACATACCCCGACGTGAGCAGAGCCCACGAGGGGGCCCTATCTCGATGAAGAGATAGGGCCCCCTCGACGTGCTGTGGGTATGCCGGGGTCAGCCGTCGATCAGACCCTGATCGCTCAGCCACGTCTCGGCAACGTCCATCGGCTGCTCGAGGTTGACCGAGACCTCTTCGTTCATCATGGTCATCTCCTCGTCGGTCAGCGCCTCGGAGATCGGGTCGAAGACCTCGTCGAGGGCGTCGCCGTACTCGTCGTAGACCTCTGCGCGGAACACCGGGCTCGGGTTGTAGAGCGGGAAGAACGCTTCGTCGTCCTCCAGCACGGTCAAATCCAAGCCCGTGATTCGACCGTCGGTGGTGAAGATCTCACCGAAGTTGCACGGGTCGCGCTGGTCGGTCTGGGTATACACCAAAGCAGTGTCCAGCACCGCGACGTTGTCCGCGGGGAACTCGAACCCGTAGGCCTCCTCCATGCCCGGCAGACCGTCGTCGCGTGAGGAGAACTCGCTCTCCACACACAATGTGGCCGAGTCGGGGTCTTCTTCGATCAGCGCGCCGAGGTCACTGATTGTCTCGGGATCGCCGAGGTCTTCAGCGGCTTCGGTGGGGAACGCGATCCCGTAAGTGTTGTTGAACTGGGCCGGCTCCAGCCAGACCAGGTCGTTCTCTTCCAAGTCACGATCGCGGACCGCTTCGTACTGCTCGATCCGGTCCGGAATGGGGTCAGTCTCTCCGAAGAAGCTGATCCATGCGGTGCCGTTGTACTCCCAGTACATGTCGATCTCGCCAGAAGTCAACGCGGCACGGGTCACGTCCGTGCCACCGACGTCGATCTGGTCGGTGACGTCAGCGCCCGCGTTGTCCAGTGCGACAACGGCAATGCTGCCCAGGATCTTCTGCTCATCGAAGTCCTTTGAACCGACCGTGATGGAGGCGCCGTCGAGGCCGCCGTCGCCTTCCTCGGAGCCGCCGCCTCCACTGTCACTCGAACTGTCGTCGCCACACGCGGCCAGCGCCAGGCTGAGGCTGAGGCTCGCGCCGAGCGCGAGTTTCAGATGATTTCTCATGGGTTTCCTTTCGTTGTGCACAGGTGTGCGGTATGCCGTGAAGTTCTACAGACCCTTGGGGGAGGCCAATCGGCCAAGGGTTGATGCCAGGTAGTCGACGGTCAACGCCAGTGAAGCCACCAACACGACTCCGGTAATCAGCACCGGAGTCCGGTTGAGTTGAATGCCGGTCTGAATCATCAACCCCAAGCCCCCCGCGTTGTAGAGGAACGCGAGCGAAGCCGTGCCGACATTGATGATCAAGGCGGTGCGGATTCCAGCCAACATGACCGGCACTGCCAGCGGGAGTTCGACCCTGGTCAAGATCTGGCGGGGGGAGAGTCCCATACCGCGGGCGGCCTTGATCACGTTGGCATCGACTTGTTGCAGCCCCACCATGGTGTTGCGAAGGATCGGCAGTGCCGAGTAGGCGACCAGACCGACGATGACGGAGTTGAAGCCGACCCCGAACCAGATGACGATGATGGTGATGAAACCCAGCGACGGGATCGCCTGACCCGCGTTGCCGAGGGCGAGGACGAATGGAGTGGCTTTGCTGAACGCCGGTCGTGTGACGGCAATCCCGGCAGGGATCGCGATGATCACCACCAACACCGTCGAGACGAAACTGAGCTGGATGTGCTCGACCAAGAGGGTCCAGATGTTGTTGGCGTTCAGGTTGCGCTGCTCAATGCTGTCCAACTCCAGCGACGAGACCCAGAGGTAGTTGGCTAGCAGCACGGCGACGATGAAGATCGGCATCCCGAACAGGCTGATACGTGCCCACCACAATGCGACACGCGGGTCGGAGACTTCGTCGATGTCGGGGACGGAACTGACAGCCATCAGGCGTCCTCGGGTTCGTAGTTCTTCTGGGCCAGATAGAACTGAGCGTTGTCATCGCGCATGATCCGGACCGACGACATGATCGTCTCCATGTCGACGATGCCCTGGTAGACCCCGTTGCCATCGACCACGATCGCGCAGCCGGCATTGGAGATGATCAACTCGTTGAGGGCATCCGAGAGGGTGGCGTGCGGCTCCACCGTGGCAATAGCCGGGAGCCCCGCACGTTCCAAACTGCCACGCGAGGACTCGCGCAACGCTTGAGCACCGA
>JBARZG010000121.1:0-7448 GCA_049649785.1 Ornithinimicrobium sp. | reverse complement strand
CGGCGTTGATGCCGGAGTAGGCGAGCCGGATGTACTCCCGGTCCTCACCCGGTTGGGGCCGGCCGAAGTGCCGACGGGTGCAAAAGCTCACACCGGTCTCGTGCAGCGCCTGCGTCGCGAAATCGGCCACATCTGCGGCGCCTACCCGCGCAATGGCCTCGGTGGCGTCCGGGAAGATGTAGAACGTCGAGCGCGGCACGTCCACCGACAGCCCCGGCGTCGCATTGACCAACTCGCACGCGATGTCCCGGCGCTCGCGCAGCGTGTCCAACATGTCGGCCACCGGTTGCTGCGTGCCCTGCAAAGCCGTGATCCCCGCCCATTGCACGTAGTGCGTGGTGCACGACTCGTCGTTGGTGTTCATCGTCGACATGACTTTGGCGACTTCCGGCGGCGCCACTGCGCACCCCAACCGTGACCCGGTCATCGCGAACTTCTTGCTGAACGTATAGAGGATCACGGTGCGCTCCGCCATACCCGGCAGTGACGCGATGGAGCGGGAGGACCCCTCATACCTCATCTCGAAGTAGGCTTCATCGGACAGCACCCACAGGTCGTGCTCCTGCGCGATGTCGGCGATGGCCTCTTGCTCTGCCGCCGTGGACTCGGCCGAGATGGGGTTCTGCAGGTCGTTGTAGATGATCGCTACCGTGTTGCTGGTGATCTGCGAGCGCAGATGATCCAGATCAATCGAGAAGCCGGTGTCCGAGGGGACATAGCGGTATGCCGTGGCCTCACCACCGAAGTATTCGATCTGAGATTCGTAGATCGGGAAGCCGGGGTTGGGATAGAGCACCGACGTGCCGGGGTCCATCACCGCCTGCAAGAACTTGGTGATCACCGGTTTGCCGCCGGTCATCACCACGATCTGGGAGGGGTCTAACGTCATCCCGCGACGACTCCCGATGTCCTCGGCTAAAGCGGCGCGCAATTCCGGTATGCCGGCGCCCGGGCAGTACCCGGTCTTGCCATCTGCGATGGCCTGGTTCATCGCCTCGATGATGTGTGCGGCGGTCGGAATGTTGATGTCGCCGAGGTGGAACGGGTAGACCGTGTTCCCCTTCGACTTCCACTCCGCCGCTGCTAGGGCGACCGCAAAGGCGGTCTCGGTGCCGAGGCGGTTCAGTCGTTGTGCGAGCGCCATTGCTCACTCCTTCGTGCGGGATCTGTCGGACCCAGATCGTGGTCCGGGTGCTCACCCTAGACCTGTGCGGCCACGATTTCGAGAGCGAATCGTCCAACGCTATGGCGTGTAGGAGTAAGGGGGTGCATGATGTGCGCGTACGGCCAATTCGACATGAACAACGATGTTCTCGACAAGGGGTAAGTCACATGGCGCAGAGCACGCAAGCATCCGGCGATACAGGTCGCGATTTCTATCTCGGCCGCACCATTCATCTGGCCGCTGTCGCGGCCCTCGGCGGGTTACTCTTCGGTTTTGACACGGCCGTGATCAACGGCGCGGTCAGCGCTATCGAGACCGACTTCGAAGTAGGCAAGTTGTTGCTGGGCTTCGTCGTGTCCTCGGCACTCTTGGGATGTGTAGCTGGCGCCTACTTGGCCGGGCGCCTTGCCGACCGGGTAGGACGGATCCGCGTCATGGTGATGGCGGCGGTGTTGTTCTTTGCTAGTGCGATCGGGTCCGGCCTCGCGTTCAGCGAGTGGGATCTGATCTTTTGGCGAGTGGTCGGCGGATTGGGCGTTGGTGCGGCCTCGGTCATCGCCCCGGCCTATATCGCTGAGATATCACCGGCCTCGATCCGTGGTCGGATGGGGTCGCTGCAGCAGCTGGCCATCGTCAGCGGCATCTTCATCGCCTTGTTGTCCGACTATTTCCTGGCGACCACCGCGGGCGGATCCGCCGAGCCGCTGTGGGGGCTGACGGCGTGGCGGTGGATGTTCATCGCCGAGGTCATCCCCGCTCTGGCCTACGGCGTGCTCGCCTTGACTATCCCCGAATCCCCCCGATTCATGGTGGCCCGCGGTGAGGACGAGTCCGCACGGGAGGTGCTGCGCTCAGTGATGACGCGGGGCATTGATGAGCGGATCAAGGAGATCAAGCGCACCGTCAAGTTGGACTACCGGACGTCGGTGAAGGATCTGGTCAAGCCCGGTGGGGGCAACCTGTTGCCGATTGTCTGGATCGGCATCGCGCTGTCGGTCTTTCAGCAGTTCGTCGGCATCAATGTGATTTTCTACTACTCCTCGACCTTGTGGCAGTCCGTCGGTTTCAGCGAGGAGGACTCGCTGACCATTACGGTGCTGACCTCAATCACCAACATCGTGGTGACCATCGTCGCGATTGCACTGATCGACAAGATTGGGCGCCGCCGGCTTTTGACCATCGGCTCGGCCGGTATGGCCGCGTCGCTCGGCACACTGGCGTTCATCTTTGCCACGGCGGCCACCGTCGAGAATGCTGATGGAGTCTTGGAGCCAGTGTTGGGGGACACCGCGGGTGTCGTGGCACTCATCGCTGCGAACCTGTTCGTGGTCTTCTTCGGTATGTCGTGGGGTCCGGGCGTCTGGGTGCTGCTGGGCGAGATGTTCAACAACACGATTCGCAGCACGGCCCTGGGGGTCGCGGCGGCTGCTCAGTGGCTGGCGAACTTCGCGATCTCGACATCGTTCCCGACCTTCGCCGACATCGGTCTCGGGTTCGCCTATGGCTTCTACACCACGTTTGCTGTGCTCTCCTTGTTGTTCGTGCTCAAGTTTGTGCCTGAAACCAAGGGCCGAGAGTTGGAGGACATGTAGCCACGCGGCCGCAGACTCCTCACCCGGTCGCAGGCGTACAGAAAAAACTTGACGGGGCGTGTATCAGAACTGCCGCACGGCCCTCCCTGGCATCGAAGACTTCTGACACAGTGGACGAAGCTTTGACCCGGGTGAGGAGTGAGCATGGTGTATCGACGCAGGAACCCCAGCGGTGCCGTGCTGCGCCCCCTCGTGGCTACTCGGCCAGAAGGGGGTCGGTGACCGGTATGTTTCGCGAAGATTCGCCTGCCCAAGGGACCTCACCGGACCCGCCCACGTTGACCGATCAAGCGGCCGCAGCCTTTACGGCATACCGAGAGGGTGAGCCGCAGGCGATGGACCAGTTAGTGGACCTGTTGACCCCGCTGCTCTGGCGCACAGCGCGGGCCCAGGGTCTGTCCACGGTGGCTGCTGAGGACGTCGCGCAAACCGCATGGTTGCGTCTGATCGACCGTGCCGACGGCATCGAACAACCCCGGGCCGTGGTGTCCTGGATGGTGACGACGGTGCGGCGTGAATCGTGGCGGCAACACAAGGTCGCGGGTCGTGACAGTTCCGATCTGGACGCCCAGCCGGAGGCGTCGACTGACGAACCGGGACCGGCCAATAGCACGCTGCTTACCGAACGCCAGCGCGTGTTGTGGCGACACGTGCAGACGTTGAACGACCGTTGCCGCCATCTGCTGCAAGTGATCGCCTTCGCGGACAAACCCGACTACGCGACGATCGCCGATTCCCTGAAAATGCCGGTCGGAAGCATTGGTCCGACTCGCGGACGCTGCTTGAGCACGTTGCGCTCGGCTCTGAGCGAGGACCCCGAATGGTTTGGAGAGCTGTCATGACTACCCCGATAGAGGCATCCGGTCACCTGGATGCCGACGACGCCCGGATCCTGGCAGAGATCCGGGAGATCTCCTCCCGGGTCGACCCGGTCCCAGCGTCACTGACCGAGCGCGTGAAGTATGCGATGACCGTGCGGATGTTAGAAGCCGAGGTCGCCGAGTTGATCCGGATGCCGATGGCAGTCGCGCGGTCAGAGGTCGGCGAAAGGGTCGACAGCATCAGCTTCACGGGCAGCAGACTGAGTTTGATGGTAAGCCTGACGACCGAGGCCGATGGTGTTCGAGTGGATTGCTGGGTCACTCACGGTGGCGCGTTGGTCGAGGTCCACCGCAACGGTGGCAGCAATGACGCAGGGCAGGCGATGGAGCAAGGCCAGGTATGCGATGAGCACGGGCGTTGCGTCTTCACCGAGTTACCCCCCGGGCCGGTTCATTTCATCGTGTGGCCGGACCAGGACAAACTGGCTCAGCCGATCATTACGCCCACGATCAACCTCTAACGAACCGCCTAGACCTTCTCGGCCTTGAGTGTGGCCGGGTTCCATTTGGTGATCGCCTCGACCTGCCAGCCACGATCCTTAACCGCCTCGCGCGCCTGACGTTTCCACGGCCCAGTCAACCGATCGACATACAGCGTGCCCTCGAGGTGTTCGGTTTCGTGCTGCAGACATCGTGCGAACAGGTCTTCGCCGATGAGTTCCACCGGCTCTCCCTCGAGGTCGGTCCCGGTCACTCTTGCTCGGGGGAACCGTGCGAGGGGGAAATACTCGCCGGGCACCGAGAGGCAGCCTTCGCCGTCCATCTCCTCATCCAACGGTGCCGGGGTGCCGAGCCGCTGCAGCACGGGGTTGATGACTACCCCCCGGTGCCGGCCGCCGCCGGGGATCGGGCAGTCGTAGACAAAGAGCCGCAGGCGGGCACCGACCTGATTGGCGGCCAGTCCGACACCTTCGGCGGCCTCCATCGTCTCGAACATGTCCTGCACCAGCGCGCGGACCTCGTCAGTGACTTCGCGGACCCTTTTGGTGGGTTGGTGTAAAGCGCGGTGCCCGATGACCGTGATTTCTCGGACTGCCACGTGCCCTCCTGGTGCTCGGATGTGCGTCATGGACGAGTCTAAGCGGCTGGCCCGCATACCCTCACCGTGTGGATATCAACTGGATCGAAATCTTTGGCTGGTTCGGCTCGGGCGTCCTGGTGATCTCGCTGCTGCAGACCCGGGTGGTGCGGCTGCGGCTGATCAACCTGCTGGGAAGTACGCTCCTGGGGGTGTACAACCTGATCATCGAGGTATGGCCGATGGTGGGGCTCAACATCGTGTTAGCCCTGATCAACGTCGTCTTTCTGGTGAAGTTGTTCCGTACCCAGCACGACACAGACGAGTACACGGTGATCGAAGTCGAGCCGGACGACACCTACCTGTTGTACCTGCTGGACGTGCATCGACACGAGATCGCGCAGAGCGACCCCGGCTTTGCGGGCCCAGCGGCGGACCAGGCGACGTTCATCATCCTCCGCGCTGACGAAACGGTCGGGGTTGTGGTCATCGAGGATGCCGGCGACGGGGTGGCTCAAGTGCTGTTGGACTGGGTGACCCCGCGATACCAAGACCTGTCGCCGGGGGAGTTCGTCTTCCGTCAATCCGACGTGCTGACCCGGCGCGGCTTTCGCCGGGTGCTGACATCACCGGACACCAGATCGCCGTACTATTCACGGATCGGCTTTGCCAAGGAGGGCGATCGCTATGCCCTCGACCTCACCTGACCTAGCGGGGTCTGATCGGGCCGGTGATGTCGTCATCTGCGGCGCCGCGCGGTCGGGGCTGAACACGCTGGTATGACGGTGGTCCCTCGCGCGACGTCTGCCAACTCTCGTCGGCCCCGCCCGACGTGGAGTCCCATGCGCTGGCCCCTCCATCGATGACCCAATCGTCATCCACTTCGTCGGAGACATCGCGGTCTGGCTGATCGCCCTCTGGCTGATCGCCCTCTGGCCGATCGCCCTCTGGCCGATCGATATCTACGCGATCGACATGTGGCGGATCGAATTCGTCAGCGCTTGACTCGCCATCGTCGGGCTCGGCGATCTCGACCTTGTCGTCGTCGCTGTCCGGTGGCTGTTCCGCAGCGAAGTGGCCGTCCTGATCGGTGTCGTCGTCGATGTCCGGGCGATCTTTCTCAGCGCCGTCAACGTCACCCGTGGGCCGACCATAGTCGTCCAGAGCATCGGTGTCCGAGTCGTGCCGCTGGTCCCAATTCTCGCTCGACCCCCCATCGCCCTTCGCCGCAATCTTGTCCGAGGTGTAGCGCTGGCGCGGCGGCTCAGGGTGTGCCGGCGGTCGATGATCGAACTCGGTCTGCTCGGACTCCGGAGTCGATGGGTCGTGATGGTGCCCCAGGTGATCTTCGGTGTCGAAACGCTCCGGACCGAAGATGATGTCGCAGATCCGGCGATAGGTCTCATCGGGGCTGGGCAACCAGTTGATCTTGCGCAAGGCCTGGTCTTGGCCCGCCGACTCCAGGGTGAAGTCGCCATAACCCAGCATCCGGCCGCTGACCGAGCGCCCGTAGTTCAAGTCGGTGACCTTGCCCAGCGGCATCATGGCGACCTTATGTGTGAAGAGTCCATAGGTCAGGAGTAGCCGTTTGTCGGTGGCGACGAACCACTCATTGCGCCATTCGAACACTCGCCAGACGAGCCGTCCGATCAGCCCGAACCAGACCCACCACAGGTACAGGCCGAAGTCGCCGAAGGCGCGTTCCAGGCCAGCGCTGGTCCAGGCAACGAGGAAGAAGCCCAGAATGACGGTGATCACCGGCTCGGCCAATTTGGCCCAATGCTGTCGAGTGGCGACCTCGACTTGCTCACCCCTCAGCACATACCGGCGAAGGATCCGACTGCTGACCTTGACACCGGACTCCGCAATCTCCGAGGAGCCAAGCACGGCTAGCCGATGAGCGCTTCGAAGAACCGCCCGATATTGCGGAATCCGTCAGCGATGATGTCCCACACCGACTCCACGATGTCGGCAGCGCGGTCCGGGCTGGTGATGATGGCGTAAATCAAAAAACCGAACAACAACCACAGCAGTATCCGCTTGATCGTGCCTGGCATCAGCGGTCTCCTTGGGGCAGTTGGTATGTCACAGGACAGCCACCATCATGGCAGCAAAGGTGCCTGCTCGGCGGATAGCCACGCCGAGCCGGTCAGCCGGGTGATGCCTTCGTCGACCTCGGCGGTGCTGCCCGAAAAGCTCATCCGCATCATCCGGTGACCAGCCGCGATGTCGAAATCTACGCCTGGCGTCAACGCGACTCCGGTGTCCGCCAGGACCCCCTGGCACCAAGCCACTGAGTCCTCGGTGAGATGGCCGATGTCACACCAGACGTAGAAGGCGCCGTCCGGGACGGTAGCCGAGGCCAGCCCTAGCTCCGGCAGTCGTCGCGCCAAGAAGGCGCGGTTGTCGGCATACCGCTGGACGTGGGCATCCAGCTCCTGCGCCGCGGCCGGGCCGAACGCAGCGAGCGCCGCGTGCTGGGAGATGGCTGGCGGACAGATCGTGAGGTTCTGGGCGAGGATTTCCATCGGCCGACGCAGATGCGGCGGCACCAACGCCCACCCCAGACGCCACCCGGTCATCGAGAAATACTTGCTGATCGAGCCGACAACGGCCGCCTGGCGTGAGGTCTGCCACGCGCTCGCCGCCGGTGGCCCGTAGGTGATGCCGTGGTAGATCTCGTCGCTGATCAGCAGGCAGTCGTTGTGCTCACACCAGGTGGCAATTTCCGCCAATTCGGCCGGGTCGATCACCGTGCCCGTCGGGTTGGAAGGGCTGGCCACGATCAGCCC
>JBARZG010000120.1:0-41819 GCA_049649785.1 Ornithinimicrobium sp. | reverse complement strand
GTGCACGATCCCAGTCACGAGTCCTGATCGGTCGTATTCAGGCACCGGAACCCCTCGATCCCTCACCTCATCGAGAATGTCCGACACCAACCTGCCGGATATCGTTGCCTGGTTCGCTTCCGTCATGACGCCTCCTGGCCGTAAGTGTCTTCACTGGATCTTGATCAGCGGCTGCTTCGCTGCTCAGCCAACTACAACCAGGGCCAACCGCAGGCCTGACCAACTACGCCCACCTGAGCGCGGAGTCTTGTAGACAGCGCTCTGCGGAGAAAGATCGCGACTGGCGGACCTACGAAACGCTGATGCAATTCGCAGATCCCAGTGGACATTGGTTGGTCCCGCCACGAGCGTCGTTCGCGGTCAATGGGCTGGTCGTGACCGAACTCCTCGACGACCGGGGCAACGTGTCCGTTGATGTGTTAGGGCGTCCACGAGGGGGAGTTCCCGCTCAAGAATGGCGTCCCCTGGTCGATCGCCCCTTGGAACGCCCGAGCATTTGGCGGGCATCCAATCGCCTGCACCTATCAAGGACCTGGGCGCGCTGGAGACAAGGCAAAGAACCTGCCGCCGTCGGTGGAACCGAAACGGAAGCATGGCCCGGGGACGTGCTCAGTCTTCCAGCAACGTTGCCGGAAGGCACATGCCACTACCTCAACCACCGCTGCGGAGCCGCCTTCCGTCTCGAGCGCGGGGCCGAAGAAGGATCGCTGACCGGTGACGGTTCTCCTTGCGGACCGCAGTGGTGATCCGGATGGTCTCCACCATGTGCGGCAGCAGACCCAATTGGTTAGATGGATGGACCCGGCCGCTGCCTAGACTGCGGCGATGACGATTCAATCAGACCTGCCACTCGCCGGTCGCACTGCTGTTGTCACCGGGGTAAGCCGCCGTCAGGGAATCGGGTTTGCCATCGCCTCGCGCTTCGCCGACATGGGTGCGAGTCTTTTCATACAGCACTTCACTCCTCACGATGCCGAACAACCCTGGGGAGCCGACCAACTCGACGAGGTCATATCGGCTCTGCGCGCGAGACTCGCTCCGGGAGCTCAGCTGCAAGACCAGGAAATTGATTTGAGCGTTGCCGATGCCGGCTTGAAGCTCATTGATGTGGCTGGGGATGCCAGTGGGCACCTCGATATTTTGGTGTGCAACCACGCGCGCAGCGGAGGGGACGGGCGACTCGCGGAGATGACCGCGGAAACACTCGATGCTCATTGGCAGGTCAATACTCGCTCCACGCTCTTGGCAACCCGAGGATTCGTCGACCAGCACGACGGCCGTGCTGGTGGCCGAGTCATTTGGATGACTTCCGGGCAGACGCAAGGTCCGATGAGTTCAGAGATCGCTTACGCAACATCGAAAGCCGCTCTAGCCGGGGTGACGGCTTCCGTCGCGAACGACCTCATTGACGCTGGGATCGTTCTGAACACGGTTAATCCTGGCCCGGTCAACACCGGCTACCTCGATGCTGAAACCACCGACCGGTCACCCGACATCTTGGAGTCGGTTCTGGCGCACTGCCCAAGTGGTCGATTCGGAGAACCGGACGATCCAGCCCGTCTTATCGCCTGGCTTGTCAGCGACGAAGGCAGATGGATGGTCGGTCAGGTACTCAGTAGCGAAGGCGGCTTCCGCCGTTGGTGATTTCGGCCCTGAGGCCAGGAAGACGCGCCGGACCAATTGCATCAGTTGCCCCTGTAAAGAAGATGGACGGTTCAGGCAGCGACGTCAAAGATGGTTCGTGTGTCCAGAGATTGATCGTCGTATGGGATCCGCTAGCGGTTCGCGAGGGGTCGCTGCGAGGATGAACGATGTGAGCCCAGCAGCCCGTTTGATCCGCAGTCCCACACTCGCCAGCACTGCTGAGTACGCCTACGCAGCCGTCACCGTCCCAGGTTCACAGTTGGTCTTCTGTGCGGGCGCCTGTCCGCTGGACGCTGGCGGGGCCACGCTTGGTGTCGGGGACATCCGCGCCCAAACACGGCAAGTGATGGACAACCTGCGGACCAGCCTTGCCGATGCCGGGGCTGGGTTCGAAAGACGTCGTCCGTACAACCGTCTACGTCGCGTCATCCGCGCGCGAGGATCTTGTTGCCTGTTGGGAGGTGGTTCGCGACGCCCTAGCGCCGTGCCGCACGACCCTCCGAGCACCCTCATCGGTGTGCCTGTGCTCGGATACGCCGACCAACTCGTAGAGGTCGACGCAGTAGCTGCCATCAAAGTCTGAGGGGTATGGCCGCTGAGGGATCGGTCTCTCGCGACAGACTCCGCGGCCTGTAGAGCACGGTTACAACCGGCGCTCCAAAACGATGTTGGTTTCCCGTTCTGGGTGATGGACTCCGTCAGTGTCAGTCCACATGTAGTCACTGACTGTTGACCGTCGCTGAGGGTGACACCAGGTAGTCCTTCCAGGGACCGATCTGGCGGTACTGCAGCCATTGGTTGAGAGCGAAGCTGTTGAAGAAGATGAAGATTGAAACCATAATTCCGTACACGAACGCTGGTGGGCCCTCACCGCCCTCCATGCCTACGTTGACGATGAGGTACCCGGCAACGGCCAGCCACGGGCCGATACCGGCGATGCAGCCGAACCAGAACGGTGTCCACCAAGGGCGTTGGCCAGGGTAGGGCCATCGTCGCGGGCGTGCATCAGTCCGTTGTTCGACATTTCCATCAGCCACCCGAAGAGGATCATGGCGATGTTTGCGATGGCCAGGCCGATGAGCGCTGCGAGGTCGCTGATGCCGAAGACCAGGCACGGACGAACCACTAGAATTTGCCTTCATGTCCTTCACTTAGCAGTGAAACTAATGAATAGTCCAAACTTCGTCGCACCTTTTGGACCAGCAACACCTTCTCCAGAGAGTCCCTGGACAGGCGAGCACTCTACGAAATGGAGCGAGCGTGCCCACCGCATAATCGGCTGTTGTCATTCAAGCTTCCGCGCCGTCCCGACGCAGTTCATTGCGGGCGCGTTGCGCCAGATGACGGAGCTTCATACGATTTCTCCTTGGGTTCGCCCGAGCGCCGGTGCACTCTGTGCCGGCAGGCTGCCTGCGATACCAAGAATTGCTGCCGCCGATGGGGCCCGAGGGCAGCCCTCATCCGAGGGCTGCCCTCATTCGCGAGCAGGGGTGTGAGTGGACAAAGGAATCATCCGAGGTCGAGGACTGTCGCCGCGAGTGCCAGGACGACTGGCACCACCGTGGTCAGCACGAACGCGGGCAGGAAGGCCAATCCCAGCGGTAGTACCAACCGAACCGAGAGTTGCGCGGTGGACTCTTTAACCAGGGCGTCGTGCTCGCGGCGCAGGTCACTCGCGGCAGCTCGCAACATCGGGCTCGGTGCGACACCGGAGCGTGCGGCAAGCATCAGCGAGCGGCGGGCCGGATCCCACCGATCCGGCGCGTGACCCCAGGCCGCGTCGTCGTCCAATCCCCATGCCATCGCCGCGGCGACAGCCATCAACTCGGTCCCGGTCGCACCGGGGCTGGCTGCAGCGACCTCACGCAGCGCGGGTTGCAACCCGGCCCCGGCGTGCAGGGCGAGTGCCAGGTGCTGCAAGGTCTCGTCCACGCCGGGCTCGGTCTCGGTCTCTGCCTCCTGCCGAGCGCCCTGGCGCAGCGATAGCCGCAGGCGCCAACGCGGTCGTTTGCCGGGCCACACCAACACCGCCAGCGCCACGGCCAGCGCCGGGTAGGCCAGCATCACGTGCTCTGGCGTCATGGGGTCACGGCGACCGCCCGGATCATGCGTCCCACCCACCACCGCCCCAGCAACAGCAACAGCGCACCCGTCGCCAGCGCGAACATAGACAGTGGCTGGGAGTACAACGTCAACGGATCGATGCCCAGCACGGCAGCTACCCCCAGGCCGCCCAGCGGTAGGGCGCAGAGCAGGGTCGATGTCATCCTCGCCCCCGCAGTCGCTGTGTTGATGGATGCCGCCAGAGCCGTCCGCGATCGAGCCATGTCTGCGGCAGCTGCGACCGCGTCGGCCAAGGGTGCGCCCAGCTTTTCGCTGATGGTCCAGGCTCGGGCAAGCGCGGCGAGGTCGGGATCGTGGCGGCGCCGGGCCAGGGTCTGCCACACGGTTCCCAGCGGGCGTCCCGCCTGAGCCGTACTGAGGATCGGGTCCAACCAGTGAGCCGCGTCCTGGCCTGCGGGCGCGTCACCGAGATCGCGCGCAGCCCCCTTGAGCGCGTCAGCCGGCGCTAAACCGGCGCGCAGCCCGGCCATCATGCTGTCCAGGAATCCAACCGGAACACTGCTCGGGCGCCGGGGTTTCAGCAAGTCATCGACCTTCAGGTCTCGATTCCACCAGCGCTCAGGGCCCGCTGGTCGCAGCCGCCGGGCACCGATAGCGGCACCCGCCGCAGCCGCTTGGATGTGGCCACGGCTGGGCCATAGAAGTACTGAGAACAGCAGGAGCCCAGGGGCAAGGAGCACGTGTTCGCTCACCGTCCCGGCACTCCCCCGGACAGCGGCGGAAGCGCGACCAAGGCGGCAAGATCGCCCCAGGCCGGACCCGGCCCCGCAGAGTTCCAGGCGGTAACGGCTTCGACGCGGTCGCGGGCCCGGCCCAGCAGTGCTATCTCGGTCAACCTGCGCTGGCCACCGACTCGCGAAAGGTGCAGCACCACTTGCACCGCCGAGACGACTTGGGTGTGCACCGCCTGTGGGCTTAGCCCGGCCAAGGCGCCCAAAGCCTCGAACCGGGACACGATGTCGGCGGCCGAGTTCGCGTGAATCGTGCCGCATCCTCCCTCATGACCGGTGTTCATTGCGGTGAGGAGTTCCCGCACCTCCGCCCCCCGAGCCTCGCCCAGCACAATCCGGTCCGGGCGCATCCGCAGCGACTGTCGCAGCACCGTGGCCAGAGTGATCTCACCGCGACCTTCGACATTCGCGGATCGGGCCTGCAGTTGCACCACGTGTGGATGTTGAACGGTGAGTTCCTGGACATCTTCGACCACCACGATCCGCTCATCGGGTGCGACGTGGGCGAGCAGCGCCGCCAAGAGGGTCGTCTTGCCACTGCCGGTGCCACCGCCGATCACGAAGGCCACCTTGGCCGACACGACCGCCCGCAAGATGGCCTCGAGCTCAGCAGAGAACATTCCCCAGGAACTCAGCCTCGCGAGTGTCGGAGGCGTACGACGGGGTATCCGAAGACTGATGTGGGCCGACCCGTGCACGATGGGCGGGAGCAACGCATGGACCCGGATCCCCTCCGGGAGGAGACCATCGACGTACGGGGAGGCGTCATCGAGCCGCTGCCCGGTCAGGGCGGCCAAGCGGACGGCGAGAGCGCGTAGGGCGGCTTCGTCGGCGAATCTGACGTCGCAGCGCTGCACCCCGGATCCACGGTCGATCCATACGCTGCGTGGTCCGTTGACCACAATGTCGGTGACTTCGGGGTTGGCCAGGAGAGTTTGAAGGGGCCCGAGGCCGAGGACATCGCCGCCGAGCCGGTCCTGAAGCTGCGCCGTCCCGACCGATCCCAGTTGCGCTTGCATCCCGCGGGACAGCGCAGCCACCCGGTCTGCTGTGGGCATGCGTCCCCGGGCAATCTCGGCGCTGACACTCACCGCACTGCTGTTCACGCGGCCACTACCGCACTGGCGTTCAGCTGTGCCAGCACGCGGTCACAGGAACGGGCCAGTGGACCCATCCGCCTACCGACCGCCTCCCCTCGGCGCAACGCGACCTCGATCCGGCGGTCGAATTCGATGGTGGCGACCAGGGGAATCCCGAGCAGCGCAGAGGCGGTGTCGACGTCCATCGAGCTGCGGTGGCACTGGCGTAGCATCCCCAACACGCGCGGAGCATCTGGATTTGGATCCGCTTGTTCCAGTGCCTCCAGGACAACGGCAGCACTCGCAAGTGGTCGCACCCCAGAGCCGCACAGCACCACGATGTGGTCGCACATCGCCGACCAGGCATGAGCGTGCGAACTTCGCAGTGAGGGGAGGTCGAGCACACTGACGTCAACCTGAGCCGACACCGCTGCACAAACTGCCGGTCCGTTGTCACCGGCCGACCCAGGGCTGCGGCTCCACGACAGCACGTGACACTCGCCGAGCCCCGGCAGGGCCGGGAGGGCCGACAGGATGGCGGCACCGTCGAGTTCGCCCTGCGCCGCGCTCAGGTCTGGCCACCTCAGCCCAGGGCTAAGGTCAAGTCCGAGCATGATGTCGAGCCCGCCGCCATAGGGATCACCGTCGATGAGGACCGTCGAGTGACCAGTTGCGGCGCTTCGCACGGCCAGTGTTGAGGCCATGGCACTGACTCCCAACCCACCACTGGCGCCGACTACTCCGATCACCACCGAGCCGCCCGGTGAGTTGCTGCGCAAGCGAATGGGTCTCGTGCCCTGTTGAAGCATGTCTGCCACTCTGGTGGGCATGACCCGGACTATCTCGCAGCCTGATGGTGCCTGTGGACACGGCGCCGGTCCAGGCGGGGCTGTGGATGACTCGGCGGAGAGTTGGGACGGCCCCCGCGGGGGGGGTAGCGGGGGCCGTCGACGCTCCAGGCCTTGGGGGTTGGCCCGGAACGCCTGCGCTCAACCCCGGAGGGGAGCGCTATGACATGATTGTGCCCTCAAGCGACCCATACTGCAACTATGTCGCAGTGTTCACCTGGAAGTCGCCCAAGTCTCGTGATAAGGCACAACGCCGACACACGATACTACGTCTCGTAGGAAAACGCCCCGCTATGCGGAGCGCTTCCCAGGCCACGGCGTCCAGCGATCAGAGCGCGCAATAGCAGCATCGGGTCGGAGCAAGCCCGACCGCGACAGTCCATCAGTGGACCGACCGCACGTGGGTGCTGGTGTCGTCATCGCCGAGACATTCGCGAACGAAAATCTCTCCCTCTGGTCTACACCCCTCGGGACTCTAGAACAACCCCCCATGGTCATCTTCTGCCCAAAATCGATCTCACCCCCTAGGCGAGATTGCTTGTGCCTGTGATCACTGGCCCAACGAGCCTGCCAGCACCGCATCCGCGATCGCCCGGCCATGTGCTGTGCCTTCGGTCACCGCCTCAGCGCAGTGCACGAGCCAAAGGCGCACACCCGCCGGGCCGCCCTCGACGTAGGCCGTCATGGCACCTCGGTAGTTTGCTCCCGCTCGTGCTGCGTGGCCAGCCTCGACCACGGCCACTCCCAGGGGGTCGACCCCCAGTCGATGCAACATCAGACGTTCCATTGCCCGTGCGACCATCGCGTTACCTGCAACGAAGGGCCGAGCGGCGACTATTTCGGCGTGAACCAGCGCCGTGAGCACGACGGTAGGGCCGACGCCGGCTGCACCGGCGCTGATCAAGTCGTTAATCCCGGCCAATCGCTGGCGCAGCTCGGGCGGGCCGCATGGCGGACCGAGCTCGATCCATTCAGTACACGACTGGGCCGGTGTTCGCGGTCGACCGACATCCGCCGCAGGGAGCAACGCGCTGGCTGCGGCCACGTGAAGTCGGGCCAGCACCTGGGCAGGTGCGCCGAGCGCCGCTGCGCTGATCTCCTCGGTCACAGCGCTGACGTGGATCGCAGCCGTGGTGGTCCGCCATACCGGATCCGGGTGATCGGGCGGATCCAACGCCCCGCGCATCACATCGCGCACCATCTGCAGGCTCAGGGTGCTGCCAGCGACCTCGGCCCCCTCCAGTTGGGCACTTGCGACTGCTCCCCTGACCCGGGACTCGGCTGCCGCCTGAGCCGCTTGGCGACGTAGGCCGGGGTGCCAACGCAACTGCTCACATGCGTTACGGGCAGTCTGCACGGCTTCGTCGACGTCAGGGTGACCTGCCAGATCGGCGATCTGGGCGGCCAAGGCTGCATAACTCACCGCCCTATCGTCCCCTCTTGCCGAATGCGCTCGCACGCGGTTTGCTGGGAGATGTCGACCCAACCCGCCTAGGAGGCATTGTGAGCAGTTCGACCTTGTCCAATCTCGCGCATGAGGAACGGCTTTTCGAGCCCAGTGCGGCCTTCGTTGAACAGGCCAACGCCGGCCCGGACCTCTATGACGCAGCCGCAGAGGACCAAGAAGCGTTTTGGGCCGAGCACGCCCGCGAGTTGTTGACCTGGGAGAGCGACTTCACCCAGACGTTGGATTGGTCGCAGGCCCCTGAGGCCAGATGGTTCGCCGACGGCTCGCTCAACGCGTGTGTCAACTGTGTGGACCGACACGTCGAGGCCGGCAACGGCGAGCGAATAGCGCTGCACTTCGTCGGCGAAGGCGGGGACACCGAGGACATCACGTATGCCCAGATGCACGACCGGGTCCAGCGAGCCGCCAATGCTCTGGTCGACCTGGGAGTGCAGGCTGGGGACCGCGTCGCGATCTACCTACCGATGGTCCCGGAGGCAGCCGTGGCGATGCTCGCGTGTGCGCGGATCGGGGCCGCGCATTCGGTGGTCTTCGGCGGCTTCTCGGCCTCGGCTCTGCGGGCCCGCATCGCCGACGCCGAGGCCAAGATCGTGATTACTGCTGACGGTGGCTATCGCAAAGGCAAAGCATCGTCGTTGAAGCCAGCCGTTGATGCCGCGATCGATGAGGACAGCACGGTCGAGAGCGTGTTGGTCGTCCGGCGGACCGAGCAGGATGTCGATTGGCACGAGGACCGGGACGTGTGGTGGCACGAGGCGCTGGAGGCCGCCGAGCCGGTGCACGAGGCCACCGCGTTCGAAGCCGAACACCCGCTGTTCATCCTCTACACCTCAGGCACCACCGGCACCCCCAAGGGCATTTTCCACACCACCGGCGGCTATCTGACCCAATCCGCGTTCACCTCAAAGTACGTCCACGACATCCATCCCGAGAGCGACGTCTATTGGTGCACCGCTGATGTCGGCTGGGTAACCGGCCACAGTTACATCGTCTACGGGCCGATGGCGCTCGGCGCGACCCAAGTGATGTATGAGGGCACACCGGACACGCCGCACCAGGGTCGCTGGTGGGAGATCGTCCAGGATCTCGGTGTCACCATCTTCTACACCGCCCCGACCGCTATCCGGGCCTGTATGAAGTGGGGCGAGCAGATCCCCGAGAAGTTCGATCTGTCCTCGCTGCGGTTGCTGGGCTCGGTCGGCGAGCCGATCAACCCTGAAGCATGGATGTGGTACCGGGAGGTCATCGGCGCAAAGGAGTGCCCGATCGTGGACACCTGGTGGCAGACCGAAACGGGCGCCATCATGATCAGCCCACTTCCCGGGGTCACCGCTACCCGTCCCGGGTCGGCCCAGTTGGCGATCCCCGGGGTCAGCGTGGACGTCGTCAACGACGACGGAGAATCGGTGCCCGACGGCTCCGGTGGCTACCTCGTGATCACGAAGCCGTGGCCCTCGATGTTGCGCGGCATTTGGGGTGACAAGCAGCGCTATGCCGACACCTATTGGTCTCGCTTCGAGGGCATCTACTTCGCCGGAGACGGCGCGAAGAAGGACGAGGAGGGCAACATCTGGGTGCTCGGCCGCGTCGACGACGTGATGAACGTCAGCGGCCACCGGTTGTCCACTACCGAGATTGAGTCGGCATTGGTGTCTCATCCCACCGTCGCCGAGGCTGCCGTCGTCGGCGCGACGGACGACATGACCGGTCAAGCAGTGTGCGCCTTTGTGATCTTGCGCTCCGACGCGGCAACCGCCAGCGCTGAGCGTGGCGATGACCACGCCGACACGGTTGCCGAGTTGAGGGCCCACGTTGCCAGCGAAATCGGAGCGATTGCTCGCCCGCGCCAGATCATGGTGGTGGCCGAGTTGCCGAAGACTCGTAGCGGCAAAATCATGCGCAGACTACTGCGCGATGTGGCCGAGGATCGAGACGTTGGAGACGTCACAACCCTGGCTGATTCGACCGTTATGGACAAGATCAAGCATGGCCTGTCAAATGAGTAGCGAAAGTTTGCCAAACCTTGACTGAATCTAGGCTCGATCCCCAACCAGGACAAGGCATCATGGTACCTATCGACATGGCACCGCGCCTCCGCGCAGGTGCCCCTGGCTGTCACGGGACCGGGTAGTCGACTGGTGCCCACCCGGCACTAACAGGGGGTGCCGGGTGGGCACCATTAATTTCCCCCGTTGACCAACGCATTCGGGGGCACGCGGGTCGGCGCGGCCTGCTCTGCGAGTGGGCAGCAGAGGAGATACAGTTCTGGCCATGTCTACTCACGCGGAACCGACCCGCGACGACGAGCGAACCATCGGACAACTGGTCGCCGACGCCTCTGCCGACGTGTCCTCCATCGTGCGCAGCGAGGTCGAGCTCGCCAAGGTCGAGATCAAGAACGACCTCACCCACGCGGGCAAGGGTGTCGGCATGTTCGCCGGTGCCGGCGTACTCGGTGCCTACGGCTTTGGGCTGCTGCTGCTCGGGCTGGCCTGGGTGATCGCGATCTGGCTGCCGGTGTGGGCCGGGCTGCTCATTGTGGCTGGTGTTTTGTTCCTCATCGCCGGCATCTTGGCGCTGATCGGCAAGGGGCAGATCGGCAAGGTCAAGGGCAAGCCGGAGAAGGCCATCGACAACGCTCAGCAGACCGTCGCCGCGGTGAAGCCTTCGAGCTGACCGATCGCGCCCACCTCCGGGTGCTCCGACTGGCCCAGGCACCTATCGCGCTGTGGCTCGACGTCGTTTGCCCGCACGAGTCGGCGCCGTTCCCGCGTCGCGAAACGCTCGGTCGCGTCAGTCGATCGGGTAGATCCGGTTCGGATCCCATGCTCGGGTCAGTCCGACCACGTCCAACAGCCGGTCCAGCACTCCTGCCGTGAAGCCCCATATGGTGCTGCCGCTTACTGCGAAGGCAGGACCGATGTATCCGCTGGAATGGCGGACCCGAAAACGGTTGTCGGGGTTGATTAAGTCGGCCACTCGCACCCGCAGCACCTGGTCGACCTCGGCGGGCTGCCTGGGATAGACCTGGCTTGGTTGATGCCACCACGCCAGGACCGGAGTCACGTCATACCCGCTGATCGTGATGTGCAGCGTCGGCAGCGTCGCCAGCACGCTGACACCGGCGGCGTCAAGGCCGATCTCCTCGGCCGCTTCGCGCAACGCTGTCGCGACAGGGTCGCTGTCACCGGGCTCCTGTCCGCCACCGGGAAACGACACTTGGCCGGCGTGTGAACGCATCGTTGCGGCCCGCCTCGTGAGCATCACCGTCTCTGCGATCTCACTGCCCGGTGAGTTTCTGGTTGCTGAGCTGTCCGTCGCTGAGGTCAGCACCTGCGCAGGAGCCATCAGGATCAACACCGCCGAGGCCCGACCCCCACCATTGGGCGGCGCTCGGAACTGGTTGAACGACGCTGGCGGCGACGCCTCGACCCGGTCGACCAACTGGGTCAGCCACGGCGGCACCGGGATCGACGCTGCCGGGTCACTCACCGAGGGGGGCCAGTCTTGATCAGCGACGCGGCGCGCTCGGGTTCGGTCTCACCGATGCCGTATGAGGGGCACCACTGGGCCACGGGGCAGGCACCGCAGGCAGGTCTGCGGGCATGACAGGTGCGCCGACCGTGGAAGATCAGCACGTGCGACAAGTGCGTCCATTCACCTTTGGGCAGCAACGCTCCCACGGCGTGCTCAACTTTGACCGGGTCTTCCAGCTCGGTCCAACCGAACCGCCGCACCAAGCGAGAGAAGTGGGTGTCAACCGTGATGCCGGGCACACCGAAGGCGTCGCCCAGGACGACGTTGGCCGTCTTGCGGCCGACCCCGGGCAGTGCCGTCAGGTCCACCAGGCGCCCCGGCACTTCGCCGTCGTAGTTTTGCACCAACGCATCGGCAAGCTTCAGAATCGAGTTGGTCTTGGCCCGGAAGAAGCCGGTTGGCTTGATGATCTCCTCGACAGCTTCCCGATCGGCTCCGGCCAGCGCGGCGGCATCAGGGTAGCGCCGGAACAACTCGGGCGTCACGGTGTTGACCCGCACGTCGGTGGTCTGCGCGGACAGCACGGTGGCGACCAAGAGTTCATAGGGGGTGCGGAAATCCAGCTCGCAATGGGCGTCGGGGTAACGCTGGGCCAGGACCCGATACATCTTTCGGGCCCGGCGGGTGCGACCCAATCCGCTTTCCGCAGCGGGGGCCTGACCTGCTGTTTTGCCGCGCCCGCCCGAAGCGGACTTCTCTGGCGAAATCACGCCGTCAGCCTACGTCGTGGGCATTCACCCCTGCCGCATCGGTGCCTATAGTGGCAGGATGCATGGAGTGGATACCCAGGTCGTAACTCGCGCCCCACTTTTCGCCGCGCTGGACCAAGAAAGCGCGGAGCGGTTGATTCAGTCGATGACCGCCAGCGAGTGCCGCAAAGGCCGGGAGATCTTCCACGAGGGTGACCGCGGAGACTCGCTCTATGTCATCACCAGCGGGAAGGTGAAGTTGGGCCGCTCCTCATCCGACGGTCGGGAGAGTCTGATCGCCGTCCTGGGGCCAGGCGAGATGTTCGGCGAGTTGAGCATGTTCGACCCCGGTCCGCGACTGACCAGTGCCACCGCGGTCAACGACTCTCAGCTCATCGCGCTGCACAACAAGGACCTGCGCACCTTCATCGCTGAGCACCCCGAGGTCGGTATGCAGATGTTGGCCGGCTTGGCCCGTCGGCTGCGGCGCACCAATGAGGGCCTGTCCGATTTGGTGTTCACGGATGTTCCCGGTCGGGTGGCCAAAGCGTTGCTGGACCTTTCCGGGCGCTTCGGCAAAGCCACGGACGAGGGTGTCAGGGTCAATCACGATCTCACCCAGGAGGAACTCGCTCAGTTGGTCGGCGCCTCCCGCGAGACGGTCAACAAGGCGTTGGCCGATTTCGCCGCCCGCGGATGGCTCACCCTGGGCGCCAAGTCGGTGACGCTGCTGGACACCGACCGGCTCGTCCGCCGCGCGCGCTGATGTGGACCTACCTCCCTTCGCCCAGCCCGAGATAGTCCAGCTGCGCCAGAACGCTAAGCCGCGCCGCTGGCCATACCTCGACGGGGGTGTCGGCATAGACGCGCTGCACGATCGCATCGGCGAGGTCGCCGGCCTCAGCGAGGCCCGAGGGGACGGGTCTGGACCGGGCGGTCCTGATCTCGGCCACGGCGCGGCTCACTTGATCAAGCCGCTCGGCGCGGTGCGCGAGATAGAACTCGACCACACCCGCGGCGTCGGCCACTGCTGGCCCATGCCCTGGGGCGAGTGATGTCACCTCGCCGGAGCCGGTCAGCCGGGCCAGACGTTCCAGGGACGCTAGGTATGCCGCGAGCTCGCCATCAGGGTGAGCCACCACCGTTGTGCCGCGGCCCAGGATGGTGTCACCGGTGAGTAGCCGCTGCTCGGCCGTCAGCAAGAAGCTCAGCGAGTCCCCGGTATGGCCCGGCGTCGACACGACGAGCAGTTCCAGACCAGCGACCTTGACCCGGTCGCCTTCGCCGAGATCGTCGTGGCCAGCACCGGCAGACCGGACGGGCGCCGCCGTCAACTCTGCGAACCGTGCAGCCGATTGCGCGTGATCGTCGTGGTGGTGCGTCAAGAGCGTCAACGCCACGCGTGAGCCGAGCGAGGCGACCTGGGCAAGGACTGCCGACAGATGCGCCTCGTCGGTCGGCCCGGGATCGATGACGATCGACTCATGTGACCCTGGCTCGGTCACGATCCAGGTGTTGGTGCCGTCCAAGGTCATCGGCGACGGATTCGGGCACAATTGACACCAAGCGCGGTCACTGACCGGCCCACTAGCCCACGGTGGGTCTGTTGCGGCGCCAGTCGAGCGCATACTCAGTCCGTTTCGCGGAAAGACGCGACCTGAGTGGCAGGTATCGGTGCCCGCATCACCAGCGCGCCGGCGACGCGCGCCGGACTCGGCAGGACGGGTTGCATCGAGTGCGGCCGGGCGAAGTAGCTTTTCAGGTCGGTGGCATCCGCGACCGTCTCGGCCAGCACTTGCGTCGGGGGCATCATCGTTCCAGGACCGGCACGGTGTTCTTGCAATGCCTCAGCGGCTTCCACCCATCCGGCCGTAACCGCCTCCGTGGTGCGCCCGTCGGCGTGTTGGCCAACCGGAAGGGTTGCGGCGAAAAAGTAGGTGTCGTAGCGACGAGGCTCGCACTCCGGCGTGATCCAGTGCCCCACCGGCGCGAGCAGGTCGGTGCGTAAGGTCAACCCCTCGGCGACCAACACCTTCGCAAAACTCACCGAGCGGTTCAGCAGCGCCTCCCTATGTCGCTGCCACCGTGGATCGCTCAGATCATCGAGCACCGTGTGCTGATCAGGGCCAGCGATCAGGACACCGCACTCCTCGAAGAGCTCGCGGGTGACGGCGAACAAGATCAGTCGAGTCTGCGCTGGGTCGGCGCCGAGCAGGTGGGCCCACTGGTCCACCGAACGAGCAGGGCTGATCCGCTCCCAGTCGATCTCACCCTCCCCATCGCGCGGATCCACAGCGCCGCCGGGGTAGACCAGCATTCCCGGGGCAAACGCCATCTGAGGCACCCGGCGCTGCGCGAAGACCTCCAGGCCGGTTGCTGTTTCCCGCAGCAACAAGGCGCTCGCCGAGAGTCGCGGCGTGGCAGCCGTCGGTCGGCCTGCACCGTCGAGCCACTCAACCGCCGACCGCTGGAAGGCAGCCCGCAGCGATCGGGGCATGTCGAAATCCCGATAGGTCACCGTCGCGGCCTCACCGGCTGCGCCCATACTGCTGCCCGCGCCGACCATGGTCACCGGTGTGCTGCGACCGCAACCACGATTTCCACCTCAACCGGAGTGTCCAGGGGCAATGTCGCCACGCCCACTGCTGAGCGGGCATGGACACCGGCCTCGCCGAACGCCTCAGCCAGCAACTCGCTGGCCCCGTTGATCACCCCGGGCTGAGCGGTGAAGGCAGGATCGCTGGCCACGAAGCCCACGACCTTGACGACTTTCACTATGTTATCCAGGTCACCGATCACCGACTTCACTGCGGCGATGGCGTTCAAGGCGCACAGCCGAGCGCAGTCCTTGGCGGCCTCTGGGCTGACATGATCCGCACCGTCACCGACTTTGCCGGTCGCCGACAACTCGCCGTCGACAAACGGGAGTTGTCCCGAGGTATAGACCAGATCGCCGTGCCGTAGCGCGGGTACATACGCGCCGGCGGGAGCCGCCACGTCTGGCACGGCATACCCCGCCTCGGCGAGTCGTTGCTCGACGCGCGAGGTTGCGCTCGGCGAAGTCATCTGCGGCTCACGCCCGGATCGCTCACTTCTGGCGCTTCAGGTAGGCGACGAGGTTGGAGCCCCCGTCGGGGCCTGGCACGACCTGGACGAGCTCCCAGCCGTCCTGTCCCCATTGGTCCAGGATCTGCTTGGTGGCGTGGACAATCAGCGGCACGGTGGCGTATTCCCAAGTTGTCATGAGCCGAGCCTAACGGCGCATCGCAGGCACCGCGGAGCCCGAGGTTCACCAGTCTTTAAGGTTAGCCGCGTAATCTGATGCATATGCGTGTTGCAACCACCCTGGCCAGGGTGACCTCCCTGCTCGGTGCCTTCGTCGCGATCTCGGTGCTGATGGGGCTACTCGGGGCTGGCTTACTGCTCCCCGTCGTGGGCACCGCGGGCACTGCGACCCGGGAGGGAGTCGGACTGTTCGAGGAGTTGCCCGGCGAGTTGGACTCCAACCCGTTGGCTCAGCAATCGAGGGTGGAGACCGCCGACGGCCGGTTGATCTACACGCCCGCCCGACAAAACCGGATCATCGTCCCGTTGGAGCAGGTGGCGCCGGTGATGCAACAGGCGCAGATCGCCATCGAGGATGAGCGTTACTTCGAGCACGGCGGGGTCGACGCCAAGGCGCTGGGGCGTGCGTTCGTGACGAATGCGACCACCGACGACACCCAAGGTGGATCGACGCTGACCCAGCAGTACGTGAAGTTGACACTGGCTGAGCAGGCCGAGCGCGAGGGGGACGTCGAGGCGCAGCGCGCGCTCTTGGCTCGCAGCGGCACGGAGGGTTACGTCCGCAAGGTCCGCGAGTTGAAGTATGCAGTGACGCTGGAGGAGCGCCTGACCAAAGACGAAATCTTGGAGGGCTATCTCAACCTGGCGTACTACGGAGACCGCTCCTACGGGATCGAAGCCGCCGCGCGGCACTACTTCAACGTCAGCGCCAAGGATCTGAACCTCGTGCAGTCCGCTACGCTCGCGGGAGTGGTGCGGGCACCATCGGTGACCGACCCGGTCAACTCCCCGAAGTCCTCGCTGGCCCGGCGCAACGTCGTGCTAGACAAGATGTACGAGCAGGACATGATCACCGAGAAGCGGTGGAAAAAGGCCTCCAACTCGGAAATCAAGCTCGACGTCACCGACTCCCAGCAGTCCTGCTTGAACTCGCCATACCCCTACTTCTGCGACTACGTCGAAGAGTGGTTGCTGCAGAACGACACCCTCGGCGCTACCCGCGAGGAGCGCGAAACCAATCTGACAACGGGTGGTCTGACTATCCAGACAACCTTGGATCGGAGCCTGTCGGATCGCATTCATGAGGTCGCCTCAGAGTCCGTGCCGCCGGGAAACCAGTTCGGGCTTGCCTCTGCAGCCGCCATCGTGGAGCCCGGAACGGGCAAGGTGCGCGCAATCGGGCAGTCCTCCGACTACGGCCTCGAGGAGTCCTCAGACCGAATCAGCACGACGTCGCTGAACTGGAGCGTGGATCAGAGATATGGCGGCGGTACCGGTTTCCAGATCGGGTCGATCGCCAAAGCTTTCACCCTAGTTACCGCCCTGGAGCAGGGCGTTCCGGTCGACGCCACCTTGTCGGTGCGCAGCCCCAGCAGGGTCGACTCCAACGGTACGTGGTACAACAACCCGAACAACCCATCCTCTCCCGTCGGCAACACCCACCCTGCAGGCATCTTCTTCAAGAGTGACTTCGACGCGGACTGCACGATCGGTGAGTCGTACTGGGGCGTGCGCAACGCCGAGGACGCCAACTTCTCGCCCACCATCAGCCTGCGCCGAGCCACCGCGTCCTCAGTCAACACGGCCTTTGCCACCCTGGCTTCTGAAGTCGGCACGTGTGAAATCAAGGACACAATGGAGCGGATGGGGCTCAACAGCGGCAACGGCGACGAGTATGGTGCCGGCGACAACAACAACCCTCCGACATACGTGCTGGGCTCCGACGACGCGAGCCCGCTGACCGTAGCGAGCGCCTACGCGACCATCGCTTCGGG
The DNA here is from genome assembly GCA_049649785.1 of Ornithinimicrobium sp. GTDB lineage: Bacteria > Actinomycetota > Actinomycetes > Actinomycetales > Dermatophilaceae > Ornithinicoccus. The sequence goes on along the minus strand of JBARZG010000120.1, from coordinate 24,639 downwards.
AGGCACCTACTGCCCCCCGGTGCCGATTGAGAAGATCACCGACGCCACGGGCGAAGAGATCCCCCTCAAGGTCGGCGAGTGTGAGGAGGTCGTCGAGCCCGATGTTGCGGCTGGGGTTGCCGAGTTGATGCAGGGAGTCGTCGATCTCCAGGGTTCCGGCTTCCGGGCTGTTTTGGACAGTGGCCAGGAGGCTGGTGGCAAGACCGGAACGGCCGACGGATCCGTCCACACCTGGTTCGCTGGTTACACTCCGCAACTCTCCACCGCAGTGTGGATCGGTGACCCGACCGGCTCCAAGCGCTACCCAGGGCGGCTAGCCAACATCACGCTCGGTGAACGCTACATCGAGGGGCAGTTGTACGGGTCGAAACTCGGTGCGCCGATGTGGAAGCAGATCATGACGACCGCGCTTGAAGGCGAAGAGATAGACAACTTCGACACCCCCTCGCAGGGTGTGGAGTACGGCGAGTCTGCGTACGTTCCCTCGGTCCAAGGCCTGAGCCAATACGAAGCGAGCCAGACTCTGGCTGAGGCTGGGCTGTCCCCAGTGGAGAGGTACATCGCCTCGCCACAACCTGAGGGCACCGTGCTCTACACCGTGCCTGGAGCCGGACAGTCGCAGAGCGCTGGCGAGACCGTGACGCTCTACATCTCGAACGGCCCCTTCGCTCCCTAATCCTGCCGTTGAGCATGATGTTGTCGCCCAAATCCGCGCTTGCGCGTGATGTTGTCGCCCAAACCCGCGCTTGCGCGTGATGTTGTCGCCCAAACCCGGCATTGCGCATGATGTTGTCGGCGCTACCGAGGATCGAGGGCTCGCTTGACGGCGGCAGCGACCCGACCACCTTCGGCTCGGCCGGCGACCTGGGGCTGCACGACCTTCATCACCTGGCCCATCTGCGCCATACCGGTCGCGCCGACCTGGGCAACAGCGGCGATCGCCAGCCGGTCCAGCTCGGCGTTGTCCAGTTGCTCGGGCAGATACACCTGCAGGATCTCTAGTTCGGCGTCCTCGGCCGCGGCTAGCTCCGGGCGACCCGCCCCGGTATAGGCAGCAGAAGCCTCCTTGCGCCGTTTGGCTTCCTGAGCCACCACAGCAACAACCTCGTCGTCGCTGAGGTCTCGCTGGGTCTTGCCGGCCACCTCGGCGTTGGTCACTGCGGTCAGCGCCATCCGCAATGTGCTGGAACGCACCGCGTCTCGAGAACGAATCGACTCGGTCAGATCATTGCGCAAGGTCGCCTTCATGCCACGGGCTTGGTCATCCATGGAGGCAGTGTCCCACCCAGCGTTAGCGTTGCCCCACCGTTTTCTTGGCATGATCGGAGACGTGCCTGCCCTCAGCGTCCGCAACGTCGCACTGACGACCGTATGCGCGGGCGCCGGAGTGCTCGGATACAGCACGCTGATCGAGCCCCGGGCCTTCGCGCTGCGCCGCTGCGACGTGCCGGTGCTACCGCCGCAGGCCCCACCGGTGAAGATCCTGCACGTCACCGACCTTCACCTCACACCCAGTCAGCAGTATCGGGCCAACTGGCTCAGCGGACTCGACATTCTGGAGCCAGATCTCGTGATCAGCACGGGCGACAACCTGGCACACATGGACGCCGTGCCCGCCGTGTTGGAGGCCTACGGGCCGCTGCTGCACCGCCCCGGCGTCTTCGTCCTCGGCTCCAATGACTACTTCCCGCCAGTGCTGAAGAACCCGTTTGGCTACTTCGGCCAGAGCCATCGCCGCGGTGCAGCGTTAACGCGTAAGCGGCTGCCGACTCAAGACCTCGTCGACGGCTTCAAGGCTGGGGGGTGGCTCAGTGTCATCCACCGTCGGCAGCGTCTGACCGTAGCCGGGGTCGATCTGGAAATCGTCGGGGTCAACGACCCGCACATCGAGATGGACCACTATGACCGCGTCGCGGGAGCGGCAGCGCCCGACGCTGACCTCACGATCGGGGTGACCCACGCGCCATACCGACGGGTACTGGACCCCATGGCGGCTGACGGCGCCAAGCTCTTGATCGCCGGGCACACCCACGGGGGTCAAGTCTGTGTGCCCGGATATGGGGCATTGGTGACCAACTGCGACCTCGACACCAAGCGCGCCAAGGGGCTCACTCGGTGGTGGGCCGGCGCCGGGGACCAGGACAAGCGCGGGCAGTTGTCCCACGAGACTCCGGATGATGCGGCATACCTGCACGTCTCGGCGGGTTTGGGGGCTTCCCCGTACTCTCCGTTTCGGCTGGCCTGTCGACCAGAGGCCACCCTCTTGACCTTGCGGCCGCGGCCGAGCTAGTACAGGGGTCGGCTCAGCCGGAGTCGGCTTCTGCGATTCGGCTCCGGGGTGAGCCGTGGGATATCGTGACCGTCGCTGAGCACCGGTGTATCCCGTGGCAGCAGCCACGGGGTGTGGCGCAGTTTGGTAGCGCGCGTCGTTCGGGACGACGAGGTCGCAGGTTCAAATCCTGTCACCCCGACACAATCTGGCGGGCGCGTGGGATCGACCATCTAGTGCTAACGCACTAATCCCCATGCCTCCCAGGTGATTCTTCGAACACCCGGCGGCAACAGCATCGACGGGCGTCTGCTGAGACCGCGACAGATTTCACCTAGCGAACAACGGCCCCCACGTTGCTAGACTCCGGCTCATGCCTAGGCCCATGCAGTGCCAGCGCTGTGCCGCTGACCTCAGGGCAGGGCTACTTCTCCGATGAGCCTGCTGATCACCATGGTGGTCCTCGTCGTCGCAATCGCGGCGGCGCCGGTGTGCACCCACTACCTCGGACGCGACGCGGGCTACCCGCTGGCCGCCATCTATCTCGTTGCCACGGCGACCTTCCTCCCGGCTGCCAGCGCGGTCATGGCCGACGAGGCATACACCTACTCGGTGAGCTGGGTCGAGACGTTGAACGTCAACTTCGCCTTGAAGGCCGACGGCATCGGGGTTGTCTTCACCTTCATCGCGCTGTTGATTGGCGCGGTCGTCTTCGTCTACTCCGCTCGCTACCTGGAAGACGGTCGCAACCTCAGTTTCTACCTGACGATGTGCGCCTTCACGTTCTCGATGGTCGGGCTCGTGCTGGCCGACGACATGGTGTTGCTGTTCATCTTCTGGGAGTTGACCTCACTGGCTTCCTTCTTGCTGATCGCACGGTCGGGGTATGGCGGTGAGTTGGCTTCGCTGCGCACGTTGCTGATCACGTTCCTCGGCGGGCTGTTCTTCCTCGCCGCTGTCGTGTCGATCATCGCCAAGACCGGCACCACGTCGGTCACCGAAGTGCTGGCCAACCCGGTGTGGTCCGAAAATGCGGCCTTCACCACCACGATGGCGATCTTGGTGCTGCTGGCTGCGTTCACCAAGTCCGCCCAGTTCCCGTTCCACGTCTGGCTCCCGGACGCCATGGCAGCCGCGACTCCGGTCAGTGCCTATCTACACGCCGCGGCGGTCGTCAAGGCCGGAATCTTCCTCCTCTTCCGATTCAGCCCGGCGTTCCACGTCACCCCGATGTGGAACTACACGCTGATCTTCGTCGGCCTGTTCACCGGCGCCCTCGGTGCATGGTTCGCCCTCCAAAAGACCGATCTCAAGAAGTTGATGGCCTACTCCACGGTCAGCCAGTTGGGGCTGATCGTGGCCACCATCGGGATCGGGACCGAAGAGGCCATCGTGGCCGCGACACTGCATACGATCGCGCACGCGCTGTTCAAGTCGGGGCTGTTCATGATGGTCGGCGTCATCGACCACTCTGTGCATACCCGAGACATCCGCCGGTTGCCCGAACTGCGCAAGACCATGCCCTGGTCGTTCGGCGCCGTCATCCTGGGCTGTGCATCGATGGCCGGCATCCCACCCATGCTCGGCTTCCTCAGCAAGGAAGAGATCCTCACGTCCATGCGGGAAGCCCCCGGCCCCGAGTGGGTCGGCTGGCTGGCGCTCGCCGGAGCTGTTGGTGGAGCAGTCCTGACCTTCTCCTATTGCGCCAAAATCGTCTTTGCCGGATTCGTTGACGGAACGCGCACCGACATCACAGGCCACGAAGGCGAGCCGCTGCTGTTGATACCCGCCGCGTTGCCGATCGTGGTGGGTCTGCCGCTGGGGTTCGTCGCAGGCGTTCTCGACACCCCCGTGCAACGAGCCGTCGAGGCCTCCCTCCCGGCCGGGGAAGCTGAGCACAAGGTCCATCTCTACCTGTGGCACGGGTTCAACCTGGAGCTCTTCCTCTCCCTCGCGGTCTTCGCGGTCGGCACCGTGATCATCTTCAATCGCCACAAGCTGCGCACCTGGATCGAGCACGAGAGCTTCAACCACGACGGTGCCTGGGTGATCGGCCGGTGCAACAAGGGGCTAAAAACCTTCGGCACCAAGTTGGCGCTGACGGTCGCCGCCAACAACCCAACCCGCCACGTGGCGGCCCAGTTGAGCGTGCTGTGCTTGGTGCTGATCGGCGGCACGCTGGCGGTCTGGCAGTCCTCGGGTTTCGCCGAGCAGCAAGCCAACCTGACCGAACCCATCGATGCGGTGGTGCTGATCGTCGTGATCGGCGGTGTCATCGGCGCAACTCTGTCGGATTCTCGACTCGGGGCCACGGTGAGTCTGTCGGCGGTCGGCATCGCCGTCACGGTCCAGATTTTCGCGCTCGGTGCACCGGACGTGGGGCTCACCCAGTTGTTGGTCGAGGCGCTGACCGTGCTGATGATCATGTTGGTGCTGCAGAAGCTGCCTCTGCGTTTTGGTCGAGGTCCCCGCTACGGCAACGCATCCGCCGCAGCCTTGGCTGTGGTCAGCGGGATCGCGGCCGGAGTGGCGGTATGGGCGTTCACCGGTCGCCGGGAGCGTCCGGAGGTCACCGACTACTACCTCAACGAGGCCCCCGAGGAAAGCGGCGGCGCCAACATCGTCAACACGATCCTGGTCGAGTTCCGGGCATTGGACACCCTGGGCGAGTTGAGCGTCCTGGCTATGGCCGGCGTAGCCCTGATCGCTGTGTTGTCCACGGTCCGTGACCGCTATCTCGATCCAAAGCCTGGTGCGGATCACAACTACGTCCCGGCCCCTGAGTTGGCCCTCCGCTCCAAAGGCTCCACCGCCGCAAAGGCGATGACCGAAGCCTGGGGCAATGCCATCCCGCTGCAGTTGCTCGTGCGCCTCACCATCCCGCTGTTGGCGGCGATCTCCGCGATCTTGTTCCTGCGCGGCCACAATGCGCCCGGCGGCGGCTTCATCGCTGCTTTGGTCGGCTCGGCTATCGTCGCCCTCATCTATCTGGCCTCGTCCAAGGACCACCCGGTGGGAGCGCCGAGGGCCCCAGTAGCCCTCATCGCTGCCGGCATCCTGACAGCCTTGCTCGCGGGCCTGTGGGGGTTGTTGGCCAAAGGCTCCTTCCTGCAGCCGATACATGGCGAGATCTTGGGTTACAAGTGGACTTCGGCCATACTCTTCGACCTTGGCGTGTATGCCGCCGTGTTGGGTCTGGTGATGGCCGCCTTCAACCTCCTAGGTGCCTCAGAGGGCACCGAGGAGGGCACCCGAGAGCGCGCCGACCAGGCGGTCGAGGGCGAGGTCGAGGGGCCGATGGAAACGGTGCGCGGCGAGCACCCGGACGAGGCAGCCGCCGAAGCAGGCGTCCTCCCGGCGCGTCCCACTCGCAAGACGTCGTTTCTTTCTGCCGGCCGGATACCTCCGCGCGAGCACAGCGCCGGGACGTTCGACGAGCCTGACGACGACGGGAACTCACGATGATTCTTCCCATCACTATCGGCGTCCTGGTTGCAGGCGGCGTCTATCTGGTGTTGCAGCGTGGAATGGTTCGCATCATCTTCGGGATGGCGCTCATTTCGCATGCCGCCAACCTGCTGCTCCTCACCACCGGGGTCAGCGCCTACCGCGGTGAGCCATTGGCGGACCGCACGGCGGTGGAAATCGCTGCTGACCCGTTGCCGCAGGCATTCGTGTTAACGGCCATTGTGATCACCCTGGCGGTGACCATCTTCATGCTGACGCTGGCGGTGATCGGTCACAACGACGACACCAAGCGGATGCCGCCAACCGGGGAGTTCCACGACCGATGATCGGCTCCTCGCTCTCTCTGCTGGTCGTGTTGCCGCTCACCGCGGCAGCACTCTTGGTCGTGCTCCGACGACCGGCCATCGACCGGATCGCGATGATCGGCATACCGGCCCTGATGACGCTTGCCGGCATTCTGCTGATGCTGGAACACCGCGAGACACCGGTCATCGCGCACAACATCGGTGCGTTTCCCGGCGGAGTCTCTATCCCGCTCGTGTCCGACACGTTTAGCGCGCTGATGATCACCGTGACGTCGTTCACGACGACGGTCACCATGGTCTATCTCACGCGGACCGGCGAGGATCGCCTGCGATTCCTGCCCCCGCTCGCGCTGATGCTGACATCGGGGGTCAACGGGGCCTTCCTGACCGGCGATCTCTTCAACCTCTTCGTGTTCGTCGAGGTGATGCTGCTGCCCTCCTACGCGCTCATCTCGATCACCGGCACGTGGCGTCGATTGGGTATTGGGCGGCTTTTCGTGGTCGTCAACCTGCTGACCAGCACGATCCTGCTGATCGGGGTCGGTTTGGTGTATGCGACGGCGGGCACGGTGAACCTGGCCGAACTTGTCGGGTTGGCCGCCGAGGACCCCAGGGTCGGCTTCGCCGTATCCGTCGTGCTGTTGTCGCTGGCCATCAAGGCCGGTATGGCGCCGGCCCACGGTTGGTTACCGCGCACTTATCCCGCTACCTCTGCCGGGATCATGGCGCTGTTCTCGGCCGTTCACACCAAAGTCGCCCTCTACGGGATCTACCGGATCTACTCCACGACGTATGGCGGCGAGGCCGCCTGGGTGCCGATCATGGCCTTTATCGTCGCGCTGACGATCCTGATCGGCTCCTACAGCACCTTCGGCGAGCACATCATGCGGCGTGCCCTGGCGTGGCAGATGGTCGCCGGAGTCGGACACATCATGCTGGGCTTGGCTATCTTTTCGCAGTTCGCACTGGCCGCTGGCATCTTCTACATGATCCACCACATCGTGACGATGGCCGCCCTGTTGCTGATCTCGGGGGCAATCGAGCAGACCTACGGCAGCGGTCGCTACGAGCGCCTTGCCGGATTGGCCAAACGCGATCCGTGGATCGCCGTCGTTTACGCGTTTGCCTTGCTGTCCTTGGTCGGCCTGCCGCCGTCGACCGGCTTCTTCGCCAAAATCGGGTTGTTGCAAGCCTCCGCGAACGCCGGTGGCTGGGAGCAATGGGTCTACATCACGGTGATCTGCGTAGCCGCTGTGGCCACGTTGATGGCGATGCAACGCCTCTGGTCCGGGGTCTTTTGGGGCCCCACCATGGAGAACTACCGTCCGCAAAGTCCTCGCGGCGGACGTGCCAAACGAGTGCCCCTGCCAGCCGAAGTCACGGTCGGTGCGAAGATCGCCGCGCCAGGTGCGTTCTTGGTCGTCACCCAATTGATCTTCTTCTTCGGAGCCGGCCTGCTCGTGCCGCTGGCCCAGCGGGCCGCCGATAACCTCATTTTCCTGGAGCCTTACGTGCAGGCGGTGTTGGGATGAAGTTTCACCCTCTCTCCGGCCTGCGATATACGGGATTCATCGCCTGGGAAGTCGTCACCGGCACCGTCACGGTTGCACTCGATGCCTTCACTCCCGGCAAGAAGGCGACCCCGATGATCGTGGAGTACCCGCTGCGCTGCAGCACCGACGTCGAGATCACGGTCATGGCCTCTTCGATCACGATCACGCCGGGCACGATCACCATCGGCATCGCGCCCGCGCTAGAACACGCACCGGCAAGTCTGTTCGTGCACTCGATGTACTCCTCGAGCCGTGCGGAGTTGCTGGAGGATCTGCGCGTAATGGAAACCAAACTGCTGACGGCGACCCGCGGCCGGGACGGGGAGGCGTCCTCGTGATCATCATCGCTACTGTCACCATTGGGATCTTGACGCTGGCTGCATTGGTGGGGCTGCTTCGGTTGGTCACCGCACCGGACGAGGCCACTTCGGCTGCGGTCAGCGACTTGATCTACTTCACCGCGATCGCCGTGTACATCGCCAGTGCCATGGTGCGGGACACATCGGTGCTGTTTGACGTTGCCTCGGTCTCGGCGCTCTTCGGCATCCTCGCGACCGTCGCCTTAGCTCGCATTTTGACCCGAGGGAGACGCTGATGGACCTCGTGCTCACCGGCTTCATCGGTTTCTTGGCTATCGGAGGCGCGCTCTGCGTCCTCATCAGTGCCGTCGCCATGCTCCGGGTCAGCGATGCCCTCAGTCGGATCAACGTGTTGAGCCCAGCGACAGGGCTCGGACTGCCGATGATCTTGGTCGCGGCATATCTCAACCACCTGACAGAGGTCGGCGCCGACTGGGTCGACCTGATCAAGGTCCTCGTGGCGATCGCTGGTTTCGTGATCATGTCTTCGGTGGCCAGCAACACGCTAGGGCGGGCTACCTACCGCTCAGGAGCTCCGGTTGACCCGGACACCGCCCCGAACGAGTTGGCTCACGGCCACCCCGACCGCCGTCGGTCATAGGTCAGGCGCCCGCCGTGGGCGCAATGTGCTCAGGCGGTTGCCGCGTCGGAGTACAAGGCGGCCAGTTGGGCCTCCATGACCATTTCCTCATCGGCGTCGAGGCGCACGTGTGACAGCAGCGCCAGTAAGGCACGCAAGGCGCCCAACCCTCGCTCCCCCCATGACGACAAGTAGCTGAACTGCCACCACCAGAGGGCTTCGGTGAACCGGTCGGCGTCGTAATGCTTCAGGCCATGCGCGAGGTCAGCCGCGATGGCCACCACGTCATTGGAGATGTGGCCACGGACGAGCTCAGGGACCAAGACGGGATCGGTGACCTCGGCGTACTCATCGACTCCGGTGAGTAGGCCCACCAGACCCTCGCGGAGCCCGTCGAGATCAACGTCTGGTCCCGCGTCGGCCTCAAAGCGCTCCCTCGGGACAATATCGACCATCGCGCCCAACCTGGCACCCACGGTATTGATCTGCGAGAGCGCCAGCAGCATCATCGGCAGTGCCGTGTCACTGTCGCCGCCCTGGGCCACCGAGCGGATGGTCACCAGGAAAGCCCGGATGTCCCCGGCGGTTTCTTGGGCTATCTCCAGCAGGTCCACGCTGGCAGCGCCCACCGCGTTGTCGGCTCGGTCAATCGTCGGCTCGTCCATAGTGTCCACCATTGTCCCGCATCTGCCCCTGCACTGCTAGGCACTGCCGGTTGCGGCAGCGTGAACGTCAGGCTTCGAGCAGGCGGCGGCCCTCGAAGGCTCGGCCTAGGGTGACCTCATCGGCATACTCCAAGTCGCCGCCTACGGGCAGCCCGGAGGCCAATCGGCTGACCCTGACCTCGAGTGAGATGAGCAGCCGTGCCAGGTAGGTGGCGGTCGCCTCGCCCTCAAGATTGGGGTCCGTGGCGATGATGACCTCGGCCACGCTGCCATCCGCCAAACGCGTGAGCAGCTCTTTGATCCGGAGGTCATCGGGCCCGACGCCACCCATCGGATTGATCGCCCCACCGAGGACGTGGTAGCGACCTCGGAACTCCCTGGTGCGCTCGATCGCCGCAACATCTTGCGACTGCTCGACGACACAAATCAAGGCTTTGTCGCGGCGCGGATCCAAGCAGACGCGACACTGCTCGCCCTCGGCCACATTGCCGCAGATGTCGCAAAACTGCACGCGCTCTTTGATCTCGGTCAATGCCGTGGCCAGATTGCGGACATCCTCGGGGTCCGCGGTGAGGAGATGGAACGCTATTCGTTGAGCGCCCTTCGGCCCGATCCCGGGCAATCGTCCGAGCTCGTCGATCAGGTCCTGGACCACACCTTCATACACAGCCCCGACTGTATGCCTAGCCGTCGTGAGTTTACGACCGCCACCCCGTCAGCCGTTCCGCAGTCGGGCTCGTACGTACTTCGACGCGGACCGGAAATGGCTCGGACCGGCCGCCTCCGCCCACCGCCCTGGGGTCCATGCGTTCTTGGCGCCCTTCATCGGACCCCCATAGAGGTCGGCTTCGGACATAGCCACGATGAACTCGATGAGCTCGCTGTAGGCATGTCGAAGCGATGAACGTGCCTCTTCCCATCCCAGGTTGGCCTGTCGCTGTCGCAGATCAGCGTTGTAACGCTTGAGTTCGTTCCACGTGTACCCCTGAGCAGGGAAGAAGACGTCCCGACCAGCGAGGCCATCCGTGTACCAGCCGAGGTAGAGCGTGATCCAGTGGGCTCGGTGTCCGACGACGTCTTTGATTGACGTGTCATCCCGATCTTTGGCCAAGGCCGACTCTGTCTCGACGTGATCGAGAAGCTCGCTGAGCTTGTCGAACTCCTTTCGGGACACCGACAGTAGTTCGGTCTTCGTTGATGCGGCCATGTGACTCGCTCCGTGTTCGTCGGTGAGGGCCTCGATCCGCCGGAACGAGAGTGTTGACGATCAGGAGAACCCCAACTACTACTCACTGTAGCAAAACGGTTCCGCTGGACGCAGATAGGTCAGGGCACGCGCTGCCGTCAATGGTGCATGTCGGCGTTGGCGCTCGGATGACCGAAGTGCGCTCAGACACATGCCGCGAAGGCACTAGGTGGGCGCATACCGGTCAATCGCGAGCACTTCGGTCAGCCGAAAGCCACACGTGCGCGCATACCTGGTCGGCGCGCGCGCTTCGGTCAGACGCGAGCACTTCGGTCAGCCGAAAGCCACACGTGGGCGCATACCGGTTAGCTTAGGATGAGCGCTTGCCTCCCAAGCGTCCAGCCTCGCCGCAAACACTCGACCGAAGGAGCGATGCATGAGCATCACACGCATGGAAAACGTGGGGATCGTGGTCGAAGACCTTCAGAGCGCTACAGCGTTCTTCACCGAACTCGGACTCACTGAGCTCGGCGAAGCGGGCGTCGAGGGCGACTGGGTAGACCGGGTCGTGGGACTGGACGGCGTCCGCGTCGACGTCGTCATGTTGCAGACTGCCGATGGCAACGGACAGATCGAACTGATGAAGTTCAACAACCCGGCGGCTCTGGCCGGCGACCCTGACTCTCCCCCTAACACCCTCGGTATCCGCCGAGTGGCCTTTGGCGTCGACGACATCGACAGTGCCGTTGCCCGATTGGAGGCTCGCGGCGAGGAACTCGTGGGGGAAGTGGTGACCTACGAAGACAGCTATCGGCTCTGCTACGTCCGCGGTCCGGGCGGAATCATCGTCATGCTGGCGGAGCAGCTCGCCTGACCTCTCGCCACCGACCCAGGAGGCCGGGCGGCCAGCTCAGGGGGCGTCGGGCTGGCGTTGGTTGTACTCGCCTGCTTCCTCTTGGCCACCCATGGCGAGCACGGCTTGATAAATCTCATCGGCGACGAGGCGGCGTGCTTTGCCAGCCGGCACACCGTCGAAGCGACCCACGACATCGATCGGCGTGCCGAACTGAACCGTGAACTTCTTCACCCTCGGAACTCGGGCACCCACCGGCATCAACGCCGCCGTGCCGCCCAGCGCCACGGGCACGACGGGACACTGGGCATGCAATGCGAGCCAGGCGACCCCAGCCCGGAAGTGGTAGAGCCGACCATCACGAGAACGCGTGCCCTCCGGATAGATACCGAAGACCCCACCCCCCTGAAGATGTCTAAGCGCAACATCCAAGGACTCCTGGGCGGAACGGGCATGGTCGCGGTTCACCGGGATCGAGCCGATCGAGGTGAACCAGGTCTTGCTGATCCACCCGCTCAGACCCGTGCCGGTGAAGTAGTCGGATTTGGCCAGGAAGGACACCTGGCGAGGAGAGACCAAAGGAATAGCGACGCTGTCGGCAAAAGACAGGTGATTGCTGGCCAAGATGACGGGCCCCTGACTCGGCATGTTCTCAGCCCCCGTGATCTCGGGGCGCCAGAGGGCCAGCGCTGCCGGCCGAACTGTCATGTGAAGGGCCTTGTAGAGGATAGGGAGACCTCTCAGCGTCGTGGTTCGTCATCGATGGCAATCACCTTGCCGCCGAGCACAGACTCGATGACCGGTTGCCCTACCGTAGTGGACTTCTCCAGGTTGTCGTCGTCCCTGGCTGGGATGTCCCCGGAGCCCGCGGCCCGCGCAACGGGAACCGCGCCGGGTTCGGCGCCTGGCGAGCCGGAACGGTGCGGCCCCTGCGCCCGGGATCGTGCAGGAGGCGCGGACGAGTGCTCCGCCGGGCGTGCCCACGGCGGAGCCTCGGATTTCCTCGCCTGTTCCCATCCGCGATCCTGCCCGCGCGCCGAGCCCTCATCGCGTTGCCGACTTCCCCGATCCTGCCCGCGCGCCGAGCCCGTATCGCCTTGCCGGGTCTCGTCTGCCGAATCTTGTGCAGCGGGCCGATCAGCGGGCTCTGCGGAGCGAGTGCGCGGACGACGGGGTTGATCCGGGCCAGCGCCACCAGAGCCTTGAACCATGCTCTCAACGCGAGTGTCGACTCCGATGGCCTCGATCAGGGCTTGGCGCACCACTTCGGCGTGATTGCCTCTGCGGAAGGTCTCCGCCTGGCCGGAGGTGGCAATCTGCAGCAGCAACCGTTGACCGTCGAAGTCCACGATCTTCGTATTCACCGACACAAAACTCCAGGTCACTCGGCGCATCGACTTCACCCTGTCCAGCACTTCCGGCCAGGCGCGACGCATCGCATCCGTGCTCATGACACCTGCGCTGCTGCTGGGGGCGAGCTCCATCGGTGTCTCAGGTTGCGCCTCACTCACCTGGTGCGGCTGGAGCGGCTCGTGGCTGACCGACTCAGCACCGCCCCCGCCATCGCCATCGCCATCGCCATCGCCATCGCCATCGCCATCGGGTTCATCTGTGCGGAGGGCACGCTCGGAGTCGCTGTTGTCCGCAGCGGCCGCGGATGAGTGCTGGACAATGTCGCCTGCTACAGACGGCGTCGCCTGCGACGCGTGTGACGGTGCCGCCTGCGACTCTGATGGCGGTGCCTCCTGCGACTCCGGCGATGGTCGCGGATCAGGCACGGCTCGCCGCGTGGGGGATTGCTGCGAGCGCCGCTGTTCAGATGCCGGGGCCGGGGGGCGATCAGCGTCCGCAACGGTCAGGCGACGTTCGATCCGATCGAGGCGAGCGGCATACCCCTGCTCCCCTGCGGCGCCGGGCAGCAACAAACGGGCACAGATCAACTCCAACAGCAGTCGGTATGACACCGCACCGTTCATCTCAGCCAAACCGTGGGCGACCACGTCGGCACAGCGGGTGAGCAGCCCTGCCCCATAGGTGCCAGCTTGAAGGCGCATCCGTTCGACCTGATCCCAGGGCACACCGGGCAGCACCGACGAGCCCCTCTCTCCCAGCGCCAGCACGACGATCAAATCTCGATATCGCTCCAACAGATCCTCGACGAATCGCCGCGGGTCGTGGCCGGACTCCATCACCTTCTCGACCTGGGTGAACACGCTCGCCGCGTCGCCGGCACCCACCGCGTCCACGAACCCGTCGAGCAATTCGGCGTCGGTAAATCCCAGGAGCGAGGCGGTACGTTCATACGTCAACCCCCGCTCGTCGCTGCCCGAGATCAACTGGTCCAACACCGACAACGAATCACGCACCGACCCCGCGCCGGCCCGAGTCACAAACGAGAGGACCCCAGGCTCGATCGGCACGTCCTCGGCCTGGCACATCTGCTCCAGGTATGCCGTCAGCCGCTGCGGCGGAACCAGGTGAAAGGGGTAGTGGTGGGTGCGTGAGCGAATGGTCGAGAGCACCTTCTCCGGCTCCGTGGTGGCAAAGATGAACTTCACGTGCTCCGGCGGCTCTTCGACGACCTTGAGCAGCGCGTTGAACCCGTGCGGGGTCACCATGTGCGCCTCGTCGATGATGTAGACCTTGTAGCGCGCTTGGGCGGGGCCGAAGGCGGCACGTTCACGCAGGTCACGGGCATCCTCGACCCCACCGTGGCTGGCCGCGTCGATCTCGATCACGTCAACGGTGCCAGCCCCTGCGCGGGAGAGCGCCACGCACGACTCGCAGGCCCCGCACGGCTCCGGCGTCGGACCCTGATCGCAGTTCAGACAGCGAGCCAAGATCCGAGCACTGGTCGTTTTGCCGCAGCCTCGCGGGCCGCTGAACAGGTAGGCATGGTTCACGCGCTCACTGCGCAGCGCCTGCATCAACGGCTCGGTGACGTGTTCTTGGCCGATCACGTCGGCGAAGGTCTCCGGCCGATAGCGGCGATACAGCGCTGTGCTCACATCAGCGACCCTAGTCGCCAGTACTGACTACTGTCCCGATAGTTGTGGACGTCGTTCTTCACTGTGGACGTAGCACCGTCATCCGATGCGCGGCTCGGGTCAACACGACGTAGAGCACTCTGGCCCCGCCGGGTGACTCGGCCACGATCTCGTCCGGGTCGAGCACAACCGTCGCGTCATACTCCAGGCCTTTGGAGGCCAGCGGGTCGACCGCGACCACCCTGTGCTGCGCGCCGGTATCGGCTCCACTGGTGAGTTGCGTCCCGGCCGCCTGCTGGGCTTGGCTCATCCATCGTTGCGGCGCGATGATCGCCACAGAGCCATCGACGTGGCGCAACGCCTCGCGCACACTCTGGCTCAGCGCCTCTTCGAGGTTGTCGCGGGCGAGCACCAGATCGACCGGCTGGTCACCGGTCTCTCGTACCGCCACCGGGATGTCCGCATCGGGCACATGCTTGCGGATCATCGCTTGGGCAACATCGAAAATCTCTTTCGCGTTGCGGTAGTTGGTGTCCATGTGGAACGAGCGCCGTGGGGCCCTGCCGAAGGCCACATCACGAGCTTGGGCGGACTCGTCCAAGTCCGGCCAACTCGCTTGGGCGTGGTCTCCCACCACCGTCCAAGAAGCGGTGCGACCGCGCCTGCCCAGCATCCGCCATTGCATCGGGGAGACGTCTTGCGCCTCGTCGACCAGCACGTGCGCATACTCGTCGGGGTCGCTGAGGTTGCCGGACATCAACCGGCGCAGCGGGTCGGTCCAGACGCGCTGCGCCTCACCCGGTTGGCTGGGGCGCTCCGGCAGCCCATCCGGTGTCACGGCTGAGCCCGAACGGTTGAGCCGCTGCGCCATGAGGCTCGGATCGGCGGAATCGTCCAACTCCTCGATCTCATAGAAGTCACGTTCGGTCACGGTAGGCGGGGTCATCGGCCCCAATGTCGTTGCAAGTTCGTCGATCAGCGCGGCGTCGGCAACGCTCCACATACCGGTGTTTTCGGCCTCCCGGACCGCCTCCGCCAACGCTGACGCTTCCTGTTGGCTCACGTCAGGACCGGCCACTGCTGCAGCCAGGGAATCGTCGCCCAACCAGCGCAACACCTCGCGCGCGTCCAGTTGAGGCCACCACGCCTCCAGAAAAGTATCGACATCGCGGGAGTCTGCGAACTTCTCCACAAACGCAGCACGATCCTGGTTGGGGTCACCGACCTGCGCCCACGCCAGATCAGTCAAGGCAGCCAACGCGACCGAGCGGGCGTTGTTGCGGTGATGCCTCCGCAACGCCTGCCGCCGCGCTCGCCCCAAGTCACCGGACTCCAGCCTGATCGCCCAGCCCGCAACGAAACAGCGCAGCACCGTGGGGGCTGTGGGCACCGCGGTCTTGGCGAGGCGGCTCAGCAGCGGGCGCATCCGCAGCGACCCCTTGATCGCTGCCACGTGCGGACGGTCCAGCCGGTGAGCAGTGATGCCGCCGACGACATCGCCCAGCGAGCGCAGCGTGACGCTGTCTTCCCCCAGCGAGGGCAGCACCCGCTCGATGTATGCGGTGTAGCCCGCCGAAGGCCCCACCACCAGCACGCCACCGGCCTCGAATCGGCGCCGGTCGGCATACAAAAGGTATGCCGCTCGGTGCAGCGCCACCACCGTCTTGCCGGTGCCGGGACCCCCGGTGATTTCGGTGACGCCGCGCGCGGGCGCCCGGATGGCCTCGTCCTGATGCTGCTGGATGGTGGCGACGATGTCGCGCATCCGTTCGCCGCGACTGCGGGCCAACGCCGCAATCAACGCCCCGTCGCCGATGACCACGATGCCCTCGGGTGCATCGGGCACCATCAGGTCGTCCTCCACGCCGATTACCTCGACCCCACGGCAGCGCAGCACTCGGCGACGGATCACACCATGCGGTTGAACCGGAGTGGCCCGGTAGAACGGCGCGGCCGCCGGCGCCCGCCAGTCGATCACCAAAGGCTCGTAGTCGTCGTCGCGAACCCCGAGCCGGCCGATATAGCGCACGTGCCGACCATTGGCCTGCTCTTCGCCCACTCTGTGCGCGCTCTGGTGATCAGCCTGCAAGTCCAGCCGGCCGAACACCAATCCTTCGTGTTGGTCTTGCAGCGTGGCCCTGCGCTTCGTGGCGGCGAACACCAAGGCGTCGCGCTCAAACAGCCCGGTCAGTTCTTCCTCGCGCGGCTCCCCAGTGCCTTGCCGTTCGGTGCGACCGCGGGCCAGACCTTCGGCATGGACCAGTTCGACCCGCACACCGGCCTTCACCAGCTCGCGGTACACCAGGTCGACATGCTGCTGCTCGCGGGCGATCTCGGCCGCGACAAGATCGCGGGTTTCAACGCTCACCGGCGGCCCACCTTTCCTGCTGTCATCTCGCCATCGTGTTCGGTCCGCCCGTAACTCGCCGCGGGCTTCGCAAAGAGGACATGCTACCGACGCTCGGCCCCTGGTCACGCCCAGACCCCGCCAACCACCTGCTCGACACGCCATGGAGTGTGCCGGAGTTGGAGTCTGCGCGAAGACGTGGCACTATCTTCTGGCCGGTGTTCGCACCGGTATGGGGATTGTGTGAGTCATGCGGCGACGTCCCCCCACGACGCTGCGAGACCCTGCCCCATGTGTGGCTCTCCTGGGAGATTGCCCCCCTGCCTCTCAGGAGGGCCACACTCAAATCCTCGCCCGCAACCGAGGTTTCCACAGCGACCGCACGCAACCTGGGTGCCCGGACGCCCAAATCGACCAGGGCCAGCCTGTTGAATGACTAGGCTGGCCAGGTGAACGTACTCGTTGTTGGCAGCGGCGCCCGAGAGCACGCGATCGCTCGATCTCTGCTGACCGATCCGGATGTGAGCGAGGTATACGCGGCCCCCGGCAATCCTGGCATCGACGCCATGGCGGGGGCCTCGTCCTTGCCGGGTGTTTCCGATGTCTGCGACAGCGACGCGATCATCGCAGCGGCCCGTGGGTGTGAGGTCGACCTGGTGGTCATCGGGCCCGAGGCGCCGCTGGTGGCCGGGGTGGCCGACGCGGTGCGCGCTGCTGGTTTCGATTGCTTCGGGCCGAGCGAGCAGGCGGCGGGGCTTGAGGCAAGTAAGGCGTTCGCGAAGCAGGTGATGGCGGCCGCTGACGTGCCCACCGCCCGGTCACAGGTATGCAGCACGCCCGAGCAAGTGGAGGCCGCACTGGATGCGATGGGCCAGCCCTTCGTGGTCAAGGATGACGGGCTCGCCGGGGGCAAAGGCGTCGTCGTCACCGACGACCTCGACGATGCGCTCATGCATGGGCGTCAATGCTTGGATCGAGGGTCTCAGGTCGTCATCGAAGAGTTCCTCGACGGCCCTGAAGTCTCCTTGTTCTGCATTAGCGACGGCACCGACGTGCGGGCCCTTTCGCCGGCCCAGGACTTCAAGCGCGTTGGCGATGGCGGCACCGGCCCGAACACCGGCGGCATGGGTGCCTATAGCCCGCTGTCGTGGCTCGATGACCTGGCGCCCGACCTGGTGCAGCGGGTCATCGATCGCGTTGCCAAGCCAACCATCGCTGAGATGAACGTTCGGGGCATCCCCTTTGCCGGGGTGTTGTACATCGGGTTGGCGCTGACCAAGGCCGGCCCGCGGGTGGTCGAGTTCAACGCCCGCTTCGGCGACCCCGAGACTCAATCCGTGCTGGCCCGGTTGCGCACTTCCTTGTTCACCATCTTGTCCGCAGCTGCCCGTGGCACGCTGGCCGAGCTGCCCCCCTTCATCTGGAGGCCAGAGACCGCCGTGACAGTGGTGATCGCAGCCGATGGGTATCCCGCAGCCCCCATCGCCGGCGCCACCATCAACGGGCTGGACGACGCCGAGGAGATCGAAGGGGTCTACATCCTGCACGCCGGCACGACTACCGATTCGACCGGCAACCTGGCCGTCTCCGGCGGCCGTGTCCTGTCCGTGGTCGGCGTCGGTGACGACGTCCAGGAGGCCCGGACCCGCGCGTACCTAGGCGTTGATCGGATCACCTTCGACGGCGCCCATCACCGCGCCGACATCGCCGCGGCAACACCGACCACGCCTTCGTCGATCGCGCCCGCGCAGGCTGCCGATGCGGATGCCTCCACGCGGGGCTGGGACGAAGGAGAACCCACCTATCAATCGATGGAGATCCAGGGCCACATCCCGCTGTATGCAGGCAAGGTGCGTGAGCTGTATGCCCCGCTGGACCCCCAGACCGGGCTAGCCCACGACGATCAGATGCTGCTTGTCGCCTCAGACCGGATCTCGGCATACGACCACGTGCTCGACACTGACGTGCCCGACAAGGGCATCATCCTGACGCAGATGTCGCTGTGGTGGTTCGAGCAACTGAACGACCTGTGCGCCAACCACCTAGCCTCCACCGCCGTGCCCGATGTGGTCGCTGGTCGCGGCGTGTATGTGCACCGCCTGGCGATGCTGCCGGTTGAGTGCATCGCCCGGGCCTACCTGACCGGCGGCGGACTCGCCGAGTACCGCGCTACCGGGGCCGTCAGCGGCGTCGATCTGCCAGCAGGTTTGGAGGACGGATCGCGGCTGCCCGAGCCGATCTTTACCCCGAGCACCAAGGCACCCGCCGGGGAGCACGATGCGCCGATGACGTATGCGGAGGTTGAGGCGCTGCTCGGACCTGCGCTGGCGCAGGCGTCCTGCAACCTGACTTTGGCGATCTTGATCCGCGGAAACTCCATCGCTCGCGAACGCGGCATCATCATCGCGGACACGAAGGTCGAGTTCGGGATCGACCCACGCGAATGTCCCGAGCACGCGCTGCGCGAGGATGGCAGCATTGATTGGACGCTGATCGAGCCGCAACAGGTGCGGCTGATCTTGGCCGACGAAGTGCTGACACCCGACTCGTCCAGGTTTTGGCGAGCGAGTGAGTGGGAGCCCGGACGCCGGCAAACCTCATACGACAAGCAGGTCCTGCGGGATTGGCTGACCAGCGCGGACAGCGGCTGGGATCGGCATTCCGGCGCCGCCCCGCCGTCGTTGCCGGAGGAGATCGTGCAACGCACTCGCGGGCGCTATGTCGAGGCATTCGAAACGCTGACCGGGGAGCCGTTTAAGGCCTGAGAAGTGCGTAGACTTTGACTCATCTGGCCCGTTGTCTGACCAGCACCGACCCACCACACAGACCTCACCTGAAGCCGAACGTCCGACACTGAACTCACCAACAAGGAGTGGCGGCCCTGATGGGAACTGTCATCGTCGATGTCATGCCCAAGCACGAGATCCTGGACCCGCAGGGCCAAGCGGTAGCGGGAGCGTTGACCCGGATGGGAGTCGAGGGCTTCGCCGAGGTCAGGCAGGGCAAACGCTTCACCCTCGAGGTCGACGGCGAGGTCACCCAGGACCACCTGGTCGCGGCCGAGCAGGCCGCCGCGACATTGCTCAGCAACCCGGTGATCGAGGATGTCGTTTCTGTCCGGGCGCATCAGGACGTCAACGCCGTCCGACCCGGCCCGCCATGTTGATCGGGGTCGTCACGTTCCCGGGGTCGCTGGACGACCACGACGCACGCCGAGCGGTCCGTCTCGCGGGCGGTGATGCAGTCGCCCTCTGGCATGCGGATGCCGATCTGCACGGCGTGGATGCGGTGGTGTTGCCGGGTGGGTTTTCGTACGGCGACTACTTGCGGGCCGGAGCAATCGCCCGGTTTTCGCCCGTGATGGACACCTTGATCCCCGCGGCGCAGGGCGGCATGCCGGTGCTCGGGATCTGCAATGGTTTTCAGGTGCTCTGTGAGTCGCACTTGCTGCCGGGGGCGTTGGTGCGCAACGACCATCAGCAGTTCGTCTGCCGAGATCAGGTCGTGCGGATCGAACGCGCCGACACCGCGTGGACTCACAATTTTGCGGCGGGGCAGCAGATCACCATCGCGTTGAAGAACGGGGAGGGTGCCTATATGGCCGATGAACCGACGCTCGATGAGTTGGAGGGCGAGGGCCGTGTGGTCGCCCGCTATCTTGGGGCCAACCCCAACGGATCGCGGCGTGAGATCGCCGGAGTCAGCAATGCCCGCGGCAACGTGGTGGGCCTGATGCCGCACCCTGAGCACTGCGTAGAAGCCGGGTATGGCCCGTCACTGGACGGCTTGGGGTTCTTCACCTCGGCGCTGCAGTCGCTGGTGGACGCATGAGCACCACGTCCGCCTCCACGGCATCCAGTACTCCCGCGGCTGGCACGGCCATCATCGCCGTCGACACCGTCAGTGTCGCAGCCGACTCCCCCGAGGTTGAACAGCCCTGGGCGGCCCTCGGCCTCAAGGCGGATGAGTATGCGCGGATCGGTGAGATCCTCGGGCGGCGGCCGACCAGCGCCGAGTTAGCGATGTACTCGGTGATGTGGTCCGAGCACTGTTCCTACAAATCGTCCAAGGTCCACCTGAGCCAGTTCGGCGACAAGACCGACGACGCGATGCGCCAGAAGTTGTTGGTCGGCATCGGCGAGAATGCAGGCGTTGTCGACATCGGCGACGGTTGGGCAGTGACCTACAAGGTCGAGAGCCACAACCACCCCAGTTACATCGAGCCCTACCAGGGCGCCGCGACTGGTGTCGGCGGGATCGTGCGAGACATCATGAGTATGGGGGCGCGCCCGATCGCGGTCATGGACGCTCTACGGTTCGGTGCCCTCGACCACCCGGACACGGCGCGGGTGTTGCCCGGAGTCGTCGCCGGTGTCGGGGGTTACGGCAACTGTCTCGGGCTGCCGAATATCGGCGGTGAATTGGCGTTTGACCCCTGCTATCAGGGAAACCCGCTGGTCAACGCGTTGTGTGTCGGCGCCATGCGGGTTGAGGACATTCATCTGGCTTCTGCCACCGGGGTCGGCAATCTGGTGATCTTGTTCGGCGCCAAAACGGGCGGCGACGGCATCGGCGGGGTGTCGGTGCTGGCCTCGGAGACGTTCGACTCAACCGGGTCGGCTAAGCGTCCAGCGGTGCAAGTCGGTGACCCGTTTGCTGAAAAGGTGCTGATCGAGTGCTGCCTGGACCTGTATGCGGCCAAGGTCGTCGCCGGCATCCAGGACCTTGGCGGCGCTGGGCTGAGTTGCGCCACGAGCGAGTTGGCATCCAACGGCGACGGCGGGATGAGTGTGCACCTGGACCGGGTGCCGCTGCGCGACTCCAGCCTTTCCCCCGAAGAGATCCTGATGTCGGAGTCCCAGGAGCGGATGATGGCGGTCGTCGAGCCGGCCAAGCTCGACGACTTCATGGCCATCGCGGCGCGCTGGGATGTCGAAGCCACCGTGTTAGGCGAAGTCACCGACGGCACGACGCTCCAAGTCTTCTGGGGCGAAGACCTGATCGTTGATGTGCCGCCGCGTTCGGTGGCTCACGACGGGCCGGTCTATCAACGGACGCTGCAGCGCCCGGCATACCTCGACGCGCAGATCGCCAACACTGCGTTTGGCCTGCCCGCGCCGATTGAGGGCCCGGAACTGAAGCAGTCGCTGCTCGACATGTTGGCCTCGCCCAATGGGTGTGACCCGACGTGGGTGACCCAGCAATACGACCGGTACGTGCGCGGCAACACGGCCCAGGCGATGCCGGACGATGGCGGCGTGGTGCGGGTGGACGAGGCCACAGGCCGTGGCGTGGTCGTGTCCACCGACTGCAACGGCCGCTTTGCCCAGTTGGACCCGTATGCCGGGGCGCAACTGGCCCTGTCAGAGTCCTACCGCAACGTGGCCGTGGCCGGTGGGGTGCCCGCTGCCGTGTCGGACTGCTTGAACTTTGGCTCCCCGGAGGACCCCGGTGTGATGTGGCAGTTCGAACGCGCGGTCACCGGCCTAGCCGATGGCTGCAAGAGGCTCGGCATACCCGTGACCGGCGGCAACGTGTCGTTCTACAACCAGACCGGCGACGTTCCCATCCATCCGACGCCCCTGGTGGCGGTGCTGGGCGTGATGGAGAACGTGGCCGATCGCAACCGCAGCGGCTGGGCCTCTGCCGGCGACGCGGTGTTCTTGCTTGGCGAAACTCGTGATGAGCTCGACGGGTCGCTCTGGGCGCAGGTAGCCCATGACCACCTTGGCGGCGTCCCCCCGAAGGTGGATCTCGGGGCCGAGATCACGCTGGCTCAGACCATGGCAGCCGCGACGGCGGCAAAATGGGTGCGATCAGCCCACGACGTGTCCGACGGCGGCCTGACCGTCGCCTTGGCCGAGTGCGCCATGCGCGATGGGGTTGTTGGTGGCACGATCAATCTGCGCGACGTGGCGACTCGGGACAACGTCGACGCTTTCACGTTGCTGTTCAGCGAAACCGTCGCTCGTGCCGTCGTCACCGTGTCAGCCGAGAACGCCGATGCCTTCGAGCGTTTGTGTGCTCAGCACGCACAGTCAGCCGCCCGCATCGGTCAAACCGGCGGCAACGCATTGGTGCTCGACGGTCTCTGCTCCGTCAGCATCGACGAGCTACGCAGCGCCCACACGAAGGTCATCGCGGATGCTCTAGGCCCAGGGACCTAGACCGCCGGTTCGGCAATGTCGACGATCCCCATGGCGCCTCGCACGTGCTCCAGCCACTCCTGCATCGATGGCAGCGCCCCATGATCGGCGAGCACACTGTGCAGGTATGCGCGCAGGCTCAGGCCCTGTGTGGCCGCCCGTTGAGTCAGTTCAGCATGCACATCGTCCGGCAGGCATCTGATCAGGACGTCCATAGACCAAAGACCAAAGACCAAAGACCAAAGACCAAAGACCAAAGATATCATTTTGATAGTCGACCGCCCGTCCCTTGGGGCAACCGACCTGCGGTTGCCCGCGACCTCGACACTAGGCAAACAGCCACGTGCGACCCGAGAGTGCTGACGCGATGTGGCAGATCGCGTGCAGGTCGCCTCGGATTTCAGTCACTTCCTGCGTAGCCATCGCAAAATCGGTGGCTGTGTTCCTGGGGGTTTGGCAGTGTCAGTCCATTCAAGACCCGGAATGGCAAGCGAGTGTTCACGAATGACTAGCCGCTCAAGGGGGCGTTGCGATCGGCAGTCTTAGACACTTCCGGTCCGAACCATGGTCGACCCGAACCATGGTCAACGGTTTGGCAGTGCACAAGCGGCGATGAGCTCTGGTGGTTCAAAGAATGCAGATCGGCCAAACCCGGTGATTGGGCGGTGCACAACATGTTGGCAATACCGGCGCCAGAGTATGTGACTTCCCCGATCGCCTGGGATACCTCACGAGGTTGGTTACTGACTCGGGACGGGGGTCAGCAGGTGATCCCGTAAGCGGAGGCGCCGGCATACGCGTACTTGCACCCGACCATGCGAGGTACGCGCACCCGGAGTTCCTCGCGATAGCCTTACCACTGCGTCGCGTGCCGGTGGCAGACCGTGTCAGCCATGGAGGCGGACAACCCAAGGATGATCGTGGTCATCTCTCACCTAGGGGTCGATCTAGACGTCGACCTCTACCCACTGCACAGCAGCGGCCGCCCGCATCCGGCCGTGTTGGTGCTACCCGGAGGCGGTTTTCGGGAACATGCCGAGCACGACGGCCAGGGGTACGCGCAATGGCTCAACAGTATTGGCCTGCAGGCAGCGGTATTGAACTACCAGCTCCTCCCGAACCCCTTCCCGCTGGCACTAGCCCAAAGCCGAGCAGCACTTGACGCACTTCGCCGAGGTTTACTCATGGCGGACGTCGACGCGGACAAGGTTGGCGTCATCGGTTCCAGCGCTGGGGGTTTGCTAGCGGGTCTACTCGCCACTGGCGTCAACCAGCTCGCAGAGGGGGGAGCACTGCCGTCGACACGTCGGCCCGATTTTCATATTCAGTGCTATGGACTTGCCGACTTGGAGTTGATCCCGGCCTCAGCCGTGGAAGCTCTCCTCGGTGACAAGATCGGATGGCGCGACGAACTGTCGCCGGCCCGGCACGTTGACGACGCGACCTCGCCGACCTTCGTGTGGGCCACAGCCTCCGATCCGCCGGGCTTACCCAACGCGTTGGAGTGGGCACGGGTTCTTGCTGCCCACGACGTCCCCGTCGAGCTGCACATTTATCCCGACGGATGGCACGGTGTGGGGCTTGCCAAGGGCGTTTTCTACGGTCCCCATGGGAAAGATTTGGGCGGGCGACGCGCCAACCCGCTCACTGACCCATCTAGTCGATCAGGTGCGATGCTCCGCGAGTTTGCTGCTCAGATCATCTTCCGAACCGCCAGCAACCCCTCACTTGCGCACGGGCTGACGCGTTCGCGCAGGGGGGGCATCGCCAGTCACCGGTCAATGTGTCACTTGGGGATCGTCATACGGCGAGAGCACTGTCGGTCAAACGTGGGGCCGCGCTACCTCGGGTCGAGGTCAAAAGCATCACTGATGGCACGAGCCAGCGCAGGTTCCTGATCGTTGAACAGGAGCCCCAAAGT
>JBARZG010000119.1:0-11065 GCA_049649785.1 Ornithinimicrobium sp. | reverse complement strand
AGACTCTGCCCGTTAAGAGATGCCTCTCGAAGCAGTTGCCAAGCGTTGACGCGGTCGATGGTGCGCGGCTTGATGTTGGGGTCGGGTGTTGCCCGATGCTCGTGTCAGCTCCGGCTCGTGGGCCGACCGGGCCAGTGTTTGGAGGTATGCCATGAGCGCGTTACTTGTTGGGTACGCCCGATGCTCCACTAATCAGCAAGACCTCACTGCTCAACGTGAAGCGTTGTCCGGACTCGGCGTCGAGCCGGAGCGGATATACGTCGACCACGGCCTGACCGGCACTAACCGTGAGCGGCCCGGTCTTCGGGAAGCCCTCGCTGCCTGTCGTGCCGGTGACGCTCTGGTCGTGACAAAGCTGGACCGGCTTGCCAGGTCCCTTCCCGACGCAAGAGCTTCCAGTTTTGGATGGTTGTCGTGTTGTGGTTTTCGGTCCCGACCTCGACAACTTCGGGTAGAGTAAGCAAAGTTGTCGTGTTGGACATATTTCTTCGTAGGCGCGACAACTTGACCGCCGCACCCTAGGAGCCTACGCAGATGGCAAACGGACGCCCTTCACGCCAGACGATCTACAACCGCCTGGAGGAGGCCATTAAGGACCTGCAGACGCGCCTGGGCGGCCTGCCGAGCCCCGCGGAGGCTGAGGAAATCTGGGCTGAGCTATGGCACCAGGAAGCCCACCATTCCACTGCCCTGGAGGGCAACACCCTGGTGCTGAACGAGGTCCGCAAGTTGCTCGAGGAGGGTCGCGCGGTTGGCTCCAAGGAACTGAAGGAGTACATGGAAGTCGTCGGGTACGGCAACGCCGCCAAGTGGGTCTACGGCCAGGCCCTCGAGCCCGGTGACTGGACAAACGGAGACCTCCTCAGCATCCAGGAGGTGCGTACCGTCCACCACGAGGCCATGGACCCCGTCTGGAAGCACGCACCGCACCCACACGCGAAGCCGGCTGAGACGCCCGGCAACTGGCGCCAACACGACATCCAGCCGTTTCCCGAGGGCATGCAACCGCCGCCGTTCACAGACGTCGACCACTGCATGACCGACTGGGTCACTTCGGTCAACGGCCTGCGACAGGACAACGACGAGCCCTTCCCCGAGCGGCTCGCCAAAGTGCACAACAGCTTCGAGAGAATCCACCCGTTCCTCGACGGGAACGGTCGCTCGGGCCGCCTGCTGCTCAACCTGCTCCTGGTGCGACTGGGCTACCCACCCGCCATCGTCTTCAAGAACCAGCGCACGAAGTACCTGACCGCGATGCGCAAGGCGGACGCCGGTGACTACAGCCCGCTAGGCGAGGTCATCGCACGCGCC
Organism: Ornithinimicrobium sp.; assembly: GCA_049649785.1. Taxonomy (GTDB): domain Bacteria; phylum Actinomycetota; class Actinomycetes; order Actinomycetales; family Dermatophilaceae; genus Ornithinicoccus. The sequence continues at coordinate 9,754 of JBARZG010000119.1, read as the reverse complement.
GTGACGAACAACCTCTACAAGTTCGTGGTCCCGGCCGTCGCAGGCCCCGCTCGGCTCGTTCCTCTCACCAGCCTGGCCAACGAGAAGGCGGGCGTGACACTCACTGCTCTGCGCGCCGCGGCGGAGCGCGGTCGACTCAAAGCCCAGAAGACACCGAACGGCACGTGGCTCAGCTCACGGAACTGGGTCGACGACTACCGAGAGAGCAAATACAAGCGCTCGAAGGCATAGCAGCCCCTGCGCACAGCGAAGCGCTGCAACACTTCCGTCTCATCCCGCATGTCGATCCCCTGCGGGACGATCCGCTGGAGTCCCGGGCGGACGCCATACAGTCCTTCTGGCTGCTTCGGTTGCGGTTCGGGTTCGGGACTGTCGGGCGGCTTCTGTAAGTTCGAAATTGTGGCAATCACTCTCCGCGCACTCCATGAGGACGACCTGGACGATCTCTTCCTGTGGGAGGGAGATGCCGCGGCGACCGAGATGGCGGCCTTCACACGTTCCGATCCGACAGACCGGGCGGTCTTTGATTCTCACTACGAACGCGTGCGATCTGACCCAAACATCACTAAACGGGCGATCGAAGAGAGCGGCACGTTTGCTGGCATGATCGCGAGTTTCACCATCGAGAGTGACCGCGAATTGACTTATTGGGTCGATCCCCAGCGGTGGGGTCGGGGCATTGCGTCTGAGGCGGTACGGCTCTTCATCGAGCTTGAAACTCAACGACCGCTTCACGCGCGGACTGCGGCGCAGAATCGAGGGTCGGTGACCGTGTTGGAGAGAAACGGGTTCGTCAAGATCGGTAAGGAGACTTCGTGGGCAGACGGTGCGGCCAAGGAGGTGCTCGAGCACATCTACCGGCTTGGTTGATCACCTGGTCGATCCCGGCCGGCGAGCGATCGGCTACTCGCCCCCATCGCCGATCGGCTTGCGGACTCGCTTTGCGCGTCACCCTTCGCTGAGCCAGGGATCAATGAGGGTGAGCCCGATCTGACTGAAATCGTCGATATTGCGCGTAGCGAGGGCAGCGTCGTGGCACCTGCAGATGGCGGCAATTTGGGCATCGAAGCCGGCGATGGGCGCGCCCGCTTGCTGACGCTCGACCACGACGAGGGCGTACTGGCTGGCAGCGGTGACATCGAAAGGCAGGACGCGATCTGCGAACGCGCCGAAGACATCGTCTGCAGCCTCACCCAACAGAGTCCTGCGCCTACCTGCAGGTAGGCGGGCAATGCCGAACCTCACCTCGGCTAGCGTCACCGACGTTGTGTAGGCCATAGCGGGCGGCAATTGGCGGACCCACGCTTGGACCCGGCTATCCGGTGCCGCCCGCATCAATTCGGAGATGACATTGGTATCCAAGATGATGGCGCCCCGGGCAGGCGCGGAGTAGACCGTCACTGGGTGAGGTCGGCCTCTCGAGGCAACTCCACCCGATCCGGCAGATCGAGTTCGACTCCACCGAGTTCGCCAAAGCGAGCCATGAGTGCGAGGGCCAGACCATCGGTATCCCTGGGCGGGCTGACAGCGTCGGTCAGGATCGCGCGGATCTCCGCCTCCATCGAACGTCCGTGCTCCGCCGCACGCAGACGCAGCAGCTCACGCACCGAATCATCCAGGTCTCTCACACTCACAGCAGCCACGGGATCACCCTTTCTGCTATCAATGCTAGCAGACAAGGTTACCCACAAGCCGATCGCTCTGTGCGAGCGCACTGACCGTGATGTAAGTCAGCGTGTTACATTCTGTCGTATGGCGACGCTTACGATACGCACTGATCCTGAGGTAGAACGAGCCTTGGTGGCGTTGACACGCGAAGGTCTATCGCGCTCGGAGGCGGCAAGAACAGCGATCCTGGAGGCCGAGCGTACGCACCGTCGGGCGCGGCTCCGGGCAGAGGCTGAGTCCCTGCGTAACGACCCCGAAGACGTCGTCGCCTCACGTGAGCTGGCCGCGGAGATGGATGCACTGCGTGCGTGGTGACCTCTACCGACTCCGGGCACCCAAGGACGTACGGGGGCACGAGCAGGAAGGCAAGCGATTCGCGGTGGTGGTGCAATCCGACGATCTCCCGCTGTCGACATGGGTCATCGCTCCGACTTCAATCGGCAGGCGCGCGGCCACCTTTCGACCCGAGATCGTGATCAACGGCGTGAAGACCCGGGTCATGGTCGAGCAGCTCACCGTGGTCGATCCGGAGGCTCGCTTGGGAGACTTCGCCGGGCGCATCGACGCCGCTGAGTTGCGCAACGTAGACGCGGCGCTCCTGGCCGTACTGGGCCTGGACTGACCACCAGCCCGGCGTGGGTCCTTGAGCATCGCGACCGGTCAGGCACTTTGCCGGTTGTCGATCCCCAACTGCAAAGGCAACGAAGGGGGCTGCTTATCGGTGTCGCTTGGACTAGCTGAAGCGGAGAAACGCCCTGATCTCTGGGTCGATGTCGTTAGACTCGATGAAGCCGAGCGACTCGTAGAACGCCCGCTGTCGGGGTTCGGTGTCGGTGATGAGAACGCGCTGCCTCACGTCGGCGTATGTGTCGAACAGGGTCCTAACCAATGAGCGACCCAGCCCTGAGCGTTGATGGTCAGGGCGGACGAGCACGACCTGCAGGTGTGGCGAGCATGCTGCTGGACGCGGCAAGTGCTCAGCGCAGCACCGAGAAGATGTTCACGTCTACGAATCTCTCCAACTCGCCCATGCAGGCGTTGCTCGTCCACCTGAGATGGGAGTCCATGGGCATCGTCTACGGGCCGGACGACGCAGACCCCGAGCTGTTTTACAAAGCACCGACCCGATAGCCGATCTGTGACCGGTGACGGTTCGGCGTGCTGTGACCTCCGGGTGGCGGTCGGCTGCCTGCGTCTGCAAAGCGGATCTAGGGTGAGGGACATGGAGGTCCGGCTGTGTACCAATGATGATCTTGCGGCCCTCGAGCGTGACCTGTCGACGGGCTTGGCCCGAGTCCATGAGAAGCACTTGCACAGCGCTAGAGGACCAGAGCTGGACTATCTGGGGGCATGGGACAGCGAGCACGTCCTGGGGACCGCGGTGATCCTGTGGCAAGGAATGGACGATGACTCGGCCCGAGAACGCCACTACCCGATGGTACCCGAGATCGCTCACCTGCAGGTTGGTCCTGCATCACGAGGCGAGGGTGTCGGCACCGCGCCGGGCAGACACAGTGAACAACTGGTGCGGGGCGCCGGGTACAGCAGCGTCGTCATCGCGGTCAGTATGGACAACGACCGAGCCGCCAAGCTCTATGAACGCTTGGGCTACACCCCCACCGGTGCGACCGTGGTCAGCAACTACACCTGGACTGACACCGAAGGAGTCCACCACCCAGAACGAGAAACCAACACCGTCCTCGAGCGCTTGTTGTAGCCGTGCGCTCGAATCGGCGAGACCGTACCCACAGACCGATCATCAACTGGGCGTCGCGGGAGTTGCAGGTGCCGCTTAGTTGGCTCTGCGGTAGCGGATATGAGTGGTGAGCGGTGAGTGCAGCACCTCTAGGGGCTCGAAGCCGAACGTCTCTACGCCGTCGAATATGCGCTCACCGCTGCCGAGCAGCACAGGTGCGATGTCGAGGGTGAGTTCATCGATGACGCCAGCGTTGAGTGCCTGACGGACCGTTGACGCACCGCCGGCAATATCTACACCGTTCCCACCTGCCGTATCGAGTGCCTGGGCGTAGGCAGCGTCGAAACCCTCGGTGACGAAGTGGAACGTCGTCCCGCCTTTCATCTCGATTGGTGCTCGCGCGTGGTGGGTGAGCACGAAGACTGGCGCGTGGTACGGCGGTTCGGTTCCCCACCATCCCTTCCACGCGTCGTCCCATTCACCGCGAACGGGTCCGAACATATTGCGGCCCATGACGTAGGCGCCGCGAGGGCGCATGAGCCACCCGTTGGCTGCTTCGTCGGCTTCGGTCGCGCGTGGGTCATCGATGTGCCAACCGTGCAGTTCGCTGCCACGCTGACCCAACGGATCGTCCCGGCTTTGACCGGGTCCGGCGACGAAGCCATCCAGTGAGATCGACATGTGACAGGTGGTGAGGGGTGATTGCTCCATGCCATCAGCCCTCCAATCTCGGCGTGCCGATCTCGGTGACGTAGGCAGCCAGGTTGTTCAGGGTCTGCTGGCCGCCCTCGATTGCGTCGTACTTCTCGACCGCTTCGTCGCGCAGCTCTTTGGTGAGGAACACCGAGCGCATCACGATCCGGGTCTGGTCGCTGGCCGGCTCGAAAGCCAGGACCGACTCGAAAGCGTTGGGGTCGTCGCGGGATTCACCGTGCACCAGCGCGATTCGCTCCGACAAGACGATCTCGGTCCAGGAGATCCACTCCTGATAGTCGACCCCGTCAGGCCCGTGCATCACGAAGTCCCAGTCCCCGCCGACGCGGAACTCGAAGGACCGCGTGGTGGTGGTGAACCCCTTTGGCCCCCACCACTGCGCCAGGTGCCGCACTTTCGTGAACGCCTCGAACACCACTCCCGCGGGGCGTCGATGACCCGGGAGACCACAATCTCTCGGTCAGCCGTCGCCGACTCCGCTCCTTGTCGTGCCTCTGCCATCGCCTACTCCTTCGGTTGTGTCTGCTTGAGGTCTTGCACGTACGCGTCCAGCCGGTCGAAACTCTCGTTCCAGAACTGCTCGAAGCCGCCGGTCCACTCGTGGACTGGTCGCAGCCCGTCGGCGTCGAGGGCGTAAAGGCGCCGCTTGCCCACCTTGCGGTCGTGTACCAGTCCGACCTCGCGGAGCACCCGGAGGTGTTTGGACGCTCCCGGCTGGGTAATCCCCAACTCCTGGGCCACCTCGGTCACCGGCCGTTCACTCGCTCGCAGCAGCACCAGGATCTCCCGGCGCTGCGGCTCGGCGATCGCGTTGAAGACATCCGACGTCGTTGCTGCTCGAGCCATACAATCATCATATGCTGATATCGGCATGCTTCACGAGGTTGTGCGGCCCTACCGTGCGCAGTCGCCGTCGCTGTCATCCCCAATCTCGCTTACGGGATCGTTCACTTCGTTCCGAAAGCGGAAGGGTCATCGGAGCAGATCCGCCTCGCTCGGCGAGATGACCACAGCCATCACGTTGATCCCGCAGGGGATCGCTGACCGCTGATCTTGTTTGTGAGTTCGGGTGTCGTTTGTGGGCCACTTCGGACGTCACGCTGTTAAGAACAAGGTCATTATTCGGCCTAGTCGACAGCGCTGCGGATTTGCGCACTAAGCGGCCGGGGCGACGAGCATGATGTGGGCGGTGAGCAGGGGCCGGTCAGGTGAGTAGGTCTTGGCCGAGGTAGCGGCCTGGGGCGCACCCGGGGAGGATCGCAAAAACCGCCGACCCTACGGGGGTAGTCCACAGGTTCATCAGGTCGGCTTCGGCGAGCCGTCGTTGCACCGGGACGAACTGGCGCACTGGGTCGGCTTGGTAGGTGATGAAAACCAGGCCTGTTCGGACGTTACCGGCCACCACGTCTTGGTAGGTGTACGGGCGTCGCAAGAACTGTTCTTGCCTGGTTGTAGCTGTCGCCTGCCGGACGTAAGCAGCACCATCGATCACCGGTAAAACCGTTCTCAAGCGTTGCTGTGAGATCGACCGGGGTGTCTACCGTTCCACCGGTGATCGGCGCACCATCGTGCAGGTGCCGGCCAATCGCGTTTTCGCGTCCGGCGCGTCCCACCCGGTCCCAGGAATCGAGGTCCATCGCGATACGCCGGACCACCATGGAACTCCCGTGCTCCCAACCGGCAGGGCCATCAGGCCCGATCCACACCAGGTCCTCATCGGGTCCTTTGAAGCGTGGCTGCGCGGTTCCGTCGACCTGACCAAAAAGGTTGCGCATTGACCACCCGTGATACTCCATCGGCTCCCGGAACCCGGGTTGCACCCACCGGGGTGTAGCTAGCCCGGCCGCTGACGTCGTGAGCTGACGTTGCGCGTGCGCGACGGTAATCGGGCTGTGCGAACCGATTTGCAGCACGAGGTCGCCACCGGAGTAGGCCGGGTCCAAAGCGTCGTGCTCAAACTCTGGGAGGGGCTTGGCCCAGTGCGGCCGAACATCGTCCAGGTCCACGACCTCGAACAGGTGAGGCCCCCATCCCACGGTCACGGTCAAACCCGAGGCCCGTTCGGCAAGCTCGGGCTCCTGGTCGGTCAAGGTTCCCCGCCCAGCCATCAACCGCGAAATGTCATCGGTCCAAATACGCATCAACCGGCGCACACGTTCGCGGTCAGCACCCTTGGTCAGGTCAAAGCCGACCAGCGTGGACCACGGCTGAGGATCCTCAGCAATGCCGGGTTGCCGGTCACCGCCGAACGCATACTCGATCTCCCCAGTTGGCGGCGGCATCGCAGCGGGCTCAGTAGATTGTTCGCCCAACGTGTGAGCTGCGGCTGCCCCAGCACCTGCCGCCCCTAAGGAGAGCAGGCTGCCGCCAACCAGAGCACGCCGCGACGTCATCACATGACCCGACTTGGCTTCTCTTTCCAGTGAACCCACAACACCCTCGGCTATCCGTCGTCTTCCGAAGAGTCCATGTCCATGTCGCCCGTTGACTCACCGGAGTCGTACGACTCCTCGGCCCCAGAGAACTCACGCACTGGCACCTCGAACGACCACTCCTGGCCGTCATCGGCAATTACCTTTACCGTCGCGGTAGTGCCATTGGCCAAAGGCTCTGTGAGACCCATCAACATCAAATGATCCGCCCCCGGCTCCAGTTCGTGCTGCCCGCCGGCAGGAATCGTGAATCCGTCTTCGGTCTCGCGCATGGCCATCTGGCCCGAGGAGTCCTCTTCGGTGACGTGCAACTCACCCATCTCGGCGGCCTCGCTGGACACCGTCGTCAAGACAATGTCCTCATCCGTGCCGTTGCGCAACGTGCCAAACGCCGCAGTCATCCCAGAATCGGCAGCTTTGACCCACCCATCATCAAGGGCCAACTCGCCAGCACCGCTTCCCCCAGAGCCACCACCAGCTCCCGCGCTTGACCCCTCGCTCGATGAGCCGCAGCCGGCCAAGAGCACAGACCCCGCAGCCACGACCGACACCCACATGGGCACAACAAACTTCACCACGACGTTCCCCTCGAATACGAAGATCACAAAACAGTCCCTGAAGCGGCCGCACCCGCACTACTCATCGTAGAACCCGACCCGCAAACGAGGCCGGCGCCCCCTGCCACTTGGTCAGATGAAGAATCGTCGCCGGTCAGGGATGATCATGGCCACGTTCCGCTTCGCTATGGGTGGGTACATCTATACTTGTTGACCGACACGAGCGCCGAAGATAGGTGCCACTAATTGGGTGCTGGGCCCTTCAGCCCGTGTAGTTGACCCGCCCGGGGACGGGCTCGGCGGCACCGGCGGGTGGGTTTGCCGACCCGTTGTCGGTGCCCCCAGAGCCGCCAGAGCTTGACCCACCTGGGCCACCGGGCCCCGACCCACCGGAGCCCGATCCACCGGAGCCCGATCCGCCGGTGTCCGGATCGTCGGCGTCCTCGGTCGCACTGGTCGACAGGATGGCGCCGGCGGCCTGAGTACCAGCGCCGAGATACGTGAGCGCAAAGGCACCAAGGGCCACGTAGGGCAGCGTTGCCTCGCCCGACGGGTTCAGCACGTCATAGACCCATCGGATGATGTCCGGCGAGAGCGAGAGCACACGTCCTACCAGCAAGGTGATGGCAATCGCTTCGTCGGCACTGCTGTCGAGGTCCTCTATCGTGGTCACGGCGTCCACGGCCATCGTAATGACAGTGAAAAGCGCGTTCAGGCTATCGAGCACATCAAGGGTGGTCGGGTCGGCGGTCGCCCAGCCTGTACCGACGTTGTTTTCCGCGTTTGGCAGCGCAGCGACCACCGAGTTCAGCGCGAGGCACACTCGCCACACAGAGTAGAAGTCCTCCCACGCATCGTTGTCGGTGCTGGCCGTGTAGAGCAGGTCGCTGGTTGTCTCAAGAAGGTAGAACCACTTGAGCCACACCGTCTCGAAGCTTCCACCGGACCGGTTGCTCTCGTCGCTTGATGCGTCTACCAACCAGACGCCGGTGCGCATCTGGTCTGCCAACCACCCGACCGCCAGCACTCCGTAAAAGAACCCTCGATCGGGTACCGAACCACCAAGATCATCAGCGTCAAGAGAGGAGTCCAACTGGGAGACGCTGCTGGCACTCTTGCCCTCGCGAACGTAGTTCGTCACCCACATGATGATCGCCATCGGGAAGAACACGGCGTCGGCGGCGGAGACCTTGACGTCGGCCTGCCCCGCGTCGCCGATCTCGAAGAGCACGAACAGGTCGGCGAGCTCGGCGACGTTGAGCGTCAGGAAGGTGTCGGAGCCGAGGAGCTCCCCGGCATAGTCCACGGTGTTGGCGACCTGCTCATCAGCGAAGTCGAACAGCGGCTCAATCTCGTCTCTGACCAGCACCTCAGCCAGATTCCCCAGCTGCCCGGCCATGGTCTCGAAAGTCGCCTTAGGATCGGTGGGGTTGTCGACCAGGTCCTCGACGAGATCTTCGAGGATGTCGACGGTGATCGTCTCGGCACCCTTAAAGAGCTCGTCTGCCAGGTCGTTGACGCCGGAGAGCATGCTCGAGACCACGCTGGAGTCCATGTTGAAGGTCAGTGGGAGGTCTTTGGAGATCTCCGCCTCGGCCTTAGCGACGTAGCCGGTGAGCTTGTCGATGATCTTGCGGGTGAGCGGGTTGCCGAGCACCGCGCTGAGGATGGCTTGGTCGACCTCGTTCTGCATCTGGCTGGTGTCCACCCCACCTAGGCCACCGCTGCCACTGATGTTGTCGTTACCGATCCACCCACTGGCAAAGTTCCACGACGTGAATCCGCTAGAGATCTGCGGCCACGACTTGCCGTTGGAGCCCGTCCGCATGTCGGTGAAGAGGGCCTGCAGGCTCTTGTTGAGCGCCAGGATGTCCGCGAGATGGAAGAGTAGCTCGATCAGCTTGATCAGGGCTTCGATGAGCTTGTAGATGAAGCTCTGCTCCACGATGGTGACGACCAGGTTGGCGATGACGTTGGCGTAGGCCTCGACGGTGCTGAGAACCTCCTGCAGCTCCTGATCGACGCCATTGATGGCCTTCATGATGTCGGCACTGACGGTGGCAGTGATGCTGTTCGCGGCGACCTCCATGGCAACAGCACCTTGGGCCAGGTCCTTGTAAACCTGGTCGGCGACATGTTGCAGCCAGTGCAGCGCGTCGCTCAAGGCGTGTGAGATGTCGGAGAAGATGTTCCCCAGATCACCGCTGGTCGCCGCGGTGGACGCCGCCGACGTGGCAGTTGCCGCAACCGTACCCGTGGGGAAGGTGAACGTGGTCGTGCCGGCGGTCATAGACCCACCGGAAGACACAGTGGTCACGGCCGTGAGCGGGTCGATGGTGGTGCCGTCGCTGGATGCGCCAAGACTGAGTTGTGCCGAGGCGATCAGGAGGTTCTGACCGGAGGTGTTGAGGTAGCTCGCCAGGCTAGACATGTTGTCGTCGGACGCGCCGAAACCGGGCTTAAAAGCCCACTTCGTGTCGGCGTTCGTTGCGTTGTCCTTCAACCCGGACCCAGAGATATACACGGTCTCGTCCTGCACGGGCGCCGTGTCGCCCAGCACGTCGGTCAGCGAGGTCGACCCGTCGTTGCCCATCCGCTGCTGGGCCTGAGCAGCCAGGTTCACCGTCTGCCACGCGTAGGTTTCCACCCCGGTCGAGGCCAACAGCGCCGCGTCATCGCTGGAGGGA
>JBARZG010000118.1:0-19558 GCA_049649785.1 Ornithinimicrobium sp. | reverse complement strand
TCGCTATGGAAAATGACACCCGGTGCCGGGTTGCGGGTGGCGATCGCCATGTCCAGGGCCTGCGTGACCAACGAGGTCCGCATGTGCGTATCGATGGCCCACCCGATGAGACGGCGGGAGTGCAGGTCGATGACGGTCGCCAGGTAGGCCCACCCCTGCCACGTCTTGATGTAGGTGATGTCGCCACACCACTTGGTGTCCGGGGCCTGCGCGTGGAAGTCACGGCCAACCAGGTCCGGCGCGGACACCGGTTGATCCCCGGGAAGGGTGGTGCGCTTCCACGCACGCGGGTGGCGTCCTACCAGGCCAGCGGCTCGCATCAGGCGCCAGACCCGTTTGCGGGCCACGGCGTGTCCGGCCGCTGCGAGTTCGGCGTGGACCCGCCGCACGCCGGGGTTGCCGCGCAACGCGGCGTAGATCGCTTCGATCGCCCGGGTGAGGAACGCGTCGGCACGGTCGCGGGCACTGGGGGCGCCGGCGCGCCACTTGTAGTACCCCGACGTCGACACGTCGAGCTGGTCGCACATGAACGTGACATCGTAGGTTCCTGAGGCAGCCCAGTCCGCGATGGCAGCGAATTTCACTGCTCGTCTTTCGCGAACCAGGTCGCTACTTTTTTTGCGAACTCCGCCTCCATCCGCAACCTCTGGTTCTCTTTGCGCAGGCGTTCGAGCTCGGCGCGTTCGTCTTCGCTCAACGCCTTCTTCGCGATGTGTCCTTCGTCTTTTGCTTTCTTCACCCATTTCCCCAATGTCATCTCGTGGACGCCGATGCTCCGGGCAACCTCAGCAACGGCACGGCTATCACTCAGCACCAATTCTACCGCGCTGGTCTTGTACTCATCAGTAAAGCGACGACGGGTCGATCCCATGATGTTCTCCCTCTCGTTAGGGAACCCAACCGACTTTCACCCCTGTCCACCAAAACGGGTACGGTCTACCTCACGGAGTAACACAAACGGCATTGCGATTTTGGGTCGACCACGACAGTGTCGCCGACGCATTGGGCAAGTACTGCGACCCCTACCCCCAGATCGACGCAGAAGTCCTCGCATATCGAGGCGAGCAGTTGATCCTGTTGCGGGTATACCAGTTCGAAGAGCACCCAACGTTGTGCAAACGAGACTACGACGACGTTCTCCAGGCCAAGCGGCTCTATACCCGCACCCAAAGCAAGCCCGCTACCGGCGATGCTGGGCATCTCGAACTACGCGAAATCTTGGATCTGGCCACGGCAGCGAGACTACGACAGTTCGTTTCAACACTAGAGCAGGCAGGTTTGCCGCTCCCCTCTGCCACCGACCCATACACACAAGAAGCCGACAACAACGGTGTGTTGACCCTGTTCAGCAAACCACCTGAGGTGTACTGGGAATTCACCATTCACCCCAGCGACCCTTATGCGCCAGACCGAGTTCCGCAACCGAATCTGATCAGCCACCTGGAAGCCTCAGCCGTCAGAGTTCGAGGCTGGCCTCTGCCCATGGTGCTGGGCGACCGCCTAAGTTACCACCGCACTAGCGTTGCCATGCACCTCGAAGACCCTTACCACCTCGAAGCTTGGCGCTTCCACAAATCCGGGCAGCACCATCAGATCCGAGTGCCCTCCGGGCTCACGCGCCTGGACAACCCGACCTCCACCATCCAGATCTGGGAACTAGTGCTGTTCCCAATCGAGTGCCTCCGCCTCGCTCGCAATCTCGCAGAACAGACGCCGAACACGACCGGCACAACCGTCACAATCAGCCTCAACGGGGCGGGCGGACACACCCTCGCGCAGGAAGGCCACTTTGACCTCCCCCACCATTACAGCACCAACGACAACGCGATCAACCCACCACCCGTCACAGTGCAGAAGCCACAACTCATCGCTAGCCCGGACGAGCACGCCCTTGAACTCACCAAAGAGTTCCTTTCCGCCTTCGGTGCGCATTTTCCCGACCAAACCATCGCCGCCTACCGAGATCGACTCCTCGTACAGACCAGATCTGGAACCACATGACTCTTACCCCACGAGACTCCCCACCTGCCCGCCTAGAATCCCCCCGGACGAGAACCTCGCAATTCGCCGGCATGCCTAGATTCGGAACGCAGTGACCGGCCGATAGCAAGGCTGGCTCTGGTCGGTAACGCACAGGTCGCCATGCGGCCGAAAGCCTAAACAACCCGGCGGCAACCCAAGGCTCAGCCAAGTCTCATGCGATGGGTAGGGCCCAAGATCTCAGCGCTTGTCTACCCGCGCCTGGAGAACCGCCTAGCCCTCCGCCAGCCGCCAACCCGGCCAGGCACTCGCATCACAACGTCGCTCGCCCCGGATCGTGAGGCAGGCCCACGTCCAAAGGCGGCAAAATGACGCAGGGTGGGGGTCCCGGCAATAGCGTGCGTCTCATCCAGCTGGCCAGGACCAAATACTGAGCACCGTTGGCCGTGAGCACCCAAGCACGGGTGGCCTCCATAGGTCGTGGGTCTCCTGCCGCTTGAGTAACGTTGCGGTCGGCCGAACGGCAGAGAGCGGGCTGAGCCATGATGTGGGAGGACCTCACTACAAGAGAGTGGGCGACAGTCTTCTGGGCGGCCGTGCTTGTTGCGCTGGCAGTCGGCATCCCGGCCGTACGCCAAGCCCTCGCCCCGGTTGCGCGCATGCTTGTTCGATTCTGGCAGCTTCATGTCACGCTGTTGCTGCTCTTCGGCTGGGTCGTGCTCGTCTGCTATGTCGCTCAACTCGTCGGCGCCTGGAACGCAGACTTAACTAAGGACACGGTTGCCTGGGTGATCTTCTACGGCGTCGCCGCCATCTTCTCGGCGAACCGGGCCGCCAAGGAGGAGCACTTCTTCAGACGCGCGTCCCTTGCCGCGTTGAGCGTGAGCGCGCTCATGCAGTTCGTGCTCAACCTCCACACATTCCACTTCGCAGTGGAATTGTTCCTTCTCCCGATCGTCGCTTTCCTGCTCATGCTCGAAGCCGTCGCAGGCATGGACACAAAGTTGCGTCCTGCGCAGGCACTTGTAAACGGGCTCCTCGTGCTCCTCGGCCTCTGGGTCGTCATTGGCACGGCGAGAGGACTACTCAATTCCTGGCGCGGACTCGATCCCGCGGAGACCGGCCTAGCGTTTGCGTTCTCCCTCTGGTTTCCGCTGACGATGCTGCCCTTTGTGTACCTGTTCTCCCTTGTGCTCACCTACGGTAAGAACCTCTCGCGAGCCCGCTTCCACAACGACGACAAGCCTCCCTCCCTCGGGGCGCGCATCGCCCTCCTCGTCGGTCTCAACGGCGACCTCCGCGCAGTGAACGACCTACCGCAGCACCATGCGGAATACCGGGCCATCGTCCGTTCCCCTTCGTTCCGAGCGGGTCTGCACAACGTGCGGGTTTACAAAGAAGCGCGCGATACTGCAAGACGCAGGGAGGAGGAGACTGCTGCTCACCTTGTACGGAACGCCGGAGTCAAGGGAGTCGACCACTATGGCAGGGTGCTTGATCAGCGCGAGATCCAAGAAACACGGGATGCACTGCACTGGATCGAGACCTGCCACATCGGGCACTACAACAACCGAGGCAAGTACCGGAAGGATCTGATGAGCCGCGGCCTCTTGGACGACTTCCAGCGTCAAGGCCTTCCCGAGCACCACGGCATTACGATGCACGTCAAAAGGGACGGCCAGGCCTGGTACGCCTGGCGGCGAACGCCGAGCGGCTACGTCCTCGCCATCGGCATGAGCAAGGGCAGAGAGAACGAGTGGTTGTACGAAGGCGAGGAACCCCCGCACGGCTTCCCTGGCGCTGACCCAGCGTGGGGTAATCGGCCGTACGAGACGCCGGCAAACTGGCGGTGAGGCGGGCCGTACGGAGAACTGGCGAGACCTGACCGACGACAACGGCAGCGATGCGTCACCCAAGCGTGGACATTGCACCGTCAACTGCGCAGATCGCGGCATAGGAAGAAGTTGCTGTCCTCAGCGCGGCAATAGCGTGCGACGCCGCTCCTGGCGGCATGACTGGATGTTGGCGATGCTCGCGACCTGTGCCGCCCTTCTCTTGCTGGACAACCCGATCAAGACGCTACGCTTCATTCCATGAGTCGCCCTCGCCGATATCGCCGCGTCGTCACAGGGGGCAGCCTTACGAGTTTGGGACTGGACATGTCCTTGGTTCCGGCTGACGGGCACCACTGCCAGCAATTGCTCTCTCTGATCGACAACAAGGACATCTTCACCGCGCCAGTCGACCGTGAGGTATCCCGCCATGTCCTCGACTCAGTGAAGGAGGTGCGGACGATGGCTACCGCCACGGAGGGTCTGGTTGACGGGGAGGAGACCTACGAAGAAGTTCACCACATCGCAGGAGCGTGCCGCCTGTTCATGCGGGACTACGACGCCAACATGGACAGCCTGGTGTTCGCTACCGCCTTGGAGTCCCTGCGTGCAGAAGTCGGAGGATCACTCGGAGTATTAGTGAAGATTCTGGGTCTCAGGCCAACGAGAGAATTCGATCTGACCCCCTACGAGGGTCGCGCGACCACCATTCTGCAAGGGTGGCTGGACCGCACACCCTAGGGTCAGCCGCAAATGCGCCCTCCCCGTCTAGCGTCTTCGCGGCAAGACAGGATGTTGCGGGGTCGGACGGCGACGTCGGCGGTGACGAAACGTCGCCAGTGAGTTGACCCGCGAGGTGGTGTCGCACTGCCCCGCTCGCGGCGGAAGGACGCGGGCCGCGATGGGTTTGGCTCGAGACTGATCCCGCGCCCGCCCCTTCGGCAGCAGGCCTCGATGTCCGAGGGACGTCCGATCAGTCGAGATCGTCGATTTCCGATGGGGCCGACGAGACAGCGACGACGCCTACTAGTCCTTCGAGCTTCGCCTTTAGGAACGCGCGCCGCTGCTCGATGAAGGTCTTGAAGTCGGCGAAGTCAAGGCTGGTGTCCGGCGGGATCAGCGGATCGAGCGTCGTCTTGCCGAGTCTAGGTTCGAGCCAGTCTTTGAGGGGCTTGTCCTGCTTGGAGGTGTTCTCGCTTTCGGTGAGCAGCCACAGGTTGCTGACGCTGTTCCAGTTCTCGCGGTCTTCGAAGAACGCTCGCAGAGCCAGGTTGCCGTTGAGGTAGTCGAGCCGGTCCAGGCGCGCTCTGCTAAATGCGGCCGCGGGGTGAAGGTGGTCGGCGTGGAGGAGGTTTTGGATGTCCAAGTCCGGCTGTAGCAGCGCAAGGATCGAATAGCAGGCTGGGTTGTCCTTCTGGGTGGTGAGCAGGCGGTCAACGAAAACGTCATCGAAGTTCAAATCGCGTGCGGTGCCGCGATAGCCGGCGAGAATCTTGTCGAGAGGGAAGCCAGCGGGGTCCGCGAGGTTGTCGCGGATCACGCGCCGAAGGCTGGTCAGCAATGAGTCGGCCGCCCGGCCGAAGACACCCCGAAGCAGTGACATCAGGAGCCACTGGCGGATTCTCATCCGGTCGTGATGATGGGCGATCGGCTTGTTGATATTGGTAAACAACCCGCGGGCACCGGAGGTCGTGTCCCGCCCCTTGTGGAACAGGTAGTAGGCAATCGGCAGGACCGCATTCTTGGCCCGGAGGGAGGCGTCGTTCAGCCCGAAAGACGCGATCAGGCGGAACGACTCAACGACTGATTGGTGGATGTCCTCCCACGCGTCGCGGATCCTGGTGACGTTCGTGGCGTCGAAGTTGCGTGCCTGGAAGCGAACGTCGGCGTCGGTGATCATGACCGCGGCCTTCATCACCAGGTCGCGGTCGATGGAGAACCCGAACTCGGCTCGGACCAGGTTCACCAGCTCGTCAACGCGGTCGCGAGCGTCCTCCCAGTTCGCTGACATGATCGACATCAGGAGGTCGGAGAAGCGCAGCGGCGTGCCACCCTCGTTGGTGCGGATGAAGATGTCGAGCACCCGCCCGATGTCCTGGCTCTCCTCGACGAAGTAGTTCAGAACCGTCTCCCGACGAATCGCAAAGTAGAGACGACTGAGCGTCTTGCGGGCGAACTGGCTCCGTCCATGCCCGACGCCATCGAGGTAGTCCATGACGTGGTCGACAATCTCGTCGTCTGTCTCCACGACCGGGAACTGCAGGATCTGGCCCACCTCGAACCAGTGGTGCTCGCCATCGGCCGGCTTCTTAGCCAGCGCCGCGGCGGTGAGGAACTGGAAGTCGTATACCAGCTGGTCGTCGTTGCGCTCGGGGTCCAGACCGGCGGCAAGGTTGAGATACAGCTTCCGCGGGGGCATAACAGCCGGGTCGTACGCTTTGGGCCACCAAAGCCGGTACTTCTTGACGGCGTACGTTCCCTTCAACCCGATATAAAACGAGGTCAGCCGTTGCTGGCCGTCAATCACGGCATAAAACTCGCCGACACCCTTTGTATCGAAGTCGGGGTTGTTTTCGGCGAAGCGCTCGACGTACCTCGTCAGGAACTCGTAGAACCGGAAGCCCTCTCGAACCTCCGCCGACTCGACCTTCCAGAGCATCAGGCTGTTGACCGGGTAGTGCTGCATGACGGAGTCGAATAGGCGGCACACCTGGCCCATGTCCCAGATGAACTTCCGCTGGATCGATGGCAGGAGGTAGCGCCGCTCGACGATGTTCTTGATTGCAGACTCAATCGTGATGGCCTTCTCGTAACCGCCTGGCATGAACTCCCCTTCCGTACCAGCATGTCTAGGGCGATCGTCCCACGGCGGCCGAGGGAAGGGAGCGACGGGCCGCGCATCAACTCGCCGAGGTGCGATGTGACAGCGGCCCTCCCCGACCCAGGGCGCCCCAGCGGGATGCTCTTCCACGGGAGGCCGCGTTGAGGAGCACTCAAACGTGGTCCCCATTCTGGGCTGCCATGCCCCCCGAGGCGCCCTGCTCGCGGCAATATGACGCGTTGCGGATCGCGGCAGTTTCGCCCGTTGCAGCGGGAGTGCTTAACAGACCCCTGCGTGATCAAATGGGGCCGTGCGTGGCATCGAGTGGGAGCACATCTGGGGAGTTGTTGCTGCGGATCTCGACGAGTCGTGGGCCGTCGGCCTCGGTCACCTCGTCACCGAGGATGTCCTGCGCTTTGCGACGAGCAAGGCGCTTGTCGGCGGCGGTGTCAAGGGGGAGCGGCTGCAGAACGAATGGCGTAGGCCCGGCGTCCCTGATGCGGTCGACCTGGTCGTCGCAACCGAACCGGGGGCTGCCATCGAGTTCAAGTACCCACGGGAACCGCGTGAGAAGAATGCCGCGTGGACTCAACACCTGGGCGAGCTGCTCAAGGACTTCTATCGGCTGGCCTACATGCCGGAGGGTTTCGAGCAGCGCTGGTGCGTCCAGCTCCTCACTCCACGAGTCCAGCAATACCTAGCCGGAGTCGGAGATCGGCACCGCGTCTGCATCGCCCTTGAGCCCGGAAGAACCACCGGCCTTGACCCCCAAGTCGTTCGGGCCCTGCCGGCTACTGCCACTGCTCAACTCGCCCGGTGGTTGGCTCACCCCGAGCCCGTCGTAGCCACGTGCATCGAGTCGCGGCAGGTGGGGCAATTGGCACTCGTCGTCCATGCAGTCAGTCCATCCGCGACGCGAACAGCAACGGAGTCCGGCGGCTAGGGACAGGGCTCGGTTTCGTGCTTCCCGAACGCCCACGGCCTCGCCGGCACGCTACACGCCCCCAGCGGCAGGTGTGTGCGTTCAGGGCAGGAGGTTCCAGAACTGTCGGCGGGCGAACATCGCAGGGTGACCGTCGACTCGCCGCTTTTGAAGATCAGGACCACGGTCTGTAGCAGCCGGGCCTGGGTGTCGAAGCCGAGTCGCAACTCGCGGTGCGGCCACTCCCGTTCCGCGACGGGCTCGATCCACAGCGAGAGGTCGGCAGCCCGGATCGCCTCGAAGCGGGGCAGGTGTTCCCGGGCGGCAAGGGTGTCAGCGCTGCGATCTCCTCGGCCGTGAGGCGCACGGCGATCACCTGCGTGGGGTCGGCCCCCCACCCGGGACGCCCTCGCCCGTGGCGCTTTAGCTCCTCGACTCGTACCCAGCCTCGGCCTCGTCCACCCACTTCTGGATCTGCGCATTTGTCACCTGATCGTCACCCACGATGACAAAATCGCATAGCGAAAACCCGGGGACGGGATGGGCGACGTCCGACCCATCGGGCACCACTGCGCAGAGCGCGGCATGATCGGACGAGCGTAGCCGTCCTCCGCGCGGCAATCGAGTGCGTCTTCCGTGAGGCGCGTGTCCATGGAGCCTCTCCCCTCGTCGTCCGCGACTGTGTTCAGTGTCGCGGGACAGTTAACGGAGTGACCGACAAAGTGGTGAGCTCTGGCTAATTTCGCGGGCTACCGCACGGCCCACGTGCGCCAGCCTCTGCGCCTATGATCTGGCTCGTGAACAAGCAGTGGGCCGAGGAGAAGCTGAAGACCTACCTCGATATGTGCCAGGAGGTCAAGGACGCCGTGCCGCCGGGCGACTCTTGGAACGATCGTGCCAGTTACTTCAATCACCAGGCTGAACTAATGCTTGGTACCGTCACGCGCATCGTGCGGGAACTCGACCCGGCGGACATGGAGGAACTGCGGCCCCCCAGCTACGGGATGAGCAACGACACAGAGTTCCGGGTTCGCCGCGCTCTAGGCATCCTGCGTGATTCGGAGGAGATTGACCGGCAGATGGCTCCGGATGCTCCTGAACTCGTGGCGGATCAGTTGCACCCGAGGGTGTGGTCGGGAGCTTCGACAATCTGGGATACCGGCGAGTACCGGTTAGCGGTGGCCCAGGCCGCTTTGGCGCTGAGCACGCACATCAAGGCTAGGGCGGGCTCGAAACTTACCGATGGGAAGTTGGTGGCGGACGCCCTCAGTCCAGAACAGCCGAAACCTGGCTTGGTCCGATTGCAGTTCCCTGGTGACAGAGACGATGAGACATGGCGATCCCGTCAACGGGGCCTGCACATGCTGGCGCAGGGTGCTTACGCCGGGATCCGTAACGTCTCGACGCACGAGGATGAGCCCTTGCTCGAGCACGCGGCACTGGAGTACCTCGCTGTCCTGTCGGTCATCGCCCGGTGGGTGGAGGAGACCGAGGCGGTGAGAGGCTGACTTTATGCTCACGGCCACACCCTTCTCGGTTTGCGAGCCCGCACATCAGGTGGCTTTCAGCTTGTCGGCGGCGGCATTGTTGGCCGAGCGTGGCCGTATGCCACGCGGCAGACGCGTACCTGTGAAGGCGCGCCACCAGTGGCCTATGCTTACTGACGCGGAACGTGCGTTTCGCTGCGACGCCCAGGAGGCGGCATAGATCCCTGGGCCAGCGCGATGCTGGCCCAGAGCGGGGCGCACGGGATGTGGCGAAGGCGCGGCATTACCCCTCGGGGTGCCCTCCATGGAGTTGGAAGTTGGAGCGCCGCCCCCCAGCGCGGACCGACATGGGACGAACTGGGGGGCCTGCCCTTACGAGAATGGCGACTCCGCCGGCGCGCGGCGCAACGCGGTGCTGACGCGTAGCCCACTTGCGCGAAGCTGTGCCACGAACGGCCGCAGCGCTTCGCGAGTCTGCTCGGGCGTCGACTTCGGCAATGTGTGCGTCTTGCCCTTGGGGGAGACGAGGCGCAGGGCGCTCTTGGTGTTCTTGGTCTTCCACCCCTGCGTGTGAGCGTTCTCCGCGAGTTTCTTTAACTCCTCTTCCAACGGAGGGTTGTGGCTATCGCGACTTGTGGACGCGCCGGTGAGTGCGCCTCTGGGCCCTTGATCGCGGATGCGGGTTCGAACCTGATCCGCAGCCTCAGACACCGCAGCCCGGGGGTTTTCTTGGTTATGGAAGGCGAGTCTAGTTAGGCCGAGCGTGTCGGTCGGCAGAGCCGTCCCTTCCGTAGCCAGTACATACGTGCGGTCGCGGCCAAGCACGCCAGCGAACAGACCAAACTCAAGGATGACGTTGTCCCGCGGGACTGAAGCGGTCTGGCCACGGCTTTCGCGGGTATCGTCCGGTGTCGCGACCAGCACCGCGAAGTCGCACCGGTGCGCCATCGAGATGAGGGAGTCGAGGGTGTAACCCCCGGGTTCGAAGACTCCCTGATCCCATAGGACCACCTCGCCGTAAGGCAACAGTTCCGCCTGTAAGGCACGCGCCACATGCCTACCTTCGCTTGAGGATCCGATGAACAGTTGGCACCGTGGGGACTGCGTCATGCCAGAAACTTAACCCCGGCTCCCATATTTTCTGCCCGAGGCCCGCTCATCGGTGGCAAAATGACGCGGTGCGCCACTACGCGCTGCAACACGACATCCACGCGCGTGTCAACATGGCGTGGTGTGCAGTGACGCTGAGCCCTCCGCCGATAGCGGTTCAATCGTCATCTTCGATCCGGACGACGATGGCTTCGTGGCGTCAGTTGGAGGCTTTGATGGTCACCAGCTTCACGTTCTGGGTCACGGATGGATTGTTCAGCCGAAGCATCACCACTTCATCAGCCCAGAGCCTGTCGTCGCTGCCGCCAGCATCGACAGTCTCAGAATGGCCATGCTGGATAGCCGTCGATGCTGCACACAACTTCCAGGGTCAACGGAGTATGTCCAGATTGCTCTAGAGCATGGCGATGACTTTCATGCCCTCACCTCACCAGTCGACCCAGTCACTCTCTGGGTGGAGTCGGATCGCGTCTATGCCGTCATAGAGACACACACTAGGCGCGAGCCGCCTTGGGGCAGCGACGAATTGACACGTCTCCTCACGCCGGCCGCTTCGCAACACGATTGTTTGATCGAGCGTGTGAGATACGAAAGCCACGCTGGCGATCCAGCCGAATGGGACGGACTTAACCTCAGCCGCGCAGAAGTAGAGAACCTGCAGCGGGATAGCGAGGCCGCGCCGCACTACGTTCAGGTGCGTGTTACCGACGAGGGGGCCATGACCGTTGGGCGACTAATCGCCGCTGGACGTGCCGTACACGCGCTCCTCGCGGCGTATCAGGGTGGGCCGCTCAACGTCGAGACCGTACGCAACCTGCTCAGGGGTGGGCACCCATCCCTCCTCGTGGGCCTTACTGAGTGTGAGTGGTTCGAGGCAAAAGCCCAGGCGTACAACCTCGAGGCCACTGGCTCCGCGGGGGCACGGCAGCGGATCGAACTGGCACAGGACGTCGCTCGGTTCGCGAACAGCGAGCACGACGCCGTGCTCGTTGTCGGTTTGCGAGAAGGCAAAGGTGCCACGAAGCACGCCGTGGACTCAGTCTCGCCCGTTCCGTTAAACGCCATCAACGTGGATCAGCACCGTGCCATCCTCGATGCCAAGATCATCCCGCCCGTTGCGGGTCTCACGGTAGAGCAGATCGACCTAGGTGAGGGGCACGGGTTATTGCTCATTGACATTCCGCGGCAGGCGGAGGAGATGCAACCCTTCTTGGTCCACGGCGCCGTCGTGGCCGACAAAGTGGAGGGCGCATTCTTCAGCATCGTTCGTCGCCGTGGTGAAGGGAGCATCGTGACGACGGCGGCGCAAATTCACGCGTACATCGTCGCAGGCCGTGCCTTCCTTCGGAGTCAAAAGAGTGACGAACACCCTGACCCCGCAGAGCGCTAGCGCGCCGGCGCCGAGCTCCTCAATCGCATGCTCGCCAACGCTACGGACTGCCCGAGGCTCTTGACCCATAGCGCGACATGGGTCCGTTTGCACCTCGACTTGTGAGTCCTGTCCACTGCTCTCAGCCCAAACGACCCACACCCGAGCCGGTAGGCATCCAGGCTGAGTGGGTCGCACGCATGTCGAGCTCAGTACGCGGTGACGTGGGAGACTGCCCAGACCTGGTCCGCCGCCGAGGAGGCCAGGCACATGAAGGACATCGACGCCGGACCCATTCCGATTTACCGCAGGCACGCCTGCCGGCGGCGCCAAGACGGAGGTTCTTGCGCGATGCGCCGCAGAAGCGGACACTTCATGCCAAGCCGACGCGCTCGACCACCCATACGAGATCACGGAAACTGCTCAATCGTCGGTCGTGTGGTCGCGACCAGCACACGGCGGCTGGCCGACCGTCTATGCCTTGCAAGAACAAGGAACGGAGGAGGAACTGCTTACGTAGACTACGCACTCGCGACTAGACGTCGCCCCCGAACGCCGCCCAGTCCTCCTCAGAGAAGTACCATTGAGCGAAGAGCACGTCAGCTCCCTCCGGCGCAGTTACCTCCCATCCTGCGTTCTCAAATAGCGGATACGTGCCGAAGTGATCCAGAGGCGGCGCAACGCGACCGACTGCTTTCTTCGCGTCAACAACACCGCGGCCATCACCGGCGATAACCGCAGTCAAGCTGTAGCGTTGCAACCGATCTTGGTCAATCGTCTGCCACTTTGCCTTATTGAAGAGCACGTCATACGCGGCCTGCCGTATTCGGGGCAGATGCTGGTCAATATCCGAATCGTAAGCAACGTGTTGGCTCTTTCGAAGGTCGGCATGTGTGCCAGGATTTCGCAGGTCATTCACCCACATTTCAATCTCCTGCACGGTGTACCCCATATTCCACTTGTCGTCTGGGTACGAACCCAAGAATCGTGATAGTGGCTTAACGAGCGACAATCCTGATCGCGCAAATCCATTCTCAAGGACGCGGAATAGTTCATGCAGTGCAGCGATACCACGGTGCGCCCTGATAGCTGACCCCAATAACATGACTCCGTCTAGCCGGTCTGACAGCATCGTGATGAGGTCAATGGGCTCAGACAAGCCGTTTCCGAGATAGAAAGTAGGACCAGCGGGCCTTGGCAAAATGATCCGCTTTGTTTTGCGAATCAGGTGGCGCTCCTGCTCTGTTTCCGCCTCCAGTGCTAGGTACGGCTTTGGGGATGCAATCGCCCACTGTGTCTCCGCCATGATGCCTAGCGAGGCAGCAAACCGCTCAAGTCCCCGTTCTGCACGCCGACGGTCGGCTTCGGCCGCACGAATCTGTATGGGCTCAACAATCTCGTAGTCTGCCGACGTGGAAGCCAGCAACATAAGTTCTGTAGGCTTTCCCACGGGCAACAGCGGCGGAGCGCGGAACGCCAACCCTTCCTTTACGGGCTCGCCGAGATTGCGCTGGGCAACAATCTGAATTTGAACTCCATCGCTCGCATGCGCCCAGGCCGTCGCGCCCTGGATTGATTCTTCGAACTTCATTAGAGCCCATCGGTGAAGACGCATTCTTAACCTTTCGAATTTGACCACCTGCATGCTTCGCGGCCTACTCTAGCGATGGTTAGGTATCGTCGGCGCTTGATAGACACCACAGAATCCGAAACGCCCCAAGTCCCCCACCATGTTGGAGCGATTCGCTACAGTTGATGACTACGTCTCTCGCGTTCGCCGCCGCCCAGCGTATGTACGCTCGGGGCGCAAGCCAGTTCTGTCCTCTCCAGGCCCCACGGTCACCCAGCCCGGGTGCCCGCCGTGCGGCTTCCATCAAGTGGCTAGACCGAGAACCGTGGCCCGCGCACGGCAATCCGAGCGCCAAGGGCGTGATGTACGGCTGAAACGGCGACATCGGAACATCGCAGATCAGTGCGTCTTTCTGGGCGGATTGACGCACCACTCGACTGCCACTCTGCCTTCCCGGTGCGTGCCTTCGCCACCGTGCTTTGAGCGGCCGCGGCGCCGCCGGATGATCACCCCCATCGGCTCCTGACCAGCGCCTGCGGAGCGTTCCCGTCGGTCGAGCGGGGCACCACGTGCAACGTGTCGATCGGTCGTTCACAGTTGAGATGCAGAGAGACGAACTGATCGTCGTGGGCAACGGACCGGGTGGGATCGGGGCGGCCACGGCATACCGAGACGCTCACGGACTTGGGAGGGTCCCGGTGCTAACGGCCGGCGGGTGACCGAGCTCGACCTGTCCGCGCGCACGCTCAGCGCTGGTCGGGAGAAGGTGGGCTTCGACCGGCTCGTCCTGGCCACGGGAGGCCGCCCTGTGTCCTGGTCTGGCCTAGGCGAGGGGGTGGAGCATCACGAGCTGCGAGCGCTGGCCGACCTGCGTGCCCTGCACGGCGCTGCCAGCGACGCGAGGTCGGCGGTCGTCATCGGTTCCGGGTCCATCGGTTGCGAACGGGCAGTTTCTTTGACGCGGCGTGGGCTCGACGTCACCGTGATCACTCAGGAGGAGGCGCCGCGGTGTGAACGGCTGGGTCAGTACGTCGGGGATGCGATCAGCCGGTGGTTGGGAGAATACGGGGCTGGAGCAAGGACGCCTGCGGGTCGACCAGCACCTACGGACCACCGAGCCCTATGTCTACGCCGCGGGTGACATCGCCCTGGCAGACCACCCCGTCGCAGGCGGCCGGTGTCGGCGGAGCACTGGGGTGACGGCTACGAGCGGCTCGAGGTTGTGGAACATGGCGATGGCTTCACGGTCTGGTATCCCGACAGCAACGACGTGGTGGTCGGAGTGCTGACCTACAGCGCCGACGAGGACTACGCGAGGAGGCCATCTCGTCGCCCAGAGCGCGACTCTTGCTGAGGCGCTCCGCGGAGAGCAAGGGAGCTGACGAGGCAGCTCGAACTGCCAGGAGCGGTATGCCGTACGCGCCGCCGATTTTCGCGTGCCTTCGACGCCGGCAAGGCCCTGAACGCGGCCGCCATGGCTGCCGACCACCCCCGCCATCGGGCCATCGTCAGTCGCGCTTGAGGTCCACTCTTTTGGGGGCCGCGGGCATGACGATGACGACATTGCCCACCTTGCGACCGCTGTCGACGTAGGCGTAGGCCTCGCGAATCTGCTTGAAGTCATAGGTCCGGTCGACCACGGGGCGGTAGGCGCCGCGAGCCATCAGGTCTCGCAGCTGCCCAGCGAGGGTGGCGTCGGAGTGGGGCAACGGGAAGCGCACGTGCCGACGGCCCACTGCCCTGGCCACCGGCGCCCCTGCGGCCAAGAAGATGTTCTGCCCACCTCGACCCAACTCGGTGGAGGCGAACGAGCCGCCGGGTCGGATCAACCGACGCGTGGCCCCGAAGGAGGTGTGCCCGGTCGCGTCGAATACGGCGTCGAAGCCGGTACCAACCTCGTCTAAGCCGTGGGACGTGGCCAGTTCCACGATGCGGGCGGCCCCAAGGTCTTCAAGGAGGGCCGGGTGGTCGGCTGGACGCCGGTCACAGACGGCGGTCACCTCCACACCTGCGGCGTTCAGGAGTTGGACAAGGGCGGTCCCGATGCCGCCTGTGGCGCCGTGGACGAGGGCACAATCACCCGGGCGAATCCCACTGACGCGCAAAAACGCGTGAGCGTAGTGGGCGCCCTCCATCCCCGGTGCCGCGTCAGCCAGATCCCACCCCTGTGGTACCGCAGCGACGAGACCGTTCACGCGGACCGCCACGAGCTCTGCATGCGCCCCGGCCCGGCCGTCGACAAACCCGAAGACCCGGTCACCTTCTTCATATGACACGACGTCATCGGCAACGCTGACGACGACTCCCGCGTACTCCGACCCCAGGATGGGGACCCGAGGCCGGGGCCATCCGCACACAGCCCGGTTTATCCAGGGCCTACCCGAGCGGTACGCACAATCGGTTCGGTTCACCGTGGTCGCGTGGACCCGCACGACCATCTCACCGGGGCCGGGCGTTGGATCCGGGACTTCATCGAAACTGAGCGCCTCCGGGCCCCCGTACTGCGTCCGGACCGCCGCGAGCATGAGCACACTGTGGCACAAAAGCAACAACGCTCACTACGTGTTCGGCACTGGCGGACCTGGTGGAGGCTGGGGTGTGCCCGGCCGCTTCTGCTGAACCTGTTCGAGGGAGGCTGGGGATACAGCGGGGTGGCTCAGGTTCCGCAGAACGTCTGGTAGGGAGCGAAGTCTGAAGGCGCGGGGTCCGCGTACCGCTCGAGTCCGGGGCGCTCCTGGTAGGGGT
The DNA here is from genome assembly GCA_049649785.1 of Ornithinimicrobium sp. Taxonomy (GTDB): domain Bacteria; phylum Actinomycetota; class Actinomycetes; order Actinomycetales; family Dermatophilaceae; genus Ornithinicoccus. Next base: position 3,722 of record JBARZG010000118.1, on the reverse strand, counting down.
CGGTAACCGCGCCCAGGAGTTTCCCCAGCGGGCCGAGGTCGCCGTCGCTGCCTGCGGTGAGAGCCTCCTCGACAAGGTGGTTGCGCGGGATGTAGGCAGGGTTGGCACGGCCCATCGAATCGGCCTCCGGCTGCAGGGCGAGCCAGCGCTGAACCCAGGTGTCGAACCCCGCCAAGTTCACGAACATGTTGCGGGTGGGCTCAGCGTCGCCGCGAACCGCCACGCTGAGCTTGCGGAAGAACAAGGTGTAGTCCACCCGGCTCTCCTGCATGAGCCTCAAGAGCTCAGTCACCAGTGGTTGGCCAACCTCCTCGCTCACCGTGTCCGGCAGTCCCAGCTTGGTCCTCATACCGGTCGTCCATGTTGAGGTGTATTGCGAGGAGAACCTGCCGAGTGAGTCCAACGCGAGCTCGACTGCTTGCTCCTCCTTGCGGTGCAGCAGGGGGAGCAGCGCTTCGGCGAGGCGGGCGAGGTTCCACCGGGCGATGTCCGGCTGGTTGCCGTAGGCGTAGCGTCCGGCAACGTCGATCGAGCTGTAAACCGTTGCCGGGTCGAATGCCTCCATGAAGGCGCATGGCCCGTAGTCGATGGTCTCCCCAGAGATGGTCATGTTGTCGGTGTTCATCACTCCGTGAACAAACCCCACCAGCATCCACTGGGCGACAAGATCCGCCTGGCTCGCGATCACCGCGTCCAAGAGATGAAGGTAAGGATTGTCCGCGACGGCCGCGTCAGCGTGGTGGCGGTTGATCGCGTGGTCAGCGAGGCGGCGCAGGAGATCAACGTCGCCGGTGGCCCGGGCGTACTGGAAGGTGCCCACGCGCAGGTGGCTTGAGGCTACCCGGGAGAGCACTGCTCCAGGTAGCAGCGTCTCGCGCTGCACTGAACGTCCGGTCGCCACCACCGCCAGCGAACGTGTGGTCGGGATGCCCAAGGCGTGCATCGCCTCGCTGACGATGTACTCGCGCAACATCGGACCAACCGCGGCCAGGCCGTCACCGCCGCGGGCGAAGGGCGTGCGACCGGAGCCCTTCAGGTGGACATCCCGACGACGGCCGGCCCCGTCAATGACCTCACCGAGCAGGAGCGCCCGCCCATCGCCCAGACGCGGGGAGTACCCGCCGAACTGGTGCCCGGCGTAGGCTTGGGCCACCGGGATGGCGCCGGGAGGGACGCGGCGCCCGAGCAATAGGGGCCAGCCCTCCTGGCTGCGCAACCAACCGAGATCGAATCCGAGCTCGCCTGCCAGGGACTCGTTGAACACCAGCAGGTGGGGGTCCGGAGCCTCGTCTGCCTCCCAGGGAACAGACAGCTCAGCCAGTTCTCGGCCAAACTGGTTGTCGAACGAGACAGTCGGTCGGGACGCAAGACTCACTCATCGAGCGTAGATCAGGATCGTGAGACAAGCTGGTTGATGGTGACTTGGCCTGTGGCTGGGAGGCAAGGGAGCGCCTCGGTCTGGCTGGGCATGGGCGCGCAGGGCGGTGTTCAGCCTCGGTCGCGAGCATTCTCGGTCGCGGGTCACGAGCAGTTCCACATCGCCGCGCATCTCCTCGCGGCATCCACTTCGCGGTTACCGCAGCCTGTCGGCCAGCAGTTCTACGAGGTGCCGTGCACGACGCGGGGTTTCACCGGCAATCTGAGTGCGACAGCTGAATCCGTCCGCCAGCACCGTAGTGTTCACGTCCGCCGCTCGGACCGCAGGCAGGATCACGCGCTCCCCGACGGCACGTGAGAGTTCCTCGTGCCCGGCCTCGAAACCGAAGTTCCCGGCCAACCCGCAGCATCCGGAGTCGGGCACGGTCGCATCGACCCCGGCCGCCGCCATCAGCGCGCGATCGGCATCGAAGCCCATCACCGCGTGCTGGTGGCAGTGCACCTGCACCAAGGCCTGCCCGCCGACCTGCGGCGGCTCCCAGTCGCTGGCTTTGTCACGCAGCAGTTCGGCCAGGGTCACCACCTGGTCGCGGGCCAAGCCTGCCAACGGCTCGTCCCCCAGCAGGTTGGGCGCGTCATGACGCAGCATCGCAGTGCAGCTGGGCTCCAGTCCGACGACCGGGGCGCCCGCCCGCAAAGCCGGCCCGATGGTCTTCAACGATCGCCGCAGCACCTGCTTCGCCACACCGAGCTGACCGGTGGACACCCAAGTCAAGCCGCAACATACGGGCTTTCGTGGCAAGTGCACACTGAATCCCGCGGACTCCAGGAGGCGCACCGCAGCCACTCCCACCTCGGGCGAAAGGTAGGCGTTGAACGTGTCCGGCCACAGCAACACTGGGCCCCGCTGACCCGTCCCGCTCGGCTCGTGTGCGCCGTACGAGTCAAGGAAGGATCGCCGAGCGAACGCGGGGATGTCGCGGTCTGGCGCGATCCCGCCGGCCCACCGCAACGCCGGCGCCAGCGGCGAGGACGTCAGCGCGTTGACCAGCTGTGGGGCCAACGATGCTCCGCGTGCCCAGAGCGGCAGCCAGCCCATCGACCAGTGCGAACGCGGCCGAGCCCACGGCCTCCCTGCGTAGTGGTGGTGGGTGAACTCCGCCTTGTACGTGGCCATGTCCACGTTGACCGGGCAGTCCGAGACACATCCCTTGCACGACAGACAGAGGTCGAGCGCGTCGCGGACCTCGGTGGAGCGCCAGCCGTCGGTGATCACGTCACCCTCCAGCATCTCGAAGAGCACGTGCGCCCGACCCCGGGTCGAGTGCTGCTCCTCACGAGTCACCTGATAGCTCGGGCACATCACACCCCCCGAGGTCTGCCGACACGACCCGACGCCGACGCACCGCCGTTGCGCCTGCCCGAAGTCCCCGTTGTCCTCGGGGTAGGAGAACAGCGTGGCGACGTGCCGGTCCTTGGCGGCACCGGCCTGGCGCAGGTCCCGGTCGATCGGTCGCGGGTCGACGATCACGTGCGGGTTCAACACCCCGGCAGGGTCGAAGGCGTGTTTGACCTGGGCAAAGAGGTCCATCGACTCCGCCCCATACATCCGAGCGACCATCTCGCCTCGCGCGCGGCCGTCGCCGTGCTCGCCGGAAACCGAGCCGCCCAGACCGATCACCAGGTCGGTGGCCTCGGTGATGAACGCGCGGTAGTCCCGGCGGCCCGAGTCGGTGAGGAAGTCGAAGTCGATCCGCATGTGCATGCAGCCCTCACCAAAATGCCCGTACGAGGCACCCGAGTAGCCGTACCGGCCCATCACCTCCTCCAAACCGCGCAGGTATGCGCCGAGCCGGTCCGGTGGGACGGCTGCGTCCTCCCAGCCGCACCAGGCCTCTGCGCCGTCGGCGCGGCGGGTGGCCAGACCGGTTCCGTCCCTCCGGCAGCGCCAGAGCACCGCCTGCGCGGCCGGGTCGGTCACCACCGACGACGTCGCCCCTGGTCTGCCGTCGCGCACCTGCTCGGCAATCCGAGCGGCCGATCTGCCGGCTATCTCGGTCGACTCACCGGACACCTCGACGAGCAGCCACACCCGTCCAGTCGGCAGTCCGGCCGAGGTCGCCGCGCGGCGCACCTCGTGGGGTAGCCGGTCGACCAGGGTGGCGTTGATCGACTCCATCGTCAGCGGCGCGTGTGGCAGGGCTATCGGCACGGAATCGGCCGCCGACGGCGCATCCGGGAAGCCCAGGGCCAGCAGTACGGTGGCCGCCGGGAGATCGACCAAGCGCACGGTGGCCTGCAGGGTCGTGGCCAGCGTGCCCTCGCTGCCGGCGAGCAACCTGGCG
>JBARZG010000117.1:0-2240 GCA_049649785.1 Ornithinimicrobium sp. | reverse complement strand
ACAACACTGTGCGCATCTGGGACGAGCACGGCCACCCGGTCGCCAAACCCCTCACCGGCCACACCGGGGTGACCGCGGTCGCGGTCGGCCGCCTCGGCACCCGCGACGTCATCGTCTCCGCCGGACGCGACAACACTGTGCGCATCTGGGACGAGCACGGCCACCCGGTCGGCATACCCACCCCTCTGCTTGAGACCCCCTCCGCGGTCGCACTCGGGGCCCATTGCATCGTCGTCGCAACCGGCCGCGCCCTCGTGTCCTTCACCGAGACGAGCTGGGAAATCACTTAGTCCGAAATTCAACGCCAGCCCTTCAGCAGTTGCCTGGCCAAGAAGATGCGCTAGATCGGTTTGGTGCCCTGGCAGGTTTAAGTGGTCTTAGCGTCGCGCATCATCCGCTCGATCGGAGAGTAAATGGTGTAGTCGGCCGATCAGCCTCATCTCATCGGTGGTCAACTCCACCGCCACTTGACCGCTGAGCAAGTCGCGCCGGTTCGGCTCATACGACGAGGCCAACAGATGTTCCGGCTGCACCCTGTGACATAGCGGGTTGTCACGGAGACGGCCCAGCACCGGCACCTGATCCAACGCGCCTACCCGTGCGCCTGACCGAACGCGAGAACGGTGCGCGACCACCACCCTGTCTGGCGCGTACCAGAACCGTACATGACCGCGACCGCTGATCGCCCCGGTTCAGCAGGCGCACTGCGAGCCCGGCGCGGAACAATCTCGGAAGGCCACCGAGCCATCACTCCCAGTCGCTCAGCGCGGACGGTAGCGCGTGGAGGCAGGCAATATCGAGTCGCCCAGCCACCACTACTCCACCATGCCAGCGCCGACTCCCGTAACTTCGCGCGATTCGCACTCAGCGTCTGAGTGATCGGCCTGCGCGTCGTCAGAGTGCCCAGCGAGTTGCCGCAGCCTGCTGCCCTCTCGCACGCCGAGATCCTCCCCGCACCACTTCACCGACTCGCGCAACGGCAGGCCCCCCGTCGCGGTCATCGACCGCAGCGCAACACCCGCCAACCGCTCCTGCTCTCACACCGCCGCGTCTCGCTGCGCCAACGCAACCACTACGGCCACCGCCAGTTCACTCAGTCGCCTCTTGCCCTCGTCACGTTCCGCTATCCCAGCCTGCTTCAGTTGGTGACATCCGAGTACGGACGAGTACGCTACGAACATGGAGCGAGTGTGCCCACAGAATATTCGGCTGTGGTCATCCCAGCCTCTGCTCCGTTATGTCGGAGCTTGTTGTACACCCGCTCGATCCGATGTCGAATCCGCATACTTATTCCCTTTCCGTCACCCGGTGCACACGATGCGCCCCGGCAGCCGACCATTTGGCCCACTTGGATTCACGGTCGGTTGCGCCGGCGTGAACCACCAGCGCGGAAGAAGAATCTGTGGACGACAGCGAGGGCGCCCGCCCGGGTGTGCATGACGCAGCCGCGCTGTGGTGTCCACCCTGGCGACAGTGGTCTTTGCGAGAGGGGCCGTTGTCGTACGACTCGACCCCTTGTGTTCGGTTTGGCTGCGAGGGCATGATCGGCGTCTGGATCGAGGAGTTTGCGCAGACCGCGCGTAAGGAAAGGCCCGGGAGCCATGCATCGGTCGGACTCGCCTAGCCCCGTCGACGGCTGGCTGGCACCGTCCGTGCCCCGCCTGGGGTTGGACTGAGTCCTACTACAGGCGAGGTCGGCTATGCGAACGACGCGACCGTTCAGCATCACTTCGCCTCACGAGATGGCGGACGTGCTGAAGGAGCGCGTCCGGTCTGGTGAGTACGCCAGCGAGGGTGAAGTGGTCGCGATCATCGGGATATTCCACGGTGGCCTGACTACCAGGCGATCCTCCGCACAACCCGGTTGGAGGTGACATCGGAGCAGGTCACTGTTGGAAAGCTCGCAGTCTCGCGCCCGCGGCGGCGCAGTAATCTGCGGAGATGGAGCGAGCGTGTCCGGGTCCGCCGGTTCAAAGCCAAGAGCCAGCACTACTCCGCATCGTTGACCCGCGGCCGACGAGTCGCGCGTACTCCTGCCGCTGTCGAGTCAATGGCGACGGCCCGGCGTCTTTCGACCTGCTCGCTTCTCCTGCATGACGTGATCCACCCGCTCGGTGTTGCGCCGTTCGCTGCATTTCAAGCGTGGTTATCGGTCCGCGGTAAAGGTCACGAGCTCGACGCCTTCGATCATTTGCAGCCCGAAGTCTGCGCTGGTCAGGGGTTCGCCCCCGAGGAGCGAC
>JBARZG010000116.1:0-7978 GCA_049649785.1 Ornithinimicrobium sp. | reverse complement strand
GCTGGCGAACGCCTTCGTCGAGATTGCGAACATTGACCGTGAACTCTGCGGTCGCCGGGATGATGTTCTCTTTGAGGCCGGCATGGATGGTCGCGACGGTGATCACGGCCGCGCTTTGGGCGGCGAGCTCTCGCGCGACGATGCTCTGTATCCGCACGATCATGTAGGCGGCCAGCACGACGGGGTCGATGGTGCCCTCGGGGCGCGAGCCGTGCCCACCGCTGCCATGCACGGTGACCTTCCACGCGTCGGCCATCGCCATCGCCGGGCCGGGTGTGATTTCGACGGTGCCGGTCCGACCGGGCCACACGTGCTGGCTGTAGACCACCTCGGGGCGACGTCCGTCCGGCATCGCTGTGTCCCACACGTCATCGGCCACCATGGCAGCCGCCCCGACAGCGGTTTCCTCACCGGGTTGAAAGAGGAAGATGACGGTCCCCCTCCACGCGCTGAGGTCATTGGCGAGTAGATGCGCGGCCCCGATCGCTGCCGCGATGTGCGTGTCGTGGCCGCAGGCATGCATCACCGGCACGTCGCTGCCGTCCGGGAGGACACCTCGCGCGGCGCTCGCGTACTCAAGACCGCTCTGCTCGGCAACCGGCAGACCGTCGATGTCGGCTCGGAAGGCGATCACCGGCCCCGGCCCAGTGCTCATCGTTGCGATCAATCCGGTGCCGGCGCACCGCGTCGTGGCATAGCCCAGGGCAGACATCCTTGACTCGATGAGGGCGACCGTTTCGTGCTCGACCATCGACAGTTCGGGATGGGCATGCAGGTGCCGGTATAGGTCGTGAAGGTCGACTCGGAGGGCATCGGGGATCACGTCAGTCATGGCTGCATCATGCCGTGTCACGGACGGGTGCGGCCGCAGGTCAGTCGACGCGCACCAGGATTGCGGTGCCCTGACCGGTGCCGACGCACATCGCGGCAACACCGAGCCCGCCCCCGCGTCGGCGCAGTTCACGACACAGATCGATCACCACCCGAGGCGCCGAGGCCCCCAGTGGATGTCCCATCGCGATCGCACCTCCATTGACGTTGACCTGCTCGCGGTCGATGGCTGGGAGTTCGTTCAACACGCCGAGGACCATCGCTGCAAATGCCTCGTTGATCTCCCACAGGTCGATGTCGTCGATGCCCAGCCCGTGCCGATCGAGCAGGCCGGTGATCGCGCCCACCGGACCGAGGGTGAATCGGTGCGGGGCCACGCCCACCGTTCGGGATCCGAGGATATGGCCAAGGGGCGGCAGACCGAGTTGCCCGGCGCGTTCGCTGGTCGCAACGACCGCGGCGAGCGCGCCGTCATTGAGTGGTGAGGCGTTACCTGCCGTGACGGCACCGGCGTTGCTAAACGCCGATCGTAGACCGCCTAGTGTCTCAAGCGTGCTGTCTGGGCGAATCGACTCGTCCTTGGCGAGGCCGGCGACCTCCATCACGAAGTCGTCGTGCACACCACGTTGGTATGCAGCCTGTGCCCGCTCGTGTGAGCGCTGCGCCCACTCGTCCTGCTCAGATCTGCCGATGCCCACGTCCTCGGCAACCTGCTCGGCAGCCAACCCCAACGGGACGGTCCAGTGCCGGAGCATCGCCGGGTTGACCATCCGCCATCCGATGGCACTTTGGTGCATCGCCATCGACTGAGGGATCGCCTCATCTGGCTTGGGAAGGATGTAGGGCGCACGGCTCATACCCTCCACACCTCCGGCCACGATCAGGTCGGCATCCGCGACCGCGACGGCTCGGCTGGCGTGGATCAGTGTCTCGGCGCCCGATGCGCAGAGTCGGTTGAAGGTGAGGCCGGGCACCTGCTCGCCCAGACCGGCCAAGAGCGCGGCCATCCGGGCGACGTTGCGGTTGTCCTCGCCTGCCCCATTGGTGGTGCCGAGGTAAACGTCGTCGATGCCGCTGTCGCCTAGACCGGGGTGGCGCTGCATCAACTCGCGAAGGGGTAACGCGGCGAGATCATCGGTGCGGATGTGAGACAGGCCGCCACGCAGTGCGCCGAAGGGTGTGCGAACTGCAGCGATGATGTGCGCCTGGCGGGTCTGCATACGCTCCATCGTCGCAAACAACTTCTGCTAGCGGGCCACCGCCTGACTCACCGCCGCAGGGTGCGGCGCGGTGTGGCCTGACCTCGTGGGGCAGGATGGTTTGGTGGATCTGAGCAGGGTAATCGAGACGTCAACAGTCGTCGCCGGGACCCGTTCGCGCACCGCCAAGGTCGAGGCTCTGGCACAGACGTTGCGCGACGCGGCCGATGAATCGTCCCGCATCGAGCCCGACGAGACCGTGGAAGTGGTGACGGACTACTTGTCCGGCAGATTGCCACAGCGCCGCATCGGGGTGAGTTGGCGAGGACTCCAAGACCTTCCAGCACCGGCTGGGGAGGCAAGCCTGACTGTGCTTGCCACGCATCAGGCGCTTGATCGGATCGCGCAGGTCGCTGGGATCGGCTCGGCAGGCCTTCGGCGCGGCGCCATTGACGCGTTGATGGGTCGGGCAACCAAACAGGAGCAGCGATGGCTCGCGTCGTTGATCACCGGCGAGATGCGCCAGGGGGCCAGTGACGGGGTGATGCTGCAGGCCATAGCCCGAGCGGCTGGGGTCGACGATTCAGTGGTGCGGGCAGCAGTCATGCGTGCTGGTTTCGCCGGTCCCGTCGCGCAGGGGGCGCTCGCAGCACCTACCCCTGATGCGGCGGTAGCGGCGTTGGTGGCAATAGATCTGCACGTAGGTCGCCCGTTGCGGCCGATGTTGGCCGGCTCCGCGCCCTCGGTCGCGCAGGCTCTGTCGGGGGTTGTCGCCGTCGAGCGCAAGCTGGACGGCATCAGGATTCAGGCCCACATCACAGCGGCGGCAAACCCCCGGCTGGTGTCGATTTTCACGCGCACCCTGGAAGACATCACCGATCGCGTGCCCGAGGTAGTGCAGGCTTTGGGGGCGTTGCCCGTTGATGCCGCCGTCCTGGACGGCGAGATCTTGGTGCTGCGCTCCGATGGCAGGCCGGCCCCTTTCCAAGTCACCGGTGCACGCACGGCCAGCAGCGCCGACCCGGAGCGGTTGATGGTGGAGGCGCCGCTGACGACATACCTGTTCGATGCCATGCATATTGACGGGGTGGATCTGCTCGACACCCAGGCGGCGAAGCGTTGGGACCGGTTGGCCGCGGTAGCGCCGGACCTCTTGGTGCCCAGGGTGGTGACCGATGATGTCGAGGCGGCGCAAGAGTTCTTCAAGGCACAGATCGCTGCCGGGCATGAGGGCGTGATCCTCAAGGCATTGGACGCGCCGTATGCGGCTGGCCGCCGGGGAGCCGGTTGGGTCAAGGTGAAGCCGCGGTACACCTTTGATCTGGTCGTGACGGGCGTGGAATGGGGAAGTGGGCGCCGGCGAGGTCTGCTGTCCAATATCCATCTCGCGGCCCGCGATAACAGCACGGGCGATCTGGTGATGCTTGGTAAGACCTTCAAAGGCATGACCGATGAAATCTTGACCTGGCAGACGGCAAGATTCTTGGAGTTGGAAGTCGAACGCAAGGGTCAGCTCGTCGTGGTCCGACCGGAGCAGGTCGTCGAAGTAGCGATCGACGGGGTGCAACGCTCCACGCGGTATCCCGGCGGTATTGCCCTGCGCTTCGCTCGAGTGTTGCGCTACCGGGAAGACAAGGGCGCGAGCGACATCGATACGTTGGAGCACGTCATTGACACCTGCGGCGGAATCTTCGACGGTTCCTAGCTCGGTAGGACGTCAACGATCACCGGTCAGGAATTGTCGCCCCGGCGGACCTCGCGCATGGGTCCAACCCAGCGAACCATCGCATCGAGTAGCCTGCATCGAGTAGCCGCCCGAGGCTTCTTCCTTGGTGTTCGCCGGGTGTCGTTGAGCTGGTCTTCGTGACGTCACGAAGCATCAGCGATGCCGGCCGGAGGTGGCGGTGTCCGGAATCAGGGGGCACAGTGGGAGCAAACCCGTCAGCGGGCACACCAAGGCCCCGAACCCTGCCAGGAGTCAACGATGACCAACCTCGCCGAGCATCTGCGCGACACCGCAGAGCAGTATCCAGACTCGCCAGCGATCATTCTGGACGATGTGTCGTGGACGTATCGCGACGTCGATACCGCGGCCCAGCAGATGTGCGCTTGGTTGGTCGACCGAGGGGTGAGCTCGGGTGATCGCATTGCGCTGATGTTGCCCAACCTGCCCTCGTTCCCGGTCATCTACTACGGCGCGTTGCGGGCCGGGGCGGTCGTCGTCCCGATGAATCCGCTGTTCAAGCGGCGCGAGATCGAGCACTATCTCAGCGACTCCGGGGCCGAGGTGATCTTTGCGATGCCCGGCGAAGAGGTCGAGGCGGCCGCGACGAACAGTGGCGCCGAGCTCGTGCCCGTCGGGGCGGAAGGGTTGGCCGAGCTGCTCGAGGGTGTCGAAGCCAGCGAACACCTGGTTGAGCGCGGCGATGACGACACCGCGGTGATCCTCTATACCTCGGGCACGACCGGCCGCCCGAAGGGTGCTGAACTGACCCACCACAACTTGGACAGCAATCAGGCCAGCACCGCACAGACGTTGTTGCATCTGAACGAGCAGGACGTGGTGATGGGCTGTCTACCGCTGTTCCACGTCTTCGGTATGACGTGCGGCATGAACTCCGCTTTCGCGTGTGGCGCCGCGCTCACGTTGATCCCTCGGTTTGACCCGGCCAAGGCACTCGAGGTGATCGAGCGCGACAAGGTGACCGTGTTCGAGGGGGTGCCAACGATGTACGGCGCGATCCTCGCAGCAGCTGGAGGCGCCGAGAGGGCCCCGGACCTGTCCAGCCTGCGAACCGCTGTGAGCGGCGGATCGTCGATGCCGGTAGAAGTCCTGCGCAAGTTCGAAGAGGCCTTCGACTGCGTGATCCTGGAGGGATATGGGTTGTCCGAGACGAGCCCGGTGGCCTCGTTCAACCACCCGGATGCCGAGCGCAAACCTGGCACGATCGGCACCCCGATCCGCGGCGTGGAAATGATGCTCCTCGGGGCTGATGGCAGCGAGGCCGACGCAGGCGAGATCGGTGAGATCGCCATCCGTGGGGAGAACATCATGGCCGGCTATTGGGCCAACGAGGAGGCCACCGCCGACGCCATCGTGGACGGCTGGTTCCGCTCCGGCGATCTGGCCCGCCGCGACGACGACGGCTACTACGAGATCGTTGACCGCAAGAAGGACATGATCCTGCGCGGTGGCCTCAACATCTATCCGCGGGAGATTGAGGAGATTTTGTATGAGCACTCGGCCGTGGCAGAGGCGGCGGTCGTCGGGATCCCGCACGATGAGTTCGGTGAAGAGGTCGCGGCTTACGTGGTCGTTGCCGACGGCGAGACGGTGACCGAAGACGAGTTGCGCGAGCACGTCAAAGCCCAGGTTGCGGCATACAAGTATCCGCGCCACGTGCATCTCATCGACGAACTGCCGAAAGGTGCCACCGGCAAGATCCTCAAGCGCGAACTCGGCAACGACGGCTGAGTGCTCCGGAAGACTCGGCACTACGATGTGCAAAATTGTGTCCATGTGCAGGTTTGTGTAGTGGAATCAGGCCAATCTCGCCTGTCGTGCCGTCCTACTGCACGTCCTATTGCCCGTTCTAGTGAAACGTCCTATTGCACGGTGTTGTCGTTGAACGGCATGTGCGGTGCAAGCGCGGGGAAGGCCCACAGGAACAGGATCACCAGCATCGTCGCCGCGAGGACGAAGATCAGGATCGCCCGCAGCCACCATGGGCCTGGGAGGGATCTCCATAGCCAGCCGTACAAGAGCGACTCAGCCGGCTATCTCTGCCGGCGGGCCTTGCGAGCGCGGCTGCTGGTAGCTGAAGGAATTGAAGGCGACAATGCGCTCAGCCGCGCTGAACTTGGGGTGGCATGCCGTCATGACCATCCACTTTTGGGTGGCCTCCGCCGCTGAATCGCCGGGTACGTCGGCGATGACTTCGGTTTGAAAGGGCGTCACGACCTGATTGCGATCGAAACGATAGACATAGTAGGTTTCCGCAGTCTCCACGACGATGGGATCGCCGGCCTGCAGTTCCGCGATGCTCCACAGTGGTCGCCCGTAGGTGGTGCGGTGCCCGGCGAGAGTAAAACTGCCCACCTCGCCTGGTGCCTCGGAGTCGGGATACTGACCCAGAACTCCTTGATTCAGGACGCTCAACTCAACCCCCGCGAGCACTGGCCGAACCTCGCCGATGGTCGGCATATGAACGATCGCCGCGGCAGCGAGGCCATTCGCTGGTGGGTCACCGGCGCCGGCCAGGTCCCCGGAAGAACGGCCAGATCGATCGGACTCGCGGGGCGGATCGGACGCACCAGATGCGCCGGAGGCGAAGGTATCCCGGGTTGATTCAAGAATGTTGTCAGCTTCGGCATTCGCCTCGATATCAGTCCACCACAGTTGCCACACAAGGAAAAGCAGCAATAAGACACCTGCGGTGATCATCAGTTCACCTAGTGACCTGATGGCAATGCGCACGGTGCATCTTCTCTCATCGCGGTTGCAGAACGAGAATCGAGTTCTGGTGCGGAGTATCCGCGATTGCTGCGACCCACACCACTGTCGCGTCGTGCATGTCAGCAGCGACAGACGTGCGGACGCCGTTCGAGGCTATTGCTGCCGTATGTGGGTAGGGTCTGCTCTATGCGTGCAGCGATGAAGATGTCCGTGGCCCTGAGTGCCGCCGTGTTGGGACTAAGTGCCTGCGGCAGCGGTTTGGAGTTGTCTCAGGAAGAGGCTGCCGAGGCGATGCTCACGGCTGAGGAGTTCCCACTGGAGGGGTTCACCCGTGGGGAGGTCGACGAGTCGTTGCCCGAAGGCGGCGAGGAGGAGACCGACGAAGACTCGCTGGCGGCGCTCCTTGAGGGACAGGACGTGCCAGAAGCTTGCCAGGAAGCGCTGGAAGCCACTGACCTCAACAGTGGGACTATCACTGCCCAGTCCAAGGCAACTTTCACCCAAGGTGACGAATCAGCGCCACTGCCCACCGAGGTGGAATTGGTGGTGGCCACGGTTGACGGCGATTCACCGCTAGATGCGCTAGCCGCTGTCAACGATGAGTGCGATGAGATCACTGTCGAAGAAGACGGCCTCGCGATGACGATGAGTTTCAGTGACCTTGAGGATCTCGAGGGGACCAAGGTGTCGGTTGCCGTCGATGAGCTGACGATTGACATGTTGATGGGCGGCACATCCCAAGACAGCATGGTCGTGGCTGCCGTAGCGACCGGGGTAGACGAGGGCGAGTTGAAGGACATCGTGGACACGCAGGTCGATAAGATGTCCGATGTGAGCGGCTAGCCTGCAGTCACAACTGTCACTTCCGTCGCTCCAGTCACATCTAGCGGCCGTATTCTGGGGGTTTGGTAAAGGCTAGGTAACGGATTGCTATCTGGCTGGGCAAAGGTCTCCGGCTCATTTAGAGTTCGCCAAGGAACATATCGACAATTCGTTACGGAGATCAGCGTGTTCGCAGGGGGTCAACGGTTTCGCCGCTCAGTAGGCGTCGCGCTCGCATTGTCAATTGCCTATGCCCCGAGCGCGGTGGCGCAAGAGGGCGACAGCGGGGATACCGGGGCGACCAACGCGACATCTTCAACGGATTCCGGTGGAGCCCCGGAGGCGAGCGATACTTCCGGCGGCGAGTCCTCGTCATCGCCGGCCAGCGGCTCTGGGGACGAGGGCTCTGGCGACAGCGGCGCGACGACGTCCACGCCGGAGTCCAGCACGGAAAGTCACTATGGGGGGCGTGCAACGGGACCATCGCCGTTGCCATTGTTGCCGGATGACCCCGCATACCCGATCGCTGAACCTCCCGAGTCCGAGACCTTGCCGGACGAGCTCGACATCGACGTCCCCTATCAGAGCCAAGTGGTGTGCGATCCGGTCGACAAACCGGGGCTGGAAGCCTTTGGCAACCTGATCGGTGAGCACTACGACCGGCCGACCT
>JBARZG010000115.1:0-28055 GCA_049649785.1 Ornithinimicrobium sp. | reverse complement strand
CCGAAGCGACCCAGTTGCTGGCCGATCACGAGGCGGAGCGGATCATCCTCGACGATGGTCGCGGGGAGTCGAATCCAGACCCGGCCCGCCACCCCAATGGCGCTGATTTTGCACTCGACAATATCTTCCGGGGCGGCGACCTGATCACCGATGCCACCGGTGTTCTGGACTACCGGTTTGGCCAGTACAGAGTCCAGCCCACGCAAGCCGCGACATACCAAGCGGTCAACCCTCGCCCGGACGTGCCAGAGGTGGGCGGCAGCTTGACGGTCGCAAGTTTCAATGTGCTCAATTACTTCACGACGCTGGGCGCTCGTGGGGCAGATGACGCCGAGGAGTTCGACCGGCAAGAAGCCAAGATCGTGGCCGCGCTGGCTCGCCTGGATGCCGACGTCGTCGGTCTGATCGAGATCGAGAACAACAGCACCGCGTTGGACACGCTCGTCACCGCACTCAACGACGACGTCGGGCCAGGAACGTATGCGGGGCTGACGACGGGCCCGATCGGCACCGATGAAATCACCACGGCGTTCATCTATCAGCCGGCGAAGGTCAGCCTCAACGGCGAGTTCGCGACGCTGACCTCGGCCGACGACCCGCGGTTCCTCGACTCCAAGAATCGCCCGGCATTGGCGCAGACCTTCACCGAAACGGCCACTGGAGAGTCGGTCACCGTGGTGGTGAACCACCTGAAATCCAAGGGCTCATCGTGCAACGACGTCGGCGACCCCACCGACCCCAACGGCCAAGGCAACTGCAATGGCGTCCGCACCGCCGCAGCACTGGCGCTCGCCGACTGGGTGGCGGCTGACCCCACCGGAAGTGCCGAGAGCGATGTCGTGGTGATTGGTGACCTGAATGCCTACGACAAGGAGGACCCCATCGTCGCGCTCGGCGACGCGGGCTTCGTTGATCTGCTCGCCGCCGAACAAGGCGAATTGGCCTACTCCTACGTCTTCGACGGTCAGCTGGGCTACCTGGACTACGGCCTAGCCAACCCGACCGCAGCCGAGCAGGTGTCCGGCGCCGCGGTGTGGCACATCAACGCCGATGAGGCCAGCCTGCTGGACTACGACACCGAGTTCAAGAAGGACCCGCAGGACGCGATCTACGCCCCTGACCCGTATCGCTCCAGCGATCACGACCCGGTTGTGGTTGGCCTGAACCTGGTGGGACGCGAGAGCGTCGAACGGCTGGCCGGTACCAACCGCTACGGCACGGCCGTCACCGCGGCGCGCCAGATGGGCGACAGCGATCTGGTGTACGTAGCCAGCGGTCACGTCTTTCCCGACGCGCTGGCCGCGACCCCGCTGGCTATCCGTCGTGAGGCGCCACTGGTACTCACCAGGCGGGGTAAGTTGCCTCCGCAGACCCGCGACTACTTGGCCGACCTTGCTCCCGAGAATGTCGTGGTGCTCGGCGGCTCGGGTCGGATCGATGACGCGGTGCTGAGCCAGATCGAGACGGTGACCGGAGCTCAAGTGGGCCGAATCGCCGGGCCCAATCGGTATGCCACCGCTGCCGAACTCGCAGTTGACTGGGAGGGCGAAGAGATTGACACGGTCTATGTCGCCTCCGGCATGATGTTTGCCGATGCCCTGTCCGTGGGCCCGCTGGCGGGGATCGAGGACTCCCCGGTGCTGTTGACCAAAGAGCAAACCCTGTCCCCAGAGACGGCCGCTGCTCTACAACGTCTGGAGCCGAGACGGATCATCTTCCTCGGCGGGTCAACGCGGATCGGCAACAGTGTGTTGGCTGCAGCGCTGCCGTATGCCGACAACGTGGGGCGGCTCTATGGGGCCGATCGCTACGAAACGGCTGCGAAGGTAGCCGCTCGGATAGAGGTGGGCGAGCGGGCTTTCCTGGCCAGTGGCGAGGGCTTCCCGGACGCACTGGCAGGCGGGGTAGTGGCGGGATCACAGGACGCGCCCCTGCTGCTCACGCCGTCGACCACACTCGCCCCGGCCACGGCAGACAGCGTGACGGATCGCGCCCCGAAGATGGTGACGGCCGTAGGAGGCCCTAGGGCCCTTCAGCCCACCGTCCTGGACGCCGTGCGCGCACTGTTGAGCCCGTGATGCAGCCCGCATCCAGTAGCACCGATTAGCCTGGACTGGTGCCAAAGCTCTTTGAGAAGATTCTGCGCGCCGGTGAAGGGCGCACGCTGCGACGACTGGAGCACATCGCCAAGGCGGTGAGTGCCCTCGAATCCGACTTTGCCGGTCTCACCGACCAGGAGTTGCGCGAAGAGACCGACAAGTTCAAAGCGCGGCTGGCCGGCGGCGAGAGCGTCGACGACCTGCTGCCCGAGGCCTTCGCGGCCGTACGGGAGGCCGCCACGCGTACTCTCGGCAAGCGTCACTTCGACGTCCAGATCATGGGTGGCGCGGCCATGCACCAGGGCAACGTGGCCGAGATGCGCACCGGTGAGGGCAAAACACTGGTGGCGACCCTGCCCTCATACCTCAACGCTCTGTCCGGTGAGGGTGTGCACGTGGTGACGGTGAACGACTACCTCGCCGAGTACCAGTCCGAGATGATGGGCCGGGTGCACCGCGCCCTCGGTCTGGAGACTGGGTGCATCCTCAGTTCGATGACCCCGGCGCAACGCCGGGCTGAGTACGCCAAGGACATCACTTACGGCACGAACAACGAGTTCGGCTTCGACTATCTTCGCGACAACATGGGTGCATCCAAGGATGACCTGGTGCAGCGCGGCCACCATTTCGCGATCGTCGATGAGGTCGACTCTATTCTCATCGACGAAGCCCGTACGCCGCTGATCATCAGCGGGCCGGCTGATGCGCCGACGAAGTGGTACGCCGAGTTCGCCAAACTGGTGCGCCGATTGGAGCGGGGCGAGGACGGCGAGGGGGACTACGAGGTCGATGAGAAGAAGCGCACGGTCGGAGTGTTGGAGTCGGGGATCGAGAAGGTCGAGGACTATCTCGGCATCGACAACTTGTATGAGAGCGCCAACACCCCGCTGATCGGCTACCTGAACAACGCAATCAAGGCGAAGGAGTTGTATCACGGCGACAAGGACTACGTGAATGTCGACGGCTCGATCATGATCGTCGATGAGCACACCGGACGCATGTTGCCGGGGCGGCGTTACAACGAGGGCATGCACCAGGCGATCGAGGCCAAGGAAGGTGTGGAGATCAAGAACGAGAACCAGACACTGGCCACGGTGACGTTGCAGAACTACTTCCGGATGTACGACAAGTTGTCCGGGATGACCGGAACAGCTCAGACCGAGGCCGCGGAGTTGCATCAGATTTACAAGGTTGGCGTGGTGTCCATCCCGACAAACCGCGACATGGTGCGCCGGGACCAGGCCGACCTGGTGTATCGCACCGAAGAGGCAAAGTTCAATGCCGTGGTCGATGACATCGCCGGTCGGTACACCGAGGGTCAGCCAGTGCTCGTCGGGACGACCAGTGTGGCGAAATCGGAGTATTTGTCCGAGGCATTGCGACGGCGCGGGGTGCAGCACGAGGTGTTGAATGCCAAGCACCATGAGCGCGAGGCCAGCATCGTTGCCGAGGCCGGGCGCCGGGGGGCGGTCACGGTTGCGACCAATATGGCCGGTCGAGGCACCGACATCATGCTTGGCGGTAACCCCGAGTTCATGGCAGTAGCGGACCTGCGGCAACGAGGGTTGGACCCGACCGAGACCCCGGAGGAGTACGAGGCGGCGTGGGACGGTGCGTTGGCACGCGCGGAGGAGGCCGTGCAGGCCCAGCACGACGAAGTGACCGAACTGGGTGGGTTGTACGTGCTGGGAACCGAGCGGCATGAGTCGCGGCGGATTGACAATCAGCTCCGCGGCCGGGCTGGGCGACAAGGTGACCCGGGGGAGTCGCGGTTCTACCTTTCGCTGGAGGACCAGTTGATGCGGTTGTTCAACGCTGCGGTGGTTGATCGGGTGATGACTACCGCCCGCTTAGAAGACGATGTGCCGATCGAATCCAAGATGGTCTCGCGATCAATCGCCTCGGCTCAGACACAGGTCGAGGCTCAGCACTTCGAGACACGCAAGAACGTCCTCAAGTACGACGACGTGCTCAATCGTCAGCGTGAGGTCATCTACGAGGAGCGTCGCAAGGTCGTCGAGGGCGACGATCTCGACGAGCAGATCCGGTTGTTCATCAACGATGTCGTGCAGGAGTACGTTCGGGCGGCATCTAGCAGCAATTATGCCGATGACATGGACCTGGAGTCGATGTGGGCTGAGTTGCGCACGCTCTACCCTGTCGGGATCACCCCGGCCGAGGTCGGGGAGGTCGTCGGCGGACATTCTGCAGTGACCCCTTCGGTCTTGATCGAGCAGCTCACCTCCGATGCCCACCATGCCTACGACCAGCGAGAAGAAGTCATCACCCCTGAGGTGATGCGCAGCGTGGAGCGCCAGGTCGTCCAACAGGTGTTGGACCGCAAGTGGCGCGAACATCTCTATGAGATGGACTATCTCAAGGAAGGCATCGGTCTGCGTGCCATGGCTCAACGGGAACCGCTCGTGGAGTATCAGCGAGAGGGCTACCAACTGTTCGCGGCGATGATGGAGTCGATTAAAGAGGAATCCATCCGGCTGCTTTTTCGGGTCGAGGTCAAAGCACCGGCAGCCCACGACCAGGTCGCTGCCGACGGTATGCCGTCGCTGTCAGCATCCGGAGCTGCCGCGACCGCGGGAGGGGCCAGTCCGTTGCTACGCCCGCGAGCCGCTACGGCGCTGACCTACTCGGCGCCAAGCGAGGACGGGTCCGTGGTTCAGCGCCAGGTGGCAGCGGACGGAAGAGACACTTCGGCCAAGGACTCAACCGATATCGGGCAGCCTTCCCCGTCGGGCAATCGGGCCGAGCGCCGCAAGAGTAAGCAGCGCTCACAGCGTCGCTGAGGTGCGTGTCATTGACGTGCGCGTCACTGGCGTGCGTGTCGCTGACATACGCGTCGCTCAGTGAGGGACTACCCGATCTCCAGGGCGCTGATCAGCCACCTGCCGTCGACTCCTTCCAGCCGCAGCGCCACGGCGCGGTGCCGCCCGTTGTGGACCACTAAGGCCGCGACTTCGGCTACACCGCCGCGCGGTGTGCACACGTGCACCGACCGCACCAGATTGACGTGGTGACCTCGGCCACCCCGCTGCCGCGCCAGGATCCCTCGACGTGCCGCTCGATCTTGAATGCCGCGGCTGACCCAGCGGCTCAATTGACGTGCCGGCCGGGAGCCGTCCATCACTTCCAAGACCACGCGTAGTGCTTGTCCGGCCCAGACGGTTGGGTTGGGAAGGTCGCTGGCTGCGTTAGGCTGGGGCTCAACGGAGGCGCCCTTCTCGCGCCCCCGTAACGGCATGGCAAACGCGATCTGACGGTAGCTGCCCTGCTGGACCGGGTTCGCGGTCAGCGCTCGGTAGGCGGCAGCTGTCAGCGGCTCGGGATCGACGTGGGGAATGGGCATGACCCGAAGGCGCGGCCGGCCCTGTTCGGGGAATTGAGGCGCGCCCGTCGCAAGCATTGCGGGCGAAACTGTTTGGGCGCTCACGGTTGTTCTCCAATCGTCGGGCATACGGAGTTGCTGTCCGGGTGGGCCAAGATCTGACCGGGAAGAATGCGGTCCGGGTTGGGGCCGATGATCAGGCGATTTGCCTCATACCACTGCGACCAACGGGCCGAAATGTGCGCATCGCTCGCGCCAGCCCCCAACTCGTGGGCTGCAATTGCCCATAAGCTGTCGCCTCGGCGCACCACCACGCTGTCCCTGCCCGGCCCGCGGACAGCTCGATCGGCCAGACCGCTGACGTGAGAAGGGACCTGCATGTTGGTCGCACTGCTCGCCTGGGAAGCCCGAGCGGGCACCGGCAACTCCGCGCGAACGGGCCGCCAATCGGGCACCGCCAGCGTTGTGTCGGTGGGCCCCCCAAGGGTGGTGGGTGCTTGAGGTAGTCCGGGGCGGTCAGGTTGGGTGGACGCGCGAGACGTGCCACCGTCAGCGTCTGAATCGACATCGCTGTCTGGATGAACTGGTTGATTGGCCGGGTCCCGCGTCGAGCCGTGATCTCTCACCCTGATCTCCTGCGTACTGATCGCTGCCGTGCTGATCCCCACTCGGTAAGAGCCGGCGACGGAAACCGACTCGGTGGTCGCATCCGCGAAGGCTGGCGCTGAACTTAGGGTGAGTGTCAGCAACACTGCCGCAGCACGGGTAGCTAGCCGGGGCACCTCCCCGGTTGGGCACAGGGGGTGGCATGGCGACGGCACGGGGCTGAGGAGATGTCGCGCCCCGAGCAGGCAGGCCCATGCCAGGGCCAAGGCGATCACCCCGGCGACCGCAGCAGCGCACCAATTGACCGCCTCATGGACCGGCACGCTGTCCCATCCGGCTGCCATCACGTGTGAGCCTGACCACTGCAGCAGAGCGGAAGCCAGCAGGACGCAGAGCACTGCTAGAGCGAGGCCCAGCGCGCCCGCGCGTCGTCTGCTGGTCTCTCGACGGTCAGATGCCACGCGACCCTCCTTGCCTCAAGTGCGTCCGGAAACGTTCATATGCGGTCATTTGCGTTCATTGACGACTATTAGACGCTATTTGACGTCATTGCGCAAGAGTCTGTGTGACCGGCGGGTTCGGCACCTGTCAGCGACGCTTCTGCACGGCCGGTGCGGTCACTGTCAGACTGCCGAGATGCGTTGGACACGGCTCTTTGATGATCTGGAAGCTCAGTTGCTGCGCCTTGAACAGGCCGAACGAGAAGCGGAGATTGCTGAGGTCACCCGCAGCGAACGTGGCCGTGTCTCGCTTATCGAGGCTCTCGCCGCCGACCTGGGCCTGACCTTGCGCATCGAGGCGATGGGTGTCGGTCGCATCGAGGGCGAGCTCAGTGAGGTCGGCAGCAACTGGTGCATGCTCGAAATGGCTGTGCAGGGACCGGCGCGGCGCCGCTCAGTCCTCGTGTCGGTGTCGGCGATCCAAACCGTCGCCGGCCTGTCTGGATCGGTGGATCAGCGCGAAGGGGCCTCGGCGCGGCGGTTCGACATGCGTTCGGCCCTGCGGGCGTTGGCTCGCGACCGGGCTATGGTCCGGATACACCTAGCCTCAGGGGCCACCGTCTCGGGGACCCTTGACCGCGTGGGTCAGGATCACATCGAGGTGGCCGACCACCCGGAGGACGCCCCGCGTCGAGCCAGCTCGGTGCGCCAAGTGCACAGCGTGCCACTGTGGGCTTTGTGCGCGCTTCGGCAGATCTAACGCCACGTCCCGTTCCGGCAAATCTGGAGCCAAGTCCGTTCCGGCGGCTCTGCAGGGCAGCGCAAGGAGTCTACGGAGTCTCCGAGCCGGTCTCGGCGCGTTGGTTCTGGTCTCGGGCAATGAAGTCTTTGGTCTCGGAGTACATCCGATCGATGAAATCCTCCAAAGCGCTTCGCTCAACCCGCCAGGCCCCTCGGCCACCAATCTTGATGGCGGGCAGCTCTCCGCTGCGAACAAGTGCTTTCGATTGGGCCAGAGTGACATTCAGAGTTTCGGCGACGTCGGTCAGTGTCAGGAATCGTGCTTCCACGCTTCGCCTCCGTCAATGTCGAGTCCACTCGGGCCCGTTACCAATGTGTCGCAGCGCCCGTGTGGGTTGTATGTTGATCGAGATTTTACGTCTCCGCGGCCCCGTGACGGCCGCATCTGTGGATAACTGCGTGGCATAGCTCGCGCGCTCCCCATACTGGTGCGGCGCGGCCGTCGGCGTCGACGCAGCACTGAGGTTCGCAGAACGGAAGGTCCCCGATGTCGCTCTCCAGCCCCCCGGCTCGACGCTTGCACCGTCCTTCGTGGCGTGATGCACGACTCTTGGTGGGGGTGTTGCTCGTGCTCCTCTCCGTCCTGGCGGGGTCGTGGATCGTGGCGCGCGCCGACGACACCACCCCGGTCTACGCGGCGGCTCGACCCCTGTTGCCCGGGCAGGAAGTGACCGAGTCTGACCTCGTCGTGACGTCCGTTCGGTTGGATGACGCACTGACGGCATACGTCGACTCCTCGGCGGGGGTGCCGGAGGACGCCTACGTCCTGCGCGCAGTTCGCCCCGGTGAACTCGTGCCTGCGAACGCGTTGGGAACTGCTCGACAAGCTAAAGACAAGACGGTCGCGGTGCCCATCGATCCCACTGCGGCGTCCATCCTGAAAGTCGGGTCGGTGGTGGATGTCTGGGTGAGCAGGCGGGACCCGGAGGAGGCCGGCGTTCGCTACGTCGACCCCGAGTTGTTGCTGGAAGGCGCGGTGGTGGCCGAGGTGCCCTCGGGGGGCGGCAGCCTGAGCGTCGGTGTGGGCCGCACCGCGGTGCCCATCATCGTGCCGACCGCTGAGGTCAGTTCGGTGATCTCCAGCGTTGATCAAGAAGCGCGCATCACCCTGGTCCCCGCCCCCGATCAGCGCGTGGACTCATGAGAAGCCCTGTGTCAACCTGCGTCGGTTTAGGCGGCTGGGTCAGCGGTGTTCAGGATGCGTTGGAGGGCGTGGTGTCGGGTGGGGTCGTAGGCGGTGTCGTTTTGCCAGCAGTGCCAGATGACGAACAGCCAGGCGCGGGCGAGGATGCGGACGGCGTGGGGGTGATCGTGGCCGCGTGCTCGGGCACGGTCGGTGCGCAGGGTGTCGGCCAGGACGTAGGCGTCGAACCGGTCGTCTTTGTTACCGGCCGAGCCGTACCGGCCGCGCAGGTTCTTGACCTGGTTCGGGCTGATCACGACTACGGTCAGCTCAGCGTCCAGGAGGGTGTCGATGACCGGGCCGTCGGGTCGTTCGATCGCGACCTCGCCGACGCCGTGCCGGCCAAGGAACGCGATCAGGTCGCGCAGCCCGGTCGCGGTGTGCTCGACCATGCTGCGGGCCACCTCGCGGCCGCGGCCATCGACGATGCACACGGCGTGGTCATCGCGGGCCCAGTCGATCCCGGCGGTGACCTCGTTGCGGGGTGTTTCGGGCAGGGTGTTGCTGGCAGACTTCACGTCAGCCTCCTCGCTGCTAGTCCCAGTGGGGAGGCACCCGCATGTGGTGCCGCTGGTGCCGGGACGCAACTGCCGGTTCGCTCACTGATCGGCGCTCGGACGCGCTCAGCCCTGTCGACGGTCCGCACGACCCGGGCAACCACCAGATCCCGCAGATCTCATGATGGACATCAACCGCGTCGCGCGAGCAGGGCGATGGCCTGGTGGCACCTCGGGTGCATCAACGCTCTATCGGAGAACGCCAACACTTACCAGGTAGACCAGTGAGCCTGCCAGCGTTGACCGCGATCACCCATCGGTGGGAGGGCGAGTTCGCCGGGATACTGGGCCGAAGCAAGGAGGTACACGTGGCGCGCCGATGCGCTGACCTCCCCGAACTGTTGGGGTGCGCGGCCTCCGGGGTGGGCTCCGTCGCAGCGGTATCGGTGGACCTGAGGGGGTGTGACCGCAGCGCCATCGCGACGCTGCACGAACACGGGGTCCGAGTGCTCGGAGTGTTCGCGCCGGGCGATGAGGCGGGCCAGCGAACGTTGCAACGATGGGGAATTGCGCTCACGGTGAGCGCGGATGCTGGGGAGGACGTGGTCCACGCAGCGATAGCCGCGTTGGTGACCGAGACGGCCAGCCTGCACTCGACCGAGGCGGCCGGTGTCGCGACCCAGGAGCCCGACCAAGATGAGGCCGGGGACCTGGATGCCGAGTTCGCGGCATACCTTCAGTCATCTGCGGACTCGGGCGTGCCGCAGTCACCGAGCGACGCGGAAACCACTACGGGTAGCCAGCCTCGCACACGGGGTCAGATTGTGGCTGTGTGGGGGCCGATCGGGGGGGCGGGACGCTCCACCGTCGCCTTGAACGTGGCCGCCGAACTGGCGGTTGCCGAGGGGGTACTTCTGGTCGATGCCGATACCTACGGCGCGTCCTTGGGTCAGATGCTCGCGATCCTCGATGAGGCTCCTGGCATCGCGGCGGCCGCGCGGGCTGCCGACAACGGCACGCTGGACGCGGTCGTGCTGGCCCGGCTGGCTCGTGAGGTGATGCCTGGATGGCAGGTGCTGACCGGGCTTCCGCGGGCCGATCGATGGCCTGAGCTTCGCGAGCATGCAGTAGCCGATGTCCTCAGTTGCGCGCGTGAGCTGGCTGCCTGGACGGTGGTGGATCTCAGCTTCTGCTTGGAGGCCGATGAGGAGGTCAGTTTCGACACGTTGGCCCCGCGACGAAATGGCGTGGCCCTGCGTACGCTCGACACCGCTGACCAGGTCCTCTTGGTCGGTGCTGCTGATCCGATCGGCTTACAGCGCCTGGTTCGTGCACACCATGAGCTTCGCGAGCACACTGACGCCCCCGCCACCGTTGTCTTGTCGAGGGTCCGGGCATCTGCGGTGGGCCGCGATCCGCAGCGCCAAATCGAGCAGGTGCTGTCCCGGCTTGGCGGCATCGAGCAGATCTACTCGATCCCGGATGACGTCGAGGCGGTCGACGCAGCCCTCCTGGCGGGGGTCAGTCTGCGCGAGATTCGGCCTGGCAGCGCTGTGCGCCGCGGCATGGTCGACGTAGCCTCGAGCGTGTCGCCACGACATGTGGTGCCGCTGCGACGCCGACGCGGCGTCGGCTCGCGATGGGGCAAGAACCGAACTCGTCTGCAATGATGACTCGCGAGGTACCGGCGGGAGTGCCGTCGGGGTTAGCGAGCAGTGGCGCTCAGGTGGCGCTCAGAGGAGCAACTCGATGGCTGCGGCGAAACGGGCGTACTTGCCGGTGGAACGCGAGCAACTCGCCTATCTGCACTCCGGTGGGGCTATCGCATCGGGGGCGGTGGCTTTTTGCGTTACCGATGAGTTGCGCTCCGCCTCGCCGGCGAGCAATGAGGAAGAGTTGGAGTTCGTCGCCCTGCAGCACGCGGCACGTCATGCCATCGTCGCAGGCCGCCCGGTCATCATCGCGGCGGTTGACCTGCCCGACTCAGCAGTCGATACCTGCGCAGGCTCACCGTGTGTCGTGCCGGCTGACGTGCCGGCCGATGAGGTCGTTTCGTTCCACCTGAGCGACAACGCCTTAACTGGCTCAGCCGAGACCGTGCTGGAACCCGGCGAGGAGATCGAGGGGCAGCAGTCGGTGGAACTGTCATGGTTCGATATCACCGAGTTGTCGCAGATATTGCGCTGAAACAATGAATCACGAGGTTGGGAGACCCACATGGATGCCGTGACTACCGTTCCGCGACCGATCAACGAGCCGGTGTTGCAATACGCCCCCGGGTCACCGGAGCGGGAAGAGCTCGAGGCAGCGCTGAAAGAGGTGGGCGCCAACCCAGTCGACCTGCCCCACGTCATCAACGGTGAAGAGGTCACCGGCGAGGGGGAGTCAATCGACGTCGTGCAGCCACACGCACACAGTGAGGTGCTGGGTAGGCTGCGCGGCGCCACGGCTGCCGAGGCCACTGCCGCGATCGAAGCGTCTATGGCCGCAGCTCCCGCCTGGCGAGACCTGAGCTTCGATGATCGTGCAGCTGTCTTCTTGAAGGCTGCCGAGCTGATCTCCGGGCCATGGCGCGCCAGAATCAATGCCGCGACCATGCTGGGCCAGTCCAAGACCGCTATCCAGGCCGAGATCGACTCCGCCTGCGAGCTGATCGACTTTTGGCGATTCAATGTCCACTTCGCCCGCGAAATCCTGTCCGAGCAACCCCCTGCCAACTCCCAGGGTGTGTGGAACCGGATGGAGCACCGCCCGTTGGAGGGCTTCGTGTACGCCATCACGCCGTTCAACTTCTCCGCGATCGCCGGGAACCTGCCGACCGCGCCCGCGCTGATGGGTAACACCGTCGTGTGGAAGCCAGCGGTCTCACAGCAGCGGGCTGCATCGATGATTATGGAGATCCTGATCGAGGCAGGGCTCCCACCGGGAGTCATCAACATGGTGACCGGTCACGGCACCGAGATCAGCAAGGTGGCCCTAGCCCACCGAGATCTGGCCGGGATCCACTTCACTGGATCGACCCGTGTGTTTCAGATGTTGTGGCAGCAGGTCGGTGAGAACGTCGCGACCTACAAGTCCTATCCCCGGGTTGTCGGTGAGACTGGGGGCAAGGACTTCATCATGGCTCACCCCAGTGCCGACGCTGAAGTGCTCACCAACGCCATGGTTCGTGGTGCCTTCGAATACCAGGGCCAGAAGTGCTCGGCGGCATCCCGAGCGTATGTGCCCGCTTCGCTGTGGGAGCAGATCAAGGACGACCTAGCCCGGCTCACCGATGGTATCGAGTGCGGAGACGTACGCGACCTGAGCAACTTCATGGGTGCGGTGATCGATGATCGCGCATTTGCTCGGCACAAGGCAGCAATCGACATGGCAACTGCCGCAGAGGACATCGAGGTCATCGCGGGCGGGACCTACGACGACTCGGTCGGCTACTTCATCCGACCCACGATTGTGCGGGTCGACGACCCCACCAACGAGATGCTGACCGACGAGTATTTCGGACCGATCTTGGCGGTGCACGTTTACCCGGACGAGAACTACGACGCCGTGCTGGACCAGATGGAGTCGGTGGCAGCCTATGCCCTGACCGGGGCCATCATTGCCCGGGACCGGGCCGCCATTGCGGACGCGACCAAGCGGTTGCGTTTTGCCGCGGGCAACTTCTACATCAATGACAAGTGCACTGGTGCCGTGGTCGGGCAACAGCCATTCGGTGGAGCACGCGCCTCGGGCACGAATGACAAGGCAGGCTCGCCGGTCAACCTGCTGCGCTGGATCAGTCCGCGGGCCATCAAGGAGACCTTTGATTCCCCCCGCGACTACCGCTACCCACACATGGACTGAGCTCAGGAGCTCAGGAGCTTGGTCGCAGGGGGCTGCAAGAGCCGAAATGCGGCATGGAGCTTGCGGTGGGCGCTGGGCGGAGGCCCAGAGACTTCGCTTCCGGCTGGGGCCGCGCACTCTCCGAGCGCAGCGATCAGCAGGTCAAGGCTGCTCTCGGTGTGCTCGCCGAGATCCGATCGGGCACCGTCGCGGTGGGACTCGATGTCGGTCAGCGCCAAGCGCACCGCCGCCAACTCGGCGCGCGCGGCCGCGCAGGAGGCGCGATCCCGGGCGGGGTCGGCGTGTTCAGTGGAGGCCGTCCCCGGTGTAGCGCTGGCCCTCGTGGCCTCGCTGCGCCCGTCGCTGAGGTCGACCAAGGCGTGCGCTAATGAGTCGATCGCAGCGGTAAACCATGCTTGGGCGCTCAGGTTGCCGAGGTCTGCGTCCAGGCGCGCCACCTGCTCGGCCAAGAGCAGCAGCAGGCGACGCTGATCATCCACGGCAGGCTCTCGGCATACCGACAGTTTATGGCGAGCGGCCGACAAAGCAGAGACGATCGGCGCTCGAAGGTCTAAGGTGCTCAGTGATCCCACAGTGTCGTGGGTCCGTGGCGACCTGAGCAGTGTCGGTCGCTGGGATGACGAAGAGGAAGTGTCGTTGCAGATGCCATCTGACGAGACCTTGATCCGCCGTTTCTACGAGCACGTCGCAACGGAGGATGTGGTTGACCGCGACGAGCGCACGCTGGCGGCGATCAGTCACACCGTGCGCGACCTGTCGGCCGCCCGAGATGGCGAAGCTCCCGCGGTACGCGTGTTGAATCCGACCCGCGAAGACGGCGGTTGGGTGAGTCGGCACTCGGTCGTGATGGCCATAGCCGATGACATGCCCTTCCTGGTTGACTCGGTGCTCGGTGAGTTGCGCCAACGGGACCTCACCGTCCACCTGCTCATCCACCCCCAAATGGTGATCAACCGAACCGGCGAAGCCGGGATCACCATCCACGACATCGAGGTCGGCGACGCCGCAGGAGAGCAACAGGCCGAGTCGTGGATGTACTTGGAGATCGACCGGATCCCCGGGCGGCAGGCTCGAGATGACCTCCAGCAGCGGCTGGTCCAGGTGCTCGAAGACGTGCGCAAGGCCTGCGCAGACTGGCGCGCCATGCGCCAACAGTGCCTTGAGATCGTCGAAGAGCTCCGTGCGGGGGCACCGGAGACAGTCGACCCCGACACCGTCGAACCCAGCATCGATTTCTTGACCTGGCTCGAAGCCAATCACTTCACGTTCCTGGGCTACCGCGAGTATGAGCTGGGTGAGGACGAGGACACCGGCGAGCGCACGTTGACCTCGGTGCCCAGCAGCGGCCTAGGCATTTTGCGGACCCCCGACGACACGCCGTCGATCACACGGCTACGATCTCGTGCCCAGGCAGTGGCCGAACGCCCACAACTCCTGAGCATCACGAAGGCCAACTCCCGATCGACCGTACACCGCCCGGTCTACCTCGACTACGTCGGCGTACGCCGCTTCGACAAGCAGGGGAAGGTGGTGGCCGAACGACGGTTCCTCGGTCTGTTCACCGCCAGCGCCTACGCCGAGTCGGTAAGCCGTCTACCCATCATCGGGGGCAAGGTCGAACAGATCATCGCCGAGTCGGGCTTCACGGCCGACAGCCACTCCGGCAAAGACCTGCTCGGGGTCCTGGAGGCCTACCCACGCGATGAGCTGTTTCAGGCATCGGTGGAGCACCTGAGCCAGACTGCTCACGAGGTCTTGCATCTGCAAGAACGCCGCAAGTCGCGGTTGTTCGTGCGCCACGACAACTTCGGCCGGTTTGTGTCCGCACTGTTCTACATCCCGAAAGACCGCTACACCACCGCGGTGCGTCTCAAGATGCAGGAACTGCTCCATGAGGCTTACGGCAGCGAGTCCGTTGACTACAACGCCCGGGTGGGGGAGTCCGCCTTGGCTCAGCTGCATTTCGTGGTGCGGTTGCCCCGCGGCACAGCGATCCCCGACGTGGATGTCGTGGCGTTGCAGGAACGACTCATCGAAGCGACCCGCAGTTGGGGGGAGAATCTGATCCAGGTCGTCGAGGAACACTACGACGATGATTCGGTCGCCGGTGATGTGCTGGCGCACTACGCGGGGTCCTTCCCGGCCTCCTACAAAGAGGACTTCGGCGCCGTCGATGCGTTCGGGGATCTGACTCGGCTCGCCGAGTTGGACTCCGACGCCGACCTGAAAGAGTTGCGGCCCTACCTGTACGCCGAGGACGGCGCGCCCGATCGCGAACGCCGGCTGAAGTTGTATCGCCGCGAGGATCTCTCGCTGACCGATGTCCTGCCAGTGTGTGCCGACCTGGGGATCGAGGTCACCGACGAGCGGCCGTATGAGTTGCGCGGGACCGGCGGGAAGATCTGGATCTACGATTTCGGCCTGCGAGCCGACAGCGGCAGCGTGTGGGTTGAGCCGGGATCGGAGGCTCGGGTCAAGGAGACATTCGAGGATGCCTTCGCTGCGGTCTGGACCAAACAAGCGGAGAGCGACAGTCTCAACGCCCTGGTCCTCACCGCCGGGCTGACCTGGCGCGAGGTCGTCATCGTCCGCACCCTCGTGCGCTATCTGCGCCAGGTGACGACATCGAGTCTTGACTATCTCGAAGAGGCGCTGGTCGCTAACCCAGAGATCAGCGCACAGATCGTCGAATTGTTCCAGGCTCGGTTCGATCCGGACGCGGATACGTCGGTGGCAGGTGACCGTCAGGCCGCCTGCGCGGCCGTACGTGACCGGATCGAGACCGCGCTCGACGACGTGGCGAGCCTCGACCAAGACCGCATCATCCGCTTTGTGTTGCGCATCGTCATGTCTTCGGTGCGCACCAACTTCTATCAGCGTGACAAGGACGGGGCTCCCAACGCGCGGGTCGCTCTGAAGTTGCTGCCGCGTGAGATCGACGGTCTCCCCGAGCCCCGACCGGCCTTTGAAATCTGGGTGTATGCGCCGAACGTCGAGGGCGTTCACCTACGGTTCGGCTCGGTAGCCCGCGGCGGGCTGCGGTGGAGTGACCGCCGCGAGGACTTCCGCACCGAGATCCTGGGTCTGGTCAAGGCACAGTTGGTCAAGAACGCGGTGATCGTGCCTACCGGCTCCAAGGGTGGCTTCGTGGCCAAGCAGTTGCCCGATCCAGCCCAGGGACGTGAGGCGTGGCAGGCCGAGGGCGTCCGTGCCTACAAGAGTTTCATCAGTGGTCTGCTTGACATCACCGACAACCGCGACGGAACCACCATCGAGCCACCGGATCGGGTGGTGCGCCACGACGGCGACGACCCGTACCTGGTGGTCGCCGCAGACAAAGGCACCGCCACGTTCTCCGACATCGCCAACGGCGTGTCGCGGGAGTACGGCTTCTGGCTCGATGACGCCTTTGCCTCCGGCGGGTCAGCGGGCTATGACCACAAGGCGATGGGCATCACTGCGCGTGGTGCCTGGGAGTCGGTCAAGCGGCATTTCCGCGAGCTCGGCACGGACACCCAAACTGAAGAGTTCACGGTCGTCGGCGTTGGCGACATGAGCGGCGATGTTTTCGGCAACGGAATGCTGCTGTCCGAGCACATCCTGCTGGTAGCCGCCTTCGACCACCGGCACATCTTTATGGATCCGACCCCAGATGCTGCTGCCTCGTTCGCGGAGCGGCAGCGCCTTTTCGACCTGCCGCGTTCGAGTTGGGGTGACTATGAAACCTCATTAATCAGCACCGGCGGCGGGGTCTACCCGCGCTCGGCCAAGTCAGTGCCGATCAGCGCCGAGATCGCGACGGCGCTCGGCATCGACTCCGGGATCGAGAAGATGACCCCGGCTGAGCTGCTCAAGGCCATCTTGGGTGCGCCGGTGGATCTGCTGTGGAATGGCGGCATCGGCACCTATGTCAAAGCCTCGACCGAAACGCACGCCGAGATCGGGGACCGGGCAAACAACAACATCCGGGTCAACGGCAACGAACTGCGGGTGCGCGTCGTGGGAGAGGGCGGCAACCTCGGGCTCAGCCAAGCGGGGCGGATCGAGGCCGCCCACAGCGGGGTTCATGTCAACACTGACGCCGTCGACAACTCAGCCGGGGTCGACACCTCCGACCACGAGGTCAATATCAAGATCGCACTGACTCCGTTGGTCAAGAGCGGTGACATGACATGGGAGCAGCGCGATGAGCTGCTGGCCGAGATGACCGATGAGGTCGCGGCAAAGGTGTTACGGCACAACTACGAACAGAACGTGCTGATCGGCAACGCTCGCGACCAAGGCGGGCGCATGCTCAGTGTGCATCGCCGGTTGATGCGCTCGCTGACCGAGCACGTAGGGCTGGACCCCGAGCTGGAATTCTTGCCCGACGCAGCCGAGTTGAACCGTCGACAAGAGGTCAACGAGGGACTCACCGCACCAGAGTTCTCGGTGGTCATGGCCTACGCCAAGTTGGGCTTGAAGGAAGACCTGATCAATTCCGAACTGCCCGATGAGCCAGCTGTTACCTCACTGCTGCTGACGTATTTTCCTGAGCCGCTACGTGAGCGGATCGCCGAAGAGCTAGCCGATCACCCCCTGCGGCGGCAGATCATCATCAACCAGGTCGCCAACGACATCGTCAACCGGGGTGGAATCACCTTCGTCTTCCGGGCATCGGAAGAAACCGGGGCCAGTAGCACGCAGATCGCACGCGCCTTCGTGGTCTGTCGCGAAGTGTTCGACATGAGCGGCTTTATCGAGTCGGTCGACGCACTGGACAACGTGGTCAGCACCGACGTTCAGACGGAGTTGTACTTGGAGTTCCGCCGACTGCTTGACCGCTCCGTGCGGTGGTTCCTGAACAACCGATCTTTGTCGGCCGACCTGAGCGCCGAGATCGAGCGTTTCTCCGGGCCGGTGCGGTCCTTGGTGCCCGAAATGTCTCGTCTCCTGAAGGGCGAGGAGAGCACACGTCACTTCGAACACATTGAGGAGATGACCAGTCGCGGAGTGCCGAAGGACCTGGCCACTCGCTACGCCGGACTGCTCGACGTCTTCTCGATGCTCGATGTCGTTGAGGTAGCCGTGGCCGCCGAGCGTAGCCATGAGGAAACGGCAGCGGTCTATCTGGCCGTTTCCGAGTCGTTCGGGGTCGATGCGCTGCTGACGCAGGTCTCACATCTGCCTCGAGCCGACCGGTGGGCCTCGCTAGCCCGCGGGGCGGTGCGTGATGACCTGTATGGCGTGATGCGGGCACTGACCCGAGCGGTGATGTTGGCCACCGATCCGGAGACTGACGCCCTCGAGCGGGTGGAGCTCTGGAAGGACGAACAGTCCGAGGCGATGGCGCGGGTCTCCCAGGTTCTGCACCGGGTGCAGGAGATGGATGATCCGGGCCTCGCGCCAGTGTCGGTAGCGCTGCGCACCTTGCGTGGTCTGGTCCGCCAAGGCACCGCGGAGTAGTCCCTCAGGTCGGTGCGGCTAGGGTCATCGGCGTGCCAACACTGCATGACGTCCTGTCCGGTGGCTCCACTTTGTCATCGGCGGAACTGGATTGGCTGCACCAGTTGGTGGGGGACTGGCAGATGGTGGCCGACCTGTCGTTCGCCGACCTGACGCTATGGGTGACCCGAGGTCAGTTGGTGGGTACCGAGAGTGCCGATACTGAGAGCCCCGGTACGGAGAATGACACGACCGGGAGTGACGGGACCAAGAGCCAGCAGAGGTGGGTGTTGGCCGCACACGCCCGGCCGAGCACCGGTCCGAACTTCTACTCCGATGATGTCGTGGGAGTGGACGCGTCTCCTTCTCGTGCGCAGGTCTTGGACACGGTGGCGCAGGCAGGGCGCCCGCATACTCATCAACCTTCGGAGTTCGCGCGGGAGCAGTACGTCCCGGTCCGACGCCGCGGGGCGACGCTTGCCGTCTTGGTGCGACATACGGATTTGCACCACACGCGCCAACAGGGCGGACTGGAAGTCAACTACCTGCAGATCGCCCAGTCGCTGCTGGTGATGATCGCCCAAGGCACCTTTCCTGCGGACCAACCGCACACCGGGATAGGTCGTGGCACGCCTCGGGTCGGTGACGGCGTGCTGCGGCTCAGCGCCGAGGGGCTGATCGAGTATGCGAGCCCCAACGCCGTGTCGGCCCTGCGCCGGTTGGGCCACACCGACCAGGTGCTCGGCGCCGACCTGTCTGCCGTCGTCACCTCGCAGATCGAGGTGGGGGCCGCGGTGGACGAGACCACGCCGCTGGTGCTGACCGGTCGGGCTCCATGGGGAACCGAGATCGAGACGCGTGGGATACATCTCACCATGCGTGCCGTCCCACTGCATGCTCGATCGCATCGCACCGGGGCGCTGCTGTTACTGCGCGACGTCAGCGAACTGCGCCGCCAGGAACGCGAACTGGTCACCAAGGACGCCACGATCCGGGAAGTGCACCATCGCGTCAAGAACAATCTGCAGACGGTATCTGCACTGTTGCGGCTGCAGTCTCGCCGGATAGACAATGAAGCGGCGAAGGCCGCCCTCGCGGAGGCAGGCCGCCGTCTGAGCACAGTGGCGATGGTGCATGACACCCTCAGCCACGGGTCGGACGAAACGGCAGATTTCGATCAGGTGGCGTTGCGCATCCTTCGAGCGACGGTTGAAGTGGCATCCAGTGACACCATGGTGACGGCGCGACTTTCCGGCTCGTTCGGGACGATCTCGGCGCAGAATGCGACACCGCTGGCGATGGTGCTCGCCGAACTGGTGCACAACGCGGTGCAGCACGGTTTCCCGGCGCGCAGCTGGACGGCGCCCGAGGAGGCGGTTGTCGAGCTGCGCGCACAGCGGTACACCACCGTCAACGGACCAGCGCTCCGCATCAGCGTCAGTGACAACGGTGTCGGTCTGCCCCAGGACGGGCAACGTCCACGTTCATCGGGACTGGGGATTCAGATCGTGGAGTCATTGCTGACCGATCTGCGGGGAACCTTGTCCTGGGGCAGCCGGGCACCGCATGGCACCAGCGTCCACCTGACTGCTCAGTTGCGGGCGCTACCGGAGTCCTAGCCGGCGCGACGAGCTCGCGCCTTGCGCCGTTTCAGCGCACGCCGCTCATCTTCGGATAGTCCGCCCCACACCCCGGCGTCTTGTCCTGTTTCCAGAGCCCACTTCAAGCACGTGTCGATCACCGGGCAGGTGCGGCAGACGGCCTTGGCCTCTTGAATCTGGGCCAGTGCCGGTCCGGTGTTGCCAATGGGGAAGAAGAGTTCAGGGTCTTCTTCCAAGCAGGCAGCGCGACTGCGCCAATCCATGGTGATACTCCTCGATGCTCAGTGGTGCGTCTCGACCCGATCAACCGAAGCGATTGAGTCGATGTCGCGGATAACTGGTGGTCGCGCTGCCTAACGTGCTGACGACGAGGTCGGCCGGTTTCGACCGATGCCCCTCATGTTGTAACGTTAAAGACGAACATGCTGTTCCATTGTCTGGGCAGCGCTATATTGTTGCAGCGTGAAACTGCTCCGCCGCCATCACACCGTTGTGATGGTCACGGTTCGTTCGATGAAACGCCTACGCAACAAGACGTTTACGCAACATCGTGGCTTGGGCGTATGGTGCTGTTAACACCGTCGCGTGGGCAACATCCCTATGCTCCCAGGATGTGTAGCCCTCCACAAGGGGTGGCGGCGACTCTTCCGCTCCTCTGGGTGAGTGATGCCTCACATTCTGCTTAGTCTGGTCCCATGACGCTTGCCATCACTTCAGCCCAGGTGGTCCCGATCGCCGCAGCACCCTTCATCGGAACGGTACTGATCGACGGTGGCCGCATCGTCGCTCTAGGGCCTGCGATCGACATCCCGGACGGGGCCGATGTGATCGATGCGAACGGCGGTTGGGTCCTACCAGGGTTTGTCGACGCCCACGTCCACCTCGGAGTGGCCGAGGAAGGGCAAGGATGGGCCGGTGAAGACACCAATGAAATGACCGACCCGGTGATGGCCGCCGCGCGTGCGATCGATGCGATCAATCCCTTTGACATCGGCTTCGACGATGCTCTGTCGGGTGGGGTGACCTGCGTCAACGTCAATCCCGGCTCAGGGAACCCGATCGGCGGGCTAACCGTAGCGCTCAAGACCTACGGTCGATATGTCGAGGAAATGATCATGAGATCGCCGTCGGGTTTGAAGTCCGCGCTGGGCGAAAACCCGAAGCGCATCTATGGCGAGCAGAACAAGACACCGTCGACCCGGCTCGGCGTTGCGCTCACCCTGCGGCGCGCCTTTACGGCGGCTCGATCACATCAGGAGGCGCTCGAGGCCTATGCCTCCGAGTCCGAGCACAGCAGCGCCCCGGTGACCGGCAATCTCACTCACGAGGCACTCATTCGGGTGTTGAACCGCGAAATCCCGTGGCGCCAGCACTGCCATCGTGCGGACGACATCGGCACTGCCATCCGGATCGCAGACGAGTTCGGTTACGACCTGGTTCTGGACCACGGCACTGAGAGTTACCTGCTGGCCGACCTCCTGGCGCAGCGATCCATTCCGGTGCTGTATGGCCCGATGATCGTCAGTCGCTCCAAGGTCGAGGTGCGACACCGCAGCGCCCGAGCCCCGGGAATTCTTGATCGTGCCGGGGTCGACGTGTCGATCATCACCGATCACCCGGTAGTCCCGATCGAGTTCTTGGTGACTCAGGCGGCCCTCGCGGTCAAAGAGGGCATGGATCGCGATGCCGCGTTGGCGGCCATCACGATCAACCCGGCAGCGGTGATGGGCGTGTCCGACCGAGTCGGGTCGTTGGAGCCGGGCAAGGATGCCGACGTGGTGCTGTGGACCGGCGACCCGTTGGACTTCGCGTCCAGGCCGACCCGGGTGTGGATCGGTGGCCAAGACGTGTATTCCTTTGATGCTTCAACCGGAGCCGCCCGTATCCCCGCCCGGTCCGGGTCAGGGAGCTAGCCTCTAGTCGGTATTCTCCTCTGCTTTCTCCTGGGCGTCGAGCACGGCTCGGGCTGCCGAAAAGCGAGCGATCGGCACCCGGTACGGCGAGCACGAGACATAGTTCAACCCGATCTCCTCGAACACCGCGATCGACTGCGGGTCGCCGCCGTGCTCACCGCATACCCCGAGTTTGATGTTTTCCTTGGTCCGCCGGCCACCGCTGGCGCCGATCCGGACCAACTCTCCTACACCGTCCCGATCGATCGTGGCGAACGGGTTGGAGTGGACCACATCCTGCTCCTGGTATGCCGCCAAGAAACTGCCCTCGGCGTCGTCGCGAGAGATGCCGATCCCCGTTTGGGTCAGGTCGTTGGTGCCGAACGAGAAGAAGTCGGCGTGCTCGGCGATCTGATCGGCCACCACCGCTGCCCGGGGAATCTCGATCATGGTCCCAATCCGATAGTCGAATTTCTGGCCAGAGCTCTCGAATTCCTCGGCAAGAGTGTCCTCAATGAGTGACCGCATCAGACGCAACTCTTCGGCGAAAGCGACCAGCGGCACCATGATCTCCACGATCGGTTTCCCACCTTCGGCGGCCACAGCAAAGGCTGCCCGAGCGATAGCCCGAACCTGCATCTGCGGAATCTGGGGGTAGAGCAACGCCAGCCGGACACCTCGGGTGCCGAGCATCGGGTTCATCTCGGTCAGCTTCTTTACCTGGTCCAGCAGGTGCCGCTCGGCGGGCAGGTCCTCACCGCCTTCGCCGGCGTCAGCCTCGGCTTGTAGTCGCTGCACCAACAGTGACTGCTCGACCAAGTCGGGCAGGAACTCGTGCAACGGTGGGTCGAGCAGCCGGATCGTGACGGGGAGCCCGGACATGGCGCGGAAGATGCCCTCAAAGTCTTCTTGCTGCATCGGCAGGATCGAGTGCAATGACTCGGCGCGTGCCTTGTCGTCATCGGCCAGAATCATGTCGCGCATGGCCGGGAGCCGGTCCGGTGACATGAACATGTGCTCCGTTCGGCACAGGCCGATTCCTTCGGCCCCGAACTCACGGGCCTTGGCAGCGTCCGCGGCGGTGTCCGCATTGGCCCGCACGCCGAGTCTGCGGATGTCATCAGCCCACGAGACGATCGCGGAGAAATCTTCATTGAGTTGCGGTGGCACCAGTTTCAACGCCCCGGCGTACACCTCGCCGGTCGAACCGTCCAGCGTGATCGTGTCGCCCTCGGCGAAGCTGTGACCCGCGATAGTCATCGTCTTGTCCTTGGCGTCAATGCTGATGCCGGAGGCGCCTGCCACGCAGGGCTTGCCCATGCCGCGGGCGACGACGGCCGCATGTGAGGTCATCCCGCCGTGAGCGGTGAGCACCCCTTGGGCCTGGATGACGCCGGCGATGTCGTCGGGGGAAGTCTCCCAGCTGACCAGCACGACGGCGTCGCCCGCCTTGCCACGCGCCTCCGCGGTGTCGGAGTCGAAGACAATCTCTCCGACAGCAGCGCCGGGGGAGGCGTTCAGCCCTTTGGTGACTGGCTTCTCGCCATGGGTGGGGTCGATCGCGGGGTGGAGCAACTGGTCGAGCTGGGCAGCCTCGACCCTGCGCAGCGCCTGCTCTTGGTCGATCTTTCCCTCGGTGACCATGTCACGGGCGACCTTGAACGCGGCCGCCGCAGTGCGTTTGCCGGAACGGGTCTGCAGCAGGTAGAGCGTGCCCTCCTCTACCGTGAACTCGATGTCCTGCATGTCGCCGTAGTGCTCTTCTAGACGGTGCATCGTCTCCGTCAGTTGGTCCAAGGCATCAGGTAGCACCTCGCCCAGTTCGGCAAGGGGGCGAGGTGTCCGAATCCCCGCCACGACATCCTCCCCCTGGGCGTTGAGCAAGAACTCGCCATAAAGTTCTTTGGCCCCGGTGGCCGGGTTGCGGGTGAAGCACACGCCGGTGGCCGAGGTTTGGCCCCGGTTGCCGAACACCATCTGCATCACGTTGACCGCCGTGCCCAACGAATCGGGGATGCCATTGGCCTTGCGATAGACGCCGGCTCGAGGGGTGAGCCACGAGCGGAAGACGGCGTCGACCGATCGTCGAAGTTGATCCCGCGGATCGCTCGGGAGTTCTTCACCCATGTGGTCGCGGGATACCTCAAGGAACTGCTTCACCAGATCCTTGAGATCCTCGGTGGTGAGCTCGGTGTCCTGCGCCACGTCGCGGTCGCGCTTCATCTCCTCCAGCACGTCGGCATAGGCGTAAGCCGGCACGCCTTCGACTACCTCGCCATACATCTGCAGGAACCGCCGGTAGGAATCCCAGGCGAAGCGTGGGTCGTCCGACTCGGCGCCAAGCGCTTCGACGGTGTCGGCGCTGACCCCCAGGTTGAGGATGGTGTCCATCATCCCCGGCATCGAGACCACCGCACCCGATCGCACCGCCAGCAACAATGGGGCAGTGGCGGAGCCGAGCTTCTTACCCGTGCGCTCTTCCAATCGGTCCAATGCGGCCTCGGTTTGCGCCCAGAGATCCTCGGGCCACGCGCCGTCGGCGTCCATCACGGCGACGCTGGCGGCCGTGCTGACCGTGAAGCCGTCGGGCACCGGGATCCCGAGCCGCGTCATCTCGGCGATATTGGCCCCTTTCCCACCTAAGATGCTGCGCATCGAGGCATTGCCGTCAGCCAGGTCGTACAGGTAGTTTCCGTCGGACGCGGCGGTCGAGGCGCTCGGGACGCTCATTTCTACTCCTATGCGTAGTAGTTGATGTTCTTTGCCACGTTACCGTCGCTTGCCCAGGGCGGCTAGCGCGACTTCGGATGACGACGTTCCAGCACCTCGATGACCCGACCGGCTGCCTCCTCCAGGGCGAGTTGAGTGGTGTCGATGACCGGGCAACCGAACTTGCGTTGAAGGGCGGCGATCTCGTCCAGTTCGGCGAAGATCGTGCCTAAGTCGGCATAGCCTGAACGGTCGGTGCGCGCTGATCCCATCGCGACGATCCGCCGACTCCGGATCTCGTGCAGCCGTTCCGGATCAATGGTCAGACCAACGATCTTGTACCGCTCTACCTCGAACAGTTCCGAGGGTGGAGCAATGCCTGGGACGAGGGGAATGTTGGCCGTGCGGTAGCCCAGGTAGCCCAGATACATCGCCAACGGGGTCTTGCCCGATCGCGAGACCCCGATCAACACCACGTCGGCATCACGCAGCGGGTGATGCAGCTTGCCGTCATCGTTGGCGATCGAGAACTCCATCGCCTGGATCCGGGCGAAGTAGTCCTCCCCAACACCGACCGGGCGGACCTCGCGGTCGGGAGCGGCCCCGGTCACCTCCGTCAGGGCATCGACTGCGGAGGCCAGCAACTCGGCCTGTGGAATACCTCGCGCCACGCATTCCGTCGTCACAAACTCGCGAAGCTCGGGGGTGATGACCGTCGAGAACACCACGGAGCGACCGTCCCCGTGATCGACTCGGTCCAACGCGGCCTGGACCCCATCGTGGGAGACAAGCCGCGAGTGTCGCACGATCTGGATGTTGTGCGCCTTGTACTGGGCGGCGGCAGCCCGCGCAACTCGGGCCGCGGTATCACCGGTGGAATCGGAAAAGACGTGAAGTTTGATCGGGTTGCTGCTGTTTTCCGGCGCCATGGTCTCAGTATGTCGGGCGAATCCTGGGGCGTTGATCTGCCAGGGCCGGTGCACCCGTGTCAGACTCGCGGTCGTGGATGGATCGGAACCTCTCGGCCTCGCGCGGCCAGGGGTCATCATGGCAATCGTCGGGCCGACCGCCACCGGCAAGAGCGATCTGGCACTGGGGCTCGCCGAACGCCTCGGCGCTGAAATCGTCAATGCGGATGCGTCGCAGTTTTACCGGGGGATGGACATCGGCACAGCTAAAGTAGCGCCGTCTGATCGCCGGGGGATCGCTCATCACCAACTCGATGTCCTGGCGCTGACGGACGAGGCCAGCGTAGCGGCATACCAGCGAGAGGCGCGGGCGGATGTTGCCGCGATCCGCCAGCGAGGGGCATTCCCCATCGTTGTCGGGGGATCAGGGCTCTACGTTCGTGCGCTGCTCGATGCCCTCGATATCCCGCCGACCGACAAGGCTGTCCGCACCGAGTTTGAAGTGCAGTTGGCGGCCGAAGGGGCCGAGCATCTACACATGCGGTTGAGCGCTGTGGACCCGGCCGCTGCCGCGTCGATCAACCCTGCGAACGGACGCCGCATCGTGCGTGCATTGGAGGTCATCAAGCTGACCGGGAGGCCATTCAGTGCCACCCTTCCGCGAAGGGAGTATGTCGAGCCGACCGTGGTCTTGGGGCTGTCCGCCGATCGCGAAGTGCTAGATGCCCGGATCGAGCGCCGCGTTGCTGCGATGTGGGCACAGGGGCTGATCACCGAAGTGCGCTCGCTGGAGGCTATCGGGTTGCGGGAAGCGACAACGGCCAGTCGTGCGGTGGGTTACCGGCAAGCGTTGGCCCACCTGGACGGGGCGCTCAGTGCAGCGCAGGCGCACACCGACACGGTGGCCGCCACTCGCAAACTCGCCCGACGGCAAGTGTCGTGGTTCGGCGCAGACCCGCGAATCACCTGGCTGCCCCATGACGCCCCAGACCTGCTGGACCAAGCGCTGTCGGCTCTACGCGCTCTGACTTAGGCACAGCGTGTGACGCTTCTGGTATGAACGCAACCTGTGCTGCCCTCAGCTGCCAGTGCTTCGCTAAGGGGCAGCACACGTGCCCTTTCAGTGTCACGGGCCGGGGATGAGCGTCGACAGAGTTCGGGATGCCTGACGCCACAAGGGCATGTGCCCTCGATGTCTCAGGATGTCTGACCATCTATCAGCTTCGGCGATGGTCAGACATCCCGCGGTGTAAGGCGGCATCGAACGCGACCACGCCGGCTATGAGCCCGGATGTCTCGACCACACCCAGCGCCGCCAATGTTGGCGTGAGGACCGAAGTCTGCTGTCTGGGTGGTTGGGTAGGCGTCGACCCCAGTGTTCCGTGACCTTTGAGGGGGGCCGTATCGGCGGTGAATGGTGTAAGCCCGTCGTGAAGAGGCTGGACCCGCGGCGCCAAGCACCAGATGTCCGCGATGAGGAGTGCGAAGAAGTGGGGGCTGCCACCATGCCGCTGCGCTCTCGTGACTCAGAGCGACGTGTCCCTGCTTTTCGGGGCTGAGGGTCAGGCATCGAGAGACGGTGGTGAGCACATGGCGATGCCGAAGGTCGGCCTCCTGCCATCGGTCGCGATCAACATACGTGCCGATGGCGAGTCGCTCCAGGTGTCTTTTGCGCACCAAGGTTTGGATCTCCCCGACGCTGAAGCCTGCCTGCACGGCTTCGGCTGCGGTGAAGATGCCAGTGTCTCGTGGATGGCTCAAACGGACGAAGGATGGGTCCATGCTCGCCACCGTCTCCTGGTCTGTTGGCTGTGATCTGCGGCCTCCGATACCCCTGGGGATAGGGACACCCTTGACCCGAGGATGTGGACGAAGCATCTCTACCGGTGACGGCCGCGAGACACCCGCGCCGCGCCATAGCTCGGCACGGGAGCACTTCGGCCCTTACACGTAGCGCACCGGAATGGCGGGAAGGGAGGGGACAGCAGAAACTGAGTTCTGCCGCATGGCGTAGGTCGGGGCCGCGGCCAGCCTGGCGACTTCCCGCCCACCAGCCCTATGGAACCTCAGGCCGCAGAGGTGGTTGAGGGCAGGTGGACGCGCAGGACTCGAAATCCCTTGTCCGAGGCGTGTCGCTCAACTATCCAGCGGGGGTCTTGCCCGGCGATCCAGGTTGCCAGAGAGTCGGCCCCGAGGTTCTTGCTGACCACGAGGTAGGCAGTCCCGCCGGTAGCCAATCTCGCCAGCCACATCAGGAGCAACTCGTGTAGGGCCTGCTTGCCGATCCGGATCGGCGGGTTGGACCAGATGAGGTCGAAGGCCACCTCGGCTGGGACATCTTCGGGGCGAGCGATGTGAAGGTGCGGGGAGGCGAAGGCTTGGGCATTGCGCCGAGTAAGGTCCAGGGCCCGCTCGTTGACGTCGACGGCATAGACGTCGGCCTCCGGTGACAGTTTTGCCATCGTCAGCGCCAACGGTCCCCAGCCACATCCGATGTCGGCGAACACTCCGTGGGCCGGCGGCTGTGGGACGTTTCGCAGCAGCACAGCGGTGCCCTTGTCGAGGCTGTCGGCAGAAAAAACCCCCGAGGCCGTCCATACCTCGACCGGTTCACCGGCCAGCATCACCCGATTCCGGCGAAGATCCGCCGCTGAAACCGGCTCAGCGGTGAAGTAGTGATCGTGGCCCGAAGGGCCTGACCGGTTGTCG
>JBARZG010000114.1:0-1764 GCA_049649785.1 Ornithinimicrobium sp. | reverse complement strand
AAGCCGAGGTCGTGTCGTTCGATGCCCTCAACGCGACGGGGTCCATGGCTGCGGCCAAGGCAGCGGGCAAAGTGCGTATGGAGGGCAAGGACTACGTCATGGCCGATGGAGACGTGGTGGAGTTCCGTTTCAACGTCTGAATCGCCGCGTTTCCGCAGGTCAGAGCGGGTGTGACGCCTCACAGTCCGCACAGAGTCCGCAAGAGTTTTAGTGTGATGCACTCGGCGTGGCTGTTCTGAGGACCCAATCCCCGGCTTTCCGGAGCCAGTTGACCCGCCCATGATGTGACCTTTTGGCGGCAAAATGCCGCACATGGGGAGCCCGGTTCGGAGCGTCAATTGCCTGTCCGGCTCGGACGCCGCACCAATACCGGCAATACAGTGGAGGGACGATGAGTGCGGTGATGGCGCTGATCGGGCCTGGACTCAGCGAACCGACCGGTTGGGCGGTCATGACGAAGGGTGAAGGCAATGCTGCAAGACGCCAAGCGGGTCGGCTTCGTTGGGGTGAGCGACCTATCGCTTACAGCGATAGGCTGGGTCTCGTTATGGAAGACCCGTGGCCTACTCCTGGGATGCGTGGCGAGAGGGTGCCGTAAAGGTTCTAGGGAGCCTCGGTAAAGGCCGGGTGGTGGCTACCGACCTTC
Organism: Ornithinimicrobium sp.; assembly: GCA_049649785.1. Taxonomy (GTDB): domain Bacteria; phylum Actinomycetota; class Actinomycetes; order Actinomycetales; family Dermatophilaceae; genus Ornithinicoccus. The sequence goes on along the minus strand of JBARZG010000114.1, from coordinate 1,118 downwards.
CGCGCTGCTGCGAGGTGGCCGCCCAGGTAGGCCCCGACTCCGGACACGGCCGCCCCGGTGAGCGCAAGCGTAGCTCCGGTGCTGTCCCGCCCGCGCCGGCGGGCGATCCACGACGAAGCGTAGATGCCGATGGCGAGGCCGTTGGTGACCGCGTGAACCAGACCGACCCGCTTGTCGCGTTGTCCGGTGGCCGACCATTCTGCCCACCCAGTCCAGGCTGTGGGCCCTACGGCGAGCAGCCCAGTGCCGATGAGCTGCTGAGCCGATTTGGCGGACTCGGTACCTCCGAACAGGTCAAGCACACTGGCCGAAGTCCAGGACCCGAGCACGAGATCGGTCAGCAGTGGGTGTACCGCGTGACCGAGCCAGTCACCACGCAACACCGAGGCTCGCGGGCCCGTGCCAAAGACTTTCTGAATCGAAGGCTCAATCCTCTGTATCACCGTGTCGAGCGCGGTCGCATCCTCGAGTCGTACGGTCCACTCAACCAGCGGTGGGCGTGTCTCGGTGCTGCTCATGGCGTTCCTCCTCGATGGCCTGCTCTTGGAGCCGGATCCTTCCCGTGCACCCTCACCTCAACTCTCCTCCCGAGTCACGGCGGGTGCAACCGGCCAACTAGGTTCGTGGTTTGCGCCCGGCTTCGCGGTAGCGATTCACCGGGCTGCTCTCGCGGCGGTATGACGCTCATCGCTGCCCGTGCGGGTGTTGAGAAGAAGATCGACCGGCTGACTGTTGCTCCGCCGTGGGAGGAAAGCGTACAGTCGTCTGTACAGGAGGTCAGACATGAAGACAATGAGTTACACCGAGTCGCGGGCCCGCTACGCAGAGGTACTGGACGGCGTCACCAACGACCGTGAAGAGGTCGTCATCACGCGCGCTGGCCACGAGTCGGCCGTCATTGTCTCCTTGGCGGAGTACGAGTCGCTGCGGGAGACGGCCTACCTGATGCGTTCGCCCACGAACGCCCGCCGGCTGTTGGATGCGATGGAGCGGCTGGAAGCAGGGGAAGGGCGCGAACACGAGTTGGTCGAAGCAGACTGATCTCGTGCTGCTGATCTGGGACGAGAACGCTTGGGAGGACTACCTCTGGTGGCAGGCCCAAGACCGTAACATCCTGA
>JBARZG010000113.1:0-3108 GCA_049649785.1 Ornithinimicrobium sp. | reverse complement strand
CTAACGGGGCTGCGCCCCAGCCCGACGAGCCGTGTTGGTGGTCACCGGTGTGGTGGGGGCTCCGGTCGGCGGGATGAGGACGGCCGTGGCCGCCCTGTTGTGTCCGCGCCGTGGCGGTGGTGGGCTGTATGTAACCCTGCCCGCTCGACCGGAGCCTGATCATGACGTTACCGCGCACTGTTGCTGATGTCCTTGCTGAGCATGTCACCTTCGAGGTGGAGTGCATCGACCGGTTGTACCTGAATTGCTACGTGCCGGGGTTGCAGTACGACCGTGGCCTGGTCGCCTATGTCCACCGACAGCTCGGGCTGCCGATCGCCTCGACTGCCCCGTTGGCCAAGATCTCCAAGACCTTCGACGCGGCGGTCCACCAGTTCGCTATCGATGAGGACATCGCCTGGGTGAACTTCACCAAGTCCCAGCGCAAGGACGATGTGATGCACGAGTACCTGGCCAAGTTCGAAGACGCCGGCAGGACCGAGGGCGTGTTGCTCATCGGCCGCGCGCAGGAGAAGGCCAACCTATTCCGCACCGAGAAGCGCTACCGTCCTGATGGGGCGCCCTACCCGTGGATCGTGCCCCGGACAGGGGTGGTCAACCAGTTCTACTTCTACTGCGTCGACGAAGACTTCGGGCCGTTCTTCCTCAAGTTCTGCGCCTACTTCCCGTACAACGCCAAGCTGTGTATCAACGGGCACCACTGGGCCCAACGGCAAGCAGCCAAGGCCGGGATCGGGTTCGAGGCGATGGACAACGCGTTCGCCTCCGTTGCTGACGTGCCCGCGTTGCAGGAGATCTGCGACAGTCTCGGCCAGGAACAGATCGACGCGTTGCTGCGCAAGTGGCTGGGCATCCTGCCCCACCCATTCAGCCCAGCGGATCGGGCTGCGGGCTACACCTACGAGTTGTCGATCTGGCAGGCCGAGTTCTCCCTGACCCAGATGCTCACCGCCCCAGTGGCCGGGCGGATCTTCTTCGAGCAGGTCATCCGCGACAATCTGGACCTGGGACGACCCGACCAGGTCTCCCTCATCTTCAACCGCAGGGTCCAGGGCGGACGTAAAAACCCCACCCCGGGGATGTTCCGCACCCGGGTCATCACTGAGGGGGTCACCCCGAGCCTGCACGTGGACTACAAGCACACCCGGATCAAGCAGTACCACAAGGAAGGACGAGCGCTACGTACCGAGACGACCATCAACAACACGAACGACTTCAGCATCGGGAAACGGTTGACTAACCTGCCAGCACTACGCGAGGTCGGCTTCACCGCCAACAGACGACTTCTGAGCGTCCAACGACTCGACCACGACCCGATCATCGGCACCACCACCCTGTCCTCGGTCACCGAGGCCGTCACTACCCCCACCGGCACCCGGGTGCCAGGGTTACCACGGGGCCAGGTACGCACCCATGCCCTGCTCCAAGGGCTCCTGACCTTCCGCGTCCAACCCGACGGGTTCACCAACGCCGACCTCAGAGTGCTGACCACAGAACTGCGCGGCCTGCCACCAGAAGCAGTCAAGGCCGGGCAGATGACCTACGACCTGCGCCGCCTGGGCGCCCACGGCCTGATCAAACGCATCCCGCACACCAACCGCTACCTCGTCACCGACACCGGCCTGCACGCCGCCACTGTCCTCACCCGCGTGCACGAACGACTCCTACCCACCGCCCTAGCCCACCTGCGCGACCCCCACGACACCGGACCCCTCCGACACGCTTACCTGGTCCTCGAACACCAGATAGAAGCCCTGGCCAACAGTTGCGGCCTGGCGGCATAATCCAACTCACCAAACCAAACTTGACTTCAGAGTCCGGCAACGCCGGACCTAGCGAAGCTAGGGAAGCTCGCCAGAATGTTTCGTGGATGCGAAGATCACGCCTCGCTCGGTGGTCTTCCGTAGAAGCAGGATTGGCCCTCAGCGTTGAGCCGCCCAGCGGTCTGTCGACGACGCTCACCATTAACGGCGAGATGGACCCGGGCTGACTGTTCCTCGCCCTACACCGACCACGCTCCCACCGGCCCGGGCTACTTTTTTCCTGACACCGACGTCGAAGTCATCGTCGAGACGATGCACCACGTCAAGCAGACCGCGGTCCCTGGCGAGGTCGCCTGAGTTCCGGCCGGGTGCTTATGTCTGCGTGATCTTGGCCACGAGAGTTTCGGTACCGAGCCAACCCACACCCATGGCCGTCGCGTTGCCGCGCAGGCACCGTCGTCGGTCACGACCGACCTGCCAGTGCTCGCCGAAGAGCATCTCCAACGCCGTGCGCATAGCGGGCAGTGCAGTAGGGATGAGGATCCGATCGGCGTTTCCCTTGTGTCGTTACAAATCGACCAGTTTGAAGTCCACGGGTCTTCGGCTCTATGACCTCCCGGACGTGCATCACAAGGTCACTCCTGACCGGGTATGCCTGAGCGCGGAGTTGCCGGATACCCGGGAAGACCGACACTTCGTAGAGCACCTCGAAGAGGTGCGGCAGTTGGCATCCGCTTCGTCGGGCGGTCAGGGCTGGACCGGAGACAGGCCTCGATAGCGGGCGTCGATCCATCTGGCACGTATGTGGCACAGCGACCCGGTTAGCGGGCCGACGGACCGGGCTGACCTGCAAAGACGTACCAGAATGGGACTGGTGAAGTACCTGTGGTGCTCGCGCGGAGGCGAGGATGCATTGTGCCAGCAAATCGCCGAGCCTGTAGTCGCTCGACGGCGGCGAAGAACGAACAGGGAGCGCTCGCTCCATGTTGGTAGCGTACTCACCCGTCCGGGGGTGCCACCAACAGAAGCAGGCTGCGAGAGCCAGGTCCGTGGGTGGTGGAGACAACGACCTGGGCGGACGGATGTGCTCAGAACTTGACCACGCTTACGGTGGACGTTGTGGTGAACCCAGATGACCTCCCAGAGCCGACCGACTCACCCCGACCGTTGACGTTCGGGGACCGGCCCGCTTCGGCAACAGGTCCTCGAGTATGGTGATGGACGGGTCCGGCGTACGAAGATGCGTGCCATCGGTCGCGTCGACGTTCGTGACCACCCCCAAGGGCGGGAGTACCCATGACCACCTCAGCGCAGCAGACCGACCGCGCGCAGCGGCCGGATCCTG
>JBARZG010000112.1:0-54239 GCA_049649785.1 Ornithinimicrobium sp. | reverse complement strand
CCCTGCTCTGCGGGCGACACCACACCCTGGTCCACGACCGCGACCTCACCGCCACCATCACCACCACCAGCATCCGATGGCACCTGTGAACACCACGCCCCGCACCCGGCCACCAACGGCCGGGCCAGCGGCATGTCCAACGCTCCAGCCAGCAGGACACCATGGTGCCGAGCCACCCCAGGGCCGCCCATAGATCCCCCACGGATCACCAGGGGCCACATCGTAACTACGACCGGGACGCCTCCCAATGCGTCATAGACGACCCCGTTGCTACGGCAAACCACGCCCGGGCAGCGCCGTGGTCGTTCACCCGCCGGCCCCCCAACAGCCCCTGGGATTGCGCGCATCCGCGGAAGGCGTCCAGGTGAGGTTGGGTCACTCGCGTCTCGCGAAGTTGCAGTCCGACTCGGTGGATAGAGTTGTTACTGCCTCGCTACTTCCGCTGGCGGTCATACCGGGCCGGTCGTTCAGTTGCATCCCGTCTCGGTCAACCGAGTTGCTACGGCCTCGCTAAGCCCGCTGGCGGTCATACCGGGCCGGTCGTTCAGTTGCTCTCGAGTTCGGTACGGAGTACATGGCGGACCTGTTCGGCGCGGTCACAGTTCAGCGCCGACGAGGCTACGTTGCGCAAGGCTTGAAGGCTGTTCCGGCGCAACACGGACTTGACACGCGGGACCGCAACGGGGGTTGCACTGAGGTCGTGCACACCGAGCCCCACCAGGAGCGCAGCGGCAAGAGGGTCGCTGGCAGCAGCTCCGCATACTCCCACGTCGACGTCTTCGCCTACCCCTTCACAGACCGTGTGGATCAAGGCCAGCACGGCAGGATCCATCGTGTCGAACAGATCGTCGACGCCAGGGTTACCACGCTCTGCTGCCATGACATATTGCGTGAGGTCATTGGTGCCGATACTGACGAAGTCGAGGCCGGCCGACATGGCACCTGGTCGCAAGGCTGCCGCCGGAACCTCGATCATGATGCCCACGCGCAATCCGGCGGGGCGCCCGCCGGGCAGTTCTTGGCAGACCACGCCGAGTTGCTCCAAGGCCCAGTTGACCTCCTCGACGGTGGAGACCATCGGGAACATCACGGACACCGGATGATCTGCTGCGACCTGGCAGATCGCCCGCAACTGATCGCGGAGCGGTTCCGGGTCTGCCCTGAAGGAACGCAGTCCCCGTACCCCCAAGAACGGGTTCTGCTCGCTCGCCTGTCGCCAGAAGGCCAACGGCTTGTCGGCACCGATATCCCAGGTGCGAATCGTCATCGGCCGACCGTCGAGGGCCTTGGCCATGGCAACGAGCTCTCCCGCCTGCTCAGCAACGGTTGGGATCGAATCCCACGACTCGAACAAGGCTTCTGTGCGCACCAGCCCGGAGCCTTGAGCTCCCAACTCCACCGCCTGGTAGGCCTGATCGGCGCTGGTGACGTTGGCCAGCACGGCAACAGGATGACCATCGCTGGTGCGCCCCGGCTCAGTGGCAGCAGCACGATCTTCGCTCTGCTGAGCACTTCGGTCTTGCAGCATCTGGTCAAAGTCGGTCTGCTGGGAAGGCGACGGACGGATGAGGAGGGTGCCGTGACGTGAGTCGAAAGCGACCGTGGTGCCCTCAGTCATCTCTGCGACCTCGGTGACCCCAGTCATCACGGGTATACCGCGTGTTGAAGCAATGATGACGCCGTGACTAGTTGCTCCCCCGGCAGTGCACAGGATTCCGGCGACATGATCGGCGTCCAGGGTCGCGGCGGTGCCCGGATCCAACTCCGGAACGACCAGAACGAGGGCCTCACCTGGCACCCCAGCCAGTGTGCTGTCGGCCCCCTGCACCTCGCCGGATAAGCCGTCGGCAGTGTGCGCCTCGCCGCGTTCAGCGTGGTCCGGGTCAGTCTCCTGATCGGAGCCTGCCGAGGCTTCCACCAAGAGCCGCAGCACCCGGTCGGTCACACTTCGGACGTCGTGCGCGCGCTCACGCTGGTATTCATCGTCGAGTGCCTCGAACTGGCCGGCCACCGACTTACCGGCGTGTTGCCACCCTTCAGCAGCCGCATCGCCGCTGTCGATTGCGGCGTGAGCTGGCTGCAGCAGAGCTGAGTCATCAAGCAGCGCCTGATGAGCCTCGAATACCTGAGCCGACTCCTCCCCCATGCTTGACCGGGTCGCTTGGGTCAAGGTCTGCAGTTCAGAAAGCGCTGTCGCCAACGCATCGGAGAGTCGGGAGTGCTCGATGTCGACCTCACCCGAGGACTGGTAGTCCTCGAGCGATGCTCCGGAGGCTGGCCGCGTGATCGGCCCGATCGCGGCCTCAAGGCCAGAGCCGACGCTCGCCGCCGTCACCGCTGTTGCCGTCGCTGCTGGGCCCGCAGCATCTCCTGAATCACCTCCCGGACCAGACTCCGCAACGTCCGCATCGGGCGATGCCGCTTCATCAGCCGTGTCCGAGGTAGAGGCTGCTCTCTGCGGCGCGTCGCCGAAGTCTGCATCGGCGAGCTCAGCCAAGGCATCCAGCGCCTCAGCCGCCTCCTCACCAGTGGCGCACACTTCGATCCGATGACCTTCGCGGACGTTCAAGGTCGCGACAGCACTCAGACTGCTCGCGTCGACAAACCGGTCAACGCCGTCGAGGTTACGCAATCGCACCTGAGCAGAGCCGAACCGCTTCACGCAACCGACGAGCCGGGCAGCTGGTCGCGCGTGCAAGCCATGGGCGATATCAACCCGCAACTCGCGGCTCAACACCGGTCCCCGCGCAGTCTGTGGGAAAGCACCGGAGTCAGCGACGTCGCCGTGGTTCTCTTCGTTGCCGTCCGCCCGAGCGTCGGCGCTGTCCGACGCCTGAGCGTCGGCACTGTCCCACGCCTGAGCGTCGTCGCCATCCCCTGGACCGGCGGCCACAGCACCAGCACCCACCCCGAGGTGATCCTGCTTGGCCATGAGCCCGCGCTCGGCCTCAGCGCGAACACCGTCCAAGGATGCGCCCGCAGCAGTAGTGACCACCGCAGCGACGAGGCCCTCCACCAGCGGTGCACTGGAGATGGCCACTCGGCCGGCCGCTTCCGGGTCGAGGAACTCCACCGCCATCTCAGCCGACATGATGGCACTGCCCAGATCGACCAGCACCAACACACCATCGCCAGACTCAGCGACGCTCAGCGCCTCAGCGATCGCGGCTGCGTCCGTGCCGAACGTTGATTCATCCAAGCCAGCAGCGACCTCAATGGTGGGAAGTCGGTCAGCCTCGACCATCTCTGATGCCAAGGCAACGGCAGCACGAGCCACCTGGGCAGAGTGGCTCACCACGACAATGCCGATCATCCGGTCAGCTCCCGCCGGATCAGTTGAGGTTGCGGGCGGCGGATTCGATCAGCATCGCCGTACTGGTGGCGCCAGGGTCGACATGCCCTCGGCTGCGCTCACCGAGGTAGCTGGCTCGACCCTTGCGGGCAATGAGTCCCTCGGTGTCGTCGCGGCCTTGCGCCGCCGCGTCGGCGGCCGCGCGCAAAGCGGCGGGCACTCCCTCGTCGGCGGCGGCGTCGTAGGCATCGAGCGCGGGGGCCCACGCGTCATACATGGTCTTGTCTTCAATCTCGGCCTTGCCACGAGCCACGACACCCTCGACTCCAGCGCGCAACGCTGCGCCAAGGGTCGCGGCATCAGCGTCTTCAACACCGGCCAGAGGCCCCGCCATCCGCATGAAGAAGGTGCCGTACAGCGGACCTGAGGCACCGCCGACCGTGCTAACCAGCGTCATACCGACCTTCTTGAGATAGGCGTCGATCGCCGTGAACTCATCGGTCTCACCGAGGGCAGCGACCTTGGACATACCCCGCGACATGTTGGTCCCGTGGTCTCCGTCGCCGATCGCCCGGTCCAGATCGGTCAGGTGCTCCGCGTGTCCCTGAATGTCTTCGGCGTACGCACCGATCCAGGCCACGAAGGAGCCAAGATCGGCCATCAGGCGCCCCAGCGCAGACCAGGAGTGTTTACCGGTGCATCCCAGAGCCGGACGATGTCGTCGTCGGCCTTCAGTAGGGTCACCGAGCAGCCAGCCATCTCCAGCGACGTGATGTAGTTGCCGACCAGGCACCGGGCCACACTCACACCTGACTTCTCCAAGATGGACGCCACCTCGTTGTACATCAAGTACAGCTCGATCAGTGGCGTGCCGCCCATGCCGTTGACGAACGCAATCACCGGGTCACCCGAGGCGACGTGCAAGTCGGCGAGCACCGGCTCGACCAACATGGCGGCGATCTCCTTGGCCGGAGCCAGCGCCATCCTTTCGCGCCCGGGCTCACCGTGAATACCGACCCCGATCTCCATCTCGTCATCGTCGATCTCAAAGGTGGGCTGGCCCGCGGCAGGCACGGTGCACGAGGTCAGCGCCATCCCCATCGATCGTCCCTCATCATTGATGCGCTTGGCCAGGTCAGCACATTCCTGCAGCGAGGCGTTCTCCTCCGCGGCCGCACCCACGATCTTCTCCAACAGCACCGTCACGCCAACGCCGCGCCGGCCGGCAGTGAACAATGAGTCCTGCACGGCGACGTCATCGTCGGTGACCACCGATGAAACCTCGGTGCCTGCGTCCGCCTCGGCCATCTCGGCGGCCATCTCGAAGTTCATCACGTCGCCGGTGTAGTTCTTTACGATGTGCAGAACCCCGGCTCCGCCGTCGACGGCCTTGGTGGCAGCCATCATTTGGTCCGGTACTGGCGAGGTGAACATCTCGCCGGCACAGGCCGCGTCGAGCATGCCGGTCCCGACGAAGCCCCCGTGAAGCGGCTCGTGTCCCGACCCACCGCCGGAGATCAACCCGACCTTGCCCTTGCGAGGGCCCCCAGCGCGGTAGACGATGCGTTGGTCATGATCCACGAGCAGCCGATCCGGATGGGCTGCAGCCATACCGCGCAAGGCTTCGGCGACAACATCTGCTGGGTCGTTGATGAGTTTCTTCATGCTCACCACTCAACCATGCAACGCCGGTGGTGACCAGAGATATCGGCCCGCCGATGATCAAGAGTAGTTTCAGTAGGTCGGCGTCGATCAGGAGTGACCCATGGAAGCGAAGATAGGCCCCTTCGAGGGCTTCGGGCAGCGAGCGATCTCGTTTTGGCCAGAGTTGGAGGCGGACAACAGCAAGGCGTTCTTCGCTGCCCACCGAGACGTCTACGATCGGGATATCCGGGAGCCGATGGAACGTCTGCTGGCCCATGTCAGCGATGAGTTCGGCGACAACTCCAAGGTCTTTCGACCCCACCGGGATGTCCGCTTCAGTAAAGACAAGTCGCCCTACAAGCTGCACTGCGGCGCGGTGATCGGCGAGGGGCCGGGCACCGAAGCCAGCACTAGCGTCTACTACGTGCAAGTCAGTGCCGCCGGTGTCTTCAGCGCCGCTGGGTGTTACATGATGAGCCGCGATCAGTTGCAGCGCTTCTATGCCGCCATCGACGATGACGACACTGGCGCCGAGGTCCAGCGGTTGGTCGACGATGCGACAACGGGTGACCTGACCGTCGGGGGGTCGGCGCTCAAGACGGCGCCGCGCGGGTACTCCACTGAGCACGTGCGGATCGGCCTGCTCCGCCACAAGTCACTGACCGTCGCGCGCGAGTTCAGTGGGGAAGCCGGATGGATGTTCCGCCCCGAAGCTGTCGACACGATCACCCAGGTATGGCGTGAAGCAGCACCCCTGAACGCGTGGCTGGAGCAGAACGTCGGCCCAGCCGAGCCGCGTGGTGATCATTGAGCCGGGCTCACCCAAACGCTCTTGCCGAGCGGGTGTCTGGACGCAGGTGTCACCGAGACGGTGTGATGTGGAAGTGTTGTTGAACGGCCGACGATCAGTGTTACGCGGCGGTCACCTCACCGGCAGTGGCGCCGTGAAGTAGTGCTGATACACGGGGGCCAGCACGACGATGAGGTCAGCGCGCTCGGCCTGTTCTAGCGGCTCCAACTGGACCACATGTCGAGCCATGATCAGCCCCACCGTCTGCGACATCACCATGGCGGCGCGGAACTTCGGTTGATCGGCGTTGATCGCCGCTGCCAACGGTTCCAAGAGTTGTTCGGTGAGGCGTTCGCGCATAATGGCCGCCGCCTCCGGATTGGTGGAGGCCGCCCGGATCAGGCTCACCGCGCGCACCCTGACGTGGGGGTCGTCGATCATCGCCAGCAAGAACCCGGCGACCCGGTGGCCGACTTCGTTCCTGGGACCTGCCACCAGCAGAGGAACGGCACGTGCAGGGTCAATCGGCATCTCCACAACGTGGGCGAACAGCTTCTGCTTGGTGCCGAAGTAGTGAGCAACCAGCGATGCGTCGACGCCGGCTTGCCCGGCGATGCCGCGCATACTGGTCGCTTCGTATCCGTGGGCTGCGAATTGCGCCGAGGCTGCGGCGAAAATGGCGGCGCGGGCACCGGTACCCTCCCCCGGTGGGCGTCCTCGGCCGCGTCGAGCGGGTGCTTTCACTCCGGCCTCAGAATCCCAGACGGCCGAGCTGCTTGGGGTCACGCTGCCAGTCCTTGGCAACCTTGACGTGCAGATCGAGGTATACCCGCCGGCCTAACAGTTCCTCGATCTGCGTGCGAGCGGCGGTGCCCACATCACGCAGTCTGCTGCCACCACGACCGATAATGATGGCCTTTTGGGAGGAGCGCTCGACGAAGACGTTCACCCGCACGTCGCTCATCGGCGAATCAGCCGGGCGATCGGCGCGCTCGGCCATCTCCTCGACCACTACTGCCAGCGAGTGCGGCAATTCATCGCGGACTCCCTCCAGCGCTGCTTCACGCACGAGCTCGGCGATCATGACCACGTGCGGCTCGTCAGTGATCGTTTCGGGGGGATAGAGCGGAGGAGACTTCGGCAGGTATGAGCCGAGCACATCGGCGACCTCGTCCACCTGTTGTCCGCGCAGCGCTGAGCACGGGATGATCTCGGCCCAGTCCGCCAATTGGTCAATTGCCATCAGATGCTCAGCCAGTCGCCCGCGATCAACGGCGTCGGCTTTGGTGGCAATGGCAACGACGGGCACGCGTCGGGCGCGCTGCAACTCTTGCAGATCTGCGGCGATGAACTGGTCACCAGGGCCAGGTCGCTGATCCGCCGGCAAGCAGCACCCGATCACGTCGACTCCAAGTAACGTCTCGCGGACCAGGTCGTTCAGGCGCTGGCCCAACAACGAACGGGGTCGGTGCAAACCCGGGGTATCGACCAGGACAAGCTGCGAGTGAGGCGTGTGCCGGATCCCGCGGATCGTATGCCGGGTCGTTTGCGGCTTACTCGAGGTGATCGCAACTTTTTGTCCAACGAGGGCATTGGTCAGTGTTGACTTGCCCGCGTTGGGCCGGCCCACGAGAGCCGCGAACCCGGCGCGGTAACCCCCCTCGCAAGAGGCGTTCACGATGCACTTCGCGAGCGCTGGTCCTGGCCGCGGCGCCGACTCACAGCGTGCCGCGGCTTACCCGCCTGACCATCGCTTTGTTCGTGATCCGCGCCGCGATGGGCTGCTGAAGCCTCACGATCATCATCGTCCGAGTCGGCATGCCGCACGGGCTCCGCGCCGCTCACCAGCACGGTCGCGACCCGACGGCGGCGACCGGCCATTCGTTCAGCCGTCAACGACACGCCGGCGATCTCGGCGCTCGAACCCACGATGGGCACCATACCGATCAGGGCAGCGAGCAGTCCCCCGACGCTGTCGACGTCCTCCACCTCGATGGTGGTGTCGAACATGTCTGCCAAGTCGTCCACCGGCAGTGAGGCCGGCACCCGAACCGACCCATCGTCCAATTCGGTAATCTCCAGGACGTCCCGGTCGTACTCGTCGGTGATTTCACCGACGATCTCTTCTAGGACGTCTTCAATCGTGATCAGCCCGGCCGTTCCCCCGTATTCGTCGATCACCATGGCGAAGTGCAACCGCTGCTGTTGCATCTCACGCAGCAGGCCATCGACCCGCTTGCTGTCCGGGACCCGGTGCACGGGGCGCATCACCTCAGTGACTTCAGCCGACTCGGCAGAGGCGCCCCGAGCATTGACCTGGCGAGCGGCGTCCTTGAAGTACAACAATCCCAACACGTCGTCGCTGCCATCACCGATGACCGGCACCCGGGAGAACCCGGATCGCAGGAACAGCGACATTGCCTGTCGCAGGGTTCGGTCCTGCCCGATGGTCACCATGTCCGGACGGGGCACCATCACCTCCCGGGCAACCGTGTCACCTAACTCGAAGATCGAGTGGATCATCTCCTGCTCGTCCGCCTCGATGACGGATGTCTCACCCGCGAGGTCCACCAGTTCGCGCAACTCGGCCTCGGAGGCAAACGGTCCGTAGTCGTAGCCGCGTCCAGGTGTCACAGCATTGCCGAACACGACGAGCAACTTGGCGACCGGGCCCAGCACCAGGCGCAGCGTGGCTACGATCGGGGCGGCCAGCAGCGCAACCGTGTCGACATGCTGTCGGCCCAAAGTGCGCGGCGATACTCCCACCAGCACGAAGGAGATCAACACCATGATGGCTACGGCGATAAGCGCGGTCTGCCAGTGACTGTTCGTCGCAGTGTCGACAGCCACCGCGACGGCCACCGCAGTCAGCGATTCCGCGGTGACCCGCCCGAAGGCTGTCACCGCGAGGTAGGGCGCGGGGTCGGCCACGATTCGACCCAAGGCTCCCGACCCTCGTCGGCCTTCTTCCTGCAACTGCTCGACTCGACTACGGGAGATCCGTTGCATGGCAGTCTCTGCCGCTGACAGCAGGAAGGCGATCAGAGTCGCGGCGATCGCGACCAAAATCAGGGAGGTCATCGGGAGCCTTGAGGGTGCGCCGCGGCTCAGGCGGTGCCGAGTTGGGGTGCCGGCGCCGCACTGGTGCTTCGTCCGCGGCCAGCCAGATAGGTCAAAAGCAGGGTGCGTTGAAGGTCGAACATTTCCTGCTCGGCGGCTGGCTCCGCATGATCGAAGCCCAGCAAGTGCAAGATCCCGTGGGTTAGCAGCAGCAGCATCTCATCGGCCAGCGCATGGCCGGCGGCCAGAGCCTGGGTCGCCGCCACTGTCGGGCACAACACAACGTCCCCCAGCACCGCGGCAGTCTCCGGATCCTGCTCACCGCCGGGGCGCAGTTCGTCCATCGGGAAGCTCATCACGTCGGTGGCCCCTGGCAGATCCATCCATTGCTCATGCAGTGCGGTCATCGCCGCTTCGTCGAGCAGGGTAATCGCCAGATCCGCCCGAGGATTGACGCCCAGTTGCGCCAGCACAAACGCCGCGAGGTCGTGCAACTCCTGCTCGGCGACGACCGACGGCACCTCGCCCGATTCGTTCAGGACATCGATGCTCACCGGCCACCCCGCGAGGCCCCAAGAGTGCCCGAAGCCCGAGGGTTGGAACCCGAGGGGGCTTGCTGGGCATCGAAGCGTCCATAGGCTTCGACGATGGCGCTGACCAGTGAGTGGCGCACTACGTCGCCGCTTTCCAGGTGGGCAAAGTGCACGTCTTCTACACCGGTCAGGATGTCTTGGACCACGCGCAGTCCGGATGTGGTGCCGCCCGGCAGGTCCACCTGCGTGACGTCGCCGGTGACGACCATCTTGGAGCCGAACCCCAACCGGGTCAGGAACATCTTCATCTGCTCTGCCGACGTGTTCTGCGCCTCATCCAAGATGATGAACGCGTCATTGAGGGTCCGCCCGCGCATGTAGGCCAGTGGAGCAACTTCGACCATGCCGGAGGCCATCAGGCGGGGGATGGAGTCCGGGTCGACCATGTCGTGCAACGCGTCGTACAGCGGACGCAGGTAGGGGTCGATCTTGTCGCTCAGGGTGCCTGGTAGGAATCCGAGGCGTTCGCCTGCCTCTACCGCTGGCCGGGTCAAGATGATGCGGTTGACTTCTTTGGCTTGCAGGGCTGCGACCGCTTTGGCCATCGCCAGATAGGTCTTGCCGGTGCCTGCCGGACCGATCCCGAAAACGACGGTATGCGCGTCGATCGCATCGACGTAGTGCTTCTGATTGATCGTCTTGGGACGGATGTTGCGGCCTCGGCTGCTGATGATGTTCATCGTCAGCACGTCCGCTGGTCGGTCCGTGCTCTGGGTGCGCAGCATCGCGATTGCTCTCTCGACGGCCTCCCGGGTCAGCGAGTGACCCTTATCGACAATCGCTGTCAACTCATCGAGCAAACGCTCGATCAACGCCAGATCCGCCGATGGCCCGGTCAGCCGAAACTCGTTGCCACGCACATGTACGTCCACGCCTCGAAAGCTGCGCTCGATAGTCCGAAGGAGTTCATCGCCTGGCCCCAGCACAGACACCATCGAAATCTCGGCGGGAATGCGGACTGTATGGGTGGCTGGCTCGGGGGTGGGCTGCGAGGGTGAAGTCTGGGTCATGATCGGCTCAAGTCTACTCGCTGACCCGGCCTAGCGGCCCGAGACGCCCGCCACCGAGCACGTGCAGATGCAGATGGGGCACTTCCTGGCCGGAGTCGGCGCCGACGTTGGTAACCACTCGATATCCCGTCTTGTCGATCCCGGCATCCCGCGTCACTACGGCCACTGCCGCGAAGAGATCAGCCAAACCCTGAGCATCGACCGCCGCCATCTCAGCCGCGCTGAGATGATGCTCGCGGGGCACCACCAACAGGTGGACCGGCGCTTGTGGACTCATATCCCGGAAGGCAACGCTCGTCTCGCTCGCGTAGACGATGTCGGCCGCCATCTCGGCTGCAGCGATACGGCAGAAGATGCACTCGCTCATGCGAGCCACACTAAGCGCGCCATCGACCCAGCGCACTCAGAAGCGCAATCGCCGCCGAGCCCGCCGTCGAGGTGCGCAGCACCGTCTCTCCCAATCGCATCGACCTCGCCCCGGCCTGCACCAGCGCCGCCAGTTCCGTGGCGCTAATTCCGCCTTCGGGACCGACCACGAGCAGAACTTCCCCTCTTATCGGGAGGTCGGTTACGCCCAGCGAGGCCAGCGGCGTGGCTGCGCTTTCATGCAACACGATGCTCAAGGCGGCTCGCTGTACGTGCTCGAGCAGGGCCGCCTGATCGGCCGCAGTTTCCAGGGTTGGCACCCTGGGCCGTCGTGCCTGCTTCGTCGCGGCAACAAGGGTGTTCTGCCACTTGCGCTGCGCCTTAATCTCTCGCTCCCCACGCCATCGCACGACACTGCGATCGGCCTGCCACGGGATCACCCGGTCCACCCCCAATTCGGTGGCCACCTCGATCGCTAGCAGGTCTCGGTCGGCCTTAGCCAAGGCCTGGATCAGGGTGAAGCGAGGTTCAGCAGCCTCCTGGTACGTCATGTCCTGCACGGTGGCTAGCAGCGCGCCCTTGCTCACCGAGTTCACGCGGCACCGGGCCACCTGTCCACTGTTGTCGGCGAGGAGGAGGTCGGCCCCCACCGGCAGCCGGGCCACCGTCGCGGCATGGTGCCCCTCGGAACCGTCAAGCAGAATCTCGGCACCGACCTCAGCGTCGACAAGTCCACCGGGATCAAGCAGGTAGAGGGCCGCGGTCACCGGTGCGAGAAGGCTTCGCGGAACTTGCCGAAGATGCCACCTTGCGCAGGAGCCATCAGCCCCTGCGGACGAGACTCGCCCCGAGACTCGGCGAAATCGGTGAGCAGCTGGCGTTGCAACTCGGTCAGTTTGACCGGCACCCTGATGTCGAGGTGAACGATCAGGTCTCCTCGACCAGTGCCGCGAAGGTGGTTCACGCCATAGTCTTTCAAGGTGACCGTGTCCTGGGGTTGGGCACCGGCTTTGAGGTCGATCTCGCTAGGGCCATCCAAGGTGTGCACTGTGAGGGCGGCGCCGAGTGCGGCTGCGGTCATCGGCACTTCGATCGAGCAGTGCAGGTCATCGCCACGGCGTCGGAACGTGTCGTGGGGGCGCACCGCGATCTCGACGTACAGGTCGCCGGCCTCCCCGCCGGCAGGTCCGACCTCACCCTCGCCGGTCATCCGGATCCGGGTGCCGCTGTCCACCCCGCCAGGCACTTTGATGCTCAGGTCCCGTCGAGTGCGCACCCTGCCTTCGCCCGAGCAGTCGAAGCACGGGTTCTCGATCACCTCACCGAAACCCTGACATGCACTGCACGGGCGCTGCGTCATCACTTGACCCAGGAAGGAGCGCTGCACTTGCTGCACCTCGCCGCGACCCGAGCACACCGAACAGGTGCGGTGCCCAGACCCCGGCTGCGCCCCGGAACCGGAGCACGTCGCGCAGTGGATCGCGGTATCGACCGGGAAGGTCTCTTCGCCACCAAAAACGGCCACGGCGAGGTCGATGTCCAGTTGCACCAAGGCGTCCTGGCCGCGTTGGGTGCGCGAGCGCGGCCCGCGGCCACCACCGCCGTTACCGCCGAAGAAGGCGTCCATGATGTCGGTAAAGGTGAAGCCCTGACCGAACCCGTTGGTGGCTCCTCCGTAGGGGTCTTGACCACGGTCGTATGCCGCTCGCTTAGCCTGGTCGGACAACACGTCATACGCCTGTGAGACTCGCTTGAACTCGGCCTCCGCTTCGGGGCCGGGGTTGACGTCGGGGTGCAACTTGCGGGCCTGCTTGCGATAGGCGCGCTTGATTTCTTCGGCGCTGGAGTCGCGCTGGACACCCAGATCAGCGTAGTAGTCGTTCACATCGGTCCTTGTCTGTGTCACCGGAATAATTCATCTGTGCTGCACGCGGAATACATGGTCAATTCTCCAAAATCGTCGAAACGTAGTGCGCCACCGCACGCACCGACGCCATGGCCATCGGGTAGTCCATGCGGGTCGGCCCGACGACGCCAAGCCCACCTGCGGGCCCGTATGTGGTAGTCACGACCGACGTCGTGCGCAGGCCCTCAAACGCGTTCTCGGCACCGATACTCACTGCCACCGTGTCCTCGTCCAGACTTGCCCTACTCCCTATCAACTTCAACAACACCACATGTTCTTCCAAGGCCTGGAGAACTTCTTGCAGCGAGGTGGGGAAATCACCGGCGTCCCTGGCCAAATTGGCGGTGCCGGCCAACACCAACCGCTCCTCCGTCTGCTCCGCCAACGCATCGTGCAGCGTAGCCAACACCATCTCCGCGATCCTGAGGTCATCGGGGTGGACCTCGACCAGCCCCAACGTCAACAGCGACGGGGCAGCAGTCAACGCTTGACCAACGGCGATCCGGTTGACCAGGGCGCGTAGCGCCGCGATCCGGTCGTGGTAGGAATCCAGGTCGTGGCCCGCGTCGATCACCCTCTGCTCCACCCGGCCCGTATTAACGATCAGCACCACCATCAACCGCGAGCCACCTACCGGCACCAACTCGATGTGCCGCACTGTCGACTGGCTCAACGACGGGTACTGCATGACGGCGACCTGATTGGTCAGCGAGGACAGCAGCTTCACGGTGCGCAAGACGATGTCGTCCAAGTCGACCGCACCGGCCAGAAAGCGCCGGATCGCAACCTTTTCGCCGCCCGACAGAGGCTTAATACCGCTCAGTCGATCGACGAACAGGCGGTAACCGGCGTCGGTTGGGACACGACCGGCGCTGGTATGTGGTGCGGTGATCAGGCCGTCCTCCTCCAGGACTGCCATGTCGTTGCGCACCGTGGCAGCCGAGACCCCAAGCGAATGCCTCTCCAGCAGCGCCCGCGACCCCACGGGCTCGCTGGTGCGCACGTAGTCTTGAACGATCGCCCGAAGGACATCGAGTCTGCGTTCGTCGCTCACGGGTTGACCTCCGGCCTTCGTGTTCTTGTGTTCGTCGTTTCTGTGTTGTGGCAGCCGGCTCACTTCTCAGCCTGGCACTCAGCTCACGCGAGTGCCAAGTCTACGCGTTCGTGCGGCACACTTGTGGTTGCGATGACGACGTGGACCTGCCCCGAATGCTCGCGGACCTTTGGCCGCGTCCGCGCTGGACACACCTGTGCCCCCGCGATGACGTTGCTGACCTGGCTGGATACCTCCCCGTCATACGAGCGCCCGGTCGCGCTGCGCTTGACCGCCATGGTCCGGTCGTGGCCCGACGTCATCATCGAGCCAGTGCAGGTGGGGTTATTCCTGAAGCGACGCAGCACCTTTGCGCAGCTGCGGACCATGACCAGGTGGACCGCCCTGACGATCAAGCTCCCCGGCGAGGTGACGGTGCCGGAGCCGAGCCGCCGGGTGCAGCGGATGGGGAGCCGCTGGTTTCACACCTACAACCTTGCCGGTGAAACGGATCTCACCGGTGAGGTGATGTCGTTGGTCCACAAGGCCTACGAAGCAGATGTCTAGAGGATCGGCTGGGCGCGCCCGGTCAGATCGCCGCCGCGGGACCCCGCCCCTGACAGACTGACGAGATGGGTGATCGGTACGGGAGCGACGTGTTGGCCAGCGACTGGAAGGCACCCCCTCGCGCCCGAGCGACCACGGTGCCAGCAGAGACGGGCCTCGTCGTCGAGGACGTCGACACCGGATGGTGTGGCGCCGTCGTGGCGGTTGAAAAGGCCGGGGGTATGCGGGTGGTTCATGTGCAAGACAGGCATGGCAAGAGTCGAGGATTCCCGCTGGGACCAGGCTTCTTGATCGACGGCGCTCCAGTGGTGCTCACGGCGCCTACACTGCAGAACGCCGGGGCGTTGGCCGACCGGCAGGCTGCTACCCAGCGGACCGCCAGTGGGTCGCGCTCGGTGCCCCGCGGTCAGGCGCGTGTAGCGGCCGCCTCACGTATCTTCGTCGAGGGTCGACACGACGCCGAGCTCGTCGAAAAGGTGTGGGGTGAGGACCTGCGAATTGAAGGTGTCGTCGTCGAAGTCCTCGAGGGCGTGGACGACCTGGCTGCCGTGATCCGCAGTTTCGCCCCCTCCGCGGATCGCCGGATGGGCGTGTTGGTCGATCACCTGGTACCGGGAAGCAAAGAATCGCGGATCGTGAACGCCGCGTCCGGCCTACCGGAAGCACGGTGGGTGCGGGTCACCGGGCACCCTTATGTCGATGTGTGGCAGTCGATCCGGCCGGAGCGGTTGGGGTTGACTGCGTGGCCCGTTGTCGAACGGGGGCAGTCGTGGAAGCATGCCGTGTTGGCCGCCTTAGGCTGGCCGCATACCTCCCAGCGCGATGTGTCGATGGGATGGAAGCGGCTGCTGACCCGAGTACGGTCGTATCAAGACATCGAACCATCGCTCCTGGCTAGCGTCGAAGAGTTGATCGACTTCGTCACCGTCCCACCTACAGAATCGAGCACACGATGAGCACCCCGCCACCTCCCCCGCCCAGTCAGCCCGACGAGTCCGGGTCTCCGGCTCCCACCGATCAGCCTGCACCGAATGCGCCTGGGCAACCGGGCGAGCCCACCGGTAGTACTACTGGGGCAGAGCCGCCCTACGGCTACGACCCCCAACACACCGATCACCAGTCACCCGGTCATCCGGCTAACCCACAAACCCAGCAAGGCCAGCAGTATGGTGCACCGCAGTACGGGGGTCAGTATGGTGCACCGCAGTACGGGGGTCAGGAGGGCGGACCCCAATACGGAGGTCAGCAAGGCGGACCCCAATACGGAGGTCAGGCCCAAGGAGCGGGCAACATGCTCAATCCCTCCGAGGAGAAGACCTGGGCTGTGCTGGCCCATCTCTCCGGCCCGATCGGAGCGTTGCTGAGCGTTGGTTTGCTGAACTTCGTCGGCCCGCTAGTCATCTGGGCAATCTTCAAGGACCGCAGCGGCAAGGTGCGTTATGCCTCAGCCGGCGCCTTCAACTTCAACGTGACCTTGTTCATCGCTTATGTAGTCTTGTTCATCTTGTCCGTGCTCTCGTTCGGCTTCTTGCTGCTGCTGACGATCCCCGTCGGAATCGCGATCTGGGTGATCGCGCTGGTGTTGCACATCATGGCGGCGGTGAAGGCAAGCAACGGGGAGGACTACACCTACCCAGCGCAGATCAAGGTGCTGAGCTAGCGGGTAGCCCTCCAGACGGTGCAGTGATTGGCGGCCGCGCTGGCTGATTGCGGCTCGCTGGAGGCTACCCGCGGTAAGTGAACAGGGCGCCGTGAGCGGCTACCGCATGCGTCGTTGCGGGCTGCCCCGATCCTCTGCTAGCAGTGCATGCACTGCGGTATCGGCGAGTAGCCTGCCCTGCCGCGTCAAGACCGCATACCCTCCTTGAGCCGACTCGGTGTTCAACAGACCTCGGTCGAGAAGGTGGGCCACCGGCCGATCGCTATCCTCCCGCAGCGACGCGATCGGCACGCCTTGCACCAAGCGAAGACCCAACATGACCCGTTCGTCGTAGCGCTGCGCCTCGGTCAGTACCTCTCTGGCCAACGCTGGGCTCCGCCTAGCGTGCAGCCGGGCGCCATACGCGCTGGGATGTTTGACATTCCACCAGCGTGTCCCGTCGACGTGGCTATGCGCTCCTGGCCCGATGCCCCACCAATCCTGCCCTCGCCAATATGCCAGGTTGTGCCGACATCGGGCGTCACTGCGACGAGCCCAGTTGGAAATCTCGTACCACTGGTAACCGGCCTCAGCCAGCAACTCATCGGCCAGTTCGTACTTGTCGGCCTCGTCGTCGTCAGTGGGCATCGGCACGGTGCCCCGGCGCACGGCCGCACCCATAGCGGTGCCTTCTTCGATGGTCAGCGCATACGCCGAGACATGATCAGGCTCTAGGTCTAGTGCTGTCTGCACGCTGCGGCGCCAATCGTCGATCGACTCCCCTGGGGTGCCGTAGATCAGGTCGAGGCTCACTTGCATTCCGGCGGCCTTGACGGCATTCACCGCCGTCGGAAGGTGGGAGGGCACGTGGGTGCGGTCCAGAGTGGTCAAAACGTGCGGCACCGCCGACTGCATGCCGATGCTGACCCGGGTGAAGCCGGCGCGCGCCAGGCCAGTTGCCACCGATGCGTTCAGGGTGTCCGGATTGGCCTCGGTGGTGACCTCGGCATCGGCTGTGATCCCCCATCGACGTTCAACGCCCGCAAGTAGAGCACCGAGGTGGTCGACCGGCAGCAAGGTGGGGGTACCTCCACCGATAAAGATGGTTTCCACCGGCGGGCATGCGCGACGCTCAGCTGCGTGGACAGGTGTAGGCGCCGGCACAACCTTGGGGTCCAGCGCGGGCGCCTGGACCCGATGCTGGCTCAGCACACGTTCCGCGAGGTCCATCTCGGACAGGGCGGCATCCAGGTAACCGGCGGTGGTGTCAGCCCCGCTGCCGAGTTCTTGTGCCGTGTAGGTGTTGAAGTCGCAATAGCCGCAGCGGACCCGACAGAACGGCACGTGAATGTAGATGCCGAGGGCGCGATCCTGCGCGGGCGCTACCCGAGGTGGCGGCAAGAGACCGTCGACCGGGGCGGTGTCGCCTGGTGGCATGGCTGGCGGCATACCCAAAGTGTCCCAGCACGAAGGCTGCACACTGGTAGCCGACTCCTACTACAGTCATTGCTATGGCCCAACAGCACGAGTTTCGTGAGTACATCGACCAACTGCGCGCCGATGGCTACACGGTGCGCGACGACGAGGGGTCAGACCCCGACCTCATCGCACCCGATGGCAGGGCGGTCGACACGTGGCGCGAGAACTATCCCTACGACTCCCGAATGTCTCGGGACTATTACGCCGTCGAGAAGTACCTGCTGCAAATCGAGTTGTTGAAGTTCCAAGCGTGGTCCCGCGAGACCAAGACCCGGCATGTCCTCATCTTCGAAGGGCGAGACGCGGCAGGCAAGGGCGGGTCGATAAAGCGGTTCATGGAGCACCTCAATCCCCGCGGGGCACGAGTCGTGGCTCTGGTCAAGCCGACCGAGACCGAGTTGGGGCAGTGGTATTTCCAACGTTATGTTCAGCACCTTCCTACCTTCGGCGAGATGGTGCTCTTCGACCGCTCGTGGTACAACCGGGCCGGTGTCGAGCGCGTCATGGGCTTTTGCGACGACGAGCAATACGAACAGTTCATGAACCATGTCCCAGCGTTCGAGAAGATGCTCATCGACTCTGGGGTCTCGGTGACCAAGTTCTGGTTCTCGGTGACCCGCAACGAGCAGCGAACCCGGTTCGCCATTCGCCAACTCGATCCGGTGCGGCGGTGGAAGTTGTCGCCGATGGATCTAGAGTCCCTGGATCGCTGGAGCGACTACACCGCAGCGAAAGAGGCGATGTTTCGCCGAACCGACACCAACCATGCCCAATGGACGACGATCAAGTCCAACGATAAGAAGCGGTCCCGGGTCAGTTCGATGCGTGCGTTTTTGAGCCAGTTTGACTACACCGGTAAGGACGAGGAGATCGTCCAGAAGCCCGACCCGGCCATCGTGTCGCGCGGACGGGAAGCAACCGGCGACTGATCACCGCCTCGGCCGGTGGGCGTCTGGGTGGTCTCCAAAACGCTAGTAGTCCGTCGGCCCTTCACGTGTTCCCGCGCGTACCCCTCGTTCTTGAGGGCCACCTCGCACTTCCTGGGCCCACCTCGCACTTGCTAGGCCCACCTCGCACTTCCTGGAGCCACCTCGCACTTGCTAGGGCCACCTCGCACTAGCTAGGCGCACCTCGCACTAGCTATGCGCACCTCGCACTAGTTATGCCCATGTAGAAATGCGACGATGGCACTCCCCCAGGGCACCATTGGTGCCGTCCTGCCCCCTGCGTCACATCGGGCTCCAGACAGGTCGCATCTCTCGCGAATTACAGCGATGTGAAGTCTTGCGCAACGACGGGTGGACGGGCGATGATCATCAGACGTTCCCCGGTTCGCCGGTGGAACCGGTCGAGAGTCTAGTCGTGGATTCGATCGCCGGGCTTCGGCTCGGTGACACTCGCTCGTGACGGAGCAAGTCGAGCCACCGACACCTCTATGACCGATCAGATCGTCACACTGATCACACGTGGGCCACTCGCGAACTCATACTTCGCGAGTGGCCCACACCTATCTACTGCGCGTTGTCCGCGCGTTCACTGATCCAGATGCTGGGCCCTGCGGGCTCATACCGAGCAGGGACCTGAGGACCATAGAACCGGCTGTCGCCCCTAGACCGCGGTAGGTGGGTCGGCGTGTCTGCTGCGCATCTGCTTCAACCCCTTCGGTGCACATCCCACCACCAGGCGCAAAAGTCACGGCCGCACCGATCCCCGCCGTGCCACCTGCGTGGTCAGGTGTTGAGCGACAGCCTGGGTGATGACGTGTGGAGGGGTTGGCGTCATCCGGGGCGGTGACGTTCAAGAGGCCGCTGCGCCATACCCAGGGAAGTAGCGGCGCCACTCTTCGGTAAGAGCTGGCACGTGCATACCGCAGTCCGCCATCGCCATGCACACCCTCGTAATCGTTCGCGCCGGGGATCGGTAGACATCCCCCGACAACAGCACGACAAGGCGCCAATTATCGTGGTCCAGTTCCTCACGTCGCGTAACGTCAGCCTGCCATTGGTTATCGCTCTCGGCATGCTGACGCCCGTCGTATTCTATAGCCAGCTTGTATGCCGGGTAGCTCAGGTCGAGGCGACGAGTCACGATCCCCGACGAATCGCGCATCTTGAAGTTAACTACCGGCTCGGGTAGACCGGCGAGAGACAACAACATCCGAGATCTCGACTCCATCGCCGAGTCCACCCCTGCCCGCAGGTATCCGGCGGCCCTCAACAACTGACGCGCTCTGGCCCCCCGCACGGCCCGACCCTTTCCAACGGTCAGCGCCGGCTGGACTGCATCCTCGAGCTCGCGGACGGTCGTCGCCTTCGCCGTGATCAGGGAGTCGCCGAGCAACCACGAGGTCAACGAGATCGCAACACTGGGCCATGTCAAGAAAGGTCTGGGCCGGAGACGTGACCAGTTGGCCCTGATGCCTCACGACCGAAGGCATTCCGATGTGTGCGCGGATGCCTGAAGACCTGCTCCGCGAGCTAGTGGGTGCGACCGTGAAATGCACGTCCGAGGTAGGCGGCGCAACGCCGCACCAGAGATGCGCCGCCGTGTGATGGCTGGCGACAGCTTTGTGACCGACAACTTTTCGGGCTGCCTCAAGGATGAGGACGTGGTGAGGCCTGGTGTTGGCCGACACATAGACGCCGTGGAAGAGGCGCCTGAAGCCTGTGCCGCTAAGGTCGCGCCAGGTCAGACCTGCTTCGATCCCCTCAGCTCGTGTGAATGGCCGTAGTGGGTCGAAGGGGGTCATGACCCCACTTTGTCCCAGCACTGCTGGCCGGCAGCTAGTTATCCACAGGCCGGCGTAGAGGACCTGCGTCCAAACCCCAATCAATCGGCCCTGTGCACAAGGCACCCACATCCCACCGAAAAACGACGCTACCCCGTGCATATGCCACCACCAGGCGACACCTGCACCGGAAACGACGCTGGCCGTGCATGTGGCACCACCAGGCGACACCTACACCGACATCGCCACTCACGTGGTGCGTATGGCACCACCAGGCGACACCTACACCGACATCGCCACTCACGTGGTGCATATGGCACCACCAGGCGACACCTACACCGACATCGCCACTCACGTGGTGCATATGCCACCACCAGGCGACTCCTACACCGAATCCGTGCCTACGCCGTGCAGATAACTCCGGCGCGAGTTTGCGGTACGGCAGGCGGTCTCAGGTCAACGCGTCGCGGGTCTGACGTAGTTCAGATCGATGATGTCGCGACCGACCTCGAGGCCTTTGGCCTCGAACCGGGTCTTCGGGCGAAGCGGCGCGCGGGCATTCGAGTCGACGACGAACCGGTCATGGCCATCAAGCAGCGAGCGCATTGCCAATCCGTATGGCGCCCAGTCCGTTGCCAACCGCCACATGCCGCCGGGCAGCAACACCCTGGCGACGAGGTCAGCGAACGTTGCATTGATCAGCCGACGAGGGTGGTGTTTGCGTTTGGGCCACGGATCGGGGAAGAAAGTCCACACTTCCGTGGCGGTGTTGGCGTCAATCATCGTCGCCAAACCCAGAGCAGCATCGACTTCGGCCAGCCGCAGGTTAGGAAGTGGGCGCTCGCGCATTCGCGACAACGTTTGACCGATACCGGGGCGCCACACCTCCAGACCGAGGAAGTTCCAGTTGGGCCTGGCCATGGCACCCGCCCGAAGTGCATCCCCGGACCCGGAACCCACCTCAATCACCAGGGGCGCTGACCGACCGAAGATACGCTCGACGTCCAGCCGATACGTCGGGTCCACACTGGTGTCGTCGCCGTTGGCTGACCGCGGCACCGACACGACGAACCGTTCCGCCATGGCGTCGTACGCGTGTTGATGACCTTGCGGCATCCGGGACCCACGGCGGGCGAAAGAACGAGTGCGATCTGCTAAGAACGAGGAGGGCTCATGCA
Source organism: Ornithinimicrobium sp. (assembly GCA_049649785.1). GTDB lineage: Bacteria > Actinomycetota > Actinomycetes > Actinomycetales > Dermatophilaceae > Ornithinicoccus. Next base: position 32,954 of record JBARZG010000112.1, on the reverse strand, counting down.
CCGGGGGCAACGGGGGCGGGGCTCCGGTGGACGATTGTGGGCGGTATTTCGTGGGCGCCTGCTCGCGGGGGGAGGACTCCGGCATCCGCGGCTACTTCTTCGCCTTTTCCGTCGCCGCGCCGTCCTGGGACAAAGCGGCGATGAAGGCTTCCTGAGGCACTTCCACGGTGCCGACCATCTTCATCCGCTTCTTCCCTTCTTTCTGCTTCTCGAGCAATTTGCGCTTGCGACTGATGTCTCCGCCGTAGCACTTAGCCAACACATCCTTGCGAATGGCCCGAATCGTCTCTCGGGCGATCACTCGGGCGCCGATGGCCGCCTGAATAGGCACCTCATATTGCTGGCGCGGGATCAGATCTTTGAGTTTGCCTGCCATCAAGACTCCATAGGCATAGGCCTTGTCCTTATGCACAATCGAGGAGAACGCGTCTACCTGATCGCCCTGCAGCAAGATATCGACCTTGACCAGATCGGCGCTCTGCTCCCCATCCGGCTCGTATTCGAACGACGCATACCCGCGAGTGCGCGACTTCAACGCGTCGAAGAAATCGAAGACGATTTCGGCCAGCGGCAACGTGTAGCGCATCTCCACCCGTTCCGGCGACAGGTAGTCCATCCCCCGCAGCGAGCCGCGACGAGACTGACACAACTCCATGACCGACCCGATGTACTCACTCGGCGTCAAGATCGTGGCGCGCACCACCGGCTCGGTGACTTCACCGATCTTGCCGGCCGGGAATTCACTGGGGTTGGTGACATGGATCTGCGACCCGTCATCCATCGTGACCAAGTATTCGACGTTGGGCAGAGTGGAGATCAGGTCGAGGCTCGACTCGCGCTCCAGCCGTTCGCGGATGATCTCCAGGTGCAACATCCCCAGAAAGCCGACCCGGAAACCGAACCCCAACGCCACCGACGTCTCCGGCTCGTAGACCAGAGCCGCATCGTTGAGTTTGAGCTTGTCGAGCGCGTCCCGGAGAGTGGGGTAATCCGAGCCATCGATCGGATAGAGCCCGGAAAAGACCATCGGTCGCGGGTCCTTGTATCCCCCTAGCGCCTCGGTAGCCATGTTGTTCGACCCGGTCACTGTGTCGCCGACCTTGGACTGACGCACGTCCTTGACCCCGGTGATCAGGTAGCCGACTTCGCCGACGCCCAGCCCTTTAGATTTGACCGGCTCCGGGGAGATGACGCCGATTTCTAGCAGCTCATGCGTGGCCTTCGTCGACATCATGGCGATCTTCTCGCGGGGCGAGAGGTTGCCGTCGACGACACGCACGTAGGTCACAACTCCGCGGTAGGTGTCGTAGACCGAGTCGAAAATCATGGCCCGGGGTGGCGCGTCTGCGTTACCGACCGGCGCCGGGAGATCGCGCACGATCCGATCCAGCAGCTCGGGCACACCCTGACCTGTCTTGCCCGAGACCAACAACACATCCTCGATGTCGCAGCCGATGAGCCCGGCCAACTCCTCGGCATACTTCTCCGGCTGGGCAGCGGGAAGGTCGATCTTGTTCAGCACCGGCACGATGGACATCTCGTTCTCCATCGCCAAATAGAGATTTGCAAGTGTCTGGGCTTCGATTCCCTGAGCGGCATCCACCAAAAGCACTGCTCCCTCGCATGCCGCGAGGGAGCGGGAGACCTCATACGTGAAGTCCACGTGACCAGGAGTATCGATCATGTTGAGCACATACGTTGTCGCACTCGGGGCTGTGCTCGCACGGTGGGCTGCACCCCCCGTGGTCCCCCCCGAAGTGCCCGGACTCGGCTGCGCCGGCTGACTTTGGCTGTTTCGACCAACAGGCTCGTCCCTCACGTTCGCACTGGGGGCTGCACCCCCCGTGATCCCCCCCGAAGTGCCCGGACTCGGCTGCGCCGACTGACTTTGGCTGTTTCGACCAACAGGCTCGTCCCTCGCGTTCGCACTGGGGGCTGCGCCCCCCGTGATCCCCCCCGAAGTGCCCGGACTCGGCTGCGCCGACTGACTTTGGCTGTTTCGATCAACAGGCTCGTCCCTCGCGTTGACCGACCAGGGCATCCGCACCGCCTGGCTCTTGATCGTGATCCCGCGTTCACGTTCGATGTCCATGCGGTCCAGGTACTGGGCGCGCATCGACCGCTCGTCAACGACCCCAGTGATCTGCAGCATCCGGTCGGCCAGGGTCGATTTGCCATGGTCGATGTGCGCGATGATGCAGAAGTTGCGGATGATCTCCGACGGGGTTGCCGCAGGTTGCGGGGCGATGGAGGCGTTGCGTGACACGCGGAGATGACCTCTTGGGCTTGTGGGGGCGAGTAAGACTGGCTCAATAGTGTCCCACGGCCCCCCGATAGCCGATACCGTGCCGCCCATGGCCAATCGTTCCTCCTCGACCGTGATCTCACTGGCTCGCACCCTGGCCCGACAGCTGGCCACCGCGAGCAAACGTGTCCCTCGTCCCAAGCCCTGTGGCCGGCAGCGCAGCACCAGCGGTCGCACCGGCGGGTATGCTGGCGACTACGTCGGGGTGCCTCCGATGAGTTACACCCCGGTTGCAGATGACCTGGCCGACCCGGGCGAAGTCGTCTGGACCTGGGTGCCGTATGAGGAGGACCACGGCCGAGGCAAGGACCGCCCCGTGCTAGTCATCGGTCGCGAGCACGGTCTTCTGTTGGCGTTGCAGCTGACCAGCCAGGACCATGACCGCGACGCCGAGGACGAGTCACGGCATGGCCGCTACTGGGTCGATATCGGTCGTGGTGACTGGGACCGCGAACGACGTCCGAGCGAGGCACGAGTGGACCGGATCCTTCAACTGGAGCCGAGCGATGTGCGCCGGATCGGAGCCGTGTTGCCGGAGTCCGTCTTCTCCGAAGTCGCCAGCGAAGTACAACGTCGCGCTCGTTGACGCCCGTCGTCCGGGTGAGCAGGTGACCAATGCGATCGCGAATGACCTCAGTGAGCGCAAATGACCTCAGTGAGCGCACCTACGCCCCTCGCGGCATGTATCTGCGCGCGTTCCGGTCATCCGAGCTCATTCCCGTCATCCCAGCGCGTTCCCGTCATCCCAGCGCGCTTTGGTGATCTGAGCGCCAATTCCCAATCGCCCGAGCGCACCCTGGTCCCTTGGCCGCTACAAAGACGTCCACCCCGGTGCCTCTGGGATGGCTCCGGGGTGGACGGTTCGTGGGTGCTACTGCGCGTCGATGACTAACTCTTCAACCTCAGGGCGGCCAGCGACCATGCAATCACTCGCTCGGTGGGGTGAGAACCTCGTCGACGAGGTAGACGGTAGCGTTCTCGGTCTGCACACCGCCACAGAGCACGTTGGCTTCGTTGACCAGGAGCTCATCGCCTTCGCCGGTCACCTCAATCGCGCCGCCCTGCACGGTGTCGTGTTCGCCGACAACGGCGTCGGGAGCCAACTGACCGGGCACGACGTGGTACGTCAGGATCGAGGTCAACAACTCTGGGTCGCTCTCCAGGGTTGCCATGGTCTCGGCGTCAACGTTTGCGAAGGCCGCGTCGACCGGGGCGAAGACAGTGAACTCGTCGCCGTTCAAGGTGTCCACCAGGTTCACGTCCGGGTTGACCTCGCCAGAGACCGCCGCCGTCAGGCTGGTGAGCAACGGGTTGTTGCTGGCTGCAACGGCGACTGGGTCCTGGGCCATACCCTCGACCGAGCCATCGCCCTCGGGCACAGCTGCGGCGTAGTTTTCGCAGGCTGGGCCTACCAAGTTGGCGGCTGGGTCGGCCATTTCCTCGGTCTCTTCGGCCATGTCTTCCTCGGCCATGTCATCTTCGGCCTCAGTCGACTCTTCGGTGGTCTCCTCGGCAGCGGTGTCCTCCGAGGCCGAGCTCGTGGGCTCCTCGTCGCTGCCACAAGCGGACACCGTGAGGACGGATGCCATTGCGACCGTAAGGAACATCTTCTGAACGCGCATGATTGTGCCTTTCCTTGGGGTTTTCGGGGGTTTGCGGGGATTGATCCGGCTCAACAGGCGGGGTCTTAGGTGACCGTGACCGTCACGTTGTGCCATCCGGTCGATCCGTCGGGGGCGATGGGGACTCGCTCGGACGTTTGGGTTTCGCCGGTGCTGTCGGTTGCACGGACTTCTAGTCGCTGGGAGCCTACTTCTGCGGGCCATGTCCAGCGCCACGGCCGCCAGGTGTCATCACTGTCGACCTCGGCAAGTTCTGCGTCATTCCAGTCGCCGTCGCCGACGCGGACTTCGACCTTCTCGATACCGCGGTCCTGGGCCCAGGCGACGCCTGCGACGGTGACATCGCCAGCGTCCAACTGCGCGAAGGATGCGGGGACATCGATCCGGGAGGACAGTTTGATCGGCGCCTGCGCGGAGTAACCGCGAGTAGTCCAGTAGGCCTCGAAGTCGGCAAACCGGGTGACTTCGAGGTCAACCAGCCACTTGGTGGCCGAGACATACCCGTACAGACCGGGGGTGACCATCCGCACCGGAAAGCCGTGTTCAAGTGGCAGTGGCTCACCGTTCATACCGACCGCCACCAAGGCATCACGGTCATCGGTCAACACTGATAGCGGCGTGCCAGCGGTGAAGTCATCTGCGCTCGTAGATTTCACGGCGTCGGCGCCTTCTTGGACGCCGGCCTCCTCCAGCAGATCCCGCATCAACACACCGAGCCATGTCGCGTTCCCGACATAGTCCCCACCCACCGGATTGGAAACACAGGTCAATGTTACGCGCTTGCTGACGAGTTCCCGGTCGAGCAGGTCCTGAAAGCTCAAATCGAGCGGGTTGTCCACCATCCCGTGAACGCGGAGGCGATAGCCATCCAGGGGGACGTCGGGGACTTTCAAGGCGGTATCCACCCGATAGAAGTCTGCGTTGTCCGTGATGTAGGGGGTTAAACCCTTGACCCCCTCGAAGGTCACTTCTTGCGGGAGTGCCGGCGCGGGGCTGGCAGGGCTCGGGAGGGCCAGCGCCTCGCGAGATCCCAGCGCGGCCGGTCCGCCCAACGTGCGAGCTACTACTCCACTGATCGCGCCGGTCGCAGCGACTGCTGAGGCGGCCACCACGAAGGCCCGACGGTCAAGGCGCTCACCCGAGGCAGGTCCTCTCGCTGCGTCCTCTGACCTGGCTGAATGAGGTGTTGCATTGGCCAATGCCCGCAACATCAAGGCCAGTCCACCGACCCCCACGAGCACCATAGCGACAACGGGCAGCAGGCGAAGAACAGGTCCAGCGTTAGCGGCACGGTCGGTGAGCATGGCGATGCCGGCGACGAAGACTAGCCCGGCAAACCCGATCAGTGCCGATTGCGGCCGGCGCGTTCCCCACCAGCCCAAGGCCAGCGCCATGAGGGCAACAACGGTCATCACCGATCCGATAAGAATCGGTTTATCAGCGGTGCCGAAGGTTTCAATAGCAAATTCTTTGGCCGGACGCGGAGCCCAGTCCACAGCTCTATTCCCCACTGCAAGAATCGGTCCCGTTACTCCCGGAACAACGGCTGACACGGCTTCACCGGCAAGCACCCCAGCGGTAACGGCTATTCCTCCGGCGAGGGTGCCTAAGGCGCCGTGGCGGTGCCCGCTGTATGTGCTCATGAATGATATTCGGAGCCTGGCCACCGTTGGATTGGGTATCAGTGAATTCTCAGGATACGGATGAACTGACGACGACGGAAAAGCCTCATCGCGCGCCAGCAATACGCACAAACGCGCAGGCCCCCACCTGTGTGGTGTGGGCGTGCGCACTTCGGGGTGGAGCTGAGGGGACTCGAACCCCTGACCCCCTCCATGCCATGGAGGTGCGCTACCAGCTGCGCCACAGCCCCGAACGGGGACGGCAAATAGTACCAATACCCACGCTCCAGCATCCAAATCGGCACCGCTGGCCGGACACTGGACCAGACTTCATGAAGTCTCGGTCACCGCATCGCCTAGGTTCCACCCAACCACTGCCCAACCGTCCCGACGCCATGTCACCTCTGCCCAGTGGCAGTTATCCAGAACCGGTAGGCGTTCGGCAGCATCGCTGACCGACCAGCCCACCACAGCGGCCGTCATCAGGCGTGCTGCCATCCCATGGCTGACCAGCACGGCGCACTCATGCGGCGCCAGCGTGGCAGCCACGCGGTGAAAAACCAGAGCAGTGCGGGCGCCGACCTCGGCCAGGGTCTCACCGTGCTCACCACGCCTGGCATCACGGCCAGCACGAATCGCGCCGGACTCAACCGGGTACCGCTTCTCAACTTCGGCGTGCTTCAGCCCAGCCCAGGTCCCCACGTCGATCTCCCGCAAACCGGGCTCGATCTCGACATCGACCCCGGTCTTCACCCGCAGCGCATCGGCGGTGCTCAGCGCGCGGAACAGGTCACTGGACACGATGCGGATCGGCCGTCTTAGCGCCAGCTTGCCGGCGGCGACCTCAGCCTGTCGGAGCCCACGCTCGGAGAGTTCGGTGTTGGTGTGGCCCTGATAGATCCCGGAAGCGTTGTGCTCGGTCTGACCGTGCCGCACTATGAGCAGCGTCGGGCCGTCGATCTCGAAGGGCAGAGGTAGGTCAGTCACGGGGTAGGTCGGTCCACTGCAGGGGTATGTCGTTGGCGGGGCGCTGAGGCAGGTCGATCGCGGAGCGCAGTGAAAGGTCAGCCACGGGGTAGGTGCGCAGGAGCGCAGGGGGTCACGGCGCCTTCGCCAATGCGATATCCGGGCAGTCCCTCCACAACCGCTCCAGTTCGTAGTACTGCCGATCTTCGCTGTGCATGATGTGCACGATGATGTCCCCGAAGTCCAACAGCACCCAACGCGCCTCCCGGACGCCTTCGCGACGCAGCGGCTTGGCCTGCACCTGCCGAAGCCGTTCGATCACCGCGTCGACGATCGCCGCGACCTGTCGCTCGTTGGGGGCAGAGGCGATGACAAACACGTCAGTCAAGGCCAGTTGTCCGGTGACGTCCAACGCCACGACGTCTTCCGCGAGTTTGTCTTGGGCGGCCGATCCGGCCGCCAGGGCCAACTCAATAGCCCGGGTGCTAGCGCTCACTCAATCTCCTTCGCATACAGCTTGTACTTCCCGATGTGTTGCACCACACCGTCCGGCACCAGGTACCAGACGGGAAGTCCGTGTGCCGTGCGTTCCCGGCAGTTCGTTGACGAAATGGCCATCGCCGGAACCTGCAACAGCGTGACCCGATCCTTGGGTAGTCCGTGATCGCTCAGCTCATGGCCGGGTCGGGTCACCCCGATGAAGTGAGCCAGACTCCATAACTCTTCCACTCCACGCCAGGACAAAATCTGAGCGAGTGCGTCGGCACCGGTGATGAAGAACAGTTCGTCCTCCGGTCGCCCGGATCGTAAGTCCCGCAGCGTGTCCAAGGTATATGTCGGCCCCTGCCGGTCAATGTCGACTCGACTCACCGTAAATCGCGGATTCGAGGCCGTTGCGATGACCGTCATTAAGTAGCGGTGCTCCGCCGGACTCACCGATGTGGCGTCTTTGCGATAGGGCTGACCAGTAGGGACGAACACCACTTCGTCCAACTCCAGCAGCGAGGCTACCTCGCTTGCTGCGACAAGGTGGCCGTGGTGAATGGGATCGAAGGTCCCACCCATCACTCCCAGCCGCATCAGTGCTTGCTCGCCTGCCCCGCGATGGGTCCCGGCCCCCCATCAGCAGAGTACTGACCGTCTGCAGTGTCCGGGTCTTGCTCGTGGTGCTCCGCGTGCGGGTCCAACGCGAGAGTGTTCCGGAAGCTCCACAGGAGGGCGAGCAGAGCTACGAAGACCACCCCTGTGATGACCGCGAACCAGACGGGTTCGAACATCAACTCGTTGACCACTTCGTGTTCGCCCTCGGCCTCGGCAAGAAAAAGGAACCTCATGACATCAGCCTACCGTCAGCGCCCGCATACAGTGGAGGTATGTCCGCGTTGTTGTCCGTCGTCGTGCCGATGTTCAATGAGGCCGACGCGCTACCACTGCTGGTGCCGCGGCTACGCCAGGTGCTCGATGACATGGTCGACCACGGTCTGCTGGAGGCCAAGAACCCCTACGAAGTCCTCGCGATCGACGATGGCTCCACCGATCAGACACCGGTGCTGCTGCAGCGCTTTCACCGCGAATGGCCCCAACTGCGGGTCATCCGGCTGCGCGCCAACGCCGGTCATCAGTCCGCGATATCGGCCGGTCTGGACCTGGCCACCGGGGGGTGGGTGATCACCTTGGATGCCGACCTGCAAGATCCCCCGGAGGCCATTCCGTTGATGGTGCAACAGGCCCGCAGCCAGGCAGTCGATGTGGTGTACGGCGTCCGCACCGACAGATCGTCCGACTCTGCGTTCAAGCGACTCAGCGCGCGAGCCTTCTACGCCGGTATGCGAGTGGCGGGGGCAAGACATGCTCCCGATGACGCCGGTGACTACCGCCTCATGTCTCGAGCGACGGTCGACGCGGTGAACGCGCTGCCGCAGACGCACCGCGTCTTGCGACTGGTGGTGCCTTCGCTGGGTTTTCCCAGCTCGACTGTCGGCTACACCCGAGCCAAACGAGCCGCGGGGCGTTCGAAGTACCCGTTGCCGACGATGATGCGGATGAGTGTCGACGCCTTCACCGGGTTCTCGCTGGCACCGCTACGCATCGCTACCTGGTTCGGCCTGGGCGGGTTCGCTGCCTCACTGTTGCTGCTCGCCTACGCGGTCGTGTCTAAGCTTCTGAACCTCACCGTGGCCGGTTGGACGTCAACTGTGGTGATCGTGGCCGCTGTCGGTGCCCTTCAGTTGCTCTGTCTCGGGATCTTGGGCGAATACGTCGGACGCATCTACTCCACGTTGCAACGGCGCCCTGCCTACTACATCGCCTACGACTCGATCGCCGGAGACGTCGACTGGCAATCCGGTCACTCGGCCGAGGCCCTATCCACGCTGCAGCCACGCGACATCGCGGCCGAAGGACCAGAGAAGCAGGCCTAGCGCCACGACCGACAACGCTGTGGCCGGGGCCCCAGCAAGAAGTGGGGCGGTACACGCAGCAAGCAGCCCCGAAGACCACGCGGCCACGGCTCGACGAGATCGCCGAGCAGGCAACGGGCGCCGCCAAGCGGGGCGGATGGCGCGCGTGAGGGCAAAGAGATACCGCAACGCCCCGGCCAACACGATCCACCAACCCACGTCGGCGGCGACGATGACCGAGAGCGCAAGCATCATCACTGCGTCGGTCTCGGCATCCAAGGTGGCACCGGCCCGAGTCGGCCGGCTACGCCGGGCCACTGCACCGTCGAGTCCGTCGAGCAGCAGGGCCACCGTGGCCAGAATGGTCAATGGCCACCCCCCGGTGCCCCCCGGACTCAACAGCCCCAGGACGGCCCAGGCTGCGACCACGCTGACCAACGCTGCACGCAAGACCGTCACGAGGTCGGCCGGCCCGATCGGCTCGGAGCCGCGTCGGCGGATCGAGCCCGCCAGGATCATTACCATCCCTATCACCGGCGGTGCGAGAGCGGCCAGGAACGCGGCACGCCCCTGCCCTGTTGCCGGTGCTGGCGTCCAGGTGCTGGCCCAGATAGCGACGGTGGCGGCCACCATCAGCCCCACCACATATAGGGTGAAGAAGCGCGGATCGACAGAGAAGGAGCGCACAGACTTCGTCGCATCCATGATCCGAGCCTACGAGAGGGGGCAGCATTGACAGAGCCTGCCCCTGCCGACACGAAGGATCCGCCCCCAGCGACCGCCTACTGGGTCACCGGCCCCAACACCGGTTCGCTGCGAAGCCATGCTTTGCCGTTGCCAGGCGCTGGCGAGGTCGCAGTGCGGGCTCAGCACTCCGCGATCAGCCGCGGAACCGAACGCCTCGTGCAAGCGGGAATGGTGCCACCGGAGGTCGCCCCGGCGATGCGTGCGCCCTTCCAGATCGGTGACTTCGGCGGCGACGTCAAGTATGGCTACCTGTCGGTCGGGGTCATCACCGAGTTCGGCCGCGGCAGCGCTGAGTCTCTAGGCGACTCGAAGCGACGACGGATCGCCGCACCCCGGCCAGACCAGATCGGTCAGCGAGTGTTCTGCCACTACCCGCACCAGGATCGGTATGTCGTGCCGGCTCAGAGGCTGAGCGTGGTACCCGATGATGTCCCCTCAGACCGAGCCACTCTGGCCGGCACTGTCGAGACGGCGATCAATATCGTCTGGGACGCACGCCCCCGGTGGGCTGATCGGGTCGCTGTCATCGGCTGCGGTCTGGTCGGCGCCTGCGTCGCGATACTGCTGCACCGGATGCGCCTGCACGACCTGGTGATGGTCGACCCCGACCCGGCCACTCAGACCGTGGCGGCGCTCGTCGGTGCTCGCTGGCGCACCCCTGACCAGTGTGCCGATGAAGGCCTCGAAGTGGACCTGGCAATTCACTGCTCCGGCACCCAGGCGGGCCTACACCTCGGATTGTCGATGCTGGACGTCGAGGGCGAACTCATCGAAGCATCCTGGTTCGGCGAGCGCTGCCCGACGGTGCCGTTGGGTGCTGACTTCCACGCAAAGCGGCTGAGCATCCGCGCCAGCCAGGTCTCCGAGGTTGCCTTCTCCAGCCGCAGTCGGCGCAGCCGACAGGATCGGGTGGCCTTGGCGCTACATGAACTGCGCGACCCGCTGTACGACACGCTGATCACTGGGCACATTCGGTTTGCCGACCTGCCCACCGCAATGGCGCGCCTCGGCGAACCGTGCGCGGGGCGCTGGTGTCAGGTCGTGGACTACGGCGATGTTCCTGATCACGACCGAGAGGAATAGATGTTCAGCCTCACCGTCCAAGACCACATGATGGTCGCGCACAGCCTGCCCGACCCCTTCTTCGGTCCGGCTCAAAACCTGCATGGCGCGACGTATGTCGTTCAGGTGCGGCTGAGCGCGGCCGAACTTGACGAGCACGGCGTCGTCATCGACATTGGGGCGGCGGCCCAGCATCTGGGCACCATCGTGGCCGACCTGAGCTACCGCAATCTGGACGATCACCCCTCCTTCCAGGGGGTGCTGACCACTACCGAGGTGTTGGCCCAATACGTAGCCCACCAGATGGCCGATGCGATAGCCAACACGGACCGCGGAGCCGACAGCCAGACCGCACGGCGCCTGGAGTCCGTTGATGTCACTCTGCACGAGCACCCCGCTGCCTGCGCCAGCTACCACCTCGCGTTGCCTCGACACGGCGGAGGCCACCAGATCCTGCCGGGCGGGTAGGTGCTCCCCCGGATCATCAGCCCAACCGAGGTCACCTGGCCCAGCGGCGGCTCGCTGTACAACCACCAGATCGCCGCGCAATGGGCGATCCATGTCGAACCCATGCCCGGGGCGTGGCCGACCCCGAGCCAGCGCAATCTGCAGCAGTTGACCGACCGGCTCATCGGCGACCCGGCCGATCGCGGCAGGCCGATCCTGCTGGATGGACTGATCGGGTGCGCGGCTCCCCAGGCGATAGTGGCGGCTCGCGCAGCGGGTGCGCGGGTAGTGCTTCTGGTTCACTTGCCGCTGCCGGCCGAGACCGGTGCTAGCCGATCGCAGGTCGCCGGGCTGGCCCGGGCGGAGCAGCACGCGTTGACGGCGGCCGAGGCAGTGGCCTGCACCAGCCACTGGGCAGCAGCTGATCTGCGCCGACGTTACGGCGTGACCGGGATCACGGTTGCCGAGCCGGGCGTTGTTGCTGCACCACCAGCGACAGGGAGCGACCCACCGGTGTTCATCACGCCGGCAGTCTTCTCCGCCCGCAAGAACCATGCGCTGCTGTTAAGGGCATTCGCCGATGCGCAGATCGCAGATCTGGACTGGTCGGCGCTCTGGGTGGGGGCCGAACCTGCCCCCGGCGCCCGCCGGGCAGTGCAGCAACAGGTCGCCATGGCCGGGCTGGCGGACCGAATAGACGTCAAGGCCGCGGTCACCGGGAGCCAGCTGGATGCCCTCTACGCCCGGAGCAACCTGTTGCTGTTGCCTTCGCTGGCCGAGACATACGCGATGGTCGTTACCGAAGCCTTCGCACGCGGCATACCGGCAGTCGTGGGCGCAGGCACCGGCGCGGCCGCGACATTGGCCGCACGCCGGGACAACGGGCGTGGCCACCGAGACCTCCCGGGGGGCAACCCGCCCGGCCGCGACGGGGCAGAGTCGGGGCTGCCAGGAACCGCGGTTGGGCTGGAGGACCCGCGCGTCTGGGCGCAGACCCTGCGGTCCTGGTTGACCGATCGCAGCCTCCGAGCAACCTGGCGGGAGGCGGCCATGACACGTCGAGAAGACCAACCGACGTGGGCCGACGCCGCGCATACCCTGATCCGTGTGATGCAGTCGAAAGGAGCCTAGGTGAGCGATCGGATAGAGGCCAGCTGGCTGGGCCTGCGCAGAGCCGAGGACTCCAGAGCACGCCAGGCCAGCCTGCCGCTCATCCAGGCCTTGGCCAACAGCCTCACCCCGGAGGTGACTGATCGACCCAGGCTGAGCGTGCTGGACATCGGGGCGGGCACCGGCGCGAACGCACAGTGGTTGGCCCCGCAGCTTGATCACGCCCTGAGCACGGCAGGGGCCTCCTCGATCTCTCAGCACTGGAGACTGTTGGATCACGACCAAGCCCTCTTGGATGCTCGACGGGTGGACTTGGCCAGGGGCCAGTATCGGGTGAGCGAGTACGTGGGCACGGTGGCCGACGTTGCCGCATTGCTCGAAGAGTCCCGCGGTGAAGCCGCTGGCGTGATCGTGACGTGTTCCGCACTGCTCGATGTGCTGACCCCCCGTGACATTGACGTGTTGGTAACCTCCGCGGTAGCCAGCGCCGACGCTGCTCTGTTGGCCATGTCGGTGACTGGTGAAATTCAGATTGATCCCCCCGACGCCGACGATGACATGGTGACGGACTTGTTCAACGCTCACCAGCAGCGGCGCCTATCCGGGGACTGCGCAGCACAGGGGGCCGCGGGTCCGGCCGGATGGAACCACGCCGTCGTAGCGTTCCAGGCGTCGGGCTGGAGCGTCCAGCTCGCTGCGACCCCCTGGCTGCTAGGGCATGGCAGCGCGCCGTTGACGCTCCGATGGTTGACCGAACGCGCCGAGGCGGCCGCCCAGATGACCCCGGACTCCGCAACGGCCACGCGGGTACGGGATTGGCTCGCCCGGCGCCTGCGCCATGGCGAACGTTCCGGTTTGGAGGTCCAGGTGGATCATATGGACGTGTTGGCGCTGCCACCGAGGTCGATTTCGGCGCAGATGTCCTCGCCGAGACAGTAGCGGCGCACGGTAGGCCGGATCGCTTTGTCCAGCGAGTCCTGGCCCTCGAAGCGCAGGCCCGGTATTCCATCCCCGATCAGGAGCGGCGCAGTTGTCAAATACAGCCGATCCAGCACGCCAGCATCCAAAAATCCGGAGACAGTCCGGCCACCACCTTCGACGAGCACTCGACGCAGCCCGCGCTGCGCCAACATCTCGAGCACGTGTGTTGGCGCGAACCCTCTGCCGTCAGTGGTCCGCATCCGGACCACGTCAACGCCGCCCTGAACGGCGTCTCGATCCGTGCCGCCTCGATGCTCCAGCACCTGGGTGTCCGCCGGCAGTGCGGCATCGAGGCCCACCACCCAGAGCGTTTCGGCCCGACCATCGCACAGCACCCGCGAGTTCGGCGGGATCCGAGCGGTGGGGTCAAGCACCACGCGCGCCGGGTGCGAACCAGGGACAGCCCGGACAGTCAACTGCGGGTCATCGTTGCTCACGGTAGAGGCGCCGACCACCACCGCATCGACCAACGCACGCAACCGGTGCAGATGTTCGCGGTCCTGGTGGCCGGAAACGAATCGCGCCCGACCCGTGCGGGAGGCGATGAAGCCGTCCATGCTCTGCGCCAGTTGTGCTACCACCACAGGGCTGCCCGCAGCGGCAAATGAGCCGTACCGATCCAACAGCACCCGGTCGCTCGATGAGGCTGCCTGTGCTGGAACCTGGCCCGCGAGTAATCCCTTCCAGATCGAGCGGACTTCCGGAAGGTCATGCTGCATCCGGGCACGCTTCGTGGCGAGGTATGCCGCGTTCTCGGCTCGCTCGTTGACGATCAGACTGCGCCGATCGGCTACGTGGATACCGAAGGCCTCGACCGCCTCCTGCTTGGCCGGATTGGAGGACAGCAGCACGATCGAGTGCAGCCCGAGGTCGATCAAGATCCCTGCGGCTGCCGCGTAGTCACGAGCATCGGCGGGATGTCCCAGACTGGTGTTGGCGTCGACGGTGTCTACTCCGCGATCCTGCAGCGCGTAGGCGCGCAACTTCTCCACCAAGCCGATTCCGCGGCCCTCATGACCGCGCAGATAAATCACCGCTCCCCGCCCCGCCGCTGCCACCATCGCCAAGGCCAGGTCCAGTTGCTCGCCGCAATCGCAGCGGCGCGACCCCAGTGCGTCCCCGGTCAGACACTCCGAGTGCAACCTCACGAGGGCCGGTTCCTCCGCCTTTAGATCCCCCGGCGATCCGCCCCTGACCAGTGCGACATGCTCGTTTCCGACGGTGTCTCGGTAGCCCAGCATCCGAAAACTGCCATGCCTGGTCGGCAAGACGGTCTCGACTACTCGGTCGACTAGCGGCGATGAGGTCACTCGATTACCCTAAGCGCCGCCTCCACCCGATCCGTGATCGGCCTCAGCGAGTCTGGCCCTGTCCCTCTACGACCCACTTGGTGCTCGTCAACTCCGGCAATGCCATCGGTCCCCGAGCGTGCAGCTTTTGGGTCGAGATCCCGATCTCGGCGCCGAAGCCGAACTCGCCGCCGTCAGTGAAGCGGGTGGATGCGTTCACCAAGACGGCGGCTGCGTCGATCTCGGCGGCCCACCGTTGGCTGGCTAGTCGATCGTTGGTCACAATCGCTTCGGTATGCCCGGACGTGTACTGCTGCACGTGGCCGATCGCTGTGTCCAGGTCCGGGACCACCCGGGCGCTGATATCGAGGGAGAGGAACTCGGTGGCGTCGTCTGCCTCGGTGATCGGCTGGTATGCCGTGTGCTGATCCCGCGCGTACCCGGCCATCGCCTTGTCTCCGCGCACGGTGACACCGGCCGACGCGAACTCCTTCATGATGGCCGGCAGCACCTCCTCGGCGATGTCGGCATGCACCAACAGCGACTCGGCCGCGTTGCATACCGAGGTGCGGTGGGTTTTGGAGTTGACGACGATAGAGACTGCCATGCGCGCGTCTGCCGCCGCGTCAACATACACATGGCAGTTGCCGATGCCGGTCTCGATCACCGGCACGGTCGACTGCTGCACGACCGTGTTGATCAGGTCGGCGCCGCCACGCGGGATGACGAGGTCGACTAATCCGCGTGCGGTCATCAAGGCGCGCGCGCTGTCGCGACCTCCGCCGGTGAGCAAGTTAATCGCCTCGGCCGGCAGTCCTTGGGCGACCAGGGCCCGTTGCATCGTCGCGACGAGGGCGGCATTGGTGCTTGCAGCAGCGGAGCCGCCGCGCAGGATCACGGCATTGCCGGACTTCAGCGCCAGTCCGCCGGCGTCGACACTGACGTTGGGTCTAGCCTCATAGATCATCCCGATGACTCCCATCGGGACTCTGACTTCGCGGATGCTCAGTCCGTTGGCCAGCCGCGAGCCCCGCACTACTTCGCCCACCGGATCGGCCAACCCTGCGACGGTCCGCAGCCCTGCGGCGCTGTCGCTCACCCGGTCGCTGGTAAAGGTCAGCCGGTCAAGCAAGTTCTGCGGCATACCGTTGGCGGATCCGCGCTCCAGGTCCTCGGAGTTGGCGGCCACAATCTCGGCGGCCGCGTCCTCCAGCGCCGCAGCCATCGCGTGCAGGGCCGCGTCCTTGTCCGCGCGGGTGAGCAGTGCGAGACGACGCGATGCCAGGCGGGCCCCTTGCGCCAGGTCGCGGACGCCGTCCAC
This sequence comes from Ornithinimicrobium sp., assembly GCA_049649785.1. Lineage (GTDB taxonomy): Bacteria > Actinomycetota > Actinomycetes > Actinomycetales > Dermatophilaceae > Ornithinicoccus. Next base: position 17,083 of record JBARZG010000112.1, on the reverse strand, counting down.
GGCGCTCGGGTCGATGGGAGTGCTCTGGTGGGTACTCATCTGCCTATCGCTCTCCTTGGTGTAACGCGCTGGTCACAGCACGACCAGGTCGTCGCGCCGCACGACAGTCTGTGCGGTGGTGCTGTTGGTCTGGGAATGTGCGTGGCCGTGGTGGTCGACGTTCAGGCGCGTGCCGACCAGCGGCGCGAGCTGTGCGGAGGTGTAGTTGACCAGTCCCCGGGCCACGACGAGTCCGCCGGGATCGCACAGGTCCACGGTGTCGCCGATCGCGAAATGGCCCTCGACCCGCGTCACCCCCACCGGCAGCAACGAACGCTGACGTTGCACCACGGCGACGACGGCGCCACGATCCAGGATCAGTCGGCCGCGCACGCTGGCCGCATGAGCCAGCCATCGTCGGCGAGCGGACTTCTTGGGCCCGGTCGGGGCGAAGTAGGTGCCGACGTCCTCACCCTCTAACGCTGCCCCCACGTTCTCGGTGCTGGTCAGCAATGCGGTGATGCCCTCCTGGGTGGCCATCGCAGCCGCCGACACCTTGGACGTCATCCCCCCGGTGCCTACCGTCGAGGTCATCGTCGAGGTGTCGACATGGGCAATCTCCGCGGGCCGGCGCACGATCGGTATGCGATTCGCGCCGGGCGCGCGGGGGTGTCCGTCGTAGAGCGCATCGACGTCGGACAACAGAACTAAGGCATCTGCGTCGACCAGGTTGGCCACCAGGGCGGCGAGTCGGTCGTTGTCACCAAATCGAATTTCGTCGGTCGCGACCGCGTCGTTCTCGTTCACGACCGGCACCACCTCGAGCTCGAGCAGCCGCTCCAGGGTGCGCGAGGCGTTGACGTAGTGGCTCCGTCGATGCAAGTCGTCCGCGGTCAAGAGCACCTGACCCACGCTCATACCGTGCAGCGAAAAAGCTTGCGTGTATGCAGCCATTAAACTGCCCTGTCCGGCGCTGGCCGCTGCCTGCTGGGTGGCGAGGTCCTTGGGACGGCGGGTCAATCCGAGCGGAGCCATCCCGGCAGAGATTGCACCAGAAGAAACGAGCAGGATCTGAGTTCCGCTCGCCCACCGCTTGGCGATGACGGTAGACAACGCTTGGAGCGGGTAGGCGTTGATCCCGCCCTCGCTCGCAGTGATCGATGATGAGCCCACCTTGACCACGATCCGTGAGGCACGGCGCAGCACCTCGTGGACATCACTCACGTTTCGAATACTAATGCATGAGTCCACATATTCATTCACTGGGACGGGCGGTGCCCCGCTCGGCGGCCAACTCCGCGCGAGTCTGCGCGGCCACATCCATCTTGTTGTGGAAGGCCGCGCGCTTCTCATCTCGCGTCGGTCGATCATTGTCATCCAGGCGCGCGTCCGTGCCGCGCTGCCCGAGCAACTCGGCGCCGCTGGACATGGTCGGCTCCCAGTCGAAGACCACCGCATCGTCGGGCGGCCCGATGAGCACCGTTGAGCCGGCAACGGCCCCCGCCTTCAGGAGTGCCTCTTCGACGCCGAGGCGATTGAGGCGATCGGCGAGGTAGCCGATCGCTTCATCGTTGGTGAAATCAGTTTGGCGCACCCATCGAGTAGGGCGCTCGCCCACCACTCGGTAGAGTTCCTGCGCACCGGAGAAGTCCGTCTCGATCTCGAAACCGGCGTCGTCGACCGCCGTGGGGCGAATAATCGTGCGGGGCTTGCTGGCCTCCGGTGCTTGCGAACGGGCCTGAGCCACCTGAGCGGCCAGCGCGAACGTCAACTCCTTCAGGCCCTGGTGGGCCACGGCCGAGACGATGTGAACCGCCAGACCGCGGGCGCGCAGATCTGGAACCACCATGTCGGCGAGTTCGCGAGCTTCGGGCACGTCGGCCTTGTTGAGCACTACCACCCGGACTCGATCTGCCAGGGGAACACCGCCCAATGAGGCGTCCGGAACGTAGGCCGCGAGCTCGGCTTCGATGACGTCGAGATCGGTCAGCGGATCACGGCCCGGCTCCAGAGTGGCGCAGTCGATAACATGCGCCAGCACGTGGCACCGTTCGACATGCCGCAGAAAGTGCAGCCCCAAACCCTTGCCGTGGCTCGCCCCGGGGATCAGCCCCGGCACGTCGGCAACAGTGAAGCGCTCGCTGCCAGCGGTGACCACACCGAGGTTGGGCACCAACGTTGTGAACGGGTAGTCCGCGATCTTGGGCTTGGCCGCACTCAGCACCGAGACCAGCGACGATTTGCCGGCGGACGGAAACCCGATCAGCGCAACATCTGCCAGCGTTTTGAGTTCAAGGACGATGTCGCGCTCTTCGCCCGGCTCCCCCAACAGCGCAAACCCAGGTGCCTTGCGGCGTGGTGAAGCCAGCGCCTTGTTGCCCAGCCCCCCGCGCCCGCCACGGGCGATCACACACTCGCTGCCCTCGCCGACGAGATCGGCAAGCATCTCGCCACTGCGGTCGCTGACCACGGTGCCCTCTGGCACGAGCAGGACCAAGTGCTCACCACTGCTCCCGTGCCGCTCGTTGCCTTGGCCCTGGGTGCCGCTTGGGGCATGTCGGTGCGGACCGCGGTGGTAGTCCAGCAACGTGGTCACCGACGGGTCGACGCGCAGGACGACGTCTCCGCCGTGACCGCCGCTCCCCCCGTCGGGGCCACCGAGGGGCTTGAACTTCTCTCGGTGCACTGATGCAATCCCACGGCCCCCCGCGCCGGCACGTGCGTGCAACACAACCCGGTCGACGAAGGTAGCCATGAGTGATCCTCTCAAGGCCGAACGAGGCAAGCCGGCAGATACCTCTCGGTACCCACCGGCTCAACGGTTCAGCCACGTTAGTGGAGCGCGTGTACTCGCGTTCATCGGCGGCACCTGCGTCAGGGGCTAGGCCGAAGGAACAGCCTCAACGATGTTGACTGTCTTGCGTCCGCCCTTGGCGCCGAAGTGTACCGCACCCGCAACGAGCGCGAACAGCGTGTCGTCTTTGCCACGGCCAACGCCGACTCCCGGGTGGAAGTGCGTGCCTCGCTGGCGCACGATGATCTCGCCCGCCGAGACGACTTGACCGCCAAAGCGCTTTACCCCGAGCCGCTGAGAGTTGGAGTCGCGACCGTTCCGGGTTGACGACGCACCCTTTTTGTGTGCCATGGCTGCTGCCTACCTTTAATTCGAAGTGCCGAGTGAGTGGAGTATGTGGTGTCGCGGGCTCCGGCGAAGAGCCGGATCAGACGTCGATCGCAGTGATCTTGACTTCGGTCAGCGGCTGACGGTGCCCCTGCCGCTTCTTGTAGCCGGTCTTGTTCTTGTACCTCTGGATCACGATCTTCGGACCTTTGGCCGGCTGGACGACTTGTGCCGTTACTGTGACACCGGACAGTGCCTGCGCGTCGGAGGTCACGGTTTGTCCATCGACGAGCAACAGCGGGGCAAGCGTGATCGACTCGCCGGCAGCAGCGACTACCTTGTCGATGATGAGGACGTCGCCGACGGAAACCTTCTCCTGGCGCGCGCCGGCGCGAACGATCGCGTACACGGGTAACTCGCTTCCTGCTGAATCGTGACGAGGCACTGTTGCCTGATCAAGTGCATTGGTGGTGGGCTGCGTTATGGCTAAACGTGGCCGCTGGAATGCAGGGCCTGCGCCGACCTCTAAGAGTAACGGCTCGCCTCGCTCTGGCCAAAAGCGATCCGCTGTCGCCGGGTGACCTAGGCTTAGCTCCCCGACGGTGGGCCGGCCGGGGCCACGACGCGCCCGCGGCGACGACGTGGGCGTGGGGCAGCAGCAACATTGGCCGGTTGGGTGACGGCGACCTGCTCCGCGTCACTGGCGTGGCCCTGGTCGCTACGTGAGCTCTGGTGAACGGCGTCCCTCGGGGCGATCTGCTGTTCGGTGTCTGTGCTCTGCTCCACGCCGTTTGCGGCGTCGTCCGTCCGGGCAATCTGTTCGTCGGTGTCTGTGCTCTGCTCCACGCCGTCTGCGGCGTCGTCCGTCCGGGCAATCTGTTCGTCGGTGTCGGTGCTCTGCTCGACACCGTCCGTGGCGATGTCTCTGGCAGCTGCGGTCGCGGCTACAGCTGCCTCCTCGGCTGTCCCCGCCTGCAGCGCAGCAGCGTGAGCGGCAGCAGCGATCTGAGCCGGTGTCGGCCCGGTGGGGGTCTTGCTCGGCACGATTGTTCGCACCTCGGAGTTGCCGTTGCCCTTGTGCTGTTCGCCCGAGCCCGACCCATGCGACTTGCGCCCAGAGCGGCCTCGACCCGAGGTGTTGTTCGACTCGACTGACTTCTCGACCGGCTCGCTGTGCACGACCAACCCGCGCCCGTTGCAGTGCGCGCACTGCTCAGAGAACACTTCGATGAGCCCTGCGCCGACCCGCTTACGGGTCATCTGGACCAAGCCCAACGAGGTGACTTCGGCTACCTGATGCTTCGTACGGTCGCGTCCCAAGCATTCGAGCAATCGGCGCACGACCAATTCGCGATTGGCTTCCAGCACCATATCGATGAAGTCGATGACGATAATTCCGCCGATGTCGCGCAACCGCAGCTGACGAACGATCTCTTCGGCGGCCTCGATGTTGTTCTTGGTCACAGTCTCTTCGAGGTTGCCGCCCGAGCCGACGAACTTGCCGGTGTTGACGTCGACCACGGTCATCGCCTCGGTGCGGTCGATCACCAATGAGCCACCAGAGGGGAGCCACACCTTACGGTCCATCGCCTTGGCTAGTGCTTCGTTGACTCGGTGCGGGGTGAAGATGTCCTCTGTGCCAGTCCACTTCTCGGCGCGCGCAGAAAGGTCTGGGGCCACCTTTTCCAGATACTGACTGACCTCCTCCCAGGCTTGGTCACCGGAGACAATGAGTTTCGCGAAATCCTCGTTGAAGACGTCCCGGATCACGCGCACGGTCATGTCGGGCTCGCTGTGCAGCAGGACCGGCCCCGAGGCTGACTTTGCCTTCGAGGCCGACTTTGCCTCAATGGCCTCCCACATCGCCTGCAGTCGTTCGACGTCGGCGCGCAATTCGGCTTCGCTGGCCCCTTCAGCCGCTGTGCGCACGATGACTCCCGAGCCGTCGGGCACAACCTCCTTGAGGATCTTCTTCAGTCGTGAGCGTTCGGTGTCGGGAAGCTTGCGCGAGATGCCCGTCATTGAACTGCCCGGCACGTAGACCAAGAACCGGCCCGGCAGCGAGACCTGGGAGGTCAACCGCGCACCTTTGTGACCGATTGGATCCTTGGTGACCTGCACCAAGACGCTCTCCCCCGACGTCAATGCGTTCTCGATCCGTTTGGCCTGGTTGACCTCAAGCCCCGCGGCATCCCAGTTGACCTCACCGGCATACAACACCGCGTTGCGGCCCTTGCCGATGTCGACAAAGGCAGCCTCCATGCTGGGCAGGACGTTCTGCACGCGGCCCAGGTAGACGTTGCCCACCGTTGTCGACTGGCTCTGTTGCGAAACGTAGTGCTCGACAGGTACGCCGTCCTCCAGGACCGCGATCTGGGTGCGCTCGGGCAAGCCGCGCACCAGCATCACGCGCTCGACACTCTCGCGACGGGCAAGAAATTCAGCCTCGCTGATCACTGTCCGGCGTCGACCGACCTCCCGCCCCTGGTTGCGGCGTTGCCTTTTGGCCTCCAGCCGGGTGGAGCCGCGCACACTGGTGACCTCGTCACGATTGCCCCGCTCGGGGCTGTCGCCGCGGCGCCGCCTCCGACGGCGCTTACCACTGTCGTCATCTGCTCCCGCCCCTTCCGAAGGGCCGCGCTCATCGTTCCCCTGATCAGTGCCGGCACCTGAGCTCTCGCCCGGCCCGCCTGCGAGGTCGCCGGCCGCCGCTGACCCCTGCTTGCCGCCGCTCTTCCTCTTGCCCGATGATCCGCCGCCCCCCGACGAGCCCTGTTTGCCCGAGCCCGACGTGGCGTTCTGGGCTGAGCTGTCCGTGTCGCTGTCAGCGGCCACCGAGCCGCGGCCGCCATCGTCTGAGCTCTCGTCACTATCCGTTGTGGAGCCTTCGCCGCCCTGGCCCCGACCCCGGCGACCCTTGCCGCCACGCTTGCGCCGCCGGTTGCCCGAAGACCCCTCCCGCGAAGTGGGACCCCCCGAATCTGCCGAATCCGAGGCAGCTAACTCACGGTGGGACGCGGCCTCCTCAGGCTCCTGCCCCCCTGAACTCGACGATGAGCCACCCGATGACGCTGGCTCCGATGCTCCCTCACCCTTGCCCTCGCCGCCCTTGGGGCTCTTGCCCTTCGCTGCGTTCTTGCCCGTAGACGTGCCCCGAGATGGGCTGTCCGCGTCGTTGCCCTGGTCAGTCTGCGAGGAGTCGCTCTTGGCCTCCCCATCGGCGGGTTTGGCCCTGGGGCGGGGTTTGCGCGGCGCAACTTCGCTCAGATCGGGTGCTTGAAAGACAAGACCGAAACCAGCGCTCGATGGAGGCTGCGCAGCCGGCTTCTGGTCGGTGTTGGGGGTGGCTTGCGATGCGTCGTCCGTGGTGGACACGGCAGTCCTCTCCTGCGCCCATGGATAACCCACACCGAGCACGTATGCCCGCCATCCGCTGGCGCGGTCGCGTCGTCGGACCCAACAGGGTCGGACGGAAAGTCGTCCTTGCACCCTTCGGCTCGCGCACTTCGCGCGTCACCGAACTGTGCCGGAGGTGTGTCGCCCTACGCTCAACACAGCGCAGATCGCGGCGATGCTGCAGGTCACTGCCCTCCGGGTGCCGCGGCGAGTGTGGTGCCGCAGATCCAGTGGAAGTATCGCATAGCCGCAGCCGATTGTGGTGCAGTTCAGTCCTTCAGCCCAACGCAGAAGTGACCAGACCCGCGCGTGCTTTGGGCGTAAACCATGTCGATTTGCGTGGCATGGCCGACCGATCGACGTTGACTGCGACAAAGTCTTCAACGGTGACCGGCGCGACGAGGATGGCAACGTCGGCCCGCCCTTGGTCCACGCTGCTCACTAGCCAGGAGGCCGGATAGTCCCCTCCGACGTAGGTGATCCGGCTATCCGATGGGTCCCAGCCCAGCACACCCCGGATCACGATGCGTTCCAACAATGCATGGTCCATTGCCTCGACCGCGCCTGCTGTGGGGTCGATGTCGCCGCCCCAGCTCACGGCATACCCCTGGCCGCCGGCGTACAGGTGCACCACACCACGCTCGGTGGGAGTCCGGACCGGTCCGGGCAGCGGCTCGACCAGCAAACCGGCCGAACGCAAGGCCGCGTCAACCGGGCCAAGTTCGGGCGGCCAGTGGCTGATCAAACGGTGATATGGGTCCAGCGACAGGGAGCGTTCGGTGGTGATGACCGCCAGGAACCGGTCCAAGCCAGCCTGCTGAGCGGCCAGACTTCGATGGTTGCCGTCGGCGACGATGAGCTCTCCGGTGCCGGCCAACTCGCACAAGGAGGCCGCTTGCCCAGGGTCGGTCACCACCCACACCTCGTGCGCCCGGTCAGCGGCGTCCACGTCGCGCACTGAGGGCTCACCTGATTGCGCACACACCCCCTGCAGGGCTTCCTCGAGCGCGTGAGTGTCGTGGGTTTGAATCAACAGGACCGCAGACAAGAGGTGGTCAATGGCTTCGATCAAGGCCACTCGCTCACGCACTTTGGCCGCGAACACGTCTTCGTTGCGGATCACCCGGCCGGGCTCATCGCGGTGGGTGGAGATCTCACTGGTATCGACCATCGCGAAAAGTCCCAGGCTCTTGGTGCCATCCGGGGACGTGATCCGGTAGACGGCCACGGCTCCCGTGTGGCGCTCGTACGCGCCGCCATCGTGGGCCGCTTGCAACCGTGCGCGGGCCAGCGGTAAGGACTGCCGGAAGGTCTGACCGGTGCTGGGGGGGGCCAGGTGCGGCATCTCGATCGCCAGGGCGCTGAGTGGGTTCGCCGCAACGACGTCGGTGATTTCGGCTTCGTCGGCGAACTCGTCGTAGTTCTGGGCCCCGGTCCCGCCGGTGCTGATCCAGGCATCATCAATCGGGTGTGCGGCGCTCATGGCCAGGCAGAGTACCCCGCTCGGCCCTGGTGTCGGGTATGCGCGTCGCAGTCGTGAGAATCATCACGTTGCTCTGGGCCGGGGGCGAGTCATTGCCTTGTTACTGTGGTGCTTCCGCAATCACGACCCTCAAGGTGGAGCAGCGTGCGCGTCTACAACTTCGCCGCGGGGCCGGCCACATTGCCCCTCGACGTCCTCAACCAGGCACAATTCGAACTCACGGACTGGGCCGGCCTTGGCATGTCCGTGATGGAAGTCAGTCACCGCAGCCCGGCGTTCGTCGGTGCCGCCCATCGGGCCGAGTCGCTGATCCGCGAGCTGATGGGAATCGGTGATGACTACGAGGTCCTGTTTTTGCAGGGCGGTGCGACCGGTCAGTTCTCGGCCGTCCCGCTGAACCTCGCGGCAGGCCGACCGGTCGGCTATCTGAACACCGGCGCGTGGTCGAAGAAGGCCATCGTCGAGGCAAAGAAGTATGCGCCGGTGCAGGTCGCCGCCGATGAGTGCGCCAGTGGGTACGCGAGCACGCCTGACCCGAGCGCTCTGCAGGATGGGTTGGCTAGGTTGGCGGGTGACACGGCATACCTGCATTACACGCCGAACGAGACCATCGGTGGGGTGGAGTTCGGGTACGTGCCGCAGACAGACCTTCCGCTGGTGGCCGATATGTCGTCGACGATCATGTCTCGCCCGATCAACGTGTCCCGCTTCGGGGTGATCTATGCCGGTGCTCAAAAGAACCTCGGACCGGCCGGGTTGTGCGTCGTCATCGTCCGCAAAGATCTGCTCGGCCAGGCCAGCGAGGCTACACCTGCGGTCTGGGACTACGCCACGATGGCTAAGAACGACTCCATGCTCAACACTCCGCCGACGTTCGGGTGGTACCTGCTCGGCCTGATTCTGCAGTGGGTCAAAGACACCGGCGGGCTCGAAGCCATGGGGCAGCGCAATCACGACAAAGCAAAGCAGTTGTATGCCGCGATCGATGCGTCGTCGTTCTACTCCAACCCGGTGGCGGTCGATGCCCGCAGCTGGATGAACGTGCCGTTCTTGCTCGCCGACCCGGCTCGCGAGGCTGACTTCCTCGCCGGCGCGGCGCGGGTCGGTTTGCACAACCTGGAAGGACACCGGTCCGTCGGCGGCATGCGCGCCAGCATCTACAACGCGATGCCGCCAGAGGGCGTCGCGGCACTGATCGACTATATGGCCGACTTCGAAAGGCACCACGCGTGAGCTTCACCGTTAAGACCTACAACGCGATCAGCCCGGTGGGGTTGGCGCGCCTGCCGAAGGACTACCGGGTCGGCCCGGATGCGCCCTCCCCCGACGCGATCATGCTGCGCTCGGCCGATCTGCACGACGAACCGATCGCCGATTCGGTGTTGGCTGTGGCCCGCGCTGGTGCCGGCACGAACAACGTGCCAGTCGAGGCATTGGCAGAACGCGGCATCGTGGTCTTCAACACTCCCGGAGCCAACGCCAACGCGGTCAAAGAACTCGTCATTGCCGGTATGTTGCTCGCGGCCCGCAACATATGGCCCGCAGCCCGTTTCACCGCTGGGCTCTCCGATGACAACGGTGAACTCGGCCCAAGCGTGGAAAAGGCGAAGAAGAACTATGCCGGGTTCGAACTGCCTGGCCGCACTCTTGGGGTCATCGGGTTGGGCGCCATCGGGGTGCTCGTGGCCAATGCGGCGGCCTCGATGGGGATGAAGGTACTCGGCTACGACCCCGCGCTGACGGTGTCACGCGCCTGGCAGTTGAACTCCACGGTCGAGCATGCGACGTCGTTGGACCAACTGTTCTCTCATGCGGACCTGGTCACCGCTCATGTCCCGTTGATCGACGCCACCCGCGGCCTCATCGGCGGGCAACAGATCGCGAAGATGAAGCCTGGCGCCACCCTGTTGAACTTCGCCCGTGCCGGGATCGTCGATGACCAGGCGGCAGTGGCTGCGTTGGACGATGGCCGCCTGCACGCCTACATCTGCGACTTCCCGTCTCCGCAGTTGGTCGCTCACCCGAAAGTCGTCGCGCTGCCGCACCTAGGTGCGTCGACGGCGGAGGCCGAGCAGAACTGCGCGGTCATGGCAGCCCAACAGCTGGTGGACTATCTCGTCGATGGCAACATTCGCAACAGCGTGACGATCGGCGAAGCCATCCTGCCGCGGACTCCTGACGCCACCCGGTTGGCGATCTTCAACCGCAACGTGCCCAATATGGTCGGCCAGGTCTCGCAACTGCTCGGCGAAGCGGATCTCAACATCGCCGACCTGCTGAACAAGTCGCGCGGAGAGTACGCCTACACCCTGGTCGACGTCGAGGGCGAGGTCACCGCCGACGTCATCGAGGCGATCACCGCCATCGACGGCATCCTGCGCGTGCGCGTCCTGTCCTAGCGGGCGCCGGGCTGCAGCTGGGTCCTCCCTGATGACGATCTGCGCTATGCCAAGCAGTTCTTTCGTCCATCTAAGGTTGTCAGTCCCGGGCAACTAGGCAAGGATCACGGCATACCCCAGGAGGTTCCATGAGCAAAGATACCGCCCTGCCCGAGGGCGCCGATGACGTCAGGACCACAGCCGACAAGCACGACCCAAAGAACTACACCAAGAAGGGCCGGCTGAAGAAGGGCCTCTACGAAGAAGAGATGGAGCGGCTACAAACACAACTCGTGTTGTTGCAGTACTGGATCCAAACCCAGGGCTTGAAGGTTCTGGTGATCTTCGAAGGACGAGGCTCAGCGGGCAAGGGTGGGGTCATCAAGCGGATCGCCGAACGGACCAGCCCCCGCACGGTCAGGGTTGCGGCGCTGCCCAAACCCACCGATCGGCAGCAGACGCAGTGGTACTTCCAGCGCTACGTCGAGCATCTTCCGGCGGCTGGCGAAATGGTGATGTTCGACCGCTCCTGGTACAACCGCAGCAATGTCGAGTGGGTGATGGGCTACTGCTCCGAGGACGAGCACGCCGAATTCCTGCGCAGCTGCCCGGAGTTCGAACGGATGCTGGTCCGCTCGGGCATCATCGTGATCAAATACTGGTTCTCGGTGTCGTATGAGGAGCAGCGTAAACGGTTCGAGGCGCGCAACGCTGAGCCGCTGAAGCGGTGGAAGCTGTCCGACATGGACCTGGCCGAGCACGAGTACTACGTGCGCTATTCGATGGCGAAGGACACCACCTTCCAATACACCGACATCAAGCAGGCCCCCTGGTATGTCGTGCCCTCGGATGACAAGCGCACAGCCAGAATCAACTGCATCAGCCATCTGCTGGATCAGTTCAACTATGAGGATGTGGCCCCCGACCCGGTGGTCCTACCGGTGATGAAGGACGTGCCTTACGTGCGACCGCCGATGCACGAGCAGACCTTCGTCGAGCAGAAGTACTAAGAAGCACCGCATCCCTTCGAGAACACCGCCGAAGAACTACCGCGCAAATCTGCGCAGCACAGGGTGCAGGATTCTCGCGCGTCGCGCTCCACGCCAGTCGGGCGGGTCGCGGCGCGCGTTGGCCCTACCGGGTGCGTCGCGGCGCGTGTTGGGCGCTGGCCAGCAGGCCCACGGCGAGCCAGCACGCCAGCATTGACGATCCGCCGTAGGACAAGAACGGAAGCGGCAAGCCGGTGACCGGCATCAGTCCCAGATTCATCCCGATGTTCTGGAACGTCTGGAATCCGAACCAACACGCGACGCCAACGGCGACGATTCGCCCGAACGGGTCGTCGGTCACCAAGGCCACCCATAGCGAGCGGATGATCAAGAACCCCAACAAGGCGATAACACCCGCTGCGCCGACTAGCCCCCACTCCTCGCCCGCCACCGAGAAGATGAAGTCGGTCTCCTGAAAAGGTACGAAACCGCCCTGCGTCTGCTGACCCTCACCGATGCCGGCCCCGCTCAGACCTCCGGAGCCGATGGCCAGACGCACCTGAGCGCTTTGGTAGCCGATGCCCGTGGGGTCCAGCGACGGGTCGATGAAGGCCAACAGCCGGTCCACTTGATAAGGGTCGAGGATGGGCAGTCTCAGCGCCGCCACCACACTGGCTGCCACGGCCGCTACCGCGGCGAGGCTCCACCACCATCGCGCTCCAGAGACGGCCACCACGCCAATGGTCATCGCGCCGAGCACTAACGCGGTCCCGAGGTCGGGTTGGGCCAAGATCAGCACCGCCGGCAGACCGCCCAGCGCCCACGCCGTGAGGACGTCCCGGGACAAAGGCCTGGTCGTTGGATCCCGGCCATGGGCCAGCACCATCGCCAGCCCGATGATCAGCCCGATTTTGGCCAGCTCTGCAGGCTGGGCCGAAAAGCCACCGGGCAGGAAGAGCCACGACCGGGAACCATTGACGACCTGGCCAACGGGTGAGAGCACCAGGATCAACCCGGCAATCCCGGCCAGATAGATCCACGGTGCCGCTGCCCTAATCCACCGAACATCGACGCGAACCAGGAGCACCGCCGCTCCTGCGCCAATGGCCGTGTTGATCAGGTGGCGAACGGTGAGGGAGGCTCCGACGTGTTGGTGAGTTGCCGACCATACGAGCAGGGCGCCGATCAACGAAAGCCCAGCGGCTGCGACATACAACCCCCAATCGGTGCGCAGATAGCGACCCGCGGGTGTCTCCATGTCGTTAGCCAACCAGGACGGAGCGACACACGGCCACGTCTTTAGCCATCTGGTCTTGCAACTCATCGATCGAGTCGAATTTGATGTTGCCGCGCAGCCGCGCCACGAAATCGATGCCCACCTGCTCCTCGTACAGGTCAAGGTCGAGCCGATCCAGAACGTATGCCTCGACGGTGCGCACAGCCACGTCGGTGAAGGTGGGGTTGGTGCCGACCGAGATTGCCGCCGGCAACCGGCGATCCTCATGGTCTGCCGGTAGCTCGACTCGCTCCAGCCAGCCGGCATACACCCCGTCTGCCGGAACCATGCCCGCACAGTCGGCGCTGAGGTTGGCCGTCGGGTAGCCCATCTCGCGACCGCGGTGGTGGCCATGAACCACCACACCGCCGACGCGGTGCAACCGGCCCAGTACCTCGGCGGCCGCTGCGACATCTCCCTGCCGCAAGGCACCGCGTACGACACTGGATGACCAGAGCCGTGCTCCTTCATCTTGGCCGCCGGCGATGTCGTGCGTGGCGACCTCGAACCCATACCGATCCCCCAAGGTCCGGAGCGTGTCGACATCGCCGCTGTTACGAACGCCGAACCGGGTGTCCGAGCCCACGATGAGCAGAGCCGCCTGCAACCCCTCGACCAACACCTCGCGGACAAACTCTTCGGGCGTCAGCTGGGCGAATTCGCGGGTGAAAGTCAGCAACAGTGTCGCATCGAGACCGCTGTGTGCCATCAGGTCCAGACGGTAGTCCGCAGAGATGATCTGCTTCGGGGCCCGTTCGGGATGCAGCACCGCCACCGGATGCGGATCGAAGGTCAGCGCAACGCTGCGCAGCCCCGCCTCGACCCCGCGCCGGGCCACCGTCCCCAACACGGCCTGATGGCCCCGGTGAACTCCGTCGAAGTTGCCCAGCGTCACCACACTCGGGATGGGATCGCGCAGAGCCTGCTCCACACTCGTCCAGCGCTCCACGGCCGCAACTCTAATCGGTGCGGAAGACGACCCGACTACGGGCCTGCCCCTCGCTTTCGTCCAGAACGCCCACCAGGTCACCCCCCGGGCCGATCGCCGCCACGACATCGCTTGCCCCCGGCATGTCGGCCACGATGCGTTGCCCATGCCGGAGCGCTTGTTCCTGGGCCGCGTCGAGGACGCGGGTGCGGAAAAGGTGGCCGGCCACCGTCGCCATGTCGACGACCAGTGATTCAGTACTCGCCTCGATCTGCGCCACAGAATGCGCCCGATCAACGGTAAGCGACCCCACCCGCTCGCGGCGTAGCGCGACAAGATGCCCGCCGACGCCCAGAGCCTGACCCAGGTCCCGGGCCAATGCCCGAACGTAGGTGCCAGACGAGACCTCCACCGTCACATCCACGTCTAGGCAGGTGGCGGCACTCGGGCCCGCCCCGCGCACGTGACCGACATCGAAACGGTCCACCCGCACCGCGCGGGCAGCCAAGGTCACGTCCTCGCCAGCGCGAACCCGGGCGTAGGCGCGTTGGCCGTCGACCTTGATCGCGCTCACCGAACTCGGAACCTGCTCGATCGAACCGGTGAGGCCGCTGACGGCTCCTACGATGTCGTCCAACGTCAGCGCCGTCGCGTCGGTGGCGCTCGCCACCTGTCCCTGGGCATCGTCGGTTGTCCTCGACTGGCCGAGCCGGATCGTCGCCGCATAGCCCTTGTCCAGCCCGACCAAGAACGTCAACAGCCGCGTCGCCTTACCAACACCGAGGACGAGCAGACCGGTGGCCATCGGGTCCAGCGTGCCGGCGTGACCGACCCGACGTGTCGCGCAGAGACGGCGAGCCTTCGCCACCACGTCGTGACTCGTCCATCCCTCGCTCTTATCGACCAGCAGGAGCCCGTCAGGACTCACGGGCTCTCACGCTTCACTGCTCGCTCTCGTCGTCCTCGGGCCGACGGGGCTTGCGGTAGGGGTCAGCCTCACCCGCATATGCGGCGGCCTGCCGGCCAGCCGCCAACTCCGCGTCGCGCCGGTGAACCTCCCGCAGCACATCATCCAGATGTGCCGCATCTTCTGGGAGAGCGTCCAAGACGAACTCGACGGTGGGGGTGAGCCGAATTCCCAGCCCCTTGCCGACGTGTGACCGGATCCGCCCGCGGTATGCGGCGAGCACCTCGCTTGCCGCCTCACGTTCGGGCTCACCGCCCAGGACGGTGTAAAACACCGTCGCGTGCTGGACATCGCCGGTGACCCGAACGTCGGTGATGGTGACGAAACCGAGGCGGGGGTCCTTGACGAGGGTGTCGAGTGCTCCGGCGACCAGAACTTTCGTCCGCTCGGCGACCTTACGTGCTCGTCCTGTATCAGCCATTTCTGCTCCTCGCCTTGTCCGGTCATCAGCTCGGATGCCCGGTGCTGGTCTTGCGCCTACCGCGTGATCGCCGGTGGTCAACCAGCGGCCGCTCGCGGATAGGGCGGATCATCTGACCCGCCCTATCCGCGATCATTCAGGTGCGTGGGATTTCTCGCATCTGGTAGGTCGTGATCACGTCCTCCACCCGGATGTCGTTGAAGGAGCCCAAATTGACACCACACTCGAAGCCGTCTCTGACCTCGGTGACATCGTCCTTGAAGCGTCGCAACCCGGCGATCTCCAAGGCTTCGGTGATGACCACGCCGTCGCGGGTGATCCGCGCCTTCGCGCCGCGGCGCAACTCGCCGCTGCGAACGATCGACCCGGCCACGTTGCCGAACTTGCTGGACCGGAAGACCTCTCGGACCTCGGCCGTTCCGGTGGTCTCCTCGACATACTCCGGCTTGAGCATGCCCTTGAGCGCATTCTCGATGTCTTCGATCGCCTGATAGATCACCGAGTAGTAGCGGATTTCCACCCCTTCGCGGTCGGCCACCTCGGCGTTCTGACCCTCGGCTCGCACATTGAAGCCCAGGATGATCGCCTCGGAGGCCATCGCCAGGTTAATGTTGTTCAACGTGATCGCGCCGACACCACGGTCGATGATGCGCAAGTCGACTTCCTCGCCGACATCGATCTGCAGCAACGCGTCTTCCAACGCCTCGACTGAACCGGAGACATCGCCCTTGAGGATCAAGTTCAGCGTCTCGACCTTGCCGGCCGCGAGCGCTTCGTTGAGGTCCTCCAAGCTGATCCGCTTGCGTGCCTTGGCCAACGAGGCCTGACGGTCGGCAGCTTCACGCTTCTGCGCGATCTGCCGTGCCGTGCGGTCATCCGGCGCCACCAAGAAGGTGTCACCGGCCCTCGCGACCGTTGCCAGACCCAGCACCTGCACAGGCCGCGACGGCGGCGCTTCGGCGAGGTTGCTCCCGTGCTCATCGAGCATCGCTCGTACTCGCCCGTGGGCGGCGCCGGTGACGATCGCATCGCCTACCCGCAACGTGCCCTGTTGCACCAGGACGGTCGCCACTGGGCCGCGTCCACGGTCCAGGTTGGCCTCGATCGCGACACCGCGCGCGTCCTTGTCGGGGTTTGCGCGCAGATCCAAGGAAGCGTCGGCTGTCAACAGCACGGCTTCCAGCAGCTCCGTGATGTTCTGCCCGGCTTTGGCCGAAACATCGACGAACAACGTTTCGCCGCCGTACTCCTCGGCGATCAAGTTGTACTCGGTGAGCTGCTGACGGACCTTGGCCGGGTTTGCGCCCTCGACGTCGATCTTGTTGACGGCAACCACGATCGGCACATCCGCCGCTTGGGCATGGTTCAACGCCTCAATCGTCTGCGGCATCACGCCGTCGTCGGCGGCCACCACGAGGATCGCGATGTCGGTGACCTTGGCGCCGCGAGCACGCATCGCTGTGAAGGCTTCGTGACCCGGCGTGTCGATGAAGGTCACGGCCCGTTCGATGCCCTCGTGCTCGGCATGGACCTGATAGGCACCGATGTGCTGGGTGATGCCACCGGCCTCGTCCTCGGCCACATCAGCCTGACGGATGGCGTCCAGCAATCGCGTCTTTCCGTGGTCGACGTGGCCCATTACGGTCACCACTGGGGGACGGGCTTGCAGGTCCGCGTCCGTCTCCGCCTCGGCCTCTGCTGCAAGGTCGATGTTGTATGCCGAGAAGAGCTCGCGCTCCTCCTCCTCTGGCGAGACGAGCCGGATGTCATAACCCAACTCGTTGCCGAGGATGCCGAAGGTGTCCTCATCCAGCGAAGCTGTTGCGGTGGCCATCTCACCCAGGTGGAAGAGCACGGCCACCAGCGACGTCGGGTCGACGTTGATCTTGTCGGCGAAGTCGGTCAACGAGGCACCGCGTCGCACCGTGACAGTCGCACCGTTGCCGCGCGGGACATTGACGCCGCCGATTGCCGGAGCTTGCATCTGCTCGAACTCGGCGCGCTTGGCCCGCTTGGACTTTCGGCCCCGGACCTTCCCGCCACCGCGACCGAAGGCACCTTGTGTGCCACCGCGACCGCGAGGACCGCCACCGCGACCTCCGCCACCGCCGCCACCGCGGAATCCGCCTGGAGCGCCTCCTGGCC